>NZ_PJQW01000005.1:2610-236158 GCF_004303025.1 Flavobacterium sp. J27 | reverse complement strand
ACAAGAAACATTAAAAAATGAAACGGTTATAATAATTACTAGGGTTAAAAAAATTCTTTTCATAAGGTTTAATTTTAGTGTTATATTTGGGATTAGTCTTTTTTAGGAATAATAACAGGGTCTGTTTGTGGTGCGCTACTAGTATCGTCTAATTGAATGGAAGCTGAATTGTTTTCCATATCTGAATCATACGCATCTGTAGTACAAGAAACATTAAAAAATGAAACGGTTATAATAATTACTAGGGTTAAAAAAATTCTTTTCATAAGGTTTAATTTAGTGTTATAATTTGGGATTAGTCTTTTTTAGGAATAATAACAGGATCGGTTTGTGGTGCGCTACTAGTATCGTCTAATTGAATGGAAGCTGAATTGTTTTCCATATCTGAATCATACGCATCTGTAGTACAAGAAACATTAAAAAATGAAACGGTTATAATAATTACTAGGGTTAAAAAAATTCTTTTAATAAGGTTTAATTTAGTGTTATAATTTGGGATTAGTCTTTTTTAGGAATAATAACAGGATCGGTTTGTGTCGTAGTACTAGTATCGTCTAATTGAATGGAAACTGAATTGTTTTCCATATCCGAATCATATGAATCTGTTGTACAAGAAGCAACTGAAAATGAAACGGTTATAATAATCACTAAAGAAAGGATAGTTTTTTTCATAATGCTAAAATTTAAATTTGTTTATATTATTATTTTTATTACTTTGACAAATTGCAGTGAAACTTTTATTGATTTGTAACACCTTATTTTTGCTTTTTCAAAAATAAGGTGTTACAAAATTTTAATTTTACAAGTTTTCTGCCGATTTTGTTAAAGTTTTGGCAGTATATCTGTCTGTTTTATAATTATTTAGTAAGATAAAATGAGCACGTTTGTAATTGGAGACATTCATGGGGGGTTAAAAGGACTACTAGAAGTAGTTCAAAAAGTTAATTTTCAAAAAACAGATACCATTATCTTTTTAGGAGATTATGTAGATGGTTGGAGTGAGTCTGTAGCAGTTATAGACTATCTTATAACGTTAAATAAAACACAAAATTGTATTTTTTTAAGAGGCAACCACGACGATTTATTACTTAACTACTTGAAAAACAATAAATACAGTGATGAATGGCTTAACCATGGTGGTAAATCTACACTTGAAGCTTATAAAAATGCTACTACAGAGACAATCACTAATCATATTTATTTTTTAGAATCCTTATTTCCTTATTTCGTAGATAAAGACAACCGACTATTCATTCATGCTGGTTTTACAAATTTAAAAGGAGTCACATATGAATATTTTAAACCGCTTTACTATTGGGACAGAACTTTATGGGAATGTGCTATAGCTTTAGATCCTCTAATGAGTATTGACGATGAACGCTACCCAAAAAGATTAAAATTATATCATGAAATTTTTATAGGACACACACCTGTTTCACTTATAGGTAAAACTACACCTTATAATGTCGCTAATGTTTGGAATATCGATACTGGCGCGGCATTTAAAGGACCGATAACCATTTTAAATGTTGAAACTAAATCATTCTGGCAAAGTCAACCACTTCATATGCTTTATCCATCTGAAAAAGGAAGAAATTAACTTATATTTATATATTTGTAGTAAAATTATAACAATGAAAAAAATAATACTTTTATTCACTCTATTCTCTTTTGGAATAATGAATGCACAGGTTTTCTCAGGAAAAGGAGATAAAAAATTTCAAGTTGGTGCTAATTTTCAAGATCATGGAACGGGTATCATAGCAACATATGATATAGGATTAGGAAAAAATATGTCATTTGGTTTTACTTCTTCTTATCTTTTAGGAATTGAAGAAATTATGGGTGAAAAACCTAATTTTGACGACCGCTTTGATATAAGAGCAAGATTTAGTGCTAACATTGCTGATATTTTTAATATCGAAGAAAAAATAGATTTATATCCTGGCCTAAATATAGGTGTAAAAAATTTTGGAGCTCATTTTGGAGCTCGTTATTTCTTTTCTGAAGGATTTGGAATCTACTCTGAAATTCAATTTCCAATCGCTACCTATGATAATGACCCAGTAGGATTTGAAAAATATAATAACCAATTTAATTTTTCTATAGGAACTAGCTTCAATTTATAATAAATGAGTGTTATTGAAAAAAAATTAAAAGATAGAAGTAATTCTACATGTGAATTGTGTGGAAATGAACATGAATTACAAGTTTTCAATGTTGCTCCTTATACAGAAGAAAGTCTCGATCATTCTATTCTAGCTTGTAAAACATGTATTTCACAAATTGAAAATCAAGAAGAGATTGATCTTAATCATTGGAGGTGTTTAAATGACGCTATGTGGAATGAAAATCTTCCTGTTCAAATTGTTTCATGGAGAATGCACGCCCGATTAAAAAACTTAGATATGCTTGAAATGATGTATTTAGAAGAGGATGCTTTAGAATGGGCAAAAGTTACTGGAGAAGCAGATGATGATGATGGTAAAATTATTCACAAAGATGCTAACGGAAATATCCTACAAGATGGAGATTCAGTCGTTTTAATAAAGGATTTAGATGTTAAAGGAGCAAATTTTATTGCAAAAAGAGGAGCTCCAGTACATAATATTAAATTAGTCTGGGATAATGCAGAACAAATTGAAGGACGTGTAGAAAACCAACATATCGTTATATTAACACAATACGTCAAAAAGACTAAATAAACTAAAAACCAACCTCTTATAAAACAAAAAGGGATTCGTAAATACGAATCCCTTTTTGTTTTATACTACTATTTCCCCATACCATAATAGGAAAATCACCTGATTTACTTCTAAAAACCCAATATAAAAAAAGGTACATAAACCCAATAAAAATCAGGTAACTTACTCTTTTACAATGTTTTAATAAATAAGAATTTTACAAAAATTTTTATCACTAATTAAAACTATAAAAAATTATGACAAAAAAAGCAATAATAATTGGAATTAATGATTATGCACCTATCGGACCTGGAGGACCAGATTTAAATGGCTGTATACATGATGCAAGAGACATGGCTAATACACTTGTTATTTGTGGATTTGAACCAAAAAACATTAGAATTTTAACAAATCAAAATGCGACCAAAAGTAATATCATAAACTACTTAAAATGGTTGGTTTCAACCAATAAAAAAGGAGATTCATTAGTTTTTTATTATTCTGGACATGGTACTAGAGTAGCAAATATGAGCGATGATCTCGAATTAGATGGATTAGATGAAGCCATTTGTCCTCACGATTATAAAACAGCAGGTGTTTTAAAAGATGATGATTTTAAGGCAATTTTCGACACGCTTCAAACTGGAGTAAACTTAGATGTTTTCTTCGATTGTTGTCACTCTGGATCAGGAACAAGAAGAATTAAGTTTGATGAATTCAACAATCTTACTAATGAAACTCCAAGGTATATAGAACCCATGCTAGAAGATGAATTTTATTTTAATTTTTCTAGGGAACTAACAGATACAACTACTAAAGACTCTAAAACCGAAAAAACTACAAAAACCAAATCTTTAGTAAAGGTAAAAGGAATGAACCATGTATTATGGGCTGCTTGTAAAGAAAACCAAGTAGCTATGGAAGGTGATTTCTCTGGGCTTACTAGAGGTTATTTCACCTATAATCTTTGTAAAATATTACGAGCTACAAATGGTGAAATTAAAAGAAATCTATTGGATGTTCAATTGGCCAATGCTTTAACCGCTATGGGTGCAGCTCAAATTAACCAAACTGAAAGTAGAGCCACAGAATTAAAACAATTAATTTTTAAATAAAAACAAACATGAAAAGTCAAGCAAATGAAAAACCTCTTTTGTCAAAAGAGGTGGAAAAACTAAAGCTTATTAAAGCAAAAAAGGCAGAAAAAATTGATGATGGTTTATCAGAAATTGAAGCAGAAGCGATTGAAAGTTTTAAAAGAGGTGCACGAGCTAATGTGGAAGAAGTAGAAGCATTTTGTCCTGTAAATGCAGATCAGGATTTTCATCCAAAAGAAGATAAAAAAGGGGCAAAAAAAGCAAAGTTTATTGACCGTGAAACATTTATGCAAGGAGAAGGAAGCAGAACCATTTTTGGCACAGACCAAAGAATAGTATATAATTCAACTGCTTACCCATGGCGATGTGTAGGTCGTGTTGAAACAGCTCTTGGGTATGCTAGCGGTGTAATGATTGGACCAAGACATGTATTAACCTGTGCTCACGTTATTGATTTTTTAAGTAATGGTTCCACAGGGTGGGTGAAGTTTTCACCAATGTATTACAATGGAGCCAATGCTACTTATGGGACTGCAAACGCTATAAAAACGTATTACAAATACAAAGTAAAAGGACCTACAATCGATAGTACTGAAGGAAAATACGATTATGTAGTGGTGGTTCTAGACAGAAATATTGGTAATACTACAGGCTGGATGGGTGCAAAAGCGTATACCGATTCTTGGGATGGAGGAGCTTACTGGACACATGCTGGTTATCCAATGGACTTAACAGGAGCACAAAGACCCATTTATCAAAACAACATCGCTTTAAACGGTGACGACTCAACAACAGATGCACACCAAGCTATTTATCATCAAGCAGATGTATGGCCAGGTCAAAGTGGTGGTCCATTTTGGGGATATTGGGGAGGTATTCCTTATGTAGTAGCCGTACAAAGTTGGCAAAACAACTCAACCAATGCTGCAAGTGGTGGAAACGATTTACTCGATTTAGTAAACAAAGCTAGAACAGCTTACCCATAAATAAAATAAACAAACCATAGGCGTAAATCCGAAAAGCCTTGATAGAGTAGGATAAAAATCTTAAAAATATAAAAATTATGTCAAATTTTGTTCCAATGCCTGATGAGAAAGACTTCTTAAGTTATCTATTAGGCGATGTATTTAAAAAAATGACCAATGGCGGTGACCCAAAAATGTTAGGTCCAAATAATTTCATAGCTTGGGAACCAGTTCCTGTAGTAATGGATCCGGAAGCATTTGATTATGCTCTAAAAGGTTTTTTTGGTACTACTCCAAAATTAGAAAACATGAGTGATGAAGAATATGAAGATGCAAGAGCTTCCAAAAAATACAGCAAATATGCATATTCTGAAGAATTTGCAAGATTAGCCGATCAGGTTCCAAGTATGATTCCTGAAATGGATAAGAAAACAGGTGCTAGAAAATTTACCATTTTTAGTCCTCACCCAGATCATACAAAATCAAATGTTTATAGTGATGTTTTAGAATATTGTGTCGTAAAAGATTCTAAAATTGATCCAAAAGTGGAAAAGAAATTGGAAGTCTTGAGAAAAGACATTGTGACTATCAAGAAACTAAAAAATCCAGATTTTGATGATTCTATGGTAGAACACCCAGAAGACAATCCAAAATACATTTATCAATCTTTCCCATCACCTAAATATATAAAATATTTAGAATATGAAGCTTTATACTATGAAGCAGAAGATAAATTAACAGATTTACAAAAAAGAGTGGCAGATGGTGAAGCAGATGCCATGAGTGAAATGGCTATTAATGGGCGAAACTTCATTAAAAGAAGAGATGATGCTCTAAAAAGATGGGAAGGTATTGGTTACAAAGGTAAAATTGAAAAATCATTGAATTATATAGATGAAATTGAAAGCAGCAATTTTATTACAGTTAAAAAAAGATACGAATCGGAATTATTAGCAGCTAAAAGAACTGGTTTAGGTGGTATGAACTCTTACTATTTTTCTGCTCCAGTTCCAGCAAGTACATTATCCAATGCTTCTAAATGGTTGTCTTACAAATTCAAAAAAAGCGACTATGAATCAAACTATAAAAGCACAGCTCATAGCTGGAGTGCAGCAGCAAGTTTCGCAGGCATTTTTGGTGGAGGAGCTAAAGGAAAACACAAAAAAATTGATTCAAGCTATAATTTCAATGATTTTGAAATGTCTTTTAAAATTGGTAAAGCCTATGTTTCTAGTCCTTGGTTTGGAAGTACTTTCTTAAAATCGCGCTATTGGAAATATTCTAAAAATGGGGCACAAATATTAAACAACCAAATGATTAGTGATGGTAATGGAAAAGGATTATTACCAGCAGTAACTACGGAATTGTATTTTATTTCAGATTTAAAAATTGGCTTCAAAAAAGGCTCTGATTCCTACAAAAAATCGGAAAATGAAGTAAATGCAGGTGCTGCATTGTCGATTGGTCCATTTATGTTTGGAGGTTCATATGGCTACAGTGACACTCGTATTAATAGAACAGGTTCGAGAGAAGAACAAGGAATGTCATCTGGAGGAATCTTACTTTTAGGTAGAAAATGCAACATTTTAGATTTATCTCCTAATCCGCTTCCTTCTATTAAAGAAGAAGAATGGGTGGAAGTAAATTAAACCAATAATAAGGGCCCAAACGTAAAATTGTTTGGGCTTTTATTTAAAAAATAAACATCATGAAATACTATACCGCATTATTCCAAAAAATAAAAGAATATTATAAAACACAGACCACCAATGACCAGGAGATTGCTTTAATCTGTCCTTCATTAAGAGTCTATGAAGAATCAGAAATGAAATTATTGCTTCCACAAATGCTAATTGATGAAGCTTTAAAAGGGGAAGCTTTACTAAAAAAACAAGATATTTCATTTCAATTAAACTCTATTCCTTCTTCAGATAAATATTGGGATATTAATCCTAGTAATACACTTTTTGAAGCGTATAGCAAAATCATCAATACGCAACAAGAGGTAGTTATAGAAGAGAATGAACAAGAAATTGAAACAGCAAAAAAGATTTTATATGACACCAAAGGAAATCCCACAAAGGAAAAAAAAGCTTATGATAAATACATCACGCTTTTTGATACCTTATTAATGGAATGGGAAGAGCATGTTTATAAATTTAACGATTTAACCACAGACGATGAAAAGCAAGTTTGGTTAGAGCAATTAAACATCATTCTTTTGAAAAAAGAAAAACTAATTATTGATCACAAGCTTTTAGGTTATAAAAATGATATTGAAAAAGCCATGAAAGTCATCAATAAATCGGATGGTTTCGATGTTTTCTTATCCAGTCTTATCAATTCTAGAAACGTCATGGAAAATTCTAAAAAAACAGGCATTCAGTCTTTAGAATCATATCACGACATCAATTTTGTGCCTTATGATTTCATGTCAAATGATAATGGTTGGACCAAATTATCCTTGGATAAAAAAGAACTAGACACTTTGTATGAAACTGTACAACAAGAAAAAAACGATTTTCCAGAAGAAATTATTTCCATAGAATATGATGAAAAAAATATTTTAGGCGTTGAATTAGAATTTTCTATTGTAAGCATGCAACGCAACTGGTTTGCGCTATCTCCTATTCTCTCTAGTTTCTTCAAATGGAAAGAAGCCAAATCCATTTCTGATGGTTTTACCATAAGCAATGAATTTATTTTGCCTGCTTTTACAAAAAAAATGATTTTAATCAAAAACCTAAAAATCAATATCGATCCGAGTATCGATTCAGACGAGGTAAGCAATATCAATCAGTTAATTCATTTTGGACCAATCTTAATGAAAAACCAACTTTTCGTAAATGCACAAAGCCAAGTAAAATTTGTGAAAGCCATTAAAAATAAAGAAACTTTAAAATCAAACAATATAAAATATTATAGAGCCAAAGCAAATATTACACCCATTACACTAAACACACCAGTAAGAACAGCACCAGCAAGAACAACGGCAAAACCTACAGCAAATGCCAGAACGATAGCAAGACCCGTTACAAGAGTTAATCCCATTAAGCCTACCCATACCACAAAGCCCATACAAACAAACGTAAAACCAGCTATCCTAGCGTCGAGTATTAGGGTTAATCCTGTTTTATTTCAACCTGCCAAAGTTTTAACTATAAATAATAACTTAGCTACAATTGTGGTCAATATTAAAGATTCAGTTACAAAAGAAGCCGTGTATAAATCGGAAATTTCAATTATTGGTACCAATAATAGTTATTTTAAAGAAATTGAATCAGACAAAGAAGGAGCAATCACTTTTAAATTACCCATTGGAAATTATAAAATAAAAATTGTAAAAGATGGCTACAGTATACTCGAACAAGAATTGAAAGTGGCAAACAAAAACACCATTAGCAATGACTATTTATTATCTCCAGAATCGGTAAACTATGATAGTTATTTCTTAATTGGGATGATTTGCGAAAAATTACCAAAAATTAATACTACTTTATAAGTGATATGCGCTTCAAAAGATAAATGAAATAACACCCTATTCGATTTTAAATCAGTATAAATCAAGCAAACAACATGAGAACCATACAATACAACAATAAAGCGTCTGAAGTAGCTGTTTTATGTGATTTATTAACACAATTAGGCTATCAAGTAATAGTTTCCGATTCTTTTACCTTAGCCGTAGATGTTGCGGTTAGAGATTTTCAATACAAGAATAACTTAGTGGTTGATGGTATTGTAGGCATTAAATCGTGGTCCAAATTATTGGAACTTACTCAGTTTTCAAAACATAATGACAAGTTGCTCTCTGAAAATGATTTAGTAACTTTTGCCACTACTTTCCAACTAGAATTAGCTTGTGTAAAAGCTGTAAACACAGTGGAAAGTAGTGGTAAAGGTTTTTTAGCAAGTGGAAAACCTAAAATTCTTTTCGAAGGTCATATTTTTTGGAAAGAACTTATTAAAAGAGGCATTGATCCTTCTTTATATCTAAATACATCTTCGGCAAGTGTTTTATACCCTATTTGGACTAAAAAATATTATTTAGGTGGTGATGCTGAATACGCTCGTTTGGAAAAAGCCATCCAAATGAATGCCAACCCTATTTTTAAAGAAGCTGCTTATTGTGCTACTTCCTGGGGTTGTTTTCAAATTATGGGTTTTAATGCGATTCCTATAGGCTATTCTTCTGTAGAAAATTTTGTAGAAAAGATGTATCTTAGTGAAAAAGAACACCTTTTTGCTTTTGGTTTGTTTTTAAAAACCAATCATTTGATTCCTTATTTACAAAATAAAGATTGGGCTGGTTTTGCTTCACGTTATAATGGATCGGGTTATAAAGCCAACAAATATGATGAAAAATTGGCCAATGCATATCAAAAATATTCTTAAAACCAAACGATATGAGTTATCAAATACAACAAATGATTAGTACTTTATCGAATAAAGTATTACGATTACAAAAGGTTAACAGCGATAGGGATTATTCTGGTGGTGGATGGTATGAAGATATTTCTCATGCCATGTTTTTATATAGTGATTTTAGTTTTAATTATGTTATTGAAACGTTTAGAAGTGTTACAGGTGGTGGATTATCGATGCCCTATCAAAACAGAGAAGAATATCGCGGTCATTGGAAAATTACGTATGAAAATTTTACCACGTATATCACATTTACTTTTGAAGATTACTCGCAACAAAAATATGAAACCCAAAATTTAGGTACTGGTTTACAAAAAATGGGCGAGCATACTTGGAATCGTTATCTTATTTCTTGAAAAGATCAAGATTTAAAAATATTTACATCTATATGTTTTAAAAAAAACTCCCATTTTTGCTTGAGAGTTTTAGTTTTTAGAAGTAAATTATTCGTTTTCTGGATAATAGGCTTCAATTGCTTTCGGGACATCTTCTTTAAAATACTTGTTATTAGGAAATTTTGTTAAAATTTTTTTTACACATTCCACAAATTTTATATTTTGAAATTTAAAAGAAAGTTCTTCAAAATCAGAAGAAATCCATTCTAGTGATTCTTCATCTAAATCATTAAGTATTTTAATTGTATTGTCAACATCTTGAAGTAATAAGTTTGTTATTTCATCCGAATCTAAAGATATTGTTGGGTCATCAACATGTTTACTTTTAATTTTAGCTAAAATATTTTTTATTTTTTGTTCCATCTTTTATTATTCTTTAAAAGGGTTAATTTCTATTTCTTTATTATTTATTATTGGTTGTTTTGCATTGTCTGGCAGAATTGTAGCAGGTTTTCCATGGGTTTTCATCACGCCAACTCTTACATCTTCAAAATTATCAAAAAGAGGTATTCCATCTTGTAGTTTTTTAAATTCTTGATAATTTTTATTTATTACATATTGTCCAGCTTGTTTTATTTTTTTTGCATCCCAAGATTTTGGAAACCAAGATTGACCAGTAATAATTATTCCCTCTATTAATCGTTTAAAGTTACTATTATGTCATTCAACCGCACCAATTCTTACACCGTTTTTGTATGTATGTTCTATTTTATATTTCCTACCTATTTGCTCTAAGTAATCAATATTAGCTTGTCCATGACCACCTCCTTTCATTTTACCTGGTAGAATACTTCTTTTCGGATTTTCAGGCAATTCAAAATCACCAATATCTGCATGCTTAATTACTTCATCAGGAATCTGTTTTGGTTTAAACATTTTCTCTAAAACCTCTATCAACTTAACACTTTTAGCTGTCCAAACTTCTTTTAATGTTAATGTTCCACTGACTTTGGTTTCTTCTTTGTTTATATAACATTTTATTGATGAAGCTGTTTTTATTAATGTAAAAAACCACCTCTATATTGAAATGGTTTTTGTTATTACTATTTATTTTTTTGCTTTTCTAATTCTTTTTGATAAGGAATATTAAACAAGAAATTATCGGAACTAGTGCCTTCATATACTAATAAATCATCTAAAGAAAATTGAAGATAAGGGAAAAACTGTGTAGGAATCCATTCTTCTGCATAAAGGATTAATTCTGGAAACTCTTTCATTAACTCTCTTACAAAAGGAATTAAAACCTGCTCGTCTTTATTGCCCCAGCCGTAGCCTATTACTATAACATATCCATTTCCACTTCCTGGTATAAAACTGTAAGGTGGATTTTGAGATGCAATAAATTGCTTATAATCACTTATGAATACTTCAAGGGTTTCGGATGTTCTTGGGTTGTTAACAACATGCTCATTAAACCTGTCATTTTTTTTATTTTGATAATTAAAATGCAGTTTATTAGCTATTTGTTCTATAGAATTTTCTAATTCTGAACTATCTATAAATGTTTTGCTTAATAAAAATGCTTCTTTACTCATGCTATTTAAGATTTTTAATTTGATTTGTATTTGTTATTATTTGTATGTTATGTTTTTTTTGTAATTCTTTAATAAAAAGATGGTTTAAAACTCTACCATCATTTTTTCCAATAGCAAGCACTACTTTTTTGTTTCGCAGATTAACAAAATTTTCATTTAATGGATTTATATATTTATCAAATTGTTTAATGAATTTAGTAGTGATAGAATTATATGACAAACTTTCTTTACATTCAATTAAAAATTGTTTAGAAGCTACATCAAAATCACCTAAAGATTTATTGTCTGAAATACTTATAATGTCATTATTTATATCGGTCAATTCATCATATTTTCTTAACTCATCTGCAACTTCTCCAACCCATTTATCTGCAGCTTTATTATTTTTTTCTAAAGCTTTTATAAAATTTTCAGTACTTTTTTGAGTTCTTAAAATACCATTTTTACCCTTTTGGTTTAACCATTTCATTTTTGTACCAGATTTGTTAAAACAAGTCCAATATTTACCTGTTTCATCTAATTTAGGAACTAGCTTATAAAGTTCTTCAAGAGCATCTATCAGCTTAGCACTTTTAGCTGTCCAAACTTCTTTTAATGTTGCTCTTACTTCTTTTGCTGTTCCGCTGGCTATGGCTTCTCCTTTGTATATAACTGCTAAGCCTATTGCTTTGTTATCAAAACCTATCCCTTTTATAAAAATAACACCTTCATTTTGCAATCGTGTAACTCCTGCGGGATTAAATTTTATACCATTGCTTGCTAGTGCTTCTTCAGCAAAAAGAATATCTTTGACTGTGTTTTTTGTAAAATTAGCAATATTTATTTCAAGTAGTACCTTTAGCATACAACTTCTTACAAAATTTGCAACGTTCGCGTTTTTTGTTGCAACCAATATCAATTTAGAACCACCTTCTAAGAGTATTGTACCTCCTTTTAAAAGTCCATTTCCAATTTTAAATAAGGTGTTAAATACAGCAGGACCAGCTGTAACTAAACTTCCTGCAATGTAAATTTTTTCCCATGACTCTAAAAACTCTTTTCCTCCTTCTGTCTTTAATAATTGTTCTTGAATGGCTAAAACACCAATATCTGTTGTAGCAAGAGCAATATCAGCAACAGCTAATGTTGCAATAAGTGGATTACCTGTTGTTACTACAACAACTACACCAATTACAATAGCTAAAATATCAAAACCAATTCGGATACCTTTTTCTATTTCTTGTATTTCTTTTTCATCGGAAAGCGCTTTAATTACTATAGCTGGTACTGGAAAACTTATTTCACTGGAAACACTTGTATCTACCAGATAAACTAAATCTAAAGGATGATACATAGCTCCTTCATCAACAGATTCAAAGGATTTTTCTTCAACTTCTATACGTTGAGAATATCTGGGTAAATCATCTGGGTATGTTTTTGTTACTGTTTTTGAAACCTCTTTTAACTGTTGTAAGTAAAATTCGTCGTCGTTTTCTTTACTAAAAAGTGAGATAATATCCGCATTCAATTTATACCCTTGTCCGTAATAAAAAGTTTCTTCTCTTTGATTTAAACCTTTGTTTCCATTTGTAACGCAGAGAGCTGCTAAAAGTTGGCTAAAAATAATTTTGTTACTGATGTTTTGTCCTTCATATAATGAATATCCATCTAAATTTTTATAAATTCTTTTTACAAATGCTGGATTAGCTTTAAATTTATCAAATAATATGTTAGATTTACCATACGCTTTCATAACGTTTATAAGAGCAGAACTTCCATCTCTCCAACCACTAAACAAACCATCATCATCATAATCTGTTAAAACATTGATATGCTCCCAAAGTATTTCTTCATTAAGTAAGGATAAAATATTTTTTAAAGCAAAATCGGGTATGTTCTCATAAAGAAATTTCAATTCACTTGCTTCTTTTGAGTTTTTTAATTTGTCAGCAAAAACCTTTGTTATTTTATCTTCTAAAAAAGTTTCTCTTCCAATTTGAGATACAATAGCAACAAAATCGTTTAGTTTTTCTGTTTCAATAATGATTGCTTTATACATGTCATTTAAAACATAATCATTGTCAATTTCTGGAGTAATACTAAAATCTCTTTTATCAATTGCATCTGTGTAAATAAAACTGATTTGAAAATTCAAAGATTCGTTTTTTTCATCAATTTTAAAACGAAATCCAGGATTGATAAAATCTACTTTACAAGCTCTAGTATTTAAACGTATCTTTAATGCTGCGGTTTCTCTTTTTCCTTGAGCATTCTCATATTGATAGGGAATAGTTTGTTCATGCTCAGTAATCAAACGAGGTCCTAATCCATCTCCACTTAAAATTAATGTGGTTGTTGGTAAGTTTTTAGTATATTCCTTATAGTGGAAGAAAAAATCATCTGAATTTGAATTTACTTTTAAATCTTCTATTAGTTTTTTACTATTTAAAGCGCTTCTATAAAATTCATCTTTATACTCACCACATTTTTCGACTTGATTTCCAAATTTATTATCAAATGTAATCTCTTCAAAACTTCTGCTTGAATTTGAATTGATTAAAGGAAGTGTTCTTTGAAGCGACCCTGCTTGCTGTTTTAAATCTAAGAACTTTAATCCTTTCAAAAGATTTTGGCTTTCTGTCTCATATTCATCAAATGTGTTTGCCATAAGTTTTAATTTTAGTTATTTCTAATTTGTTTGTTGGAAATAATTCAATAAGAGGCACATTGCGTTTTTCAAAGTGATTTATTTTTTCTTGTGTTGTAACTAATAAATCTATATGGTAATTTAAATCTCTTGTCCATATATGCGTATTCGTTATAGGAAAATCACATATTATAACAACATCCCAGTCTTTTCCATTTAATTTTTCCCAATTTTCAATAGGTGTTTTAGCTCTGCTTCCGTAAAGAACAATTTTTCTTACTGGAGTAATGTCTTCTATTTTTCTTCTTAATTCATTAAGAATATATGGCAACACTAACTCGTGCTGCCATATACTTTCCATCTTTACTTGACTCATATTAGGAATCTTGAAATTGGGAAAAGGTTTGTTTCGCTAGGAAGACTTAAAGGAACTCTAGCTTTATCCTGAATTCTAGCGTCTATATAATCATACTTTCCTATTTTTACCAAAACATCATCTTCAACAATTAATCTTATAGTATCAAACATAGGATCATCACCTGGTTTTGTAAACACAAAATCTTTAATTTTACTTGTATCAATTGTGAATGTAATTCCATCTGTTGCGCCTGCGTTTGAGATGGCTATTTTCGCTGTAACACCGTTAATTAACGATAACTGTTTTGCTAATTCATTAAAAATTACAGCACTTCTGGTACTACTCAACCAATTGGCATCTCTATTTATGGTTATGGTTTGTCCCATACATTCATAAATTTTTGGGAAATTATTATCCGCATCGTGATCTCCTATGGTTTGAAACATACGATTGTCCATCCCTTCAAAAGTAAACTCAATAAATTTAGTCTCTTCTTGATTCAATTGAGAATTACTAATAACAAAATTGGAATTACAAGGCACTGCATCTGGATCTTCAAATGTGTCGCTATTTACATCATCACAATTGCAAGGAAGTGCCTTTTCAACTTTTAAACCAATACTATCTGCTTGCAGAATAGTTAATGATGTAGGAACACGAGTAATCCAAGCTTTACCTTCTTTTTGACCTAAAGGTTCTCTTAACTCATCTACAATAGACATGAATAATTCATCTTCAATAACTGGCACTTCACCACCATTCCAAATTTGGCCTGTTTGCATATAATAACGAACTGCTTCTTCAAAACCTGGACGAACTGTGACCACAACTCTTGCCATACCTGCTTGCATGAAGTTTCTAAACAATGGATCATTAGAGTCATCATATTGATACAACGTTGCCCATTCAGAGCGATTACCCCAATAATAAGGATATAAATTATATGACATAATATCCCACTCAAAAGCTTGTTCCATAAACTTTACGAATGCTGCATAATCGTCTAATTCTTGTCCAAGATTTACTTCTGTATTACCAAAATTTCCTACAGCAGTAGCATTACCTACAATTTTAAATAAATTGCTTTTCCCGTAGGTGTTTTTGGCTAATGGGTTTTGATCAATTAAATAGGAAATACAGTTTTTACGTAAAATCTTGTTTTCAAATTCACGATAGAAACCTGGGTTTGTTCCTTTTATTTGAATACCCGTTGCTTTTTCTTCTGCCAATTTTTCGTTATAAACAGTTAGTGCATCTTCATAAGCATCTATAATAGTTTTAAATGTTTCTTGTTGCCATTTTTTTCTTGCTTCACTTGTTAATTCACATTTTATTTCCACATTTACACTTCCAGAATGATGTCCCATAACGGAATATGAAATAGGAATAATACCATTAAAACTCGACACAGGATAATAAACTCCTTTACTCTGTAATTTTTTACTTCCTGCAATAACCGCCAAACCATAACCTGGTTCAGATGGATAATACCAATCTGCAGTTACACCAATAGCATTATAACCTTCTGGTAATTTCACTTCTTCATTTCCAGCTGCAACTTCTTCCCATTCTGCTCCCATAGTTTCTGGTGTTGTAAAAGAAAATGACTTTCCAACACTTAAGTAATTTGCAGGAGAAAGTGTTACATCAACATTGTATTTTGCTGCCCAAAATTTAAGTGTTGCATCTGTAATTTTTGAATAATCAGCTAAATTGTTATTAGATGCTTTTCTTGGATCTTCAGGTTCAACAAGCAAAGACATTTGTTGTTTATTTTCCTGCATTCCCAAAGAATGTAACTTAGCAGGTTGAGGAACCATAAATTCAAACATCAAACGTTTACCATAATTAACTATTTGATTTTTAAATAATTTATCCACCCATCTGAATACTCCTACAACATGTTTATCGCCTTTTGTATTGTCAAAACCATGTTTATTATTTTCTTCAAACTCTTCAATAATTTTATCAATTCGTTCTTCTTTTACTTTACTAACAATTCTATCCAAAGCAGATTCAGTAATTTCTTTTGCTTGTGTAACGGCTTGTCTGGTACTTTCTTCTTTAGAATTATGAGTAGCATAATTGACTCCAGTTGAAAAACCAACTTCACTACCAAATGCTTTAAAACTTCCGTTGAAATTTGCAAACGCACTAAAATCTTTACTTTCTTGAAGTACTTTAGCCACTTCACTTTGCATGTCAAATCTTGAAGTACTGCTTGTATCGGTTAAATGTTCTCTTTCTGTTTCAGAAGAGGTAGTTGTTGTATTCTCGCTTCTTCTCAGCCTTCTTGTAGCTTTTTCTTTATATTCACGAGCCATAATGTTTTCTATATGGGCTACATCTCCTTCAACATAACATTGCGTGCTCTGTTCTACTTTTTTATAATCTGCAATTCCTAATTGCTTTACACCAAACCCACTAGGAATAAAGGGAGATTCATTTCCATTGTTTAATTGTGTATCATCTCCGTTATCTCCTTCATTTAATAATGTTAGCAACGTTCCTGACGAACATAAACTCAATTTGAATTCTGGAATAGAAAATGTTTTAACCACTCCATTAGTAAAAGTAATTTCACCTACAAAAGATTGTAATAAACTTTCTTCTGCTAATGATGGAAGTCCTATTACCATGTTTTTAAAGAAGATAGTATTTCCTATTTTAGACAAGATATATGTATTTTGTCCTTGATTTGTATAAATATTCCCATCTGACCTTACCAAAGAATACGTAAAACTTGCTACATTCCAAGTATTGTCTGGCACTGCTACAGACAAATCTGAATTATATCTTGCGATAGATCCAATTAATGTTTTACTAACTGGTTTTGAACAAATTTGAAAACCAAAAAGTGTAGTTGGAACAGGTATAACAAGAGGTATTAATACTCCACCAACACTTACTAGAGTATTCTCTGATGAAGAAGTATTCGCTGAAATAATTTCATTATTTGTAGTAATCGTAGACGAAACATAATTTGTTAGTTCATTGAAGCCATTATAATCGTTAGATAATGTTAGTACATTAGGTTCTATAAGTCGTTCTTTTACATTATTATCTGTAATTTCAGAGTATTTTCCTGTGATTTCCAATAAAGCTTCAAAACTTTCAGGAGTTAATTTAACTTCTAACTCTTTTAAATCTAAAGGGTCTTTAAAATTGAATTCAAACTCTGGAATTTGTGGTGAAGGTACAGATGGCGGCTGATTACAAGGGTCTTTAGGATCATAAACCGTATTAGGATCTTTTACAGTACACCAATCTTGTTTTGCACTTTCTAAATCATTTTTATATTGCTCTAAAATAGGTTTTACAATCGCTTCATGGTTTTTCTCAGCTAAAGACAACGCACTGCTATATTCTTTCTGAAAATTCTTACTTATTGCTTTTAATTCGCTTTCTAGTTTTTGAAATCTTCCATTTTGATACTCTGTTTGTGCAATTACTTGTTGTTTTATCATTTCCTCTTGTGGATATGTTTGCTTAATAACTTCCTCAGAAGTCATTATTTTTGACATACCTGTTCCGGAAGAAGCAATAGTATCTTCAACAAATAATGCTTTTGGTAATACAACTTTTGCATTTACTAATGTTTTTGACAATGCTTCCTCACCATTATATTTTATAATCAAATGATTTGCTTGTAACATTTGAATCAATCTCTCTTTAGCATAAAAGTCTCTTTGAGTAACAGTTTGATAAAAAAGATTATTCCATAAACTAGACAAGACATTTAAGTCACTTATTGCAATAACATTGCTGATTTTTTGAGCTAACTCACTATGTTCATAAGATAAACGGTTTTTTGCAATCCAAGTTGAAAAATCGTATAGTTTTGGATTTATATCTTTTAATTCTTGGATAGTTAAAGGTGTAAAAGTGGTAGCTATTTGCTTTAATTCCTTCCATTTAAAAGTTTTATCTTTGACAGCATCAAATACTCCAAGAGGAATATTTTCATCTCTAAAGACAAATCTGTCATTTTGTTTTTCTTCATCGGCTAATTGCGGTGATCTCATTGAAACAAACCTGAAAAGGGTGTTTTTATTTTCTGTGCTCATACTTATAAATTAAAATTAAAAAAAATTAGGTTCATTTGGCTGCGCATCCATTTAAACATAGAATATATTCTTATTATGTGGTGATTTAAATCAATTACAATGCAAATATAGTTGAAAATATTCTAATATACAAATATAATGAAGAAAAAAATCTAAATATTTTATACTTGGTTGATTCTTATCTCATTATATTTGAAAAAAATCTACCAAAAAGTGTTTTAAAAGGAAAATATTCGTAAGTTTGTATAAACTTTAACGCTATTACCATGGTTTCAGAAAGATTAGGTCAGTATATTGACCAAAAAGGATTTAGTTATTATGCTTTTGAAAACAGCTTAGGTGCTGGAAGAGGAAGTATTTCAAAAGCAGTAAAAGAAGGCAAAAGCATAGGTTCCAATGTGATAGAAAACATTCTATCTAATTATCAGGATTTAAACCCAATTTGGTTACTTACTGGTGAAGGAACTATGTTTAAACAAGACGAAGATTTTTTGCTTAACAAAAGCATAGATACTTTTGCGTTACGAACGGATAAAAATTTAGAATCGCAGCAAATTCCTTTATATGATATCGAAGCAGTTGCTGGTTTAGTACCTTTATTTCAAGATAGAACAACACAAACCCCATTGGATTATATTTCTATTCCTAGGTTGCCAAAATGTGATGGAGCAGTATATGTTACCGGAGATAGTATGTATCCGCTATTAAAAAGTGGTGATATTGTATTATATAAAGAAGTAAGCGATATCAAAAATGAGATTTTTTGGGGCGAAATGTATTTATTAAGTATGGATATGAGTGGTGAAGAATATATTACCGTTAAATATATACAAAAATCGGAACAACAAGGTCATGTCCGTTTAGTAAGTCAAAACAAACATCATCAAGACAAAGATGTTGAGATGTCTAAAATTAAAGCTTTGGCTTTAGTAAAAGCTAGTATAAGAATTAATTCAATGAATTAAAAAAAGGGAATCCAATGTTAATTTAGGATTCCCTCTCTTTTTAATTTCTTATTTTAATTACTTTTTCTCGTAAACATTATTAGATAAATCAACATCTGCCATTAATCCACTTGGATCAATAACTATGGCTTCTATAGCTGATTTTGCTTTATTAATAGAAAATGAAAATCTTGGTGCTGCCCAATCCCATCCTTTTAAAACAGTTCTATTTAAGGAGTAAGGGTTTGGTTTTTCCCATCTCATTAACGTATTTGGAATATAAAATGTTTCTTGTGTTCCATCTTCATAAACTACTAACAAATCTATTGGCATTGGCATTCTTCCTATTCTCTCCAAAGTAATTTTTGTTTTTGAATGATCTTCTACTACTTCTTTTATACTATAATCAATTGTATTTGTCGTTTGTGTCCAATCTACTAAATACCAATCCAAACTTGCTCCAGATACTTTTTCTGCGCTTCTTTTAATATCATTCGGTGTAGGATGTGTTAATTTATAATCGTTATAATATCTTTTTAAGGTTTTCATTACGTTTTCTACTCCTATTACATAACCTAATTGAGACAAAAACAATTCTCCTTTACTATATGCAGCAATACCATAACTTCTATTAAAATCATATCTGTCTGCATGAGTTGATAATGGTTGTTCAGTACCTGTTTTTACCCAAAAACGATAATTATTATATGCTCCTTCAAAAGGATTTTCTTCTTTACCATCTGCTGGAGGTAATACACTTTGCATCGCTAAATCAGAAATAAATGAAGTAAATCCTTCATCCATCCATTCGTGTTTAGATTCATTTGAGGCTAAAATATGTTGGAACCAAGAATGTGCAAACTCATGGGCAGTAACACCTACTAAACTTCCATAGCTTCTGTTTCCCGTAATAAGAGTACACATCGCATATTCCATTCCTCCATCACCTCCTTGAATAACCGAATATTGTTTGTAAGGATATTGACCTACATTTTTATTGTAGAAATCTAATAATTCTGCTGTTTTGGGTTGCAACTTCTTCCAGTTCTCTAAATTTTCAGATTTATTTTTGTAGAAAAAATGCAATTCAACATTATTTGGGCCCAAAATCATATCATGGATATAATTATTATCTGCTCCCCAAGCAAAGTCATGCACATTAGGGGCAATAAAATGCCATGTTAATGTTTTGGTTTTCTTTGGATATTTTACCTCAACGCCTTTATCTTGATAACCATGTCCAATTTCGTTTTTATTCTGCAAATATCCTGAACCACCAATAGTATAATCTTTATCTATTGTAATTTTTACATCAAAATTTCCCCAAACACCGTGAAATTCTCTCCCAATATAAGGATCTGCATGCCAACCTTCAAAATCATATTCGGCCATTTTAGGATACCATTGTGTCATTGACAAAGCCACACCTTCTTCAGAATTTCTACCTGACCTTCTAATTTGTAAAGGAACCTGCCCTTCAAAGTCTAAAGTAAAAGTAGTTTTTTGCTTTGGTAAAATGGGTTGATTTAAAGTAACCTCTAATACCGTACCCACAACTTTTGTTGTTGCCAAAGCATCATTTTGCATAAAATTAGTAATATTTAAATATCCTATTTCATTTGGTTTTAAAGTGCTAATTCTACTTTCTTTAACTTCTTTATCCGCTTGTTTAAAAGTTCTTACCATTCTTCCATCTGGATCTGAAATAGTTTGTAGTCTTGCATCCATAGCACTACCTGGCTGAAAAGCATTGGGATACAAATGATAAAAAACTTTCTGAAGGGTGTCGTTAGAATTGTTAGTGTATACTAATTCTTGAGTACCGTTATATTTAAAATCCTTCACGTTCATTTCTACATTCATTTTATAATCAACGTGTTGTTGCCAATAACCTGGGTTAGGATTGTTTTGGCCAAAACCAAATAACGAGGTTAAAAATATTATAACTATTCTTTTCATATTTTAAATTTATTTTGGAGCATTAACAATAAAAATAGTCCTACAAATATTAAAAATGCAAAACCACAAAGTCAAACAATTGTTTTGCTTTGTGGTTTTAATCATTAAAGAGAATCTCTAATTACTTAGACATCTGTGCTGCCATAATTAAGGCGTTGTATGCGTTTACTATCTTTCCAGTTTTTGAAATAGTAGAAAAATTAGCTTTGTGTTGATCTTCACCAACGGCAATATCATTCTTTAATGGTGTACCACTATCCATAATTATTTGTTTCACTTGTGCAGCAGATAATTTTGGGTAATAAGAACGAATTAAAGCGGCTACACCAGCTACATTAGGTGAAGCCATTGATGTACCTTGTAAGTATTCATACGTTTGGTTAGGTGTAGTTGCATAAATTTTAACTCCAGGTGCAAAAATATCAACATTTTTTGTTCCATAATTTGAGAAGCTCGCAACCATTTTTGAACCATAGCTTGGTGCTAAAGCTCCAATAATTAAAACATTATTTGAAATTTCCGGAGCACCATCATAAGAATCACTTGGGTATTTATTTTCCACATCTAAATCTTTGGAATCATTTCCAGCAGCAAAAATCACTAAAACATCTTTAGATGCTGCATATTTTAATGCCTCTTGAACCCATTCTTTGTGAGGCGAAAAATACTTTCCAAAAGAGCCATTAATCACTTTTGCTCCATTATCAACTGCATAACGAATACCTAAAGCAATATCTTTATCGTATTCATCTCCATTTGGAACTGCTCTTACAGCCATAATTTTTACATTATTAGCTACACCATCTCCTCCTTTATTATTTCCACGAACTTGAGCTACAATTCCAGCAACATGTGTTCCATGTTTGGCATCTTCTGGATTAGGACCAATAACATTATTGTTTCCGTATTTTGTATCATTAATATTATTAGGATCATCACCTACAACACTACGTCCATCAAAATCGACATTTAAATTGTAATTTAATTGATCTGCAAAATGATCAATTCCTTCTTTTACTTGTTCTGTAAATTCTGCAACAGTACCACCACTTGGAAATACTCTTTGCAAAAAGAATTGCTTATAATTATTTAATGCTTCATTATCCGTTTGCATTGCTTTTAAATCTGCTTCAGTAAAATCATCTTTCTTAAGATAGTCTTGCAATTGCTTAGCTCCATTTAAAAGACCTTCGTAAAACTGTTTTCTTTGTTTAGCTGTTTCAACTTCAGCATCTAACTCAGCTTTTGCTTTATCATAATCAGGTGTTCCAGGTCCATTTTTTACGATACGAGTCATTTCTAATTGCTCGTCATTACTATCCCCTAAAAAGTTCCATCCATTAACATCATCAATATAACCATTGTTATCATCGTCTTTTCCATTATTAGCAATTTCTTTAGGATTTACCCAAATAACACTCTTCAAATCTTCATGACGGATATCCACACCCGAATCTACAATACCAACGATTACAGGAACACTTTTCTTTCCTTTTAATAATTCAGCATATGCTTTATCAACACTCATTCCGGGTACTGTATCTTTTACTAAATCTAAGTGACTCCATCTTTTCAAATCATTTTCAGCTAATGGAGTAACCTTAAGTGGTAAAGCATCAATATTTACTGGTGGAGTAGCCACTATAGCTTTAGCACCTCCACAACTTGCTAATGCTAACGCTAAAGCAGCAGATAAATAAATTGGTTTAAAATTTCTCATTTATATTAATTTATATAT
This sequence comes from Flavobacterium sp. J27, assembly GCF_004303025.1. Classification (GTDB taxonomy): domain Bacteria; phylum Bacteroidota; class Bacteroidia; order Flavobacteriales; family Flavobacteriaceae; genus Flavobacterium. The sequence continues at coordinate 213,365 of NZ_PJQW01000005.1, read as the reverse complement.
TTATTTTTTTAGTATTAGACAAAAATCCGTTTTAAAAATTACATTTTACTAATGTATTAACACTATTTTAAGATTTCGTCACAAGTAAAAATTTGGTTTAGCCGAATTCCTTTCTCTGTATTTTGCAATGTAATAATTGGATTATGAGCATCGTGTTCTAAAAACAAATAGAAGTTTTGCTCAACAGCTTTTCTCAAAAAAATATCCTTTTCATCCATTGATAGTAAAGGCCTTGTGTCATATCCTGTTACATAAGGCAAAGGAATATGACCCACCGTAGGTAATAAATCTGCCATAAAACAGATTGTCTTTTCTTGATATTTAATCATAGGAATCATTTGCTTTTCTGTATGACCATCTGCAAAAAAAATACCAAATCCCAATTCGCTAGTTTCTAAGAAGCCATTTCTAGGTCTAGAAATAAAATGCAAATGACCACTTTCTTCCATTGGAATAATATTTTCTTTTAAAAATGAAGCTTTTTCTCTTGGATTAGGCTTTGTTGCCCATTCCCAATGATTTTCATTCGTCCAAAACTTTGCATTTTTAAAAGCAATCTCATATCCTGTTTTATCTTTATTCCAATTAACGCTTCCTCCACAATGATCAAAATGAAGGTGTGTCATAAAAACATCGGTAATATCATCTCTATGAAAACCTTTCTCTTTTAAGGATTTATCTAACGAATGATTTCCCCATAAGTGATAATATCCAAAAAATTTCTCCGATTGTTTATTTCCCATTCCTGTATCGATTAAAATAAGACGATTCCCTTCTTCAATTAATAAACAACGAGCTGCAATATCAATTAAATTATTTGAATCAGCAGGATTTGTTTCATTCCAAATTGTTTTTGGTACTACGCCAAACATAGCACCACCATCTAGCTTAAAATTACCAGCTTCTATAGGGTATAAATTCATTTTTGATTTTTTCGCAATTTACAAAAATTAGCCTAAAATCGAGGAAAACACAAGTATATAAATAAAAGTTATGCATTTATAAGTTATAAAAATGTTACGAAACCTTGTAATAAGCATTATATGAACTATATTTGCAGTTAATTTAGACAAAATCAAAATAAAGTAGGCTATGATTAAAGTATCTGATACTGCTAGTAAAAAAATCATTGAAATGATGAAAGACGATGGTTTTGATGCTGCAAAAGACTATGTAAGAGTTGGTGTTAAAAGCGGTGGTTGTTCAGGATTGTCTTACGAATTAAAGTTTGATAATGAAATTAATGAAAATGATAAAGTTTTTGAAGACAATAATGTAAAAGTTGCTGTGGAGAAAAAAAGTTTTCTTTATTTAATTGGAACAACTTTAGAATTTTCTGGTGGGTTAAATGGAAAAGGATTTGTGTTTAATAATCCAAATGCGCAAAGAACTTGCGGATGTGGTGAATCTTTTTCTTTATAGTAAAAATATATGAGTAAATACACAGAAGACGACTTAAAAGTCGAATTACAAAACAAAGAATATGAATACGGGTTTTATACGGATATAGAATCTGATACTTTTCCTATAGGTTTAAATCAAGAGATTGTTCGCGCTATTTCTAAGAAGAAAAACGAACCAGAATGGATGACCAATTGGAGATTAGAAGCTTTTAGAGCTTGGGAAGAAATGATTGAGCCAGAATGGGCCAATGTGCATTATGCAAAACCCGATTTTCAAGCCATTTCATATTATTCAGCACCTAAAAAGAAAGATAAATACGAAAGTTTAGATGAGGTAGATCCAGAATTATTAGAAACTTTCAAAAAGTTAGGTATTTCCATAGACGAACAAAAAAAATTAGCTGGTGTTGCTGTAGACATTGTAATGGATTCTGTTTCTGTAGCAACTACTTTCAAAAAAACATTGGCAGAAAAAGGAATTATTTTTTGCTCTATTTCGGAAGCTATTCAAGAACACCCAGAATTAGTTAAGAAATATATTGGAACAGTAGTGCCACAAAAAGACAACTTTTACGCTGCCTTAAATTCAGCTGTTTTTTCCGATGGTAGTTTTTGTTATATACCAAAAGGAGTGCGTTGTCCAATGGAGCTTTCTACTTATTTTAGAATCAATCAAGGAGGAACAGGACAATTTGAACGAACATTAGTAATTGCTGATGAAAGCAGTTATGTGTCTTATTTAGAAGGATGTACTGCACCAAGCCGAGATGAAAACCAATTGCATGCAGCCGTTGTGGAATTAATTGCATTAGATAATGCTGAAATTAAGTATTCTACTGTCCAAAACTGGTTTCCAGGAAATAAAGAAGGAAAAGGTGGGGTTTACAATTTTGTAACCAAAAGAGGTTTGTGTGAAAAAAACGCAAAAATTTCTTGGACTCAAGTAGAAACAGGTTCAGCAGTAACTTGGAAGTATCCTTCTTGTGTGTTAAAAGGAGATAACTCAATTGGTGAATTTTATTCTATAGCGGTTACCAATAATTTTCAACAGGCCGATACGGGCACCAAAATGATTCATTTAGGTAAAAATACAAAATCTACTATTATCTCTAAAGGTATTTCAGCTGGAAAATCACAAAACAGTTATCGTGGTTTAGTTCAAATTAGTTCGAGAGCCTCCAATGCTAGAAATTTTTCACAATGTGACAGTTTGTTAATGGGTAATGAATGTGGGGCGCATACTTTTCCCTATATAGAAAGTAAAAACACAACTGCTAAAATTGAACACGAAGCAACCACTTCAAAAATTGGAGAAGACCAAGTATTTTATTGCAATCAAAGAGGAATTCCAACAGAGAAAGCAATTGCACTTATCGTAAATGGTTTTAGCAAAGAAGTATTAAACAAATTACCAATGGAGTTTGCAGTGGAAGCTCAAAAATTATTGGAGATTTCGTTGGAAGGATCTGTAGGATAAAATAGCGGTTATGAATTTAACGAAAAATCAAAAAATACTTATTGGGATATGGCATTTCCTACCCATTGTAGGATTTATCTTTTATATTATCTACTTCTTTTCTTTTATGATTGGAAATATAGGGGAATTTCACAAAAGTGCTTTAGAAGGCCATCCTCCAACAGCTTTTTTTCAAGGATTTGCAAGTATTTTTTTAATTTTGATTATAACAGGGATAGCTTCAATAGGAATTAAGGTATTTGATATTATTCATCTTACAAGAAATAATAAAAACGACACGAACAATAAAGTTTTGATTTGGGTGTTACTTTTTATTTTTACAGGAACTATTTCGGAAATCATCTATTTCTTTCTTGAAATTTTACCTGATAAAAAAGAAATAACCTCTCCAAATAAAAGAATCGTCGAACCATGAGTAAAACAATAATTATAATTGGCTCTTCAAGAAAAAATGGAAACACCACAAGAATTGCTTCAGAAATACACAATCAATTTAATATAGATTTAATTAATTTAAGTGACTATGATTTCTCATACTATGATTATGAAAGTAAAAATAGAGCAGATGATTTTTTTGAATTGATAAAAGGAATTATTGAAAAATACGATACTTTAATTTTTGCTACACCTGTATATTGGTATACTATGAGTGGTATTATGAAAGTATTTTTTGATCGTTTTTCAGATTTAATTCGCATAGAAAAAGAAACAGGAAGAAAACTAAGAGGTAAAAACATGGCCGTAATCTCCAATTCGCACGATAGTAGTATTGAAGATGATTTTTACCTTCCTTTCCAAAAATCGGCCGCTTATTTAGGAATGAATTATTTAGGGCACAAGCATTTTAATGCAGACAAGCCTGAAGAAATACAAAATTTAGAATTAGCATTTATATAAAATAGAGACCATGTTAAGTATTAAAAATTTACACGCTTCTGTTGAAGACAAAGAAATACTAAAAGGAATTAATTTAGAGGTTAAAGCAGGAGAAGTTCATGCCATTATGGGACCAAATGGCGCTGGAAAATCGACACTATCTTCTATAATCGCAGGAAACGAAAATTATGAGGTAAATAAAGGAGAAATCTTTTTAGATGGAGAAGAAATTTCAGAATTAGCTCCAGAAGAAAGAGCGCACAAAGGTGTTTTCCTTTCTTTTCAATATCCTGTAGAAATTCCTGGCGTTTCAGTAACCAATTTCATTAAAACTGCCATCAACGAAAGCCGTAAAGCAAAAGGATTAGAAGACATGCCAGCGAATGAAATGCTGAAAAAAATTCGCGAAAAATCGGAATTATTAGAAATGGATAAAAAATTCCTTTCTCGTTCGCTTAACGAAGGTTTCTCTGGAGGTGAAAAGAAACGTAATGAAATTTTTCAAATGGCAATGTTAGAGCCTAAAATTGCCATACTTGATGAAACCGATTCTGGTTTGGATATTGATGCTTTACGAATTGTAGCGAACGGTGTCAACAAATTAAAAAGCCAAGACAATGCTGTTGTTGTAATTACGCATTACCAACGTTTATTAGATTATATTGTTCCCGATTTTGTTCACGTACTAATGGACGGTAAAATTGTAAAATCTGGTGATGCATCATTAGCGGTTGAATTAGAACAAAAAGGATACGATTGGATTAAAGCAGAAATTCAGTAAACAGTCTCAGCATTCAGTATTTCAAACTGTAACTCTGACTCGTAACTGTAAACTAACAAAAAATGGATTTAAAAGACAAACTACTTTCGTCATACATAGCATTTGAAGAAAAGTTCGATAGCGACTCTCATTTGCATGATGTGCGAAATCAAGCCATAAAAAATTTTGAAAGCAAAGGTTTTCCAACTAAAAAAGAAGAAGCTTGGAAATACACTTCTTTAAATGCTATTTTGAAACATGATTTTTCGGTTTTCCCAAAACATGACAATGCTATTGAATTTAAGGATGTAAAAAAGTATTTCCTTCATGAAATTGACACCTATAAATTAGTGTTTATTGATGGGAAATTTAGTTCGTTTTTATCATCAACCACTCATGAAGGTATTGATGTGTGTTTATTATCTTCTGTATTAACAAAACCGAAATACAAACCTATTTTAGAAACCTACTTTAATCAAGTAGCTAAAAAAGACGAAAGCTTAACTTCATTAAATACTGCTTTCGCTCAAGAAGGAGCATTTATTAATATTCCTAAAAGCAAAGTGGCAGATAAACCTATTGAAATTATTAATTTTTCTACAGGTACTGAAGCCGCTTTAATCGTTCAACCTAGAAATTTAATTATTGTGGGTGAAAATGCTCACGTACAAATTATTGAGCGTCATCAAAGTTTGAATAGTAATCCAGTACTAACTAATAGTGTAACCGAAATTTTTGCACAAAAAAGAGCTAATGTAGATTATTATAAAATTCAAAATGATGTACAATCGGCAAATTTAATAGACAATACTTATATTGCTCAAAAACAAGAAAGTAGAGTGGCTGTACATACCTTCTCTTTTGGAGGAAATATTACTCGTAATAACCTAAATTTCTATCATCAAGGAGAACGAATTGATTCTACATTGAAAGGAATTACGATTATTGGAAACAAACAACATGTGGATCATTTCACTTTGGTACACCACGCAGAACCGAATTGTGAAAGTCATCAAAACTATAAAGGTATTTTTGGAGACAGTGCAACTGGTGTTTTCAATGGAAAAATATATGTAGAAAAAGAAGCACAAAAAACCGACGCTTTTCAGCAAAACAACAACATTCTAATTAGTGAAAAAGCAACCATTAATGCGAAACCGCAATTAGAAATTTTTGCAGATGATGTAAAATGTTCTCATGGCTGTACGATTGGTCAGTTAGATGAAAGCGCTATGTTTTACATGCAACAACGTGGTATTCCGAAAAAAGAAGCACGTGCTCTTTTGATGTATGCTTTCTCAAATGAAGTAATTGAAAGTATTAAAATACCTGAATTAAAGCAACGTATTACAAAAATTATAGCCACTAAATTAGGCGTAAAAATGGGATTTGATTTATAAAATTCATTTTTTTAATTATGAATGAAGTGTTTCTATTTTTCTAGAAACACTTTTTTATTTCATAAAATCAAATTAGAATTTTTAACCTTTATTTATTCCAATTTTAAATAATCAAGTTGTAAATTTGTAACCAAATTGATATAAGATGTTTGATGTTCAAAAAGTAAGAGCCGATTTTCCCATTCTTAAACAACAAGTAAACGGAAAACCTTTAGTATATTTCGATAACGGAGCCACGTCTCAAACGCCTCAACAAGTAATTGATACGATTGTAGATTATTATTCTAGATATAATGCGAATATTCATCGAGGCGTACATACTTTAAGTCAATTGGCTACAGATGCTTATGAAATAGCGAGAGCAAAAATCCAACATCATTTTAATGCGAAACACAGCTATGAAATTATCCTTACTTCAGGCACTACTGAAAGTATAAATTTAGTAGCTAACGGCTTTGCGTCAATTTTACAAAAAGGGGATGAAATCATTGTTTCTGCTTTAGAACACCATAGTAATATTGTACCATGGCAAATGCTGTGCGAACACACAGGCGCAGTATTAAAGGTAATTCCAATGAGTGTGGAAGGCGAATTAATAATGGAGGATTATGATGCGTTACTTTCCAATAAAACAAAGTTGGTTTTCTGTAATCATATTTCGAATGCTTTAGGGACCATCAATCCAATAGAGTACATCATACAAAAAGCACATGAAGTAGGTGCAGCGGTTTTAATTGATGGTGCACAAGCGTGTCCACATTTAAAACCTGATGTTCAAGCCTTAGATGTTGACTTTTATGTGGCATCTGCGCATAAGATGTGCGGACCAACAGGAGTAGGTATGCTCTACGGTAAAGAAGAATGGTTGCAAAAATTACCCCCTTATAAAGGAGGAGGCGAAATGATTGCAACCGTGAGTTTTGAAAAAACAACCTATGCTGATTTACCACATAAATTTGAAGCAGGAACTCCTAATATCTGTGGTGGAATTGCTTTTGGAGCGGCAGTAGATTATATGAATCATATTGGCTTTGATGCCATAGCAAAACAAGAACAAGAATTATTAGAGTATGGAACACAAAAGCTACAAGAGATTGAAGGGGTAACCATTTACGGACCTTCTGATTTAACCAAAAAAGCTTCTGTTATTTCATTTAATTTTGAAGGTATTCATCCTTATGATATTGGCACGATTATAGATAAATTAGGTATAGCGGTACGCACAGGACATCATTGTGCACAACCTATTATGGATTTCTTTAAGATTCCAGGTACCATAAGAGCTAGTTTTGCGTTTTATAATACCAAAGAAGAAATTGATATCTTTGTAGAAGCCGTTAAAAAAGCAAAAACAATGTTATCTTAAACAAAAACAAAACATGAAATCGCTTGCAATGTATAGTTACTTAAACTGCATATCATGCGATTACATAAATGACAAAACAAACACATTTATGAAAGCACTTACTATCTTATCTACTTTAATTATAACTATTAGTAGTTGTAATTGCCAAAAGAAAGCAACAGAAACTGCCATGGCAACAGATTTAGAAAAAATGAAAACAATTCCTTCAGAAAATAAAGAAACGGGAGTAACCCATCAAACTATTCCGGTTTTGGTTTATGAATCTATGTCAAGAGGATATTTTAAAAAAATAACTATAGAGAACACAATTATTACGGTACAAAATAGTAGAGATGAAGATCCTAAAACAAAAACATTAACCACAGAAGAAATAACAGCTATTGAAAAAGCATATAACAATATTGATGTAAAAGAATTACCTAATTTAAAAGCACCAACAGAAAAACGCTTTTATGATGGTGCTCCAATAACCAATTTAGAAGTTAGAATGAGTGATCATATTTACCGTTCTTCAGATTTTGATGGTGGTACACCTCCAGTTAAAATTGAAGATTTAGTAAATACTATTTTAAAAATAGCAGATAAAATAAAATAAGAAATGACCATACAAGCCATACAAGAAGAAATTGTAGACGAATTTTCAATGTTTGATGATTGGATGCAACGCTATGAATATATTATTGAATTAGGAAAAACATTACCCTTAATTGAAGAAAAATACAAAACGGAAGAGAACATCATTAAAGGATGTCAATCTAAGGTTTGGGTTCATGCGGAAGAACATAATGGAACTATTGCATTTACAGCTGATAGTGATGCTATTTTAACAAAAGGTATCATTGCCATTTTAATTCGTACTTTTTCTAATCAAACACCAGATGCTATTTTAGAAGCCAATACTGATTTTATTGATGAAATTGGTTTAAAAGAACACTTGTCCCCTACAAGAGCCAATGGATTAGTATCAATGATTAAACAAATAAAAATGTATGCCTTAGCTTTTAATGCTAAAAGTTAAGTGGTAAACCGTATAAAAATAACAAAGAAAATGGAAGAATATAAAGACGAAATCAACTTAGGAGAAAGTGTGGTAAAGGTTTTAAAAACCATTTACGACCCAGAAATACCTGTTGATATTTATGAATTAGGATTAATTTATGATGTGATGATTAATGAAGCTAATGACGTAAAAATCTTAATGACCTTAACCTCTCCTAATTGTCCTGTGGCAGAAACATTACCTATGGAAGTAGAAGAAAAAATAAAATCAATCGATGCAGTGCAATCAGCTGAAGTTGAAATTACATTTGATCCACCTTGGAGTAAAGATTTAATGAGCGAAGAAGCAAAACTAGAATTAGGTATGCTTTAAAAGAGCATACTGTTTACAGTCGCATCTTCAAATCAAATTGTGACTGTAAACAAAACTATAATCTCAAAAAAATGCCACGTTTTCAACCAAAATCATTAAATGACAAGAAAAAAATGGGTCTGAAAGCTTCTTTTCATTCTCTTTCCTATATACCTCGTTTTTTTAAAGAAATTTGGAAAACCAATAAAACACTATTTTTAGCATCCGCATTTTGTCGTATCGTAGCTGCATTACTTCCCGTCATCATTTTATGGATTGGTAAAATTATAATTGATGAAATTATCAAAATAACATCCCATGAAATATCCGATTATAATACACTTTGGAAATATGTTGCTATTGAGTTTTCATTAGTTATAGTATCTGATTTAGTAAGCAGAGCTATTGCGCTAACTGATGGTATTTTAGGCGACCAATATAACATTCAAACATCCGTACAAATTATCCAGAAAACAAATGAAATAGACATTAGTTTACTTGAAAATTCAGAATTTTATGACAAACTAGAAAGAGCACGAACACAAACCATGGGTCGTGTCGATTTAATGTCGAATGTTTTAGGACAGGCACAAACTACCATTTCTATCGCAACGTTAATCGCTGGTTTAATTTATTTTGAACCCTATCTTATTATCTTATTAGTTTTAAGCATTATTCCTTCTTTTTTAAACGAAATACGCTTCAGTCAACAACAATATTCGTTGGCTAGGAGTTGGACCTCTGAACGAAGGGAATTGGATTATTTGAGATACATTGGAGCCAATGATAAAACAGCGAAAGAGATTAAACTTTTTGGGTTAACCCAATTTGTGGTAGATCGTTTTAAAAAATTAGCTATAAAATACTTCAACCTCAATAAAAAATTGGTTATAAAACGTTCTGGGTATGGTTTTATATTTAATGTTTTAGGCTCAATTAGTTATTATGCAGCCTATGTTTTTATCATTTACAGAGTTTTATCGGGTGTAATTACCTTAGGAGAACTTACCTTTTTATCGGGAAGTTTTAACCGCTTAATGAAAAGTCTACAAGATTTCTTTTCACGTTTTACTAGAATTTCAGAAAGTGCTTTATATCTAAAAGATTATTTTGATTTTATCGATATTTCTTCCGAACCCAAAACAAAAGAAGACATTCCTTTGCCAAAAGAAATTAAGCAAGGTTTTGAATTTAAAAATGTTTATTTTGCTTACCCAGAATCGGAACAACAAATTTTAAAAAATGTAAGTTTTACTATTAAAGCAGGTGAAAAAATCGCCTTCGTAGGACAAAATGGAGCGGGAAAAACAACCCTTACCAAGTTAATATTGCGTTTTTATGAACCTACACAGGGAGAAATTTTTTTAGACGGTGTAAATATTAATCGCTATAATAAACACGATTATCAAACCTATTTTGGAGTTCTTTTCCAAGATTTTTTCCGATATGAGTTTACTGTTAAAGAAAATATAGCCATTGGTAAAATAGATCAAATTAACAACTTTAATCAAATTGAAAAAGCGGCTAGATTGAGTTTAGCAGAAGAAGTGGTATCCGAATTAGAAAATGGTTACGAACAACAGTTAGGCAAACGCTTTGTAAAAGGTCAGGAATTATCAGGCGGACAATGGCAAAAAATTGCTTTAGCAAGAGCCTATATGAAAAATGCTGAAGTCATAATTTTAGATGAACCGACTTCTGCACTAGATGCTAAAGCAGAAAGCGAAGTATTTGAACGCTTAATTCACCTTATAAAAAACAAAACCAGTATTATTATCTCACATCGATTTAGTACGGTAAGGCAAGCAGACCGAATCATTGTATTAGAAGATGGAAGCATCTTAGAAGCTGGTACTCACGAGGAGTTAATGTATAACAACAAACTATATGCTGAGTTATTCTCGTTACAAGCAGAAGGTTATCAATAAAAAATTATGGAAGAACAAATAGTAAATAAAGTAGCTAACAGTTCTCTTGAAGTCTTTGATTTGGAAGATTTTTTCCCACAAGAAACGTTAGTATCAATAGATATTTCACAATGGCTATTAGAAGGGTTTATTCTAAAAGAAAAAGACTTTAGAACTACTCTAAAGGAAATGGACTGGTCTGTTTATCAAGACAAAGGTATTGTGCTGTATTGTAGTACAGACGCTATTTTACCCGCTTGGACTTTTGCCTTGGTTAGCACGTATCTATTACCATATGCAAAGCAAATTATAGAAGGATCAACCCAAGATTATATTTTACATCATTATATCAAAACACTTAATCAAATAGACTATTCGGTTTATCTAAACAAGCCATTAATTCTAAAAGGCTGTTCAAAAAAAGCAGTCCCACAATCTGTTTATACTCTTGCAATTCAAAAATTAGCCCCATTTGCAAAAAGTATTATGTTTGGAGAAGCTTGTTCGGCAGTACCATTATTCAAATCAAAATAAAGTAATACAACTATAAAATTTTCATTTAAACGGAGTTTTCGATTATTGTTTGTCAGTTTTTATACCTTAAATGCAAAATTGAATTAAATTTGCAGCGCAATTCAAAACAAAACAAACAAAATGAAAAAATTATTTTTATTACTTAGCTTAAGTTCTTTTAGTCTTTTTTCTCAAAAAACAGAAGGAGAACTTATCAATACAACCTCAGCTGCGGAAACTAAGGCTAGAGATACGACAAACATGGGCTGGAAAAGAGCTGGTAACTTTATTTTACTTTTCAATCAATCTGCTTTTAATAATGAATGGCTTGGCGGCGGTACTTCTAATATAGCAGGAAATGCAGGACTTAATTATGATTTTAATTATAAGACTCCTGAGATGATTTGGGACAATAAATTTATTGTTGCTTATGGTTTAAATAAATTAAAGGGTCAAAAAACAACTAAATCTGATGATCGATTAGAATTTACTTCATTATTGGGTAAAAAAGCGAAAGGATATTGGTTCTATTCAGGATTCTTAAATTTTAGAACACAAATGGATGCTGGTTTTGTAAAATCTACTGATCCTGTTACTTCAGAAACAATATACACAAAAAATTCACATTTCTTTTCTCCTGCCTATTTACAAGCTGGTCCTGGTATGTTATGGAAAAAGAGCGATAATCTAAAAGTGAATATAGCACCCGCAACTTCCCGTGTTATTTTTGTTCACAAGCATTTTACAGAATTAGGAACTGCCTTTGGAGTAGAACAAGGAAAATCTTCACGCTTTGAGTTTGGAGCAGCATTAAACGGGTATTATAAATTCAACATAATGGAGAATATATCTATGGAAAATATCTTGAATTTATATTCAAACTATTTAGAAGACCCACAAAATGTAGATATGGATTACCAAATGAATCTTGTAATGAAAATTAACAAATACATATCTACTAATATTGCTTTCCAGGCTATTTATGATGATAATGCTATTGGTGCTTTTCAAATTAGAGAAGTATTTGGTTTAGGTTTCAATTATGGCTTTTAATTTTTAATAAAACTATTAACCGTTATGTTTAAGAAAAATTCTAAAATGGCCTCTTGGTCGTTAATATTATCTATACTTACCCTATTAATTTTAGCATCCACTTTCGTACTTGCTAATACACGCTTAGGAAAAAATATTGATTTATTCAATAATGCAGCACTTAAATCAGATTTAGAAAAATCTTACTTAGAAATTGAAAGATTAATAAGTGAGAAAGAATTTCTCATGTTGCAATTAAAAGAACAATTAGAAAAATATAAAAAGCTTGAAAATGAAAATGAAACCTTACAATCAGAATTAGAGATTAAACATCAACAAATAGATGAATTGATGCTAAAGATAGCCTCTTTAGAAAAAGATGTTTCCAAATTAATGACTCTAAAAAAAGAATTACAAAAGGCAAAAAGTGAGTTTCAAAATCAATTAACTGAAAATACTACTTTAAAAAATGGAAAAAATACAATAGCGACTAAAGGTACTACTCCATCATTAAATACAGAGAATGCTTTACTTGAAACAAAAGTAACAGAAAAAAAAGTGGATAATAACTCTCCTATTAAAGATATCATAAGAGATGAATATGACAATATTCGTTTATTAAATTCTAGTATACAAACTTATTTTAAAAAAGATTCTGGAGTAAAAAAACCTCATACATTAGCTACTAAAGTAAATATCTTAGAATTACAATACACACTCTATGCTGATAAAAACAGTAATAAAAGAGAAAACATTTTTTACATACAAATTTTTGACACTAACAATAAAAACGTTGGAAAAACAAAAAGTATTTATATTGGTGAAAAAGAATTAGTCTATAGTTTTAAATCTATTGTAGCCTATGAAGAAGAAATTAATTCAATCAAAGAAGAATTTTCGACGGAAGGGTTAGATTTAGATAAAGGAGTTTACTTTTTAAACATCTTTAGCGAAAATGGAAAATTACTCTCTTCAAGAAGTTTTAAATTAGATTAAAAATAAAAACTGGATTAAATGATCCAGTTTTTATTTTTATAATACTTAATACATACTATCTTGCTTTATATTAAAATAAACAATATCTATTTTTTTAAGATTTTACTTGTCATTTTTATACATTAACAAGCTTTATTTGGAATTAAATTCTTAAAAAAACTAATTTTTTTATTATTTTGTTATTTTTTTAATTTTATTTACGTATATTAGCTCTGGTTCTAAATTATTAGAAATGAAAAAGTTATCATTATTACCATCATTTATTACTTTATAAAACTTTAATTATATCATTAAAAGCAACAAGTAGTATAGCCTTTTTAGCAACAAATACAAAAAATCTTCTTGGAAACAAGTAACAGCTAATATTAACCAGTTAAAAAGACTATTCCTAATCTATTCAACAACTTCAAAAACTATCTATACAAAAAATTTGCGTTTTTTCATTTACCTATTACAGGCTGGACTAGGTATCTATGGAAAAGAGTACTAATTTAAAAGTTGAGATTGTTCCAGCTACATAAATTTACGACACAAATACTATTAAAGGTTTAGTCTTACAATAGTATGCAAAAGTAATTTTGTTTCTTATTTGGAAACAGTATAGAACGAGTAAGGATAAATTCAATAAAAAAGCTTTTCAAAAAATTGAATTTATGTTCAAATCATTTGTCTCATTCCAAATGAATTTGATTATGAAATTTAGCAAATACAAGTCTAAACACATTGTTTTGATTGTGTCTCATCACATTTTTAAACATTGAAACGTATTTGATTTAGGATTATTTTATAGATTTTAATTACGACCAACCCAAACTATTAACCACCATGGTAAGAAAAAAGTATAAAATGGCGCTTTCGTCATTAGTATTGTCGTCTCTTACATTAATAGTTCTTGCTACAAGTTTTTTGATTCCCTCTACAGATTTTGGCAAAAACTTATCTTTTTTCAACACTTCTGAATTACAATCAGATTTAGAAAAATCATATCTTGAAATTGACAAGCTTATTAGCGAAAAAGAATTTTTAATGAAAGAACTAAAACAACAGTTAGAAAAAGTTCAATTCTTAAAAACAGAAAATGATTCTCTTAAAACGGAACTAGATGTAAAACATCAGCAAATTGAAAGTTTAATCTTTAAAATTGAATCATTAGAAAAAGATGTTTCTAAATTAATGACTTTGAAGAGAGAATTAGCTAAAGCCAAAAAACAATATGAAACAGCATTTGATGCCAATTCCAATTCAAAAAAAGAAGAAACTATAGAGGAAAATACAGTTGCTGGCAATATGGGTAGTGAAATAAAAAAGGAAAATAAGGAAGAAACAATTACAAATAAAGTAACTTCAACTGAATCGCCAATACGAGATATTATTAGAGAATATGATGGCAATATTCGATTACTCAATTCCAAAGTACAAACCTATCATAAAAGAAGTAATGGTATAAAAAAAGAAACAACTACAGCTTCAAAAGTAAATAGCTTAGAATTAGAATATACTTTATATGTAGATAAAACAAATGAAAAGAAAACCAATGTTTTTTACGTGCAAGTTTTTGATACCAATAATAAAAATGTAGGAAAAACAAAAAGCTATTTTATAGGAGACAAAGAATTAGTGTATAGTTTTGTTTCGAATATTGAATATGTTGACCAAGTAAGTCAAGTAAAACAGGAATTTTCTACAGAAGGATTAAATTTAGAAAAAGGAGTTTATTTTCTAAATATTTTTAGTTCAAAAGGGAAGTTGTTATGTTCTAGAAGTTTTAAACTAGACTAGTTCATCTTAAAAAACTAAAAACGGATATAGTCCCATATCCGTTTTCGTTTTGTATCGTATTATTATGATTCTGAATCATGTGCTTCTTTATATTCAGGATATAGGAAATTGTTGTATGGAAAACGAGTAATATGAATTTTTCTCACGGCTTCATAAACTTTTTCTCTAAATTCCTCAAAGTTTAGTTTATCTGTTGCAGAAATAAATAATGTATTGTCTTCTCCCATCTTATTCATCCAAGTATGTTTCCAGTCTTCCAAAGTAAAATGCCTTGCTGTTCTTTCAACACTTAAATCATTTTCATCAAAATAAAGAGACTGAAAAGCGTCAATTTTATTAAAAACCATAATCGTTGGCTTATCATCACTTTTAATGTCTTTCAGAATTTCATTAACAGAAGTAATATGATCTTCAAAGTCTGGATGAGAAATATCCACCACATGCAATAACAAATCTGCTTCTCTCACCTCATCTAAGGTGCTTTTAAACGACTCAACCAGCTGAGTGGGTAGTTTTCTTATAAAACCAACCGTATCACTTAAAAGAAAGGGCAAATTGCGTATAACGGTTTTTCGAACAGTAGTGTCCAAAGTAGCGAAAAGTTTATTTTCTACAAAAACATCACTTTTACCTATCGCATTCATTAAAGTAGATTTACCCACATTGGTATACCCTACTAATGCAACACGAACCATAGCTCCTCTATTACTTCTTTGAACAGCCATTTGTTTATCGATGGTTTTTATTTTTTCTTTCAGTAAGGAAATTCTATCTCGTACAATACGTCTATCGGTTTCAATTTCAGTTTCACCAGGACCGCGCATACCAATACCACCGCGCTGACGTTCTAAGTGTGTCCACATTCCTGTTAATCGTGGTAATAAATATTGGTATTGTGCTAATTCTACTTGTGTTCTAGCATAAGATGTTTGAGCTCTTTGTGCAAAAATATCTAAGATTAGATTTGTTCTGTCTAAGACTTTACAATCATCTCCTAATTCTCTATTGATATTTTTTTGTTGGGAAGGTGAAAGCTCATCATCAAAAATAACGGTTGTTATAGCATTGTCTTTTACATAATATTTGATTTCTTCTAATTTCCCTGTTCCAACAAACGTTTTAGGATTAGGCTTGTCCATCTTTTGCCAAAAACGCTTGACTACTTCTCCACCTGCTGTGAAAGTTAAGAATTCTAATTCATCTAGATATTCTCTTAATTTTTCTTCGTCTTGGTTTTGAGTAACAATTCCTACAACAATAGTTTTTTCAAATACGTGATTTTCTTTTTCTAACATAGTCTTTCTTTAACCTTACAAAGGTACAATTATTTAAAAAAAACGTCTCGAATACTCGAGACGTTTTTTTTAAATTAACAATAATGGATAAATACTTTATTCCTCTATTTTAATATTATCTACTTCCCATGTTCTAGCCGCGGAAGTTGTTGAAGTATATTTAAAAGCTAAATACACATTGTTTCCAGTGAAAGAAGAAAGATCTATAGGACCAGAGTTAGTCCAAATAAAACTTCCTGTATTTAAATCTAAAGTAGCTGACAACGACGACCAAGTAGCTAAGTTTGGGTTACCAGAACCAGCATAATCGGTAGAAATCTTTACTTCTAAAATGTTACCATTGTATCTTGAAGCCGTTTGAAAAGTTAGGGTTGCAGTCGATACATTAGTTAAGTCTATTGCAGGTGAAATTAACCAATCTTCATTTGCATAATTTGATCCACTACTATAACCATTCATAGCTGCTGATGGAGCTGGATTTCCATAGGTAGCTAAATACCATTGTTGACTTCCTGAAACACTATAATTAGTCCAGTTAGAGAAATTTGTATCAAATGATTCTTCAAATAATGGAACAATTCTAGGCTCAGTCAATTTTACATCATACAAAGTACGAATCATGAATTGATAAGTAGAACCGTATTTTGTTAATACACCTCTGATTTTACCATTTCCTGAAGGAATACTTTCGCCTGCGAAATTAGCATATTCGCTAGTTCTTAATAAAATTGAATTACCATCTTGATCTACTATTGAATGATTTGTACCAGAACCAGCAGTATTATTTGGATCAAAATAAGTACTACCTAAAGCAGAATTTGAAAACTGAACATTGTCAAATTCAATTAATTTATGCAAATAATTTACATTTGAAGCTTCTGCTAAAGTAATATGATGTACTAACTCATCTTCATTTTTCTTTTCACATGAACGAAGAATTTTAGATTTATATTTCTCTAATTCAATTCTTCCTATATTACTGCCATATAAAGCACCAACTTGTAAATCGTCTGTATAATCATCTTCCATGAAATAAAGACCGTTCATTTTAATGTAAACT
Organism: Flavobacterium sp. J27; assembly: GCF_004303025.1. Lineage (GTDB taxonomy): Bacteria > Bacteroidota > Bacteroidia > Flavobacteriales > Flavobacteriaceae > Flavobacterium. The sequence goes on along the minus strand of NZ_PJQW01000005.1, from coordinate 196,150 downwards.
TTACGTCCTGGCTCATACATATTAAATAGATTATAGTCGTTTACAGGAACCGTAAAACCATACTCATTATTGTTTGCATCATAAGCAACCATAGAGATCGATTTATAAAAGTTTCCTCCTTCGTCAGAAGAGGTAACATAAGCTTCCAAAACACCACCGTTTGTAACTTCATCCCATAATTCAGGATTTGTAGTAGCTAGGTTTGAAACATCTTGAATGTTTACATCCGCAGTTAAGTTTACACATTCACCAGACAAATCTGGAGTATTGTAATCATCGCCTGTAACACAACCAGTAAGTGTTGCGAAAAGGATTGTTGTTAAGATAATTTTTAAATTTTTCATAGCTTATTTATTTTCAAAAACTCTAATGTTATCCAATCTAAAAGTTGTCGTTGCCCCTGTAGCTTTACTACCTGTATATTTGAACGCAATATATACATTTTCATCTGTTTGGTACTCACTTAAATCAACTATTCCACTTTCTACCCATACATCATTAGATGTAGGTAAAGCAACTGTTAATTCTTGCCAAGTAGCAGAATGTATACCACTTTCTAATCCATTGAAATTAGTCGAAATCAAAACTTTTAAGACCGCAGAATTAGCAAATCTAGTTTGGCAATCAAAACTTAAACGCTCAGTTATTGGTGTTTCAGCAAAATTCATTTTCGATGTAATCATCCAAACTTCATCATCAGGATCAGAAGCATTAGAATAAAAAGAAGAAAATTCAGCGAAATTATTAGTAACTCCAGAGGTAGTAAAACTTTTTACATTCCAAACTCTGTTGGTACCAGCAAAATTAACATTTAACCATCCAATTGTTGCAGCAGCTACCTCGTTAGATCCACTTCCAGTCTCACTGTTTTCATAATTTTCTCCTACAACTACAGGAATATAATCAGTAAAAACAGTAAAATCATCATCTTTAGTACAACTAAAAGACACTAAAGAAAGTCCTGTTATTAAAATAATTTTAAAATAGTTTTTCATAAAGCATTTTTTTAAAAGTTAATATAGAAATTAACAAAATAAGTTCTTCCGTATCCGTAAAAATATTTCGTACCAAATGATGGAGTTCCATTTGCTTGATCCGCAACTAAATCTGGATAAGTGGCCTTTCTTGATTGTTCAAAACCACCCGTTTTGTATTCAACATCTAACAAATTATTAATAGATGCAAAAAAGCCAAAAGTATTTCTATTTTTTGAACTTAATCTCCAAGATTTACCTCCAATTAAATTTAACAACATGAAATCGTCAAATTTTTCTTGTTTTAAAATTCTTCTTACATTAGGTTCGGTAGCACCTGGATAACTGTATCCTTGTGTATTATTTGGATCAGAATCAATAATGAAATTATCTGTTCTTAAAATACTAGAAACATCAACATAACTTCCTGTTAAATAATTGATATTTGCACCTACCCACCAGTAATTTGGGTCTCTATATTCTAAACCAAAAGAATATGCTTGTTCTGGTAATCCAGGTTGATGGTAATCTTTAATATATACCGTTCCAAAATTGCGTATTGGATTTAATCCTTCTGCTGCTCTTCCATCATCATTAGTTAGAAGCTTTGCATTGTCTGAATAAATGTATTGACCATAAGAAGCAGAAGCTGTTGCTTTAATGGTTGAGGTAATTTGATATTCTAAACCTAATTCAGCACCCATAGCTTGCTTATCTAAACCAGTAACAATTTCACTCACAAAAGAATCTGTATCACCACTTGTAGCTTCACCAATACTCTCAGCATAGTAAAAAGAAATTTCAGAACTATTCGATATTTTATTATAAAACCCTGTGATACGTCCTTTTAATTTTGGTGATCTAATAATATAACTTGCATCTGCTCCTACAATACTCTCTTCCGTTAAGCTTGGAGTAATATTATTATTCAAACGTGCGTTAGAAAACACATTTCTCATAATTGGTGCTTTTGTCATGTATAAACCATTAAAATCTAATAAATGACGACCATTAATTTTATACGTTAAACCTCCTTTAAAACCAAAGTTTTCGTAAGTGGTTTTTTGACTTTTACCATAAGAATTATCGGCATAAATACCATTTCTATATAACCCTTCTCTTTGATATTCAGTTCTTGAAAAACTTTGCGCTAAATAAAAATCAAATTTGTTGTAATTGAATTTAAATTGTGTAAATCCGTCAAAAACGGTAGCAAATAAGTTATAGTTATAACCATACGTATCATTTTCAAAAACATATCTGTTTGGATTGTTTAAATCAGATTGACTCGTATCTCCTGAATAAAAAGGATCAATATCAGCAAAATAAGTTCCTCCCATTAAATCCAATAAGTTTTGAAAATTATGCGATTTTAATTTTTTGAAATTAATTCCTGCATTCATTGAAACATGGTCAGACAAACTACTATTTAAAAGTGAATTTGCACTCCATTGCGTGTCATCAGTTCTGTCTTCATAAAGCACATAAATACTTCTTCCTGGAAAACCAGAATTTTGATTCGCTATATACATAGCATTCCAATCAATTTGAGAATTGTTTATGAAGTCATTTCTTAAACCGTTAATCTCAGCATCAGTATAGGTTCCTAAATTATTGAAATAACTAGGTAATTTTTTATAGTAAGTAGGGTCAGGATTGTTCCCATTTTGATAATCTAATCTACTATTCCCTATTTTCCCAGTTTGATATGCTACATTCGTATTTAAAGTTGTATTCTCACTTATTTTCCAATAATGTGATAACATATTAATTGGTTCTGCTATATCTTTATCTCTAGAGTTTCTTTTATGACCGTCTTGCCAACCCCAATAAGAATTATATTTAACACCCATTATGTCTGTAACTTCCTGTGTGTTTGGAGAAGATTTTCCTCTACTATTTTCAGCATAAATAGAGGTAAAGTTAAGACTATGTTTGTCATTAAATTTTTTCTCAACACTTGCAAACAAAGAATTTGCGCTATAATCTGTACCATCAAAATAGCCTTCTTCTGCCCATCTTCTAGAAGCTGAAACAACATATGCCCAACCTTTATCGTTTAAACCAGAAGCGTGAGTACCCATAGCTCTCCAACTGTAATTTGTATTTGTTCCAGACATAGTTATTCTATTACCTGGTCTATAGTGAGAAGCTCTTGTATCTATTTCTTGCGTTCCTAAAATACTTCCGAAAGTATATTCAGAAGCAGCAGAACCCATTGTAAATTCTTGATTACGTGTAGCATCATTTAAACCACCCCAGTTACTCCATTGTGGTCTACCATCATATATTTTATTCATAGAAATACCATTTATCATAGTAGTTCCATATTGGTTATCAAGACCTCTAATTCTAAAACGTGCTTGACCCCAATTAAATGCTGCCGCTTGTTGATATGTATCTCTTGAAGATTGTAATAATCCAGAAGTACTTTCTGAACCAGTATTGTCGTCTCCCAAATCATTTTCAGTAATAGTAACTAAGCTCAACTGTTGTTCAGTAGTAATGTCTTCTTCAAGAGTAATAATACCTAAGTCTACAGTTTGACCAGCAGTAACATCTAAAACAAATGTTTGTGTTCTATATCCTGTAGAACTAACAACCAATACAGGCTCTCCATCAGGAATAGATTTAAAATTAAAAATACCCTCCGCATCTGTAACAACAGATTGATTGGTACTCTGAATAGTTGCGACAACATTTTGTAATGGCTTTTGCGATTTCGCATCCACAACTTTTCCTTTTAAGGCACTGGTTTGTTGCGCAAAAACTAAAACGGCTTGTAGTACGAATAAAGTACTTAGTACAAGTTTTTTCATAGAAAGAATAAAAATTAATAATAATTTAAACTTTAAGCGGTTTAAACTTAACAGCCTGCAAATGTATAACTTTTAATAATATTATTTACCTTTGGCACCGATTTTGTACTAAAATTGATAATTATATAACATACATTTCATGAAAATTAAACAATTTTTAATCGCTTTTTTTATAATATTCGCAATAAGCAACTCTTTTTCACAAGATAAGAAATTTAAAATTCATACCGTAGCTTTCTATAATTTTGAAAACCTCTTTGATACCATTAATGATCCTAACACTTACGATGAAGAGTACTTACCTAACAAAGGTTGGACTTCAAAAAATTACAAAAAAAAATTAGATAACTTAAGCCGAGTACTTATTGAATTAGGAACTGATGAAAACCCTGCAAATTCGCCAGTTGTAATTGGTGCTTGTGAAATTGAAAATAGAGGTGTACTTGAAGATTTAGTAAAACAACCAAGACTTATTAATAAAGGATATAAGATTGTACACTTTGATTCTCCAGACAAAAGAGGTATTGATGTAGCCTTGCTATATCAAGAAAAATATTTTACTCCTGTAAGCTATACTAACATTCCTCTATACATTTATAAAGACGGTAAGAACAACGGTAAAAAAGAAGAAAAGGAAAAAGAAGAAGAAACTGACGATGCTGTTCAAGTAGATGAATCTACACAAAGAATTTATACTCGTGACCAATTATTAGTAACCGGTTATTTAGAAGGAGAAGAAATTAGCTTTATTGTTAACCACTGGCCATCACGTTCTGGTGGTGAGAAAAAAAGTAGCCCAAATAGAGAAGCTGCTGGTGCTTTAAATAGAAAAATTATAGATTCATTATATAAAATTAACCCAAAAGCAAAAATCATTACTATGGGTGATTTGAATGATGACCCAACAAACAAAAGTGTAAAAAAAGGCGTGGGTGCTGTGGGTACTAAAGAAGAATTAAAACCATTAGGCATTTATAACCCAATGGAAAAAATGCATAAACAAGGTATTGGAACGTTAGGTTATAGAGACTCTTGGAATATTTTTGACCAAATTATGCTTTCTGAACCTTTAGTAAAGGGAGACTATTCATCATGGACTTATTGGAAAGCTAATGTTTTCAAAAAACCTTATTTAATCCAAAACGAAGGAAGATGGAAAGGATATCCTAAAAGAAATTCTAACGGTGTCCCAGGATTTAGTGACCATTTACCCGTTTACATTTATCTGATAAAACAAGTCAATTAAAAAAGGATACACAGGAAAAGGTTAGTTCAAAAAAAGACTAACCTTTTCTTTTTTTGTACATTTACCTAAATAAAATATTCCAAATGAACATACAAAAACCTTTCAATTTACAGCAATGGATTGAAGAAAACAGACAACTACTAAAACCACCTGTTGGAAATAAAAATTTATATGTCGATTCTGGTGATTATATTGTGATGATTGTAGCCGGACCAAATGCTAGAAAAGATTATCACTATAATGAAACGGAAGAATTATTTTATCAATTGGAAGGTGAAATAACAGTCTATATACAAGAAGAAGAACAAAAGAAAGCTATGACTTTAAAAGCGGGTGATATGTATTTACATCCTGCAAAAATTCCACATTCTCCGAATCGAACAGCAGGTTCAATAGGCTTGGTTATTGAAAGAAAAAGGAATCATCTACCCGTAAAAGACGGACTCCTTTGGTTTTGTGACAATTGTAATAACAAACTCCACGAGGTATATTTTGAATTGAATAATATTGAAGTCGATTTTTTAAAACATTTCAAGCATTTTTATAATTCTAAAGCATTACGCACTTGTTCTAAATGTGGAACAATTATGGAAACTGATCCCCGTTTTGTTACACAAGAATAAAAGCTAATTCCCGCTATTCATTTTAGTTTTCTCACCTCTGCTTTGGTTTTATAAACCCTAAAAAGAGCTTCTAATGGCGCTTTTTTATCGTAATAAAACCGAAAAGCGATGATTCGAAAAGCTATCATTTCTATCAGGGCTATAAATTAAAATCAATTTCATACATTTGTAAAAATTTAACAAAAACAAGTAAAAAAGTTACAATGTCAACAATAGCACAACAATTTGGAATGCAAGAAGCATTGGAAATATTAGGCGTTAAAGCGACTAATTTAGGAACTTCTACAGGAAGCGAATGGTTTTCAAATGGAACTATCATTGAAAGTTACTCACCAGTAGACGGACAATTAATTGGAAAAGTACAAACTACTACAAAAGAAGATTACGAACGTGTCATGCAAAAAGCAACGGAAGCTTTCAAAACTTTCAGAGCGATGCCTGCACCACAAAGAGGAGAAATTGTTCGTCAATTTGGAAATAAATTAAGAGAATTAAAAGAGCCACTTGGAAAATTGGTGTCTTATGAAATGGGTAAATCTTTACAAGAAGGTTATGGAGAAGTTCAAGAAATGATAGATATCTGTGACTTTGCAGTAGGTTTATCACGTCAATTAAACGGACAAGTAATTCCATCGGAAAGACCAGGTCACGTAATGCGTGAACAATGGCATCCTATTGGAATTGTGGGGATTATTTCAGCTTTCAACTTTCCAGTAGCTGTATGGTCTTGGAACACCGCTTTAGCTTGGATTTGTGGAGATGTTTGCGTATGGAAAGCATCTGAAAAAGCCCCTTTATGTTCTATTGCTTGCCAAAATATTATCGCTGGAATTTTAAAAGAAAATAATTTACCAGAAGGTATCTCATGTATCATTAATGGTGATTACACTGTGGGTGAAATGATGACTGCCGATACTCGTATTCCTTTAGTTTCAGCAACAGGTTCAACTCGAATGGGAAAAATTGTTGGTGCAAAAGTAGCAGAACGTTTTGGTAAATCGTTATTAGAATTAGGCGGAAACAACGCTATTATTATCACTCCAACTGCCGATTTAAAAGTAGTGGTTCCTGGAGCTGTTTTTGGAGCTGTTGGTACTTGTGGACAACGTTGTACCTCAACCAGACGTTTAATTATTCATGAATCGGTTTATGATACGGTTCGTGATGCCATTGTAGGCGCGTATAAACAAATTAAAATAGGTAATCCATTAGACGAAAAAAATCATGTTGGTCCATTAATTGATAAAGATGCCGTAAACACCTATTTAGCAGCGATTGAAAAAGCAAAAGCAGAAGGTGGTAAAGTATTAGTTGAAGGTGGTGTACTTTCTGGAGAAGGATATGAAAGTGGTTGTTATGTAAAACCCGCTATTATTGAAGCCGAAAATCATTTTGAAATAGTACAACACGAAACCTTTGCACCGGTTTTATATTTAATGAAATATAGTGGCGAAGTAGAAAATGCCATCGATTTACAAAATGGTGTAGCGCAAGGATTGTCTTCTTCCATTATGACCAATAGCATGAAAGAAGCAGAAAAGTTCTTGTCTTTTGCAGGTTCAGATTGTGGTATTGCTAATGTGAACATTGGTACGTCTGGAGCTGAGATTGGTGGTGCTTTTGGAGGAGAAAAAGAAACTGGTGGTGGAAGAGAGTCGGGTTCAGATGCATGGAAAGTATACATGAGAAGACAAACCAATACAGTAAACTATTCAGACCAGCTACCTTTAGCGCAAGGAATTAAATTCGATTTATAATTCAATAAATAAATTACAATGAAAAAACCCCAATAATTAATTATTGGGGTTTTTAATTTTATATCACACTTCTTAATTTATCAATTTTACTTTTTACCGATCCAATTTCAAACAAACGTAACACTTTAAAAATTAAGGAAGGTATAAATCCTGCATTAGTAATTAAATCTGCTATTTTAGTAACCTTTTGATCCCTAATTAAAATTTGTTCTTGCAATTGAACCGCATTTAATGGAGCTAGTTGAACCGCAAATTTCCAAGCGCCATTTCTAGCTTCCTGCATACTGAAATCTATTAAAAATGTATCTACATTTCGTGTTTTCTTTAAAATCCATTTTAGGAAAGGCCACACATCTGAAAGCGCAGTTTCCACATTCCCAACTAAAGAAGATAAAATATGGTTTATCATATTAAAATCGGCTTCTAAATCATGTATTGCTTCTCCAGGCGCCACTTGTGCTGCTGCAATACTTAAATCTAAATTAATATGTGCATTCATTCCTAATAATAAATGTTGCAATAACACCATCCAAAAATCGGTAGCATATTTAAAAGCTACCTGCCAAGAAGTAGAAGGTTGTAAGCCTAGCTTATATTCATAATATGCAGCAATATATCGATTGGCAAAAATAACATCGAGTTGCTCCATTCTTGGTCCGTTTTGAAACATTCCATTAGCAATTCCTTCTTTTACTTTTTCAGTTACTTTACAATATAAAACAGCAAAGTAACCCATAGTACTTTTTTCTTTTAAAGCAGTATCAATAATTTCATTTAATAATAAGATAACCTCATCAATAGTTTTAGCTTGTGGGATTTTCTGTGCCATGTTGTTTATTTTTTAGGAAAAATACTGCTTTTTCTCTAAACCTTTTATATCAAAATATATTTTTATATTTGGGCAATTATTACAATTATCATGGCATTACAAGAAGAATTTGCAAAACAAGGAATTTGGTTATTTAGATATAGAGGTGTTTTGCCTGTAATTATTTTAGTAATAGGAGCCTTACTTTTTTTACAAACAGAACTTCACCCTGAAACCTTTTTCTTAAAGAAAACTCCTTATGAATTATATTATGAAATGTTTTGCTTGGTGGTTAGTTTAATCGGTTTATTTATTAGAATCTGTGTTATTGGTTTTGTACCCAAAAACACATCGGGTAGAACGGTAGAAAAACAAGTAGCTGATAGCTTAAACACTACTGGAATGTACTCATTGGTAAGACATCCGTTATATTTAGGAAATTATTTTATGTGGTTAGGTTTAGCCATGCTTCCAGGTAATTTTTGGTTTTTAGTTGCATTTACTTTTTTATATTGGATTTACTACGAAAGAATTATGTTTTCAGAAGAAAAGTTTTTACGAGAAAAATTTGGTGAAACGTATTTAGTTTGGTCAGAAAAAATTCCTGCTTTTGTTCCTGATTTTAAAAATTTTAAAAAACCGAACTTGTCATTCAGTTGGAAAAAAGTAGTCCGTAAAGAAATTACCGGTATTTTTTTATTGTTTTTAATTTTCTCTGTTTTTGATTATTTGGGCGTTATTACCAAAAATGAAACAAAACCTAATCCGTTTTTAGTATATAGTTTAATTATATTAACAATAGCTATTATAGTGATTAAAATAATTAAAAAAAATACAGATCTTTTAAAACAAGAAAACCGTTAAAAAAGCGTTAAACCATTTTTTCATTTTTTACAAAATCAAAATTGTTTTTTTTTATTGTTTAAAATGTTAAAAAAACATTATTTCTTCATCAATTAAAAGCACAAATTGTCAAAAATATACTTTTTACCATCATAAACTGCTAATTTGTATTAAAATTCTTCATATATTTACTATAAGAATTTGACCTTATGATGTTGAAAAAAATTTTATATTTACTCCTCACTTTACTTATAATGTCTGGGGCAATTTCTTGTTCTGAAAAACCTATTTTAACAACAAAAGAAAAACTATTTTTAGAAAAAAATGACAGTATAAAAGTAGCTGTTTTCCCCTATTATCCACCCTATCAATTTACGAATGACCAAGGAGTAATGGATGGTATTTTTATTGATTTTTTGGAAGAAATAGAAACGAAAATAAATTATAAATTTAAAAGAGTTTATTACTCAGATTGGAATCAATTGCTTAATGATGCCAAAACAAATAAGATTGATATTGTTTTAGAAATACAACAAACTAAAGAAAAAGAAAAATTTTTAACTTTTTATCCTCCATTATTTGAGTCAAAACATGCCATAGTTCAACAAAAAAAGGATATTCCCATAAAGAACTTCAATCGTTTTGGTACAAAAAAGTTAATTCTACCTTATCAATATTCAATAGTAGAAATAATTCGTAAAAAATATCCAAACATTACTATTGGCTATGGAAAAGACGAATTAGAATGTTTACAAAAAGTAAGTTTGGGAGAATATGATGCATATGTTGGTCCAAAAGCAGTTATTAAATATCTTATCAATAAAAATAACCTCCATAATGTGAGTGTGAATAGTGAATTAAACTTTTCATACAGCCCTGGTTTTGCCGTAATAAAAGAGAACAAAGTGCTTCAAAGCATTATTAGAAAAAGTTTAAACAGTATCTCAAATAAAGAGAAAAAAATTATTATAGATAATTGGCTATTTAATGTAGTTACTCCTTTTTATGAAAAACCATTTTTTTGGATTTGGGTTACCATAGCAATTATTTGCTTATTGATTATTATTTTACTGATTAATCAATATTTAAAATTAAACAACGTACTTGGCAACTCCGTATAGCTAAAGAAAAAGCAGAAGAGAGTGATCGTTTGAAAACCAATTTTATTCAGAATATTTCTCATGAAATTAGAACACCAATGAATGGAATTATAGGCTTTTCTGAGTTGCTAACAAAAGAAAATTTAACAGAAGAAGAACAAAAAAAATATGCTAAAATTATAGCAAATAACGGTAAGGAACTAGTTCAATGCATTGATAATATTTTAGAAATTGCTAAACTGCAAACCGAAAAAATAATTATAAAGCCTGAAGAAATTGATTTAGATGTTTTGTTTGAGAATATTTATAAAAAATATACTCTTAAAGCCAAAGAAAAAGACATCGGTTTTATTGTAGAAAGTAAGCTAAATAATTCTGCAGATTTAGTTTTATTAGATAAATCTAAACTTTTCAAAATACTATTAAATCTTATAGATAATGCCATTAAATTTACAAATAAAGGAGCTGTTATTATACAGTACACTATTGAATATAAAGAAATTATCATTACAGTAAAAGATAGTGGTATTGGTATTAAGAAAAAAGATGAAGAAACCATTTTTAATATATTCACCCAATCTGAAAAAGAAATTTCAAAAAATTATGGTGGTTTAGGTCTAGGACTTTCTATTGCAAAGAAGAATGCCGACTTATTAGGAGGCAAAATTCATTTTATAACTAATGAAAATGTTGGTAGCACCTTTACAGTAACACTTCCATTTATTCCTTCCAAGGCTATAAAACAAAAGGAGTTAAATTTAACAACACCTCAAAAAGAAAAACCTGAAAAACACATCATTTTAATAGCCGAAGATGGCGATGTTAATTTTTTATTTTTGAAAACGGTTTTAACCAAAATGCCAGAATTTAACTTTGTTATTCATAGAGCTGAAAACGGAAAGAAAGCGGTAGATATTTGTTTGGAAAACAAAAAAGTAGAACTTGTTTTAATGGATATAAAAATGCCAATAATGGATGGTTATGAAGCTACTAAAAAAATCAAACAAATAAGACCAAAACTACCTGTAATAGCACAAACCGCTTATTCCACAGATGAAGATGTTCAAAAAGCCATAGAGGCTGGTTGTGACGATTTTATATCAAAACCAATTGATAGAAACATATTAAAACCCATTCTTTCCCGTTTTATATTTAAAACAACTTAAACTATATTTTTATTTTACCTTACTATCATTAAACATTCTATTTAAGCTATTTCTTAAAACAAATTTTAGCTAAAACTTTTATTATTTTAAACCAACTAATTTTGCAAAATAGGAACAAAATAAGATTATTTTCTTAACAAATATTTGTTTATTAGATTATTTTCTTTTATCTTTGTAATATAAAAGTTGAAGTTAAAACTACATTTTTTTTAGGATGAAAGAGTAAGAATAAATCGTATTTAAAGGAAAACAACAATAAACAGATTTTTTGGTTAATTATGGATAAAAATTGGTTAAAATTTTAAAAATATAAAGATTTCTTTAATTAATAAAAACATCTTTCGATTTAAAGTAATCAAGTAAAAAAACCAAGAAAATTAAAATGCCGGTGTGTTTTTATGAACAAAAAAATAAAAGAAATATTTCTTAATATAAACAAGTAACAAATTAAATTAAAAACATGAAAAGATTACAAATTAAAATTACGCTGTTCTTTTTGTTAGTATTAGCTAGTTGTCAAGCTATTAAAACAGCTGTTTATGATCAATATTCGTATCAAAAAACTACCGAATTAAAGGTCGAAACTCTTTTAGTAATGGACAATGCAACTACTTCATTTGAAGAACATAAAGAAATGGTTGAAAAGGTACTTTTAGACATGGAAAAGCTAAAAGAATATGAAAAAAACAAACCTAATAACGAAATTACTTTTTCCATGTGGTCTATTATGACAGATTCAGAGAAAAATTTAGCAAGCGGTTTTTTTAAACGTTGGCAAGAAAAACAAATACTTTCTCCAGTTTTTGTTTCAGAATCCAAAAAACAAATTGAAGAAGCATTTAACCTTCTTATTGAATACGAAGTTAAAAAAGATAAAACGTCAAAAGATAATTTATTAGCCATTATATCAGAATAACAAACAAATACAGAAAGAAATAATCATGGATATCGAAAAATTAATCAAGGATTTAAAAGAATCGCTTTTAACCTTACTGGGAAATAAATACAAAGAATTTAAACCAGAAATTCAAAAAGACATTACTTCATTCTTAAAAGAATCAGAAGAAAAATTAAAACGTTGGGCACTTTTATTGGCAGATGGTTCTATAACAAAAGAGGAATTAGAATGGCTTTTAAAAAGTCAGAAGGATTTAGTGGCATTAAAGGCAATACAAACCGTAGGAATCTCTAAAATTAAGTTAAACAACATTAAAAACAGTATTATAAAAACAATATTTGAAATTGTAGTCGCAACCGTTATAAAATAAAAAAATGGCAAAAAAAATCAGAGTATTAAGTTTAGATGGTGGAGGAATTAGAGGGATAATTACAGCTGTGGTTTTAAAATATATACAAGAACAATTGCAACGTATTGATAATCCTAATGCAAAAATTGGTGATTATTTTGATTTAGTTGCTGGAAGCAGCACGGGTGGATTATTAACAGCCATCCTTCTGTTTCCAGACAATACTAAAAGTGCAAAATTTTCAGTAGAAGCAGCGCTTGATTTGTATGCCAAAAAAGGAGATTCCATTTTTAATGTATCATTTTGGGAAGAAATCATCAATCCCTTTGGTTTATTTAATGAAAAAATTTCGCAAAGAAATTTAGAACGACAATTAAAAGAAGTATTTGGAGATTTAAAATTAAACGAATTGATTAAACCTTGTTTGATTACAACATATGACATCAACCAAAGAAAATCAAAGTTTTTTTGCAGTCATGAAGCCTATACGCCTTTAGAAAATTTTTATGTAAGAGACGTTTGTAGAGCCACCAGTGCAGCACCAACTTATTTTGAACCTGCAAAAATAAAATCGCTTTATGATCAAGAATTTACCTTAATTGATGGCGGTGTGTATGCCAATAATCCTGCGATGTGTGCCTATGCGGAAGCCAGAAAAATCCCTTTTTCTAAAGTGTTACACGATTCACAAAAGATTGATTATCCAGACATTAATGATATGATTATCGTTTCTATCGGAACAGGAGAAGTATTAAAACCCTATACTTTTGAAAAATTTGAAAATGCTGGTAAAATAAAGTGGATTTCTCCATTGATTGATATTTTATTATCTGCCAATGCGGAAACGGTAAATTATCATTTGTCTAAAATGTATGAATCACTTGGACCAAGAAACAAAAGGAATTACTATCGTTTGATGCCTCAATTACGAAATGCGTCTCCTGAAATGGATGATACCTCTAAAAAGAATATATACGAACTCATACAAGCGGGTCTCTATTTTATAGACCAAAACCGTAAAATATTAAATGAAATAGCAAGAAAATTAGTGAAATATAAATAGTAAGAAAAAAGACATCTAAAAATTTTTCACTGAATTTCGCAAAGACAAAAACAAAAGCGCATAATGTATGCGCTTTTGTTTTTCTTACCTATCTTTACAACCATTAATAAAAAAAATGGATTTCAGTTACCCAAAAAACGAAAAGCTTAAAAGCAAAACCACTATTGATTTACTCTTTTCCGAAGGAAAATCGGTATCGAAATATCCATTACGCTTGGTTTTTGTAGAAAATCCATACGATACTGAAATTTTGAAATTTGGGGTTTCGGTATCCAAAAAATATTTTAAAAAAGCAGTAGATCGCAATTATTACAAACGTGTCTTAAGAGAATGTTATCGTTTGAACAAACATCTTTTATTGAAAAACGTAGAAAAAAACTACGCCATTATGTTTTTTTATCAAACTAAAGACCGTTTACCCTATTCGGAAATTCATCAAAAAACGGTAGTATTATTTGAAAAATTTATTGCTGAAATAAAAAAATAAGTTTTTGGCTAAGTTTTTGTAGCATTTTTAATCTTATCTTTAAGTGTTATATAAACTAATTCTTTAGCTTATGAAAATCTTTTGTTTGCGTTTTTTTATGTGTTTGCTTTTTATTTCTTGTAAAGAAAATTTCGCAGAAGTGGATGTCGCTGAAAACAACTCCAGCTTTTCTAACATTTCCAATTTATCTGAACCAGTAACGGAAAAAAGTACTGACAAATTAATCACACAGGATTTAAAAATCATCAAAACCGCCCGTTTACGTTATCAAACCCAAGATTTAAAAGCGAGCTTTGAAGCTATTCATAAATCCGCTAAAATTTATAAAGCCTATATACAAAACGACAATTCTGGAACCGACTATGGTTCCATATATCGCAATGTAACGATTCGCATTCCAAATACGCATTTTGATGCTTTTATTAACGAAATTAGTAAAGGAATAACTCATTTTGATGTCAAAGAAATTTCTGCTCAAGATGTAACGGAAGAATTTGTAGATGTTACTGCTCGTTTAAAAGCGAAACGCACCTTAGAAAATCGTTATTTAGAAATATTGTATAAGGCAAATAAAGTTAGTGAAATATTAGAAATTGAAAAAGAGCTTTCTACTATACGAGAAGAGATAGAAGTAGCTGAAGGAAGACTAAAATATTTAGAAAATAGAGTGGCCATGAGTACCATTTCAATCGAAATGTATACCGAAAAACCAGAAGGAACAGGCAATCGGATTTCCTATGGAAACAAAATGTGGAATGCAATTACATCTGGTTTTAATGGTTTATCAAGTTTCTTTCTGGGATTACTTCATATTTGGCCATTTATCCTTATTTTCGTAGTACTTTTCATTTTTGTGAGAAGAAAGATTAGAAATAAAAAAAAATTATAATGAAACGATTTTTTACAAAAAAATATATTGTTACTTTTTTAAGTGTCGGTTTTTTGTTTGTTGCAGTGAGTTTTAAAAATGACTTTTTTGAAATTGCAAAACAAATAGAAATCTTCACTGAGGCATTTAAAACGGTTAATCAAAACTATGTTGATGAAACCAATCCAGGAGAATTAATGGACATTGCCATAAAAAACATGTTGGCAGATTTAGATCCCTACACTGTTTTTTTTAATGAACAAGATGTATTGAAATTCAAAATTAATAATACTGGAGAATACACTGGTATTGGTGCTGTTGTACAACGAAAAGAAGGCCGCGTATTCTTAAAAGAAATTTACAAAGGTTTCCCAGCGGATAAAGCGGGTTTAAAAGCGGGTGATGAAATTACTCAAATCGGTGATATCAACTTAAAAGAATACAAAGAAGATGCTTCTCAATTACTGAGAGGAACTAAAAACACGAAAGTAGCTATTACCTTTGAAAGACAAGGCAAAAAACAAAATACAACAATTGTTTTAGACGAAGTTGAGGTTAAAGCAGTTCCCTTTTATTCCCTATTAGACGACAAAACTGGTTATATTGTATTATCAAAATTTACAGAGAAAGCAAGTAGTGAAACTAAGGCTGCTTTATTAGAATTAAAGACCAAAGGTGCTACCAAAATCATACTAGATTTAAGAGGTAACCCAGGTGGATTACTTCATGAAGCTGTAAATATCTGTAATTTATTTGTTCCAAAAGGAGAAGTAATAGTGACCACAAAATCAAAAAATGAAAAACACAATAACACCTATAAAACCAGCAATAATCCAGTAGATTTAGAAATCCCATTAGCTATTTTAATTGATGCTAGTAGTGCCTCAGCTTCTGAAATTGTTTCCGGTGCACTACAAGATTTAGATCGCGCTGTAATAATAGGAAATAGAAGTTTTGGGAAAGGATTAGTACAACGCCCATTGAATTTATCTTATGGAACACAAGTAAAGGTAACTATTTCAAGGTACTATACTCCTTCTGGAAGATGTATTCAAGCTTTAGATTATGCTCATAAAGACGCGAATGGAAAAGCAATAAAAATAGATAAAAATAATTTTAACGCCTTTAAAACTAAAGGAGGCAGAACAGTATATGATGGCGGAGGTGTATTACCCGATGTAATAATAGAGGAAACTAAAAAAAGTGCAATAACAGATGCTCTCGAAAAAAATGACGCTGTTTTCGATTATGCCACCACTTTGTATTATAAAACCCCAAATTTAACTGGCATTCCAACTATTTCAGAAACTGATTTTAACACTTTCAAAACATTTATAAAACAAGAAAAATATAGTTTAGACAGTGAAACTGGAAAAGCACTAAAAGCATTATTGGAAAAAGCTAAGAAAGAGAAAATTGATGCATCCATTACTTCTGAATACAAAGCATTACAAATGGCTCTAGAAAAAAGCCAAGATGTTGAGGTGACCAAAAACAAAGAAGAGTTTAAAAAATTATTACAGGAAGAATTAATAACACGTTATCAATATAAAGAAGGTCTTTATGAGTTTTATACTCAAAAAGACATAGATATTACAAAAGCAAAAGCGGTACTTAATGATGTTTCCCAATACAGTTCCATTCTAAAACACTGATGATGAAAAAGTATGTACTTCTTCTTATAATTGTAAGCACTATTGCAATAAACGCACAAGAAGAAGAAGTACATTCTTTATATTTTGATTTTGATACGTTTGATTTAAAAACGAAACAAACGAATTCGCTTCTTCAGTTTGTTAAAAAATTAGACACAAGCTCCATAAAAACAATTGAGATATTTGGTTACTGTGACGATAGAGGAAAAGACCTCTATAATTTTAAATTATCTACCAATAGAGCACATGCTGTAAAAGATAAGCTTATAGAAAACGGAATAAAAAATAAAATCATCATTACTATAGAAGGTAAAGGTCGTGTCTTAATAGATGATGATATCTTAGATAATATTCCTGAAGTACGCTCTAAAAACAGACGTGTTGATGTGGTGGTGAATTATAACCCAGTTACCATTGAAGATTTAAAAATTCCTGGTGTTTATAATGCCATTCCCGAACAACCAATTGCAGGGGATCGAATTTACTTAGAAAAACTACTTTTTGACAGAGGTAGTAGTAAACTATCTCCAGAGGCTAAAAAAGAATTAGATCGTTTAGCGAAGCAATTACATAAGTTCAAAAACATTGATTTTGAAATACAAGGACATGTATGTTGTATTCCATCCTACCAAAAAGAAGCCATAGATAGAGATTCAAAAAAAAGAGAACTATCAATTAATCGTGCTATTGTTGTCTATGAATATCTCTTTAAGAAAAAAATTAAAAAAGAGCGAATGACACCTAAAGGTTTCGGTAATAGTCAACCTTTAGGTAAAGGACAACTATATGATAGAAGAGTTGAGATTGTAATTACCAAAGTGAACTAATTTTTTTTCATTTGAATGTGCGGAATATCATCTTCTAAATACATTTCACTAGTTTGTTCAAATCCTAAAGATTGATAAAACTTCGCTAAATATTGCTGAGCAGATATCGTAATTTTTGTGTCATTAAAGTATGTTTGTACTGCATTAATTGACACTTCCATTAATTGATAACCCCATTTTTTATCTCTATATTTTGGGCTAACCACTACTCTACCTATAGAAGCTTCATCAAAATAATATCCTTTATCAAAAAGACGTGTATAAGCTACAATTTCATCATTGTAAAAGCCTAATACATGGATAGCTTTATCATCTTTCCCATCTATATCCAAATAAACACAGTTTTGTTCCACTACAAAAACTTCTGACCTAAGCTTAAGTAAATTATATAGTTCGTCTAAAGAAAGTTCGTTAAATCGCTTTATTTTAAATGTAATTATTGTTGTCATATGCTATTAAAAAAATCTCATTAAACAAGAGTTTAATGAGATTAAAATATTTTTAGTGTAAAAATACTATTTATTTTAGAAACTTAACCGACTTTATGATGGCTTCTAATTCAAAAACTAAATCCCTTTTAGATTTAGAGGGGTTATATGTAAAACCTTCTAAGACTAAAAAACGATTATTTTTTACGTCTTTTATAGCATAATTAATAAAAGGTCCGGCCATAAAATCATTTTTTAAATACCAACCTCCTTTGGTTTCATAAGTCTTTCTTCCAGCTATTGAAATATTAAAGAAATTAGGTGCATAATCTTCTTCTGTTGCCATCCAAGTATTATCTAATGTTCCATGAATAAATTGTTTCCCGATTGAATCGCGCATCTTAACAATATTTCTAACAACATTAGAATCATTTTCAATCACATTTATTGGCATTTCATAAACTAATATGCTATTGTAACCCGTAGAAAATTCTTTTCTAATCCATAGGAAATTGTTTTCAACCATATCATATTTATAACCATGACCAATAGTCAAAGCAACTCCAAATTTATCTCGAACTTTCTGATCTTTGATAGCAGCCTTTTTTAAACGAACTTGATTTTCAATAATTTCACCTTCTTTGATAGATTGTATAATTTCATTTGCTTTCTTTTCTAAAGTGGCCAAAATTTCATCTTTGTTTTTACCCACAATATAAAATACTTGTTGCGGTTTAGCAAATTCATCCTTTTTGGAACTAAATCCACTTTGATTTGACTTTTCAACAACAATTACATTTCTACTATTTCTCACAAAACCTTCAAAAATTTTGGTAGGATATTGGTTTAAATTAAACATAGGTTCTTCATTAGGTAAACCATCCACAGGCGCAGCAAATTTTTTCCTTAGGCTATCGCCAATTTCACCATTCCATAAATTTTCATCAATAATGATGGAAACATTATTAATTTTGCCATTAGATTCTGTTAAAACTGCTTTTTTATCTGCTTCTGATTCTTTACAAGAAATCAAAAGTAATAAGCTCAAAAATGTAATAACTATTCGTTTCATATAAGTGGTTATTTATCCGTTAATATTGAGTTTCATACCTGGTCTAATATTATTACCACTAATACCGTTCCATTTTTTTATATCATCAGCAGAAATTCCAGGAAATTTCTTTGCTATAGAATATAATGAATCTCCTTTTTTAACTTTATATACTTGATTACTAGTAGCATTACTAGAGTTTGAATAGGATTTAGAAACCACTTTTTCAGATGTAAAAATTTTTAAATTTTTTCCTGCTTGTATGGAATTACCTCTTAAATTATTCCATTTTTTTAATTGGGTAATTGTAACATTATACTTAGAAGCAATTAAACCTAAACTTTCTCCACTACGTATTTTATGATATTTAGTACTACTGACAATTACTTCTTCATTAACATCAGGTAAAATGGTTTTCTCTCTAAAAGAATCTAAATAATCGACATAAGCATACATTTTATCTTCATTAGAAACAAAAAGACCTAATTTATCTTTTGGTAATCTCAAAAAATGTGCTTTATCTTCTTGATAGGGTATAATATCTAATTTATAAATTGGATTCAAGAAAACAATCTGTTCATAAGGAACATCTAATAATTCCGAAATTTGTTCAAAAGTAATACGTCGTTTAACCATTACTGTATCAGTCTCAAAATAAGTAATAGGCGCTTTTTTGGGCTTAAATTTATGATCTTTATGGTATTCATAAATATACATTGTAGCTAAAAAAGCGGGAACATAATTAGCCGTTTCTCTAGGTAAATTTTTTCTAATATTCCAATAATTTTGGCTTCCACCAGATCGTCTAATGGCTTTAGATACATTTCCTGGACCAGCATTATAGGATGCTAAAACCATACTCCAATCTCCAAAAATACGATATAAACTAGATAGATATTGACATGCTGCTTCAGTAGCTTTTAAAGGATCATATCTTTCATCAACAAAGGAATTAACTTCTAAATCAAATTGTTTCCCAGTTGGGTACATAAATTGCCATAATCCTGTGGCACCTACTCTAGATTTAGCTTTAGGATTTAATGCAGATTCAACGATTGCTAGATACTTTATTTCCAAAGGCACATCATACTTTGCTAAATGTTCCTCAAACATTGGAAAATAATACTCAGAAATAGCCATTAAGCGTTCATAAGCTCCTTGACGTTTCTTTAAAAAAGTTTTAATAACATTTTCTAACGCAGGATTATATTCAATGTTAAAAGGTGATTTATCATCCAGTCGTTTTAGCCTTTTTTTCAACACCTCTGTAGATAAATCAAACGCAACTGTAGAATCAATATCTGTTTCTGTAACATCTGCGTACATATCTTCAAAAATTTCTTCATTAGCTAATTCTGCTAACCATCTTTCATCAATACAATTACTTGTATTATGACTTGTAAAAGTTGCTTTAATAGAATCTAAATAAACTGTCTTTAATACAGTAGCATCTACAACTTCTTTTTTTGATTCTTGTGAAAAAGCTAAACTTGACAACAAGAATGTTCCGACTATAAATTTATTTCTACTCATTTTTTTAGTTTTAGTTTATTTGGGGGCTTTATTTACTATAACTAATTATTGTTTCCTTTATTCATTTAAAATTGCAGCAATTCCAGGTAGAACTCTGCCTTCTAACATTTCTAACATAGCGCCTCCGCCAGTAGAAACATAACTCATTTTGGGTTCTAAACCAAACTGTTTGACAGCAGCAACACTATCTCCACCACCTACTAATGAAAATGCTCCATTTTTAGTAGCTGTTGCGATAGATTCACCTAATGCTATCGTTCCTTTAGAAAAAGTATCCATTTCAAATACGCCTAAAGGACCATTCCATAAAATAGTTTTAGAATCATTTAAAATTCTATCAAATATAATTAATGATTTAGGACCGGCATCTAAACCTTGCCAGCCATCAGGTATACTTTTTACATCTACAACTTGTGTATTAGCGTCATTAGAAAAAGAGTCTGCAGCAATAACATCTATAGGTAGATGAATTTGCACACCTTTCTCTTTTGCTAATTTTAAAATGTTAATAGCTAATTCAAGTTTATCATCCTCACATATGGAATTACCAATCGATCCACCTAAAGCTTTTACAAAAGTAAACGTCATTCCACCACCTATAATCATGTGATTCACTTTGTCAAGTATATTTTCAATTACTGTTATTTTTGAAGAAACTTTGCTACCACCTAAAATAGCAGTTACTGGCTTAACTGAATCTGATAACACTTTATTAATACTATCTATTTCTTTAGCTAATAATAATCCGAAGCACTTTTTATGTGGATAGAATTGAGCTATTATTGTAGTTGAGGCATGAGCTCTATGCGCAGTACCAAAAGCATCATTAACATATATGTCTCCAAACTTTGACAATTTTTCAGCAAAAGGAATATCACCTTTTTCTTCTTCACCATAAAAACGTAAGTTTTCTAACAATAAAATAGAACCTTTATCTAAACTAGCTACTGCCTCTTCCACAACGGACCCAATACAATCATTAACAAAAGTCACTTTATGACCAAGAATTTTTTCAACTGATACAACAATATGTCGTAATGAAAATTGATCATCAAAACCTTTTGGTCTACCTAAATGACTCATCAAAACAACACTACCTCCATCAGCAATAATCTTATCTATTGTTGGTTTAGCAGCTTCAATTCTAGTTGTATCAGTTACATTAAAATTTTCATCTAATGGTACGTTAAAATCAACTCGAATGATAGCTTTTTGATTGTTAAAATTAAAGTCTTGTAGTGTTTTCATTTATCAGATATGTATTTAATAGTTAAAGTTTACTATAATTCAAAATGAATCATAGTAAACTTCAAATGTAATTGTTATATTTTTAATATACAATCCTATTTTGTGTACATGGACAATTACTTAAACTTTGTAGGAAATCAAAACCTATAGTTATCATGTGTGTACCTGTATTATAAGATAGTAATTCATTTGTGTTAATCTGATATGAATAACCAAAATAAAAGTTGCTTTTTCTACCACCTACAACTGGTCCAACAGTAACAGGAGTTAAAGATTGTTCATTTAAGAAACGTGCGGTAGCTCCAATCCAGAAATAATCTTCATAAAAATGTTTTTTAAACTTAATATTTAAATCTGTTGTAGAACGACCATCACTTTGATAATATTGAACTAAAGCAGAAGGTTCAATTTCAAAAGTAGATCCAGCTCTTCTTAATTTTGTGCCTAAATAAACTTGGTGATTCAATAATAAATCTGGTTCTAAGAAGTTAACCTCTCTAATATTTTTATCTAAAATATTAGAAGCATTATAACTAAAAAAGAAATCTTTATAACGGTATAAAAAACCAATATCAAAGTTATAATTCTGTGTAGCTCTATCTCCGTTAATTGCAGGATCTAATTGATTACTAAAGTTTTCTATATCAATTCTAAAATGATTCAAATTGAATGAAATACCTAAAGACAAGTATTGTTCAGAATCATAATCTAAAATTAAGTGTTGTGCAAAAGACAACTTTGCTCCATACTGTCTTGTATTACCGTTTTTATCATTGTAGGCAAAAATTCCAACTCCAGAACGATCAGCAATACGAAAATCAGCTGCTAATGATTGGTTAATAGGAGCATCTTTTATTCCAACCCATTGAGTAAGTCCATTTAATCTAATTCTAGCGTTGTCTCCAATTCCAGCAAAAGTAGGTGACAAAGAGAATGGATTATCAGCTAAATACTGCGTTTGTTGAGGTATTGTAAGCTCCTGTGCTTGCAATTGGCTCAAACCAAATAGTATTAAAAATAGGGCTACTTTTTTCATTTTAATTTTTTTATTTGAGACTAAGCCTATTTTATGAATAGGCTTAGTTTTCTTAATTATCTATACAATGTGAAATTTCCTACAAACTCTCTAGCATCTGTTTCCCCATTCAGTTTCAATACATACCAGTAATCACCTGAAGGAAGTTCATTACCCATATACGTTCCATCCCATGATTCTCCAGGATGTAAAGTAATAATTTTTCTACTATATCTATCAAATACATAAGTAACAGCTTTTGGATAATTATCTAAATAATTTGGACTCCAGCCGTCATTTGTTCCGTCACCTCCAGGAGTAAAATAATCAGGAATTTCAACATCAAAGAATTCAATGAAGATTGTTTTAGTGTCTGTACAACCATTAACGTCAGTAACAATTACTGTATAAGTATCTGTATAAGTTACAAAATAAACGGTATTTGGCCCTTCATACAATACCACACCATTACTATTTAGTATCGTATATTCATAAGGTGCAACACCTCCTGTTGTACTTATAGTAAATTGGTTTAACCCACTTTCAGTAAGTGTCAATACAGGTGTTGAAGGCAATGCTATTGCAAAACTTACTTGTTGTACACAACCATTAGCGTGTGTAACACTTACCGTATGTGAACCATTACTTACACTTTGGAATACATTATTACCTACTTGAACCACTGCACCATTATCCAAATCAAACGTTAAGTCAGAAATTGCTAAGTCAGTATCATTATATAAAATAGTAACATTAGCTTGTGGTAAATCGTTAACACAAATTGTTTCTATAGTATAATCAGCTTGAATATCTACACCTTCATCTATAGTAAATTCAACAGTAATAATACATCCATTTGCATCAGTTACCACAAATAAATGATCTCCTGCTACTAAATTCGTAAAACTGAAATCTCCATTTAAAGATGTTTGTGTTGAAGAACCTTCGTAAGCATAATAACCAGTTGTTCCTGGAGTTCCACCCGTTACACTAAACTGAACAGAACCACCATCTCCTAAACATATTTCAGGTACTGGATCAACACTAACAATTTCAAAAGTTGGTGGAACATTAATAGTGAATGTTAATGGCGATTGAGGTGGTGTACAACCATTCTCATCTTGAATATATACTAAATACGTTCCAGCACCTAAATCTGTAAACACTCCTGAATTAACAGTTTCATTAGGTGCAGAAGATATAGAATACTGAATAGTTCCTGTACCACCAGTAGCTACTACAGTAATAGTACCATCTGTTGGGTTATCAGCACAAGTAATATCAGTAGATTGCTGCGTTGTAATATTAATAGCAGTAGGCTCAGTAATTGTGAATGATTGCGATGTACCAGTACAATCACCATCAGTTACTTCAATTACATAAGTACCAACTGGAACATTTTCAAATACACCTGGACTTGTTTGAATTCCTACGTTAGGAAGAATGTTATACACATAATTTCCTAATCCATTAGATGCAGTTGCTGTTACAGTTGTTGTTCCTCCATTACATGAAATATAAGCATTTGCTAAGTCAACAGTAACTGTTACTGGTATTACTGGTTCAACAGTGATAGCGTTAGAAACCACTACAATACAATTATTTGCATCTACTACATAATATTGATATGTGCCAGCAGGAACAGTAAATTGTACAGAAGATCCCGCAAAAGGAGTAAATGGTCCACTTTGTGAATTACTGTAACTATAAGGTGCCGTACCTCCTGTAGCAGTAAGTTCTAAAATTGCGTCTGTTTGACAAGTTGGATTATATATCTGAGCCAATGTTCCTTCTACTTGATCAGCTGGCTCAGTAATTGTTACATCAGTTGTTGTAAAGGTACAGTTAAATGAATCTGTTATAGTTACATTATAAGTACCTGCTCCAATATTGGTGAATATATTACTAGTTTGTGGCGCAGATGTATTTCCTGTAGTAACATTATTTAAAATGTATAAATAGCCACTTCCAAAACCACCTGTAGTTCCTGAAACAGTAATTGTTGCATTAGTATCACCTACACATAATAATGCAGTTGGCGCTACACTAATAGTAGCAGTAATAGGAGTTGGATTAACCAATGTAACATCAGATGAAACAACACATCCGATATTATCTCTAACACTTACTGTGTAAGTTCCAGCACCTAATCCAGTAAAGTATGCATTACTTGACCAAGTAGGTGTTACCCCTGGGCCTTGTATTTGATATTCGTAAGGTGCTCCCCATCCATTAGAACCAACAGCTGAAATTGTACCATCATTGCCTGGATTACAAGTAATAGGGGTACTTGATGTTGATATACTTAATGCAGTCGTTGGTTGCGTAATAGTAAAGCTTGTAGTAGCAGGACAATAAGGACTATTCGTTAATGTTGCTACTAATTGATAAACACCAGCCGCTAAATTGTTTACTGTAAATGGTCCAGCCGTAGGACTATTCCCAGATGTAACAACATTGTTACCTGAATCTAAAATTTGATAACTAAAGGGACCAGCGTCATTTGTTGGTGTTACATTTTGATCAATAAATGTAAAACTTACCGTTCCATCAGTACCTCCAAAACAAGTTACATTATTATCAACAGTTGCTGTAATAATAAATGTATTTGGATTAAATACATAATGTATCGTTTGAACAATACAACCAGTCGTTGCATTTTCAACAAAAATATCATAACTACCAATAGTTAATCCTGTAAAGTTTGGATTATTGGTCTGAGTTACATTGTATGGTGTTGCATTGCTTGGATAACCAGTAACAGTATAAACTAAAGTTGCTGGAGTACCACCGGTTGTAGTGACGTTGATTGTTATATCTTCAGTATTAGTACATGTTATAGCATTTGTAACTGATACTGTTGGATTAGATATTTGAATAAATGGTGCTATTGTAGCTGTTGTAGTACCTAAACACCCATTGTTATCGTATACATTAATAGTATACGATCCACCAGCTACATTAGATTCTAAATACGTATTATTTGTACCTGATTGAAGTACAACATTCGTTGCGCTATTAATAAACACATAATTAATATACGTACCTGAACCTCCTGTTATGCCACTTACCACAATGGAAGCATTATTCACTGTATTTGTGCCTGCATTACAAGCAAATTCAGTTACAGTAGGAGCAGGTACAACTATAGCAGCAGGCTCATTAACATCTATGTTTAAGGTTGTAGTACAGCCTCTACCAGAAGTAATTACAACTGTGTAAGTACCCGCAGGTAAATTATTAAACACATTTGTTGTTTGAGCAGGGAAAGTTACTGGTCCAGCTGTTATTTCATAAGTGTATACTGGATCTGGGTTAGAACCCGTTAAGTTTATGGTTATCATTCCATTTGCAGCACCATTACAAGTTACATCAATAACTGTATTTGTCACAGAAGGATTCGTAGGTTGTTCTAATGTAACATTAGAAGTTATAAAACATCCTGTTGTATTATCAGTAATAGTTACTGTATATGAACCAGCAGGAACATTAGAAAACACATTACCCGATTGCGTTATAGGTGCTCCATTTGGTGAAATAGTATACGTGTAACTGCCAGAACCACCAGCAGCGTTAACTGTAATTATACCATCACTAACACCACAATTTCCTGTGGCAGCAACGGATGGTGTAATAGTTGTATTTAGTGGTGGATAAATAGTAATTGTTTCAGTTTCAGTACAACCATTTGCATCTCTGATTGTTACGGTATGTGTACCTGAATTTAAACCAGAAATGGTGAATGGATTGGAAGCCTGAGTTGCAAAAGCACTTCCATCAACACTATATGTAAATGGAGGAATTCCAACAGCTACATTAGTAGCTACAACAATACTATAATTACCTTCTGTTGGATTACATAAAGTAGTAGGGTCTAAAGTAACTGTTATATCTGGACTAGTATCTGTTGGTACAGATACATTTGTAAATGGTTGGATACATCCATTTGCATCCTGAATATATACGTCATACGATCCACCTGGTAAATTATTAAATACATTAGCCGTTTGACCTGGCCAAACTGTTGGAGCTGGGTCACCAGCAGGAACAATTTGATATGAGTATGGCGGTGTACCATTTGATCCAGTTACCGTAATTTGTCCAGCTTCAGCACATAAATTATCATTATGCGTTACAGCAGCTGTAACTGATAATAATACAGCTGATTCAGAAATTGTAAAGTTAACTGATGTTTGTGTACATCCGTTGTTTGTACCTCCAATTTCAGTAAATAGAATAAAATATTGACCTGGAGGTAATGTTCCAAAATTATTTACTGTTACAGGACCGCTTCCTGGAGTAGGAACATTTCCTAATGATCCAACAGGAGTATTGTTTAATGCTAAGTAAATTTGATAATCTACACTTGTTCCTGAATATCCATCAATTGTAAATGATACGCTTCCATCATCCGCACCTGTACAGGTTACATTGTGAGGAGTAACTGTAGATGTAATATTTGAAAGTGTTGGTATTGGCCCATCAGCTGTTTGGAAATAATAACAATTCGTACTTTCATCATAAACAATGAAACTATATGTTACTCCAGGAATTAAGTTTGTAAAAGTAGAACATAGCCCAGTTGGATCAGATACATCTGCATCTTGATATTCTGGACCAGGGTATGTTGGATATGGAGGAACATTAGGTGCTAAATCTTGATAAATAGCAAAATGATATGGTCCTCCCACTACTGCAGTATTTACACAAACTGTAGCTACACCTCCAGAAGTACAGTCAACTGGAGTAAAAGTAATATTGATATCTAAACTGTTAGGCGGTGACGCAATGCTAATATTGTTTTGAACTAAAACACATCCGTTTGCATCTACAACTTCAACAGTATAAATTCCAAAGTTTAAAATTGCAAAAGAATAATCTTCTCCTGCTGCTGCAGTATAAGTGTCACTAAAAGTTCCTGTAGAATTATCAATATTATAAACATAAGGTAACGTACCACCAGTAACATTAGTAACATCTATTGATCCTGGTTCAGTACCTGATGCACCACATTGAATATCTGTTTCATTAATTGTAAAGTTAATTGGGTCAGGTTCAGTTAGGGTAATTGTTGTCGTTTGAGTACAAGAATTAGCATCCATAACTGTAACCGTATAGGTTCCTGCTGTCAATCCTGTAAAATTATTATTTGTTGTAAAACCACTTCCTATATCATAAGTATAAGGAGGCAATCCGCCCGAAGCAGTTACTGTGAAAGCGCCGTTTGTATCACCATTACACAAGTTGAACGCCGTTTGTGTTGCTACAGGAGCATTTAAAACAGGTAGTGGTGTAACTGTAACTGTACTTGTAGTAACGGAACAACCTATAGCATCTGTAATAATAAACTGATAGTTTCCGGCATTAGCGGTTGTATAAGTAAATGTATTTCCAGTTACAGGGAATGTACCTAAAGAAACCGTATTGAATAATACTTCATAAGTAAAGTTTGAAGTTCCTCCATTAATAGTTACATCAATATCTGCGTCTGGTGAAGCAGAACAATCTAATCCATTAGTTAATACAGCATTAGCTGTTAACTCAGGTGCAATAGTTACAGTTGATAATGTAACTTCACAACCATAATCATCTCTTACAATAATAGTGTAAGAACCTGGAGTGACTGTAAATGTATTATTAGTGCCAAAAGTACTACCATTGATACTATATGTATAAGGAGCAACACCTCCTGAAGCAGTTACAACAATAGTTGCACCATTTGTTCCATCATAACATAAATCTGAAGTTGGATCAATTATTGCCGTTGGAGTAGTTGGAGCAGGTATATTAATAGCCACATCAATTGGATCAGTACATAGTAGTGCGTCTTGAACTACTACAATATAATCACCTGGTGTAAGGTTAGAGAAAACATTGTTTGCACTAAAAGCAACTAAAGTATTTCCTGAGCCATCTTGTAATTCATATTGATAATTTGGTGTTCCACCTGAAGCAGAAGCTGTAATTGTACCTCCATTTAAACATGTTGCTGGACTAGATAAAACGGCATTAGCAACTAATGCATTTGGTTGACCAATAGTTTGAGTAAATGGGAATGTACATGGTGTAGATGATAAATCATACTGAATATCTATTGTATAAGTATCAGCAGCTAACCCTGATATTGTTACAGGTGAAGTAGTAGAATTTGTTGGTCCAGTTACTACACCACTAGAGTTTGTTATTGTGTAATAGAATCCATTAGTCGGATCAAAATTCTGAGCTGCAATAGTAATTTGACCATCATTAGCACCATTACAACTTACATCACTAAAACTAGTAATTTGAGCTGTAAACGCTTGGTTACAATCTATTAATATTGGGAATTCAACTTCAGTAATACAAGCAATAGGCTCTTGACGTACATAAATATCATCTATAGCTGCATCATTACCACCATATAATATACTACCTGAACGAATGTTAAAAGTTAAAGTTGTATTATTACCTGGATTTAATGACAATGTTTGAAATTGCCATCCATCAGTTACATTATCGATGATACCCGTTGCTTGAGAAGCTACAACTGTTCCTGAAGGATCAACTAATTCTAAAATAAAATCAGGGTCGGCACCAGCAACACCAGCATTCAATAGATTAGCAACATAAAGGTCAACTAAAACGGGTTGATTAGGTAAAACACTATTAATTACTTTACTGTATAAAATACCATAGTTACCTGCAGCAGAACCAATATTAATAGCCAAGAATCTTCCATTAGGATCTGGAACTCCAGTTAAAACTTGAGTATGATCTCTATACGGATACCAGTTACAATTATTAGGTATAATTGCTCTAGTAACATCATATTGATTATCTTCTATTGTATATGACCCACAAACAGTTGAATAACCTGGGATAGTATTATTTCCACAAGGTGTAGAAGCAGGGTAAGGTTGATTATTCCAACAATAAGCAGCTGCAATACCTGGTGTTGTAGTATTTGCACCAGATCCAAAATCTTCTCTTAATAAATCACTATATGTAGGAATGTTTAATGTTTGATATTGAACTGTAACAGTATGAGGACCACATGGTACATTTACAAAAACGTTTTCAGGAGTATTTGTATTTGGATTACCATCTAGTAAATAGGTGTACGCAAAATTTCCACCATTATTATTAACAGTCACTGTTGTAGTAGCAGTTCCATCACAATTATAATCGGGATCATCAACCGTAATTGTTGGATCTTGAGGTGCCGGATCTAGCGTTACTTCATAACATGAAGTACAAGTTGTTGAATTGGCATCTCTGATACATACTGTATGAGTTCCTGCAGGTACATAAGATTCATTTGAAGTAATCCAAGTTAAACCACCGTCAAAACTATACTCATAAGAACCACTACCACCTTGAGGATTCGTAATTCTTACCATTCCTTCACCATTAGGTCCACAACCTGCTAATTCAGAAACACCTGCTGAAGCCTCAACGGCATTAGCTGGTTCATCTATAGTAATAGTTTGTGCTACAGGATTAATTGGACAAACTGTACCATTTAAAGAGTATTGAATTAAAGCTTCGTATGTTCCAGCTACTAAATTTGAGAATACTGGGTTTGAATAATAATTCCCTCCATTATTTATACTATATAATATAGTATATCCATTCGTATTTGTAACATTAAATACAATTTCTCCAGTTGCACCGCCATTACATAATACATCTGTATAAGTAACCGTATATTCAGGTGCAGGTATTGCATCAATTGTTACAGTTGTTTGAGCTGTACAGTTATTACTATCAGTAACTGTAAAGTCATATGTTCCAGCTGTAGTAATTACAAAATTTGGTACAGAATATAAATCTGGATCTCCACTGATTTGATAAATATAAGGTGGTGTACCTCCAACTGGATACAATGTAATTTCTCCGTTCTCACATGTAAGAGGAATAGTTACTGCACCAGATACTGTTAATAGAGGTGGATCAGAAATAGTAATATTTTGTGTATAAGTACAACCGTCAGTAGTAGATACATTTAAAGTATAATTTCCAGCATTTAAATTTGAAAATGTATAATCATTTGTATCTATTGGGCCAGCAGAATCAAAAGGATTTCCGCCCAACAATAATTCATAAGTATATTGTGGATCTGCATTATTTACTTGAACACGTATTTCTCCTTTATCACCATTACATAATGCATCCTCTACGATAACATCTACTGTAAAATCTCTAGTATTTACAACTACATTAGGAATAGTGAATAAACAATTTCCTACACCTCCACCTATTTGTTGTACATATACTGTATAAGTACCTGCTGCAACATTATCAAAAACATTATCATTTTGTTGCCAAGGTCCAGTTGCACTAGTAATACTAAATTCATATCCTGTAGGAGGTACTCCATTTACAGTAATAGTTCCAGGAGTTGTACAAATTTCATCTGTTGCAACTACTGTTGGGGTAAATAAGTTTTTATATACATTAAAATAGTATGTTCTAAAACATCCGTTTTGGAAAGTAATCGTTACTCTATATTCTCCAGCATCAACCGCATTAAAATTAGGTCCGTTTGGTCCAGCAGAACCCCAAGTAACACATTCTCTAGTATCAGGACATGTAGTTGGACTTCTTGGATCATCTGGTGGAATAGGATTTCCATCCTCGCAAAGCGTTGTACCAGTTATAACTTCCCAAACTATTGATTGTGCATTTAAAATTCCAGATTCAATTAATTGGCTATCTGAAGCTCCACATAAAAATATTTTTGGTAATTCAGAACCGTCTATTGGACAAATATCTACTTGATCAGCATAAGGAATTACTGGATTAGGTGCCACTCCATTAAAATCAATTACATTAAAAGTCTCCACAATGGATAAACATGGTGCTGGAGCAGTATTAACCACACTATAAGTTCCCGTTGTAGTGGCTACATAGGATTGATTCGTAGCACCTGAAATTACATTTCCAGCAGTAGGAGGTGAACCGCTATGCCATTGATAAGACTCATATCCACTTCCTGCAACAAGAGTTACTGAAGAACCACATAAAATTTCTTCTGATTCAAAGGTACAATCATCAATATCAGCAATAAAGTTTGTAGCACCTGGAGTTGGGAATAAACAAGCGTCTATACCTGAGGCACTTGGTTGTTGATTTTCAACAATATTTCCTGATGTTGAACTATAATATGTTTTATAAGCAATATTCGTAATTTCGTTAGAACAGGCATCTCTTAAATCATAACAATTTTCGGCTACTCTAACCCTAATTCTAATTTGATAATTTGCACCAAATTCAGTAACTAAACTATTTGGAATAGTAAAGGTTAGCGTATTTGAAGGTGGGGGAGCAAATGTGTAAGTTACTCCAGCTGGTACAATGATATCTGCTGGTAAGAAAGTAACATTGATAGGTAATTGATCTACTATAGTAAAATTAGTAGCATCGTCGTTACCAATATTTTGGAAATCTAAATCATAATAAATTTCTTGGCCTAAAGCGACTGTGGTGTTCCCAATATCATTTCCTGCTAAATCCCGAACGACTTTAACTAAATTAATTTGCGGTTGAATTACTTCAATAGCAAATGCATTCATATAATAAACGTAGGAATCATTGTTTGTTTCCAACCTAATAGTAGCATTTGTAGCACTATTCGCAATAACAGAATTTCCAGGGTTAGCTACATTAATAATACCAGCATCAAAACCTAATAAATTAGAACTGTTAATGTTTCTAGCGGTATAAGCGCCATTGATATCATTAATTGTAGAGTTGAAGAAGTTGTTTGCTGGTCTAGTACCAACGGTCATACTAGTACCATTAATTCTTAGACGATCATCAGTATAAGCTCTATCCCCTTCAAGTGCAGCAAAACCTAATTGCGCTCTAACAGGACCAATAGGAATAGAATTAAATCCAGAAATAGGAATATCTAATGGTGGGTCTCCACTTCTGATATTACTAAAACCACTGAAAATGTCTATATTTTTTGCCGTGGTTAAAGGATCTTCATAAACAATAATTAAATTCCATCCTCCAGAAGTGTTATCGCCTAAACCTGCTTGGATATTTCCAACACCATAAGTTCCATTTGCATCTGGTAAAGATTGGACCAAATCGGTTACATCATAATAAGCAGCATATCCATAATTATTACTAGATACTGCTTGATTTACGGTATAGGTATCAAAAATAATATTTTGACTACCTGTAATATCTATATAATTACCACCAGGCATTTTAAATTTGATGTCGCCTAATTTTGATCTGTCTACTTCGTTTCCAATGTTATTAGGATTGTAAACACCTGACCAATATAAACCAGCATATCTAATTTGGTAACAACCTGCATTAGCAACAGGAATAGTTAAATCTGCTGTTGTAGAATTGAAAGTTGAGGCATCTCCATCAATATCTATATACTGCATGTTTGTACCATTATTATTCCCTGTTCCATTATATGCATTGTTTGGACTTTGGGAATTAGATTGCCTATTTAGGATATTATTTCCTATTTGAAGCATATTTCCTTTTAGTCCTTGAAAGGAGGGTTGTACTCCGCTCGGTCCGGCTGGAGGGAGAGCAAATGGCACGAAATTCTGGCCAAAAATAGCGGAACTCACCAAAAACAAGGTGAGAAAGACTATTTTCCTTAGTAGGGTAATTTTATGTTTCATAGTTTTTAGATTTTAAGACCACTAAAAGTAATAAAAAATTTTAATATAAAATTAACATTTAACTTATTGTACCTGAACAATCTTCATTTTTTTGTTGTACGACTTTGTTCCTCGTTTCTTCAATTCGTTTGTTGCAGGCGTTAATTCATCGAATTTTCCTAAGAATACATAATACGTTCCGTCATAAATATTGTAGAACTGGTTTACACTTGTTCCACCTTCAGACACTACTTGTTTAATAAATGCATCTCTTTGTTTCGTATCTTTAAATTTACCAAGTACCATATAATATCCACTTGCTACATTGTTCATTTTCTTCACAATTGGAATATCATTTGTAACTGGTTCATCATCTAATAAATTGCCGCTAACTTCTTGACCTTGGGCATTTTGTCCAGTAGAAGCAGCATTTTTAATACTTTCTAAATTATTTTGATCTTTTTCAATTCTTTGTTGCTCACTATCGTATTGCGCTTTTTTAATTCTTCGCTGTCTTTCTTCTTCTTTCGCAGCATTAATTTGCTGAATTTTTAAGTCAGCCATTTTTTCAAGATCAATATATTTTTGTTTTTTATTTTTTAAATCATCTAGTACAGTTTGATAATAATCATTTAATTGTTTTGCCTCTTCACTATTTAAACCGCTTTGTTTCAATTCGTTCAATCTGGCTCTATTTGCATTTTCAAAATCAAAAATTAAATCATCAAATACTTTTTTGTTGTTTGAAATTTGACTCTTCAATGCGTTTAATTGTGCATTTTGTTGCGTTGTACTCACGAACTTTCTCGCTGGTCCTTTATAGTTTGGATCATCTTCACCAATAAAGGCTTTTAAATCTAAATCCCTTTCTTTAACTAAGGAGTCTAAACTCTTTATTAATTCATCGGAACGTTTTGTTCTTTCTTCAATATCGCTCTTATAATCATCTAATAGTTTATTAGAAATATTTAATTTACTTTCTATATTAGAAATTTTCTCACCTACTGAAAGTTTTGCATTAGTAGCTTGTTCTCTAGCCAATCTGTCTTTCTCTGCTTGCTCTTTAGCTAACCTATCTTTCTCTGCTTGCTCTCTAGCCAATCTGTCTTTCTCTGCTTGTTCTTTAGCTAATCTATCTTTCTCTGCTTGCTCTCTAGCCAATCTGTCTTTCTCTGCTTGCTCTTTAGCCAATCTATCTTTCTCAGCTTGTTCTCTAGCCAATCTGTCTTTCTCTGCTTGCTCTTTAGCTAACCTATCTTTCTCAGCTTGTTCTCTAGCCAATCTGTCTTTCTCTGCTTGTTCTTTAGCTAACCTATCTTTCTCTGCTTGCTCTCTAGCCAATCTCTCTTTCTCTGCTTGTTCTTTAGCTAATCTATCTTTCTCTGCTTGCTCTCTAGCCAATCTGTCTTTCTCTGCTTGCTCTTTAGCCAATCTATCTTTCTCAGCTTGTTCTTTAGCTAATCTATCTTTCTCAGCTTGTTCTCTAGCCAATCTGTCTTTCTCAGCTTGTTCTTTAGCTAATCTATCTTTCTCAGCTTGTTCTCTAGCCAATCTATCTTTCTCTGCTTGCTCTTTAGCTATTCTATCTTTCTCTGCTTGTTCTTTAGCTAATCTATCTTTCTCTGCTTGCTCTCTAGCCAATCTGTCTTTCTCAGCTTGTTCTTTAGCTAATCTATCTTTCTCAGCTTGTTCTCTAGCCAATCTGTCTTTCTCAGCTTGTTCTTTAGCTAATCTATCTTTCTCTGCTTGCTCTCTAGCCAATCTGTCTTTCTCTGCTTGCTCTCTAGCCAATCTGTCTTTCTCTGCGTTTTCTTTAGCTAATCTATCTATCTCTGCGTTTTCTTTAGCTATCTTATCATTTTCAGCTTTTTGTCTAGCCAATCTTTCTAATCTATCTTTCTCCGCTTTTTCTTTAGCCAATCTGTCTTTCTCCGCTTGAGCTAAAGCAGCCAATCTATCTCTTTCTGCTTGTTCTTTAGCCAATCTATCTTTTTCAGCTTGAGCTAAGGCTGCTAATCTATCCTTCTCAGCTTGCTCAGCTTGAGATAAAGCAGCTAATCTATCTCTTTCTGCTTGTTCTTTAGCTAATCTTTCTTTTTCAGCTTCAGCTAATGCCGCTAATCTTTCTCTCTCTAATTGAGCTAATCTATCATTTTCA
Organism: Flavobacterium sp. J27; assembly: GCF_004303025.1. GTDB lineage: Bacteria > Bacteroidota > Bacteroidia > Flavobacteriales > Flavobacteriaceae > Flavobacterium. Next base: position 160,618 of record NZ_PJQW01000005.1, on the reverse strand, counting down.
GCTTTTTCTTTTGCTCTTTTTTCCTTTTCAGCCTTAGCTTTATCAATTCTTTCTTGCTCTAACTTAGCAAATGTTGTATTAACAGCACCTTTCTTTTTAGCATTTCTCTCTCTAATTTTTTGAGCTCTTTTTCTGTAATTGAATGCATTATCATAATCATCAAATCTATAAGATAAAGAGAATTCATGGCTTGATCCAAAAAATAAAGAATTGTTTATAGATAAATTATAAGCATATCCAATTAAAAATTTATTTGAAATAGCAACACCAACTCCTGCATTTGCTCCATACAAAGTATTATACCCTGCTTCAACCCAACCCATTTCTTTTTGATCTAATAAAAAATTAGCACCTAACCCTGTGTCTCCATTACTACTTTGAGCACGTAACATAGTCGAAAAATTAGCACCATCTAAAATATTGTAATAACTGTCTAATTCTTTAGTATACATTAAGTGTCCAGAAAATGAGGTAGATTTATTTTCTTGAACAGATTCACTGGTTGTCAAATTGTAAGAAATAATATTATCGGCAGTAATACCAATATCGAAATTATTAAAGTTCAAATTTACACCTGGTTTCACAGAAATAATCGTTGTAGCTGTTGCATTTGCTAACAATGGTTCGGGAGATTCAGTGATTACTTTATTAATATCGAAATTATTGCTGGAAAAATAAGCATTTAAACCAAAAGTAAAGTTTGCCTCTTTTTGTAAGGGCACATTTATAGCATAATTTAAAATACCTCCTGTATTTTTAAATGCACCTATAGTTTGTGAATACGCCCCTATTCCAAATCTTGATTCGTTGCTTAGTCTACCTTGATAATTAATAAGGTATGTAACTGGAGCATCATCGAATCTTACCCATTGTCTTTTGTTTACCAAATTTATTGTTGGTGCAACTTCTCTAACGAAGCTAAAAGTAGGGTTAATTAAAAATCTATTTAATCGTATAGAATTATTTAACGATACATCAAAAGAAGTGTATGCATTTTCTTGAGAGAATGCAGTTGTAAAAAACAAACATAAAATTACACTTAAGTATTTACTTTTCAATTGATTAATTTGTAGGGTTATTTAATTACGGTTAGAATTCCTTCTTTTATAATTTGACTTTCTTTAGTCATTTTAAAATAATAAAATGCTTTAGATTCAAAAGCATCATTATCATTTTCAGGCCAGGTGTTTTGATAATTGTCTGTTACATAGACCTGCTTTCCGGAGGAATTATATATTTCGAGGCTTAGGTTATTAGAGCTTGTTAAATTATAAGGTACTTTAAATTTATCATTAATACCATCTCCATTAGGACTAATTAGATTAGGTATTACATCTGATCCTGGTTCAATTACTAATAAATTTAATTCTATAGTAGAAATACATCCTGAGTTTTCAGTAATAATTACTGTATATTGACCAGCAACAGCTATATTCAAAGTATTAGTTGTTTCCGTTAAAATATTATTGTTAAAATACCATTCGAAAGAAGGAGAAATGGCATCTGTGGTAACAATCGCATCAAAGTTATCTCCAATAGTTAATTCATATGGAGTACTTACATTTAAAGTGGCATTAAAAGTAATTTCGTTTAATACATAAGCTTCATTTTGAGGCACGCTTATAGTACAAGAACCATTATTCAAAGAAGCGGTGTAAGCACCTCCTTGAGTAGCATTATACGTATTAGAATTAGCATTTGGAATAACAACTCCATTTAAATACCATGATATATTTGAACCATTTGCTACTAGGTTGCCAGAACTATCTTGGAGAAGTAATAATACCCCTGTAGATTCACACACTTCAGTTTCCCCATTTTGAGATGCGATTTGAAGTGTATCTCCTGAAGTAGACTGAGTTACTGTAACTTGTACAGATTTGGCCAAAGTGTTTGGTGAAGCAGAACTAGAACATATCGGTCCATAATTAACCTCTACAAAATAAGTACCCGATGTAGTAACTGTTAAACTTGGTCCTGTTTGATTGGGTATAACTTCAAAAATACCTGTAGAAAGGTTTTGTTTACGCCATATATAAGTTAAATACGAATATGTCAAAGGAGTTGGTGTAACATCATCTTTTATTGATATAGTAAATGAACCGTTTGCACAGAGTATAACTGAACCGTTCGTTACGTTTAATGGTATTTGGTTATTAAAAATAATATCGTAAGCCGAAAAAACCTGTGAGGTTGCAAAACTCGAGAGTGTAGTGGATCTCACTCTGATTTTAAAATTATTACCATACGTTTGAGCTGGAAAACTAAATGTAGCTGTGTAAGTTGCGGTAGTTCCAGACACACTAGTTTGAGCTATAGATACATTTGTGATTTGATTTTGTGTAGCAAAATCATCATTTGATAAAAACAATTGAAATTGATTTCCAGCACTTAAATTAATATAATTAGTAACTTGAAATGTAAGTTCATGGTCTGGGTTAGAGCTACTTTGACAAAAAGCAACATTTGGATCAGTAAAAGAAAAACCTGGGAATCGAACATTTTGTATACTAGGGGTTTGAAACACCATGTTCTTTGTAATGGTATTTGCATAGCTATTGAATACAAATGCTATAGTAAAAAGTAGTATATATTTTAAGTTTTTAAACCACATCGTTTTACCAAATTTTAAGAATCATTTTATATTTGTTTAAATAACCAAACTGTTAAAAAAGTAGTCAAAAACCACAATTTTAACAGCTTAAAACAATCTATTATTTTGTATCTAGATATATACTCTTATTAATTGATACTACCGATTTTAATTCTAAAATCTGGAGTTTTAGGATTATTTGCGTCTACAAACAAATCCTCTGATTTTGTACTAGAATATCTATTTCCATATGATGGATTTCCATAGTAACTTTCTAAATCATCATTAGTTACGCCTCCATTTTCAGAAACGATATTCTTTTTACAATTATTTATAAAAATTCTTTTTAATTTAATTTTAGATAAACCTTCTTCTTCGATTGGAATTTTACCATCTAAATATAATGCAGAAGAAAACCCAGTAACTACACTATTTTTAAAATCGAAAACACAGTCTTTGTTGATATAAATGGCTTCTTTTACTAAACCATCTGCAACTTTACCATCTGATTCATTAACAATAGTAAAGTTATCTAAACTTACATTAGTTACTGGTTTAGAAAAATCTGTCAAATCTTTATTAATAAAAGCATCAATAGTAGCTGCTCTATAGTTTGAACTAGCAGAAAAATAAGGATTTCTGATAGCTAAACCATTATTAATTTTTGCTATTACTCCTTGTGTAAAATCAAAGTCGCTATTTTTACATCTATAAGATACTAATTTAGAAGCTTTAGGGTTTCCGCCAATAAATTTGAAAGCATTTCCATTTGACATACTAATTTGAATCGATTCGAATGTAGTTGCAGAACCAACTCCTACCAATGTTAAAGCATCATAAACGGAATATCTGTCTTTACCTTTTCCAGCAAATTCAATTCGTATGTTTTTCATTACACCAGAGTTATCAGCAGGATTATCTCCACCTCCAACAACAAAGTTACTCGGAATACCACTTTCAATACGAGACATACTTCCGAAAGTATTAATTGGTGCACTACCTAATATAAAAATTCCACCCCAGTCTCCAGCTTTACGCGCATTTACAGGTTTATCAGAAGTAAACACAACTGGATTTATTACTTGTCCTTCAGCTACAATTTTTGAGCCTTTAGTAATAATTAACGCACTAAATTGATCTGAACTAGCTCTAATTACCGTTCCTGGTTCAATCTTTAAAGTGGCATTATTAGTAACATACACTTCACCAACAAGGCTGTAGGTTTCCAAATTTGTTAATGTTAAATCTGAAGAAATGTTGCCTGTTAAAATTTTTGTTGTTTGAGGGTAGTCTTTTCCAACAGGGTTGAAAGAAGACCATCCATTTAACCAATTGTTACCACCTATAATACCCCAATTATCTTGAGCTTGTATAGTAAGACCCGAAAGGACTAATGCAATTAATAAGATAGTTTTTTTCATAACGTTTGATTTTTAGATTTTTTGTAATGCTTACTCTACCTGTACCTGATGAACAAGTTTTAATACTTCCTCATAGAATAAAATAGCATTAATGATATTCTTAGTGTCTGAATAAGGTAAAATACCTTTTAAGAATTCAGCGTTGTTTTTCAAAAATTCTTCTCTGTTTTCAGTTTCAGTGTCCAATAACTTAATATTTTCTTTTGTTGCTGGAATTCCTAAATCTGTAAATGTTACACCTGATTTACTAGTTACACCAAAATATTGGATAACACTAAATAAAATTTTAACTCTTTCAAGATACAATGGCATTAATTGTCCTTTAGTCATTGCTTCTAAATCTTTTCGATCATGGTAAGTACCGATACCTCTGATATCAATAATTACTTTTTGTCCGTTTTGAGCTACCACATCAACTGATGCTAATAAAAATAATGCGATGATGCATACGTAAAATTTTCTCATAATAAATTTTGTTAATTTTTCAGTAAATAGGCAAAACAACTACAAATATATGTATTTAAATGTTTTAACAAAATATTTTGATAAAAATGTTAATAATTATTTTAAAAAAAAATTTATTGTAACCAATTTTTATTCATAATCATACTTGCCGTTAAATCGTTTTTTAATCAATATATCAATTATATATAAAGCAATTCAAAATGCGTGCCAAAAATTTTAAAGACCATAAAGATTGACTAAAAAAACGCCAATAAATCGATGAATTAAATAGAAAACATTAACACTTAAGGTTGGTTTTATTGGTATAACATTAGATAAAGTGCAAAATTCTTAGATTATCATCAATGGTGCTTTTCATAAAGTTACAAATTAAATCAAATCAATTTTTAATTTTAGTGTTAAAATAAAGAGAACATAAAATCAATTTTTAAATATAAAATTTGAATAAAAATGCATCTTACTAAAAAACAGATTGTTAATAACTTTTTTTCAGCCATTTTTGGTTTAAAAAAATTTCATGCTTTAAGAAAGTAGATTTCATCCAATACAATTATTATATTTGTTTCATGCTTTTCAAAGATGTTTTAGGTCAAGATCATATTAAAAATCACTTAACAAGAAGTGTTTCTTTAGGTAGAATTCCTCATGCGCAATTGTTTGTTGGTCCTGAAGGCTCAGGAACTTTAGCGATGGCTATCGCTTATTCTCAGTATATTTTGTGTTCTAATGTGGGTAACGAAAATAATACAGGAAACTCCAGTTGCAATTTAAAATTTGAAAATTTTGCGCATCCTGACTTGCATTTTGTATTTCCTGTTGCCACAAATGATATTGTAAAATCGCATCCCGTAAGTGCTAATTTTTTACAAGAATGGCGAGCTTTTATTAAAGAGAATCCATATGGAAGTTTATTTGATTGGTATAAAACTATAGGCATACAAAATAAGCAGGGGCAAATAGGAGTTGATGAAGCGTCTGAAATAAATAAAGCTTTAGCACTAAAGTCGTATGAAGGTGGTTATAAAATTATGATTATTTGGATGGCAGATAAAATGAACTTAGCTGCATCCAACAAACTTTTAAAACTTTTAGAAGAACCACCAAATAAAACTGTTTTTATCTTAATTACAGAGTCTTTAGATGATATACTACAAACCATTTTATCAAGATGTCAAGTACTTGATTTTATAGGTTTAAGTGAAACTGTTATTGCAAATGAATTGATGACCACTCAAAATTGTGAAGAAAAACAAGCACAAAAAATAGCACATCAAAGTGAAGGTAATTATAATCTAGCTCTACATTTATTACATAATGATACAGAAGATTTCCCCTTTGAAACTTGGTTTATTGATTGGGTAAGGAGCGCTTTTAAAGCCAAAGGCAATGCTGCAGCTATACAAGATTTAATTGTTTGGAGTGAAATGATAGCATCATTAGGAAGAGAAGTTCAAAAACAATTTTTACATTACTGTATTTATTTTTTTAGACAAGCATTACTTACTAATTATCAGGCTACTGAATTAGTTTTCTTTGAGTCAAAAGAAAATAATTTTGATTTAAAAAAATTTGCTCCTTTTATAGATGGAAATAATATAACTCTTATATTTAACGAGTTAGAAGACGCTATCTATCATATAGAAAGAAATGGTAATAGTAAAATTATTTTAACTGATTTATCTATAAAACTAACAAGATTAATACATAAAAAATAAAATTATGATACAAATTGCCCCTATTTTATTGTTGTTATTATTGAGTATTACATTTTTACAATCTGGATATGATAAGATTAAAGATTGGAAAGGAAATGTGTCGTGGCTAAAAGGCCATTTTGCAGGAACTATTTTTGGAAATTCTGTTCCTTTGGCATTATTTATTATACTCGTTTTAGAAATTTTTTCTGGAGTATTGTGTGTTTCAGGAATTATTGAATTACTTTCAAATAATTCCTCTAAAGCAGGCTATTATGGTGCTATTTTATCTTGTATTACCCTTTTATTCTTGCTTTTTGGTCAGCGTATAGCAAAGGATTATGATGGAGCACGAACTATCGTAATTTATTTTATTCCAGCTATTATGGCTGTTTATTTATTAGGATAAACCTAAGGATGCTTTAAATAATTTTAATTCTTCCCAAGTAAAAGAGGAATTATACGCTTCTTTTATTTGGGATATATTTTCATATTCCTCAAAAGCTACTTGTAGTACATCAATTCGACTATCTGATAAGATTTCATTAATTTTTATCGATTTATTTTGAATTAATTTTACAAAATGACTGTAAATGGTTGCTTCAGTGAGTTTTCTCTTTATTGCTATAGCTTCCACAGACAAGTTTTGTTGCCATAATTCGAACGTTTCTTCTATTGTTGTTTTTTTATTTACACTTGTTTTATTTCCCTTCGTTTTTTTATAATATGATATATTTTCTTCTTCCAAAAGTTCAGGATTTTCTTTTTTAAATTGCGATTGAATTTCTTTTAATTTTTCTGATTTATAAGCATTTAATTCTTTAGATTGTAATCTTTCTTTTGAAAATACATACTCTTCTTCTATACTATTGGCTATTGTCTTAGTTTTTAACAAAATTAATATTGCTGTATTGTGAATTTCTTCCAATAATATCAATTCATTAAAAAAAGTTTTCGCTTGTTTTGTTCTTTTTATCTCTTCAATTTTATACAGTAGTTCTCCATAAATATGGTCTAAAACATTGAAAAAATAAGTAAATGCAGCCTCACATCTTTCATTGATAAATTTAAAATCGGGTGCTTGTTTAATAAAAAGAGCTGTTAATTGTTTGATGAATTTTTCTGAAGGAGTTTCTAAAGTATTTATTTTTTCATAAAGAATTGTTATCCAATTCATATGTTTAAATTTCACTGATTTAGATTCTTCCGTTTTATAACTATAAAAATGGTTTCGCCATTCCTGAATTAATCCTTTAAAATTAAACCCTTTACAAAGTGATTCATAAATAAATCGTTGTTTTTCAACTTTAAATGTGGTATTTAAGGTTTCTTCAGTTACTTTATTAGCAACATAATTTAATACATTTACATCGTTTGTAATGCCATGCATTTGTAAAGGAGAAAGCAAGACAAGACCCGTAAGAGATCTAAGTCGAGATAAAGCAACATAGGCTTGTCCTGGAGCAAAAACATCTGAAACATCTAAAGCAGCTTTCTCAAATGTAAGACCTTGGCTTTTATGAACTGTAATTGCCCAAGCAAGTTTAATAGGGTAGTGGACAAAAGTTCCTAATATTTCTTCTTCAATTTCTTTTGTTTCAGAGTTAACTGTAAATTTTATGTTTTTCCATTCATATTTATCAACTGTAATTGTCTTCTTTTCTTCAGGAAAACGCACTTTTATTTCATCATCTGAAAGAGTCTCAATAACACCCATTTTACCATTATAATACTGTTTATCAATATTTAAATCATTTTTTATAAACATAATTTGAGCTCCAATTTTAAGTTCTAAAATGGAATCTAATGGAAATAATTTTTCTGGAAAATCGCCAACGATTTCTGGAAAATAGGAGTGAGACTTCTTTTTTAATTCTTGTAATGATTCTTGGTTTATTTGATTTGCTTTACTATTGTGAGTGGTTAAATAGACATAGCCAGGATTTTCTTTCAAGTTGAAACTTGGCTTAACATATAGATTCAATTGTTTAATGTCTTTTTTTGTAATATTATTCGTACGTAAGTTGTTAAGGATAGAAACAAAAGAACTGTCTGATTGCCTATAAATAGTAGTAAGTTCTAGATATAATGGAGGAAATTGTTGCAAAATGTGTGCATTAAAAAAATACATCCCTTGATAATAATCTTTTAAAATATGCCATTCCTCATTTTTTACAACTGGAGGTAATTGTAGTAAATCGCCAATAAAAAGGACTTGAATACCACCAAAAGGTAATTCATTTCTACGGGTTCGCTTTAGCATAAAATCGATGGCATCTAAAACATCTGCACGAAGCATTGAAACTTCATCGATGATTAATAATTCTAAATTATTGAAAAGACTTCTTTTAGTCATATTCATTTTAAAATGACGCAATAAAGATGTTCTTGTTTCCATCTTTATAATAGATACATTTGTTGTAATTTCTTTATAATCAGGAATAAATGTAGCAAATGGTAATTGAAATAAAGAATGTATAGTAACACCTTCTGCATTTAAAGCGGCAATACCTGTTGGTGCAACGACTACTGTATTTTTATGAGTGGTTATTAAAATTTCCTTTAAAAGTGTTGTTTTTCCAGTTCCTGCTTTTCCTGTAAGAAAAATAGATTTATTTGTTTGATTAATAAATCGTAAGACCTGTTGCGCTTCGGGAGAATAATGTTTCATTTTGGCATGTATTTATATACAAATATATAAAATGAAGTACAATAAAAAAGCCCCATATTGGGGCTTTATAATAAGCTAGTATAGAAACTTATTTTTTTTCTTCTTCTTTATGATCAGCTGAATCTGAATCTTCTTTCTTTTCTGAAATTCCATTTTTAGCATTAAATTCATCATTTAATTTCTTTAACACTACTTCTGTAATATCATAAGGATCTTTTGCAAATAATATTGTTGCTGCATCTCCAGTTCCATAAATATAATCGTATCCTTCTTTTTTACCATAACTTTTGATATAATCTTTTAATTCTTTTACGATAGTAGTTCTGATACTATCACTTTCAGATTGAATTTGTCTTAAAAGAGCATCTTGTTCCATAGAAAGTTCTTGTTCTCTTTGTTGTAATTCAGCTCCTTTTTGTTGGGCCCAAGCCATACCTTTAATTTGAGCATTTCTTTGAAAACCTGAAGCCTCAGTTTGAAATGCTTTTAATTTTGCTTCTAAAGGACGACCCATTTCTTGAGATTTTACTTTAAATTTTTCGTCTTCATCTTTAAACTTTGCATAATCCTGAATTAATTTTGCAGTGTCTATATATGCTGTTTTAAAACTTTCCTTTTTATCCTCTTTTTTATCACAAGAAATTAGTGCAATTGCAACTCCTAAAATTAATAAGGCTTTTTTCATTTTTAAATTATTATTTGCTTTTAAAATATTTATTTGAAATTTTCCGTAAAAATAGTAATTCCTTATGAAGTACCAAATTCTAGTGTTTTTTTAATTATAAGTAAAAGTTATACTAAAATATAAAGTCTATAATTAACAACTATTAAAAATGAATTAAAATAAAGCGATTTTAGACATTTTTTAAAAAAAGAAAGGTATTTTATCATAAAAAACATAAAAACAAACTAAAACTAATTTAAATAGGTTTTACTGGTTTTTTAGCAAGTAAATATGAGAAGAAAACTCATTGTTAAAAATTCCTTTACAATTTGATAGAAAACCAATACAAAACCCTTTAATAAAATTCATTTTTCCAGTTTTATATTTTTCAGACAATAAAGACACATAAAAACTATCAAACCACATTGGTTTCACTTGAAACAAATTTATATTATGCTTTTGAAATAAAAATTGTATAGCCTTTTTGGAAAAATGCCAAAGATGTCTGGGCACATCATAAGCAGCCCAAAACTGTTTATAATATTGTGCATCATAAGATTTGAAATTGGGAACTGCTACAATTAAAATACCATCTGGTTTTAATAATCTTTTTAGTTCTTCAATTTGTTCATTAAGGTTAGGAACATGTTCTAAAACGTGCCACATAGTAATTACATCAAAAGAATGTGATGCTAACTCTTCTAAAGTATCAGTAAAATGAACTTCTTTTGCTATAGCAATTTGTTTTGCTTTTTGATTGGGTTCTAATCCTAAAGTTTGCCAACCTTCTTTATTTGCTTGAACTAAAAAATCACCTGTACCTGCTCCAATATCTAACAAGGTTCCTCTAGAGCTATATTTAGTAATTAATTTAACTTTCTTTTGAATCGCCCTTTTTTTTACTAATTGATACATATTCTCAAATAAACTACGAGAATGATCAGTATGTGAAATATAATCTTCACTTTCATAATACGATGGTAAAAGGGAAGCAGTGGGTTGAGGGTTTGTTTTGAGTAATTCTAAATCTTTATCTAGTAATAATGAAAAAGATTCTCCTGAGACAGAAAAATCTTTAACTTGAATGTAAACATCATTTTTTTCGAAATTCATAAACTTATAAAAACTCCTAAGAGTAGTAATAACAAGGTTTAACAAAGTTGTTTCACGTGAAACATTTATACTAACTTAAAATATTATCTTCCCATGTGAATAAGTAAAACAGAAATATCACTAGGAGAAACGCCACTAATACGAGAAGCCTGTGCTATCGTTTTAGGTCGTATTTTTTCAAGTTTTTGTTTTGCTTCAATAGAGATGGATTTTATTTTATTAAAATCGAAATTCTCTGGAATAATTGCATCTTCTAATCTATTTAATTTATCTGCATGATTTTTTTCTTTTTCAATATAGCCAGAATATTTAACTTGGATTTCAGCTTGTTCAATAATTTCATTATCTAAATTATTCTCATTGATATATTGTTTTACTTTTTCAAACTTCACCATATCATCTAAATCGATTTGTGGACGAGAAAACACTTTAAACATTTTATCAGGTTGTACCATTGCACTAGAACCTTTAGATTCTAAAACAGGATTAGCTTCTTCTGGCTTCAAACTGGTTTCTTTAAAGAAATTCACCATAGCTTCAGACTTAGATAATTTTTCTTCCATTCGAAGTAAACGTTCTTTCTTAGCTAAGCCAATTTCAAAACCTTTAGGAGTTAATCTGATGTCTGCATTATCCTGTCTTAATAAAGTGCGATACTCTGCTCTTGATGTAAACATACGATAAGGTTCTTCTGTTCCTTTAGTAATTAAATCATCTATCAATACACCAATATAAGCTTCATTTCTTTTTAAAATAAAAGATTCACGTTCTTGAACTTGTAAAGCGGCATTTATACCAGCCATTAAACCTTGAGATGCAGCTTCTTCATAACCAGTAGTTCCATTTATTTGACCAGCAAAATATAAACCTTGAACAAGTTTCGTTTCCAAAGTATGTTTTAATTGCGTAGGAGGGAAATAGTCATATTCAATTGCATAACCTGCTCTAAAAAACTTAACCTTTTCAAAACCTACAACAGAACGCATAGCTTTGTACTGAACATCTTCTGGTAAGGAAGTAGAAAAACCATTTACATAAACTTCAACAGTATTCCAACCTTCTGGTTCAACAAATAATTGATGGCGCTCTTTATCAGCAAAACGATTTATTTTGTCCTCAATAGAAGGGCAATATCTCGGACCAATACTTTTAATTCTTCCATTAAACATTGGACTTCTATCAAAACCTTCACGTAGCAAATCATGAACTTCATTAGAAGTATAAGTCATATAACACGATTTTTGGATTGCCAAGGGTTTTGTTAGATTGGAATATGAAAATTTATCTGGTATAGTATCACCTGGTTGTTCAATCATTTTTGAGTAATCTAAAGAACGACCATCTACTCTTGGAGGAGTACCCGTTTTCATTCTACCAGATTCAAAACCTAATTTTACTAAATCTTCAGTAATACCAAAAGAAGCGCTTTCACCAGCACGACCACCACCAAATTGTTTATCACCAATATGAATTAAACCATTTAAAAAAGTTCCATTTGTAAGGATAACCGTTTTAGCCTTTATCTCAATTCCTAAAGCAGTTTTAACACCAATTAGTTTTCCATTATCTGTTAAAATACCTGATACCATTTCTTGATAAAAATCTAGATTAGGTGTGTTTTCTAATTGCAATCTCCATTCTTCAGCAAAACGCATGCGATCACTTTGAACTCTAGGAGACCACATAGCAGGTCCTTTCGATTTATTAAGCATTTTAAACTGAATAGCTGTTTTATCAGAAACAATTCCTGAATAACCACCTAACGCATCAATTTCTCTTACAATTTGGCCTTTTGCTATTCCACCCATAGCTGGATTACATGACATCTGCGCAATATTTTGCAAACTCATGGTTATTAATAGGGTAGAGCACCCCATATTAGCAGCAGCAGCAGCAGCTTCACAACCTGCATGCCCACCACCAACTACAACCACATCATATCTGTCTTGAAATAAACTCATGTTAAGTTTTATAATAATTTAAAAATTAATATACGTTCCACGTGGAACATATTTACTTTGAAAGATTTTTTTGTTCCACGTGGAACAAAAAAAGAAAAAAGAAAACTTAAGGTTCCACGTGGAACATGTTTATTTTTTCATCTTCCTTTGAACGCATTACTAATTCATCTTGTTTACTTTTGTCTTTATAACCACAATAATGCAGAATTCCATGTATAATAACTCGCTTTAATTCTGAAATAAAAATTGTGTTAAAATCAATCGCATTATCTTTAACTCTTTCAATAGAAATAAAAATATCGCCACTAATAATATTTCCTTCTGTGTAATCAAAACTAATAATATCAGTTAATGTGTCATGATTTAAATATTGGACATTAATATTGTGTAAATAATCATCATTACAGAAAATATAATTAATTTCCCCTAAAACTTTATTTTCGGAAATAATTACCTCATTAATCCAATTGCTATATTGTAATTCGTTATCTAAACTAAAATCTGTTTCGTAATTAAAATTAATCATTGTTTTTAAAATATTCCTGAACCTTTTGGTTGTAATTTGGATGCAAAGGTAAACTTTGTCTGTTTAATATTTCTATACTATTTAAATATTCTTTTAGCTCTTTTGAAAGTTCTTTATTAATACCATTATAATCTTCTTTGTTAGTATTCGACTTTCGCTTATTATCTTCACTTTGTTGTTGTATTGCGTTTTCTAATTTTAATAATTCGTGATTTAAATTTAACATCTTATTTAATGTTTCATTTTTAAACCCTTTATTAATTAATTGTTTTTCTAAGTCTTTCATCTGCTGTAATGCGTTTTGTCCTAATCCTGTCATTCCTTCTTTTTCTAATGCTTTTTGTAGAGCATCTCGTAGTTTTTGTTGTTCTTTAATTATATCTAAGACTTTACCAGCATCTCCTTCCATACCATCTTGACCTTCTCCTGAATTGCTTTTATTTGACTCAGCAGATTTATTTCCTTGTTTACCTTCTTTACCTTCTTTGTCCCCAGGTTTATTGCTGTTTTTTTCACTAGGTTTGTTGCCTTCTTTTTCACCAGACTTCATGCCTTCTTTCATTTTCTCGCCTAAACTTTGTTGCATCTTAATAATATCTGGTAATTGCATACCTTGTCCTTTACCTTTTTTAGGCTTTCCAGAACCACTAGATTGCATCTGCATTTGCATTTGATCTCTAACATTACTTAAAAAATCAGCTAATGTATTAGCGCTAGTTAAAACATATTGTTGATGTGAGCTTCCTTTATAAATATTATTATCTGCTAACACCTCTAATGATTTATCTAAATTATAATGTATTTCACCAACTTCATTTAAAATAGTTTCGGTAATTTTTGGATTTCGCAAAGAGATAGCAAACAAACTATCATCTATGTGTTTAAATTGATTTTTTAAGTCTTGTTGTAATTTTAAAATTTTATTAAACTGCAATGACTTAGTTTGAACTTTTTTAGTTTGATTTAAAAGGGATTCTTCATCAAAAGAAAAAGAAAGTAAATTATCTAAAATTTGTCTTAACAATTGAGCATCTTCTTCCATTTGATCACTCTCACCAGCTTGCATAGACATAGCTATTTGTTTTCCCATTTGCTTCATTTTTGAACCAGCTGATTTCTGATTTTTTCCAGCACTTTTAGTGTCTTTGTTTTTTAAATTCTCTTCAGATTTATTGAGGTCATATTGAATATCTTGTTGTTCATTTTTTTCATTGGGTAAATCTAAAGGTGATTTTAACTCTTTATTTTCTTCATCAAGATCATTTAATTCCTTTTTTATTTCATCAAAATCATTAGATAATTTTTCTTGCTTTTCTAATGAATTATCTTTGTCATCCGCTAATTTTTCTTCTTTATCACCTAACATATTCAATTTTTCAGCAAGTTGTTCCGCTTTCTTTTCAACATAAAAACGCTTAGTTAATTCAACTAATTGCTCAAGGTTTTTAGACTGTGTTTTACTGTTTTGTTTTAATTTATCTGCTTTATCAAACAATTTCTCTTTTTCTAATTTTTTTGATAATTCTTCTAGTTCCTGTAAAAGCTTTTCATTTTCTTTGGATTGTTTTTCGGCTTCCTCTAATCTTCTAATTAATTCTTCTTTCTTTTCATCTAACTTTTCGGGATTAAAATCTTCTAAATTATCAGAAAGTTTTTTAGTAAATTCTTTCATCATTTCGTCTTGCTTTTTTTGACGGTTGATAAAATCATTTATCTTTTTTTGATCTTTGAAATCTAAATTTTCCTTTTGTTTATTAATTTTTTGGATTTTTTCTAAATCATTCATCTGCTTATCTTGATTTTCTAATGATTTTTCAAGACTATTAATATTTTCATTTTGTTCTTTTAAATTAGCTTCTTTAGTTTCTTCATTAGTTAATTCATAATGTTTAAAAACCGATGACTTTGAAGATTTGAAGTTATTAATTTGATCGTTGTCAAAAACTTCAAAATAATATTCATAATCAAAACCTGATTCTAATTGAATACCATTTGGAAAGCTATAAACGAAACGATCAACAGTAGATTTATTTAAAGGTAAAGCATGCCTTTTTTGTATAGTTGATTCACCTTTTTTATAATATATCAGCTGTAATTTTGATAAACCATAATCATCTGAAACTTGACCAATAATAACTTTATTTTTTAATTGCAAACTATCAGGTGCAGTTTGAACAAAAATTTGAGGATATTCATCTTTAATAGTATGAATATGATAGTTTAATTTTTCATAATTCTCTATATTGATATTGGATGTTATAATCGCATAATCAGTATCGACATATATACTTTTTGAAAAGGTAAAGATTGAATTTTCTTTTGAAAAAGAATGTTTTTTTAGATTAAAAATAGATTCAATAGTATTAGTAGCTTCCGTTATAATTTTCCAAGTAATGACTGTGCCTTCAGGAACAATAGCATTACCGGATCCATCAATAATTTCATCACTCTTATGTAAATAAGAAGGGTAATGTAATTGCATTTGAAAATTAGATATTGAAGGTACATCAATAACTTTTAAAAGATAGTCTTCACTTTTTATAGAATTAGATTCTAAAGAAAATAGTAAATCTGAAGTACAATTTTTAAAAGTAAATTGAAAAAATCCATTACCATTATTTTCTAAAAAATAGGATTCGTTAGCAATAGTAATACTAACATTTTCTGGAATAATAGTACCAATAGTTTGAACAGTTAAAGTAAAATCTTCATTCTGTTGAGCAACTAAATCTTTGTTACTTATAAAAAAACGGAAAGGAGCAGGAGGTATATACTGAGTCTGATAATGCACTACACGGTCAAAACTATTTGAAATAATAGTTGCATTTCCAGAAATAAAAAATAAAGCAAATAAAATGATAGGAACTAAGGCATAAGGTAAAAACTTTTTATTTTTTGAAAAAGATATAGCATTAGAAAAGGGGATGGGTTTCAAATTATTTTCCTTCTGTACGATTGAAGCTAAAACTAATTCTGAAGGTTTTTCTGTAGATGCCAATTGTAAAAAATTAAGCAAAGTATCTTTTACTTCATCAAAATGATTACCGATAATATGAGAAGCTTGCTTAAAATCAATTCCTTTAGCAATACGAAATAATTTAAAAATTGGATAACAAATAAATCTAAAAAATAAGAAAAATTCTACAATAATAAATAACCAAAAAAGAAGTGTGCGTCCAATAATAGATAACCATAAAAAATGTTCTATAAGCAACGTTATTATAAAATAAAATAAACCTAAACCAATAAAAAGAATACATCCTTTTATTAATTCATTCCAATAGTATTTTTTTATAAATGATTCTAATTTTTCGTATATAATAGATCTTACTTGCATAGTAAATGCTTTAACTTTTAACCGATAAAATTACGATTTTATTGAATATGAATGGGATAAAAAAATGTTAAGTAATTGAAACATTAAAATTGAGGTTTGAATAAGTACTAAAGACTTAAAAATTTCAACAGAATGTGAATAATTGTATCTTTGTGAGGAATTACACAAAATCTGTAAAACATACATAAAAACAGAAAAGATTAAAAATATGTCTAAACCAGTAAGAGTACGATTTGCTCCAAGTCCAACAGGTCCTTTACACATTGGTGGTGTAAGAACTGCTTTATTTAATTATTTATTTGCAAAAAAAAATGACGGTATATTTTATATAAGAATAGAAGATACAGATCAAACCCGATTTGTTGCTGAAGCAGAATCCTATATTTTTGAAGCACTAGAATGGTTAGGAATTGCACCAGATGAAACCATTGGTAAAAATGAAAAATTTGGTCCTTATAGACAAAGTGAACGAAAACCTATTTATAGGAAATATGCAGAACAATTAATAAATACAGGTTGGGCATATTATGCATTTGATACTCCAGAAAAATTAGATGAATTAAGAAAAAATGCAGAAGCTAATAAAAATACTTTTATTTATAATCATACCGTAAGAGAAACACTGGATACTTCTTTAAATTTATCAATAGAAGAAACAGAAAAAAGAATACAAACAGGAGAACATTATGTGATTCGCTTTAAAACACCTATAAATCAAATCTTAGAAATTGAAGATATGATTCGTGGAATAGTCAAATTTGATACCAATTTATTAGATGATAAAGTTCTTTTCAAGAGCGATGGAATGCCTACCTATCATTTAGCTAATATAGTAGATGATCATTTGATGGAAACATCACATGTAATTCGCGGAGAAGAATGGTTGCCAAGTGTACCTTTACACTATTTATTATACCAAGCTTTTGGTTGGGAAGCACCAGAATTTGCACATTTACCATTAATTTTAAAACCAGTTGGTAATGGTAAATTATCTAAAAGAGATAGTGATAAAATGGGCTTTCCTGTATTTCCTTTAGAATGGAAAACATCAGAAGGAACTTCTATGGGCTACAGAGAAAATGGTTTTTTTCCAGAAGCTGTAGTTAATTTTTTAGCATTGTTGGGATGGAATGATGGTACTGAACAAGAAATATTTTCTTTAGAAGAGTTGATTGAAAAATTTGATTTAAAGAGAATTCATAAAGCAGGAGCGAAGTTTGATCCTGATAAAAATAAATGGTTCAATCATCAGTATTTGCAAAAGAAAAGTGATGTTGAGTTAGCAAGTATGTTTCAAAAGGAATTAGTAAAGAAAGGTATCTCGACTACTCCCGATATGACAGAAAATAAATTAACAAAAATTGTTTCCTTAGTAAAAGACAGAGCCAATTTTGTAACTGAATTGTATGATTTATCAGATTATTTCTTTGAAGCTCCGAAAGCGTATGATGAAAAAGCAGCAAAGAATTGGAAAGAAGAAACTCCTGTTTTGATGCAAAAAGTGGCTGATGAATTGAATAAAATTAGTGATTTTTCTTCTGTAACAATTGAAACGATTTTAAAAGAGTGGATGACAACAAATGAAATAGGAATGGGAAAAGTAATGCAACCTTTACGATTGAGCATAGTAGGTGCTTTAAAAGGACCTCATTTATTTGATATTATTGAAATGATTGGAAAAGAAGAAACCAAAAATAGAATAAAAAAAGCTATTGAGACTTTATAAAACAATAAACCCAGCTAATTGCTGGGTTTTACATTTCTATTAGTTTGAAAAACTTTTTCTTTTTTCTTCAAGATTAATAAAATAAGCTTCAAGAGCCTTAGCAAAATAAGCTGATTCTGCACCACTTTGGTACATTTTATCATTTAAACGATCCTTAACATAAAATCTTTTAGCAGTTACCGATGATTGCATACCATCACTATATAAAGCAGTTGATGTAGTACCGTCAGTATAATCAAAAATATATTTGTAAACTTCTCTATCTGCATAAGTTCCTGCATAAAAATCTTTAGCTTCAACAAAAATATATTTACCAAAATAATTATTCTGTACAGCTTTTAATACATATTTATCATAACTTTTTCTTCCTCTTAACATTACTAATAAAGTAGTATCATCTTGGCCAAAATCTGGTGGAATAGCATTATTTTCTTCTGAAAATTTAGCTTTCAATTTTGGTACTTCAATCGCCTTACCCACAAAACAAGATTGGAGAAACAAGCAACAAAAAATTAAAAATAAAATCTGTTTCATAAATTATATAAATTAAAAAATAAAAAGCCAAATGTAATACATTCGGCTTTAATAATAAAAAAGGTAATATTTTCTAATTATAAATAAAAAGTAATCATACCACTTAAGATTCCATAGTTAGCTTTAAATTTTTTATCCCCATTTAATAACTTTAAATCATTACTCTTGTTTAGATTATTCATAAAATTATTAATTCCATATTGATAGGCTACATGTAAACGCACATTCTTTACACCAGCAGTAATTCCAGCATAGATATTTCCATTAATTTTAGTAATATCGACAATATCATTAGCAGTTAACAAAGGACTATCTTTCAATAATTTTAATTTATCCTTTTCTTCAACACTTAACTTACCATTTACTTGAAGAACAGGACCAATCTCAAAAGTTAAATGGTTTTCAACTATCATATAACTTCCTGTTAAAAAAATTTGTACACCAGCTAATTTATAAGTAATATCTTCTTGACCAACTAAAGATTCTAAAGAAAACTTACTTTCAGTAAAATGCATCCCAAAGGCCATTTGCCAATTGTTATAATAATTTCCTCTTAAAGAAAAACCAGCGGTCCAACCTAGTTCAGGCTTAGCATTAAATTGGTCAGAAAATAAACTCATTTGTGTAATACCTCCTGAAATACCAATACGATTACTATCTCGATTTCCATATTGTGCATTTAAAGATAAAGTAATAAAAAAGGTTAAAAAGCAAATAATTTGTTTCATATCAAAAATTTTCAATAAAAATAAGCTTATTAATTAAAATGTGTAACTTTTTTCGATAAAAAGCGTATAATAACTATAAACCAATAAAATAACTAATTATGCCTTTTCTTATTATTCTAGTTGTAATAGGATTATTTATCCTTTTGAGTTCGTTTTTTACTGTAAAACAACAAACAGCAGTTATTGTAGAACGTTTTGGACGTTTTAATAGCATACGAAATTCGGGATTACAACTTAAAATTCCTGTATTTGATCGTATTGCAGGGCGTGTAAATTTACGTATTCAACAATTAGATGTTATCATTGAAACTAAAACAAAAGATAACGTATTTGTGAAACTAAAAGTTTCTGTCCAATTTAAAGTCTTACAAGAAAAAGTATATGAAGCTTTCTATAAATTAGAATATCCACATGATCAAATTACTTCATATGTATTTGATGTAGTGCGTGCTGAAGTACCAAAATTAAAATTGGATGATGTATTTGAAAGAAAGGATGATATTGCAATTGCTGTAAAAAGAGAGTTGAATGAAGCAATGTCAACGTATGGATATGATATTATCAATACCTTAATTACTGATATTGATCCAGACATTCAAGTTAAGAATGCGATGAATAGAATTAATGCTGCAGATCGTGAAAAAACAGCTGCAGAATATGAAGCAGAAGCTGGAAGAATTAGAATTGTTGCGAAAGCAAAAGCAGAAGCAGAAAGTAAAAGATTACAGGGACAAGGTATTGCAGATCAAAGAAGAGAAATTGCTCGTGGATTAGTGGAATCTGTTGATGTGTTGAATAGAGTAGGTATCAATTCTCAAGAAGCGTCAGCTTTAATTGTAGTTACCCAACACTATGATACATTACAAGCGATTGGTGCAGATACAAATAGTAATTTGATTTTGTTACCTAATTCTCCTCAAGCGGGTAGCGAAATGTTAAATAATATGGTGGCAAGTTTTACAGCGAGTAATCAAGTAGGGGAAGCCATGAAAAAAGCAAATAGCAATAAAACAAACTCAAAAGGTAAAAAAGATATTTTTGGAGGAACAGAAGAAGAAAACGATTCAGAAGAATAAAATTTGAATCAAAAATTAAAAATGAAACCATCAATTTTAAGAATTGATGGTTTTTTTGTTTGTAAAAGTAATTTTGGTACTAAAAATTAAAATAAGGCGATTTTAAAAACTTTCTGTAATGGAAATATAAAATCATAAAGGCTGTTTTTTTAAATGTCTTATATTTAAAATATGAAAGTCTAATTATTAATATAAAAACTATTGTTTTAAAATATATAATAATTAAAATTTATAATTATAAAAATCTATTAAAAACATAAAATTGATAATATATATAAATAAAAAAGACCAGTTGATGAACTAGCCTTTTTTAAATTTATTTTAAGTAAAATTATTGTACACTTACTTTTGCCCAAGTATCTCGTAAACCAACAGTTTTGTTAAAAACTAATTTTTCTGGAGTTGCATCTTTATCCACACAAAAATACCCCAAACGTTGGAATTGAAAATGTTCTAATTCTTTAGCCGTTTGTAAGCTTGGTTCTAAATAACCAGTAATAACTTCTAAAGAATTTGGATTGATATATTCTTTAAAATCAACCTCTTTATTTCCATCTGGATTTTCATGCGTAAATAAACGATCATACACTCTAATTTCAGCTTCAATTGCATGCGGAATAGATACCCAATGTATTGTTCCTTTTACTTTTCTTTTGCTAGCTTCTGAACCACTTCCTGATTTAGAATCAACATCATAGGTACAATGAATTTCAGTAATATTTCCTTCAGCATCTTTTACAACTGATTCTCCTTTAATGATATAGGCATTTTTTAAACGCACTTCTGTACCAAGAGATAATCTAAAGAATTTTTTATGTGCTTCTTCTTGAAAATCTTCTCTTTCAATATATAATTCTTTAGAAAAAGGCACTTTTCTATAGGTTAAAATCTCTTCTTCTGGATTGTTTTCTGCTTCTAACCATTCTTCTTGTCCTTCTGGATAATTGGTAATTACCAATTTAACAGGATCTAAAACTGCCATAACACGTGGTGCCACTTTATTTAAATCTTCTCTAACACAGAAATCTAATAAAGAAACATCAATTAAATTATCTCGCTTGGCAATACCAATTGTTTTCGCAAAATTACGAATAGCAGTAGCGGTAATTCCTCTTCTTCTCATACCAGAAATGGTACTCATACGAGGATCGTCCCAACCTGTAACATGACCTTCTGTTACTAATTGCAATAATTTTCGTTTAGAAACAACTGTATGCGATAAATTTCTACGCGCAAATTCTCTTTGTTTAGGTCTTACCTTAGATTCATCATAAATTTGGTTTAAAAACCAATCGTAAAGCTCTCTATGCGGTAAAAACTCTAAAGTACAGAAAGAATGTGATACTTGTTCTAAATAATCACTTTCTCCATGTGCCCAATCATACATTGGATAAATGCACCAATCATTCCCAGTTCTATGATGGTGTGCATGCATAATTCTATAAATAATAGGATCACGCATCAACATATTATTCGCATTCATAGAAATTTTAGCTCTTAAAACGTGTGTTCCTTTTTCAAATTCACCTTGCTTCATACGTTCAAATAAATCTAAATTTTCTTCTATTGAACGATTTCTGTATGGAGAATCAGTACCAGGAGTGGTAGGAGTTCCTTTTTGAATAGCCATTTCTTCTGAAGTTTGACTATCTACATAGGCTTTATCTTTTTTGATTAATTCCACTGCCCAATCGTATAATTGCTGAAAATAATCTGATGCATAACATTCTTTATCCCATTGATAACCAAGCCATTCAACATCTCTCTTAATTGCATCTACAAATTCCTGCTCTTCTTTTGAAGGATTAGTATCGTCAAAACGAAGGTTAACAGGTGCTTTATAATCAATTCCTAAACCAAAATTCAAACAAATAGCACTAGCATGACCCACATGTAAATAGCCATTTGGTTCTGGTGGAAAACGAAAACGTAATTTATCTTGAGGGAGACCTTTTTTTAAATCTTCTTCAATAATTTGTTCAATAAAATTTAATGATTTTTCTTCCGTTGACATAATAATTTTCAATGTTTTGACAAAGATAGAAAATGTTTAATTGTTTAAAGTTTAAAGTTGTTTAAAAGTTGAAAAAACATAGTAACTTTGACGGTAATTATAAATAAAATTTGCTATGGGAATTATTATTTTACAAAATATACGTACCTATTCGTATCACGGCTGTTTATTAGAAGAAGGAAAAATTGGTAGTGATTATAAAGTAGATTTGAAAATCAAGACAAATCTAAAGAAATCAGCGCAAACAGATGAATTACATGATACGGTAGATTATGTGGATTTAAATCGAATTGTAATGGAAGAAATGGCTATTCGAGCAAAACTCTTAGAACATGTAGCTCAACGTATTATAGATAAAATCTTACAAGAACTACCTACCATTACTCGAGTTAAAGTTGCTGTTTCAAAATTAAATCCTCCAATTGGTGGTGATGTGGAAGCAGTAACCATAGTACTACAACAAAAAAGATAGTGCAATAAAAACAATGGAAAATTAAAACTTTTTAGTGTTTAAACTTTAAACTTTTAAACTTTTTATTATATTTGCACTCCTAACAAAAGGCGTCGTGGCCGAGCGGCTAGGCACCGGTCTGCAAAACCGTCTACCCCGGTTCGAATCCGGGCGATGCCTCTGAAAGAGTTACTAGAAATAGTAGCTCTTTTTTTTTATGTTTAATTTTTAGAAAAAATTAAGTAAAGTCATCAGGCGATGCCACTATTTTAATAATGAGTTACGAGAAATAGTAGCTCTTTTTTTATGTTTAATTTTTAGAAAAAATTAAGTAAAGTCATCGGGCGATACCACTATTTAATAATGAGTTATTAGAAATAGTAGCTCTTTTTTTTATGTTTAATTTTTAGAAAAAATTAAGTAAAGTCATCAGGCGATGCCACTATTTTAATAATGAGTTACGAGAAATAAAAGCTTTTTATTAGAACCTAATTTACTCAAAAAAATTAAAATTATTAGAAATAATAACTATTAAAGTTCAGAATAGTTACTACATTAGAAAAAAAACCTTAAAGATAATCTTTAAGGTTTTTATATTATTTAAACATATCAAAATGTTGTTGGAGTTTCTGTTTTTCGTTGGGAAATAAACCCTGTAAAACAAAAAACAATCCAAAAATGAGTATTACAATACTAATGACACGTTTAATCTTATAAATATTTAAGGGCGTTAATTTGTTTTTTAATTGTTTTGCCAATAAAATCTTAGCAATATCAAATAACAAATAAAAGAATAAAATAGCTCCAAAAAAAATAGTGATACGTTGGGTTTCCATATGCATTTTTGGTCCGTGAGTAATGATAATCATCAACCAAAAACCTAAAACTCCTATATTGATAAAATTGACTAAAAATCCTTTAAAGAATAAACCAAAATAATTGTTCTTTTGAATATTATCTTCATCTTCAGGGATATGTTGTTTTTTCTTATACGTTTTCTTTAATTGAATAAAAGAAATTAAACCATAACCCAACATAATTAAACCTCCTACAATAAATAATGTGGGATTATCTTTTAATTGTTCTAATAATTGATTGGTACTTAAATAGGCAATTAAAATAAATAAAATATCTCCAAAAACGATACCTAAATCTAAAGTTAAAGCAGCTCTAAAACCTTTAGTAATACTTGTTTCTAATAAAACAAAAAAACCAGGTCCTATTGAAAAAGCCAAAAGCAATCCCCAAGGAATTGCTGCTAAAATATCTTGCCACATAGTGTAAAAAACGTGTTTAAAACACGAAGTTACATAAAAAAAACTATTTCGCTTGTTCTATAGTTCCTCCAGCTATGGTTTTTTGGTTGATTTGCTTTGGTTTTCCATGAATTAAAATAGTACCTCCTGCTCTAATCTTGGCATCTACTAAATCAGTAGCATATACATCGGCTTGACCCCCAGCATTTCCAGTTATAGTAGTTTGTTTGGTAATTAAATCTTTAGCTTCATATTGTGCACCAGAATTTACAAGAATGTCTGCATAGGCTGCATTACCAGAAATTTTTAAAATACTTCCTTGTGAAGCTCTGGCTTTTAATTTCTCCACTTCAAAATTTACTTTAATTTCTGAACCTTCTTTAGCAATTAATTCAAAAAGTACACCTTCAAACGTATCATTAGAAGAAACTCTAGAACCTTCATTCGCTTCTATAGCATCTATTGAAGTATAATAAACTGTAGCAGAAATATTATCTCCTTGCAATAATTTACCGAAGCTCATTCTTATTTTTAATTCGCCGTTTTTATTTACAATTTCTACATCTTCCTTTTTATCTCCTTTTAAAACTACTTTATTTTCAGTACTTTTAATTAAATACACATCAATTTTATCAAAAGCTGTAACTTTTGAAAAAGCACCTACTTGTTTTTCTGTTTGTGCAAAAGTAAAAACACTTATAAATAATAAGCTATACATTAATTTTTTCATGATTCTTTATTTTAAAATTAAAATTTGATTTATTCGTTTTTTCTTAAATACCAAAAATCCAACTGTTTTTTAACTAAATCAGCATTTTTTACCTTAACAAATACTTCATCACCGAGTTGTAAAATATTTTTAGACACTTCTCCTACTAATGCGTATTGCTTTTCATCAAAGGTGTAATAATCATCTTTTATTTCTCGAATGCGACACATTCCTTCACATTTATTATCAATTATTTCTACATAAATCCCCCATTCGGTTACTCCGGAAATGACGCCTAAAAATTCTTCATCTTTATGATCTTGCATGTATTTTACTTGCATATATTTGATAGAATCTCTTTCCGCTTGTGCCGCTAAATTCTCCATATCAGAAGAATGACGGCATTTTTCTTCATAATCATCTTCATACACACTTTTACCTCCATCTAAGTAATGTTGTAACAAACGGTGTGCCATAACATCAGGATAACGACGAATTGGTGAAGTAAAATGACTATAATAATCAAAAGCTAAACCATAATGACCAATATTTTCAGTAGAATAAACGGCTTTACTCATCGTACGAATCGCTAAAGTATCTACCAAATTTTGTTCTTTTTTCCCTTGAACTTCTTCTAATAAATTATTTAAGGAATTTGAAATAGATTCTTTCGATTTGAAATTAATAGAATAACCAAATTTTTTAATTACAGTTTGTAAATTCATTAATTTATCTTCATTCGGTTCATCGTGAATACGATATACAAAAGTTTTCTTTTGTTTTCCTATGAATTCTGCTACTTTTCTATTAGCTAATAACATAAATTCTTCAATCAAATGATTGGCATCTTTAGAAACTTTGAAATAAACTCCTGTAGGTTCAGCTTCTTGGTTTAAATGAAATTTAACTTCTACTTTATCAAAAGATATGGCACCATGAGCCATTCTTTTTCTTCTTAAAATTTTAGCTAATTCATCTAATTTTAAAGTGGCATCTACTATAGACTGCGGTACTTTATATTCTTTTCCTGTTAAGGATATTGCTGCAGGAATAATGTCTGACTTAGTTTTTGACGACTTAGATAATGATTTTTTATTTGTGTCGTCAAGAAGCAACTTTTCTTCAGCGGAATTATTATTTTTAGTGTTGCTTTCAATAATATATTGCGCTTCTTCATAAGCAAAGCGTTGATCGCTATAAATTACCGTTCTTCCAAACCATGAATCTACAACTTCAGCTTTTTGATTTAATTGGAAAACGGCAGAAAAGGTATATTTTTCTTCATGAGGTCTTAAAGAACAGGCAAAATTAGACAACACTTCTGGTAGCATAGGCACTACTCTATCTACTAAGTATACAGAAGTTGCTCTACTGTAAGCTTCATCATCTAAAATAGTACCTTCTTTTACATAATAAGAAACATCAGCAATATGAACACCTATTTCATAATTACCATTTTCTAAAACTTGAAACGATAAGGCATCATCAAAATCTTTGGCATCTTTAGGATCTATCGTAAAGGTTAATACATTACGCATATCTCTTCGATTGGCTATTTCAGATTCTGTTATAGAAGTATCAATCTTTTTAGCATACGTTTCCACTTCAATAGGAAAATCATAAGGTAAACCATACTCTGCAAGTATAGCATGAATTTCAGTATTATGTTCTCCAGGTTTACCTAATATTTTTATCACTGTTCCAAATGGTGAATCTGCCTTTTTAGGCCAATCTTCCATAGAAACTAAAACTACATCGCCGTGTTGCGCTCCATTTATTTTATTTTTTGGAATAAAAATATCGGTGTACATTTTTGTATTGGCAGTGGTTACAAAAGCAAAATTCTTTTGTATATCGATTACGCCTACAAATTCTGTTTTAGCTCTTTCTAAAATTTCTAATACTTCAGCTTCCGGTCTTCTTGAACTTCTTCTGTTGTAAATGTAAGCTCTTACTTTATCACCATCTAAAGCATGATTTAAATTAATAAAAGGAATAAATACATCATCTTCTAATTCATCGCAAATGAAATAACCTGTTTTTCTTGAAGTCATATCTATAACACCTTCATAATATTCTGACTTAGAAATAATTTGATACTTACCTCTATCGGTTTCATGAATTTTATCTTGCGATTTCAAAATTTTTAAATCTCGTATAATTTCATTTCTACTTTTGGTATCATTTAATTCTAAAGCAGCTGCAATTTGTTTGTAATTAAAAGATTTTGAAGGTTCTTTGGATAGTATTTTAAATATTGGTGCGGTAAAATCTTTTTGTTTTTTACTAAGTTTTTTAGGTTTCTTACTCATTGTATCTCTTATGTGTGCCTTAATATTTTTACAGAAACACAAGCATATAACTTTTACACGTTCTGTATGCTTATAAAATTTATTTTGGCTATATTTTTAATTAATTGTGAAAGTTACGAAATAGTTACAAGTTGTAAGTTATATGATATAAGTTTTAATATAAATCTAACATTATTTATCTTTATACAAAGATTATACTCATGAAAGATTTTGTAACGATAGCTATTTTTAATTTTCCTCATGAAACTTACATTCTAAAAAATCTTTTAGACCAAGAACATATTCCCTATATTTTCGAAAACGAAACCTTAGTTTCTATCGATCCTTTTGCCTCTATTGCTTACGGAGGTATTAAATTAAAAGTACATCCTAAAAATTTAGAAAGAGCTAAAGAAATTTTAGACAGTTTTAAAAATGACAATCATTTAAAAATTGTTTAATTATAAAAAAGAGAGTTTTCAACAGTATTTAAAAACAACAAAAATTATTTTTTAAAATTTTAAAATTTATGATGGTTATGATAGCATGTTAATATGTGGAATAAGTTTTTTAAAATAAGTAAAATTTTAAAGTTTTGCATAGTTATACAATTCTATTAACATTCCTTTTTTTTATTAAAGTATTGATTTTTAATTTAAAGAGCAATTTTATTTTCTATTTATTAACAACTGTTGATTTCTGTTTTTATATATTTTTTGTAAATAACTTTCATTTTTTAATTTGTTAATAACTATAGTTAACAAACTCATAAGTTTAGAATAAAAAATAAAAACTATTATATGTTTTTTCATTTTCATTTTTGATTATAAAAAAAAGGTTACTATTTGAAAAAAACTTCTCTTTTTTTGTTTTTACTTATTAACATTTAATGTTAATTTAAAGTTAGCTGATTATCAATGCATTGTAAAATACTATTAACAATTGTAATAATTAACTTTAAATTAATTTTTAAGTAACTGATTCCTAAATATTTGAAAGCGAACATTTTTTTTAAATAATCGACAGTTACTGTTTTTATCTCCTCTTTTTATTACTTATTTTTGTAAACAATAAACAACACAACATATTATGACTATATCGATAGGAAACGACCACGCAGGTCCTAATTACAAAAAAGCCATTGTTCAATTTTTGAAAGAAAAAGGGTATCAAATAATTAATCATGGTACTGATAGTTTTGAAAGTGTAGATTATCCAGATTTTGGACATCCTGTTGCAGAAGATGTGACTAGTAAAAAAGCAACATTTGGTATTGTAATTTGCGGCTCTGGAAATGGGATTGCAATGACAGTTAATAAACATCAAGAGATTCGAGCGGCTCTTTGTTGGACTAAAGAGATTGCAGAATTAGCGCGTTTACATAATGATGCGAATATAATTAGTATTCCTGCACGTTTTACATCTATTGAACAAGCAGTACAAATGGTGGAAACATTTTTGAACACTTCATTTGAAGGAGGAAGACATGCAAATAGAGTGAATAAAATTGCTTGTCAATAAAAACTATTGAAAATATTGGTGGTGTTTTAAAATTAATTTAATTTTAAAGATTATGTATTTCAATCTTAAATTATAATAAAGAACTCTTTTACACCATTTAAAATGTCTCATACACATAATCACAAACATCAAGTTGAAGGTAAGAATTTATTTTTTTCTATTGTTCTTAATGTAATTATCACATTAGCTCAAATTATAGGAGGAATTGTATCAGGTAGTTTAGCTTTAATTTCTGATGCTTTACATAATTTTTCAGATGTTTTATCTTTAGTTTTTAGTTTGATTGCACATAAATTAGCTAAAAGAAAGGCTTCATTAAATCAAACTTTTGGCTATAAAAGAGCCGAAATATTAGCCGCTTTTGTAAATGCTGCGACTTTAGTAATTGTTGCTTTTATTTTAATTTATGGTGCTATTGAACGGTTAATTAAGCCTATAGAAATAGAATCTAATTTAGTAATTTGGTTAGCTTTATTAGGAATAGTTGTAAATGGCCTATCTGTTTTATTATTAAAAAAAGATGCACATCACAATATGAATATGAAATCGGCTTATTTACATTTATTAACTGACATGATGGCCTCAGTAGCAGTTTTGGTAGGTGGCTTATTAATGTTATTTTATAAAATTTATTGGATTGATAGTATTATGACCTTAATTATTGCTATTTATCTTATTATAGTAGGTTTTGATTTATTAAAAAAAGCAACTAAAATATTAATGCTTTTTACTCCAGATGATATTAACATTAAAGACATTATTCAAGAAGTACATCAAATCAAAGGAGTAAATAAATTACATCATATTCATGTTTGGCATTTAAATGAAGAAGAATTGCATCTAGAAGCGCATTTAGATTGTTCTGAAGATATTACAATGAGTGATTTTAATAGACTATTATATCAAATAGAAACTGTTCTTTTTGAGAAATTTCATATTAATCATATTAACATACAACCCGAATTTAAAAAAGAAGATTCTAAAGATTATATCGTTCAAGATTAAAAAAACTTTTGTTTAAAAATGAGTACTGAAAAACAACAATTAAAAAAAGAATCCTTTCCTATAAACAAACCTCTTAGGGATTATCTTGATAAATACAAAAGGTTAACTAAAACCAATGTGTTTTATGATGATTTATTACGTTTTCAAGGGGCAATTTCAGTATATGATAAACAAGGTGAAGATACTTTGTGGGTGCGCGTATATTACAATGAATTTGAAAGAGTAGAAATAGATAAGAATCTAAAAAAAATATATACTTTATTACATTCTGATGGAAATGAAAGTAGTTTTGCTTTTTTAAATGTAGACCAAATTGATTTTTGTACATTCGGAAATTCTAAGCCATTTCGAATAAAAGTCAGGAATATTTTAAATGATAATTACACGCACTTTTACATAAAAAAAGCAGATGCATCCAGAATATATGGATTAGAACTAGAACATATTTTATCCCCTAACCGAATTAATTATTTAGTTTTTAAAGACACTTTAATAGAAGAACATATCGTAGGTATTCCTGGAGACGTATTTCTAGAAAAAAATTTAAAAGAATGCACAGAACATGCTAAAGCCCAAATAGCCAAACAATTTGTAAAGTTTAATGAACGTTGCATGATAGGCTTATTAGGAGATATGCGATCCTATAATTTTGTAATTATTCCTATCTATGATTTTGATCAATTGGTTTTTAAAATTAGAGCCATCGATTTTGACCAACAAAGTTATGAAGGGAGTTTTAAATTATATAAACCCCATCTTTTCAAAGAAAATTTCCAATACAATCAATTGGTACAAAATAAACTCAGTCAAAGTTCTATAGAACAATATCAGAATGAAGAAAGATCAGTACTAGTAAAACGGCTAAGAGATTCTAAAGTCCGAATACACGATTTATTGTTGGCAATGAAATCGACACCCTTAGCTCCAAAAGAGCATATTGAACAATTAGGAAGAGAAATTTACGATTATACTCATGATGTAAATTTTAAAAAAGCAAAAACCATGGGAGAAATAGTTGAAGCTGCTTTAAATTTTATGAAGCGTAATTTTAGATTTGAAGGCGATGAATAAATACATATAAAATGACAACTATAGATATTTCTTATATACAAACTTTTTTTAGAAAAAGACAGTTAGATTCTCATAAAGGAAATTATGGCCATGCTTTTTTAATTGCTGGAAGCTCAGACAAAATAGGTGCTGCTTTATTGGCTTCAAAAGCTTGTTTAAGAGCTGGTGTGGGCTTGCTTACTACGAGTATTCCTAAAGAAGATAAAGCAAGTTTAAATACTTTTCTACCCGAATCTATGATACATTTTAGAGAAAACGCTATCGATTTTTCTTTATATAATGCGATAGGAATAGGTCCAGGGATAAATACAAATGAAGCTTCTCAAAAATTAGTATACACTACCCTATTAAAAAATGATAGTAATATAGTTTTAGATGCAGACGCTTTAAATATTTTAGCTGAAAATAAAGATTGGTGTAACCAATTACCTCTAAATACTATTTTAACGCCACATCCAAAAGAATTTGATCGTTTATTTGGTAAACACATTACAAATGAAGAAAGAAAGATAACTGCAGTTAGAAAAGCTATGGAAATGAATTGTATTTTAGTTTTAAAAGGACACAAAACAATAATTACTAATGGTTTTGAAACATTTGAAAACACTACAGGTAATTCTGGTTTAGCCAAAGGAGGTTCAGGAGATGCTTTAACAGGTATAATTACCGCTTTTTTAGCACAAGGATATCCGCCCTTACAAGCAGCAATTTTTGGAGTATTTATTCATGGATTAGCAGCGGATATCACTTTACATTCGCAAAGTGAAGAAAGTATGTTAATCACTGATGTTGTAGAAAATTTAAGTGCTGCCTTTACCAAAATTAAAGAATAAATAGATTATATTTTCGTTACTTCATAACCATCACATAAAGTAATTTGTATAAATTGCACCTCAGAAATTAGACAAAAAATGAACCAAATTCAATTTATAAAAGCGGCTGTAAATACATTAGATAAAAATATTGAAGCCACTTTAAAACTCCTTTTAGAAGATTGTACCATTCCTTTTATTTCAAGATATAGAAAAGATCAAACAGGTAATTTAGACGAAGTTGAAATTGAAACTATTGCAAAATCAGCAAAACAATATGACGAAATAGTAAAACGAAAAGAAGCTATTTTAAAAGCGATTGAAGAACAAGGACAACTTTCGTCAGATTTAAAATCTAAAATTCAAAATAGTTTCGATTTACAAGAAATAGAAGACTTGTATTTGCCATATAAAAAGAAAAAGAAAACAAAAGCTGATGTAGCAAGAGAAAATGGTTTAGAACCATTGGCTAAAATTATTATGGTTCAAAATAATGATGAAATTGAATTTGAAGCCTCTAAATATATTTCAAAAAATGTTTCTAATGAAGACGAAGCACTACAAGGTGCCAGAGATATAATAGCCGAATGGATCAATGAAAATATGTATATACGTAAAAATTTACGCCGTTTGTTTCAAAGAAAAGCAGTCATTACTACCAAAGTGGTAAAAAAGAAGGCAGAAGATGAAGACGCTCAAAAATTCAAACAATACTTTGATTGGTCTGAAGCTATTTCTAAAGCACCTTCGCATCGATTATTAGCCATGCTTCGCGCGGAAAAAGAAGGTTTCATTAAATTAAAAGTTGAACTAGAAAATGATGAAGCCATCGACTTTATTGAAGAAAATACTTTAAAAGGTAAAAACGAGAGTACTGCACAAGTTAAAATAGCTATAAAAGATAGTTATAAACGTTTATTAGAGCCTGCCATTTCAAACGAAACATTACAAGAAGCCAAAGCTAAGGCAGATACCAAAGCAATTGAGGTTTTTGCAGGAAATTTAAGTCAGTTGTTGTTAGCACCCCCATTAGGAGAAAAAAGAATTATGGCAATCGATCCAGGTTATAGAAGTGGCTGTAAAGTAGTATGCCTTGATGAAAAAGGAGATTTGCTGTACAATGAAACTATTTATCCTCATGCGCCTCAAAATGAAAGTGCTATGGCAATGAAAAAGGTGCGTTCTATGGTGAATGCTTATAATATTGAAGCCATTTCTATTGGTAATGGAACGGCAAGCAGAGAAACAGAATTTTTTATAAAAAAAATAGCATTTGATAAACCTATTCAAGTATTTGTAGTTTCGGAAGCTGGTGCATCCGTCTATTCCGCTTCTAAAATTGCCCGAGACGAATTTCCTACCTATGATGTTACCGTACGTGGCTCTGTATCTATAGGAAGAAGATTAAGTGATCCATTAGCAGAATTAGTTAAAATTGACGCTAAATCTATTGGTGTTGGTCAATATCAACATGATGTGGATCAAACCAAATTAAAAGAAGAATTGGATACAGTTGTGGTTCGTTGTGTGAACTCTGTTGGAATAAATATTAACACAGCAAGCAAGTCATTATTAAGTTATGTTTCTGGAATTGGAGAAAAAATGGCAGAAAACATTGTCGCTTATCGATCAGAAAATGGGCCGTTTGAAGACAGAAAGCAACTTAAAAAGGTACCAAGATTAGGCGATAAAGCCTATCAACAAGCTGCCGCTTTCATCCGAATTAAAGAAGGTAAAAACCCTTTGGATAATTCTGCGGTGCATCCAGAAGCGTATAAAATAGTGGAGAAAATGGCAAAAGATTTAACTATTTCGGTAAACGAATTAATTGCTAACAAAGAAAAAATCAGTCAAATTAAATTAGAAAATTATATTTCAGATGAAATAGGTATTTTAGGTTTAAAAGACATTGTTAAAGAATTAGAAAAACCAGGATTAGATCCTCGAAAAGCGGCTAAAGTATTCGAATTTGATCCTAATGTAAAATCGATACATGATTTAAGATCGGGTATGATTCTACCAGGTATTGTGAATAACATTACGGCTTTTGGTTGCTTTGTAGATGTAGGTATTAAAGAAAGTGGTTTAGTACATATTTCCCAACTAAAAGAAGGGTATGTTTCCGATGTAAATGAAGTCGTTAAATTACACCAACATGTACAAGTTAAAGTGGTTGAGGTAGATGAAGCTAGAAAAAGAATTCAGTTAACGATGATATTGTAATAACTAAAAAACCCAAATACTTACTAGATAAGCGTTTGGGTTTTAGTATAAAAAATATCAGACGTATATTTATTCTTTCGTTTCGTCTTCTTTTTTGGTCAATTTTTGATCCTCGTCTTTCATAGCGTTTTTAAATTCTTTTACTCCACCACCGAGACCTTTCATTAATTCTGGAATTTTTTTACCACCAAAAAGTAATAAAACAACTATTATGACAAGAGCAATCTGCCATGGTCCAGTAACACCTAAAAATATTGTTAATGCATTCATGATTTCAATAATTAATGGTACAAAGATAAAAAGAAAAATACAAACCTTTATTTTTTAACTAATAATTATACAGTTTATCATGAAAAACGGTTGTAATTAGTATATTTGTAGGTAATAATTAAAAGGTAAATGACAAAAAAAAGGAAAAAAAGGCAGATACTTTTAAAAAAGCTTTTCAACAAGAGACGATTAGTTATTCTTAATGAAGATACTTTTGAAGAAACATTTTCTTTGAAATTAAATTTAATGAATGTTTTTGTTGTTGTTACCTTATCTGCTATTTTTTTAATTAGTATTACTACTTATATTATAGCTTTCACTCCCCTTCGAGAATATATTCCTGGTTATGCTTCTACCCGATTAAAAAAAGATGCTACAAATTTAGCAATCAAATCAGATTCTCTACAAAAAAAGGTAGATGTGAGTAATCTTTATATTGCTTCGATAAAGAAAGTATTAACAGGAGATTTAGAATATGCCAAACTCAATAAAGATTCTTTAATTCCTGCGGAAAAGCAAAATCTTGATGAAAAAAGTTTAACCGCGTCAGATGTTGAAAAAGAACTGCGAAACAAAGTTATACAAGAAGATAAATTTAACGTTTTTGAAAATGCAAAACCAAAAGTAAATTTTGTTTTATTTTCTCCCGCTCAAGGAACTATAATCGAAAATTATAGTGCTAAAAATAATTTTTTAGCGGTAAAAATTGCTTTAGTCGATAATACACCTATTAAGTCAGTAGCTTCTGGTACTATTATTTTTTCAGAATGGACACCTTCTTATGGATATGTGGTTATAATAGAACATCAAGAAGGCATTTTATCGGTTTATAAAAATGCCGCTTCGGTAACAAAGGAACAAGGTGATACTGTAAAATCAGGTGAAGTTATTGCGTTAGCAGGAAACTCATCTAATACAGAAAAAAGTAGTACGCTTCGTTTTGAACTTTGGAAAGATGGTTTTCCAATTAATCCTACTCAGTTTATTAATTTTCAATAATATATGTCAATTAAGACTCTAGCAGCAAAAGTTTTTGCGAAACAGATTTATAAAAAAAACCAAAAATGGATTACAAATCCTATAACTACACAAAAAAAGGTCTTTGAAGAATTAATAAAAACAGCTCAAAATACAATTTTTGGAAAAGACCATAGTTTTGAAAGTATTCATTCATATGAAGATTTTGTTAAGCAAGTCCCTATTCGCGATTATGAAGCTTTAAAACCATATATAGAAAGAGTTATTAAGGGAGAAGAGAACATACTTTGGAAGGACAAACCATTATATTTTGCTAAAACTTCTGGAACCACTTCAGGTGCAAAATACATTCCTATTACTAAAGAATCAATGCCTTTTCATATTGAAGCGGCAAGAAATGCTATTTTAACTTATATTCATACTACAGGGAAAACAAACTTTGTGGATGGAAAAATGATTTTCTTACAAGGTAGTCCCATATTAGAAGAAAAAAACGGAATTAAACTGGGGAGATTATCGGGTATTGTAGCGCATTTTGTTCCAAAATATCTCCAAAAAAATAGAATGCCAAGTTGGGAAACAAATTGTATTGAAGATTGGGAAACCAAAGTTAATGCTATTGTAGATGAAACTATTCAAGAAAACATGACTGTTATTTCAGGTATTCCTTCTTGGGTTCAAATGTATTTTGAAAAATTAAAAGAGAATACGAATCAACCCGTAGGAACTATTTTTAAGAACTTTAATTTATTTATTTATGGTGGTGTAAATTATGAACCTTATAGGGCTAAGTTTGAAAACTTAATTGGAAGAAAAGTAGATTCAATTGAATTGTTTCCTGCTTCTGAAGGTTTTTTTGCTTATCAAACACAAAATTACCATAAAAAAAATGATGAAGGAATGCTCTTGTTATTAAACGCTGGTATTTTCTACGAATTTATAAAAGCAAATGAAATTCAACTTAATAATAAAGGATTTGAACCTAAAAGATATACTATAGGAGAAGTAGAGTTAGGAGTCAATTATGTTATGATTATATCTACTAATGCAGGTCTTTGGGGTTATAATATTGGTGACACAGTTCAATTTACTAGTTTACAACCATATAAAGTTATTGTTTCTGGAAGAATTAAACATTTTATTTCTGCTTTTGGAGAGCATGTCATTGCTAAAGAAGTTGAAAAAGCATTAGAAGAGGCAATTGTTGGTACAGAGATACAGGTTAACGAGTTTACAGTTGCTCCTCAAATTACACCAAAGGAAGGACTACCCTATCATGAATGGTTCATAGAATTTGAAAATGAACCAGTTGATATTCATGAATTTGCTTTAAAAATTGATGCATCTATGCGAAAGCAAAACATTTATTATGATGATTTAATTGTAGGTAAGGTTTTGAGAACATTAATAGTTTCTAAAGTTGAAAAAAATGGATTTCAAGATTATATGAAATCAATTGGAAAACTGGGTGGTCAAAATAAAATTCCTAGATTAAGTGATAATAGAAATATTGCCGATCAACTCAAGATAATTTCTTAAAAATGAAACAGAAATTGCCCTATCTATTTTTCCTTTTTTTTTGTCATTGTATTTGCTTCGCACAAATAAAAGGTATCGTTAAAGATAGTATTTCTAGTGAACCTATTCCTTTTGTAAATATTTGGGTTGAAAACGAAGAAATTGGCACAACTTCAGACCTAGATGGAAGCTTTTCTTTACATATAAAAGACATTAATAAAAATTTAATTTTTTCTGCTTTAGGATTTCATAAAAAAATGATACCAGCCAAACAAAGTGAAGTTGTCTTCCTAAAAGCAACTGTAATAGAATTAAATGAGGTAGTTTTATTAAATAAAAAAGAAACGAAGAGCATTGAAATTGGAAAAACACCAAATGCTATTTTGCAAACTTTTGATAATGGACCAAAAATAGAAGCTAAATTTTTCCCTTATAAAGAGTCTTACAAAAAAACACCTTTTATAAAAACAGTTAGTATTCAAACCGATAGCAAAATAGAAGAAGCTACATTAAAAATACATTTTTATGAAGTTACTGAAGAAGGCGCTCCTGGAAAAGAATTGTTACAGAAAGATTTCTTAGTAAAAATTAAAAAAGGGATTTTAAAAAATAAAATAGATATTTCAACCTATAATTTAACCATTTCTCAGAAAGGAATTTATGTAGCTTATGAAAAATTAATGATCGAAAGTAATGCTTTGGAAAGAAAAAATATAGATCCTTATACAAAAAAAGAAAAGAAGCAAAAAACATATTATCCACATGTTTTGTATAATTATGTAGAAAGAGAATCTGTATATAGTTTTTATGGAGGAAAATGGAATAAAAAAGTAAATGAACAAGAACCGCAGGAGAAATTAACCATTTTTGAACCTGCTATTAATCTTACTTTAACCAACTAAAAAATAAATAGCTTACCTTTGCAGGTTAGATAAACAAAATATTAATGAAGGACATTAAAAACATTTCGCGTTCTAGAGCGCAAGAGTCGTCAGCAGCTATTGAACGACTGTACATTACCATGAGACATTTATTTAACAGAGGTTTTTATAAACCAATGGGAGTCTCGGGAGAAACATTAAGACAAGCATTACTTTCTTTACGACCTGAAATTTACGGAAGTATTGCTGAGGAAAAAGTAGAATTAAAAGGATTGTTGTATGTAATTGAGCGACTTCCGATTGGAATTGAAGAATGCCGCTATATTAATTTAACTTCCGATGAAGGCTATTCTAATTCACACTTTAAACCCATCGTTCCACCAAAAAGAAGAAGAAACTGTTATCGTATTGATGATGAACAAATGAATGTGGAAATTACTAGAGGACGTTCTGATATTTATGATATTTTAACACACCTAACATTCATTTTTATTGAATCGCACAAAATTAAAGATAGAGTTTTAATAGCCGATGATGGAACAGTTAACAGAGATTGGCAAAAACTGGAACAAGCTGTAAATCAAACCAAAAAATTAACCCTTATTGAAAGAGAAAAAGCAATTTCTCATGCAGCAAATGTTTTAGGAAGAACTTTTGCAGAAGTAAAAGATATTTATGATGACTTTGCTATACCAGATGCACCAGATCGATTCATACATGTAGTATATTGGTTAGGAAGACTGGCAATTGAAGAAATTGTTGATAATAATAAAAGAACCATTACTTTTAGTCCTATTTTAAGAGAACGATTAGGACATCATATTTATGGTGATATTTGGGCAACAAATATTAAAGAAGTATTACTTGCAAACCATTTAATAGATAGACCAATTCATATTATTAGTGCCAATATGCATAGTGTTATGAATTCTATTTTTGCGGAACCTGTATTAGGAAAAAAATACAAAGACGCGTCACCATTTCAAATATATGAAGACTTAAGTAGTTCGAATAGTAAGGAATTACGTAAAAAAGTGGAAGAATATGCATTAAAACAAGGCATGATTTCTTTGCCTGATACTTCTGGTACTAATATTGATGTCCAAATTTTTGATACTGCTAAAATTGATTTAAAGAAGACCATTTTTTCTAATACCAAAACAGAAGACCAAAAGCCTGTTTTAATTGTAATGGATTATGCTTTTGGTGAACAAGCTTTTGAAACTATTGATGAACTTTTAAAACCATTTAAAACAGATAAGAAA
Source organism: Flavobacterium sp. J27 (assembly GCF_004303025.1). Lineage (GTDB taxonomy): Bacteria > Bacteroidota > Bacteroidia > Flavobacteriales > Flavobacteriaceae > Flavobacterium. Next base: position 121,844 of record NZ_PJQW01000005.1, on the reverse strand, counting down.
AACAAATTATTCTTAAATGTTGAATCGGTTTCTATAATGGGAAAAGCAGGTATTTTACAAGGAGGTAAAGGAGACATAATGATACCTAACGCACACGTTAATGAAGGTACAGCAGATAATTATCCTTTTGAAAATGAGTTATCAGCTACTATGTTTGAAGGAAATGATATTCCTGTATTTTCTGGGCCAATGATAACGGTTTTAGGTACATCTTTACAAAATAGAGATTTGTTAAAATTTTTCCATGAATCAACATGGGAAGCTATTGGTTTAGAAATGGAAGGAGCATATTATCAAAAAGCCATTCAATCTGCTTCAAAAATTAGAAAAAGTATTACTGCTGATGTAAAAGTTCGTTATGCTTATTATGCTTCAGATAATCCATTAGAAACAGGTAGTACATTAGCTTCAGGTGGTTTAGGAACAACCGGAGTAAAACCCACTTATTTAATTACGATCAAAATCTTAGAACAAATTTTTAACATAAAATAAAAGCTATGAGCACACATTCCCAAGATCAAGAAATAGATTTAGGACAAATTTTTATTAAGATTAAAGATTTTTCAAATAATATTCTAGATACTTTTTTTGATTTGATTTTATTTTTCAAAAGAAACATCATTGTTATTATAGTACTATTGATTTTAGGTTTTGGATTAGGTTATTTTCTTGATAAAAAAAATAAATCATATGAACATAATATTATTGTAACTCCAAATTTTGGAAGTGCAGATTATTTATATGCCAAAATAGATCTTTTGAACGCTAAAAAGAAAGAAAATGACACGTTATTTTTTAAATCTATTGGAATTAAACAAACTAATAAATTAAACTTTATTGAAATTCAACCTATCATTGATGTTTACAAATTCATAGACAATAAAAAAGAAAATTTTGAACTTATAAAGTTAATGGCAGAAGATGGTGACTTACAAAAGATAATAGAAAATGACATTACAAGTAAAAATTATCCTTTTCACAAAATTACTCTTAAAACGAAAGAGTTAACTAATAAAGAGTTCTCTATTCAACCTATTTTAAAGTTTTTAAATGATTCAGATTATTTTATAGCAATACAGAAGCAAAGTCAATTAAATATACAAGCAAAAATGACAGCTAATGATAGTACAATTGCTCAAATCAATGCATTATTAAACGATTTTTCTAAAAATACTGCTAGTCAAAAAAATGACAAATTAGTATATTACAACGAAAACAATCAATTAAACGAAATAATTAAAACCAAAGAAAACTTAGTTTTAGAACAAGGAATTAACAAAATTAATCTAATTAATTCAGATAAGATTATAAAAGATATTAGCGTTACAATTAATAAAAAACACACAAGTGGTATTAATGGAAAACTAAAATTTATCTTACCAATTCTGTTTCTTATTACTTTTTTGGGTCTTACTGTATTTAAAATATTTTATAAAACGCAAAGCGCTAAAAGACTTTAATAATGAAATCAATATTAGTTACTGGTGGAGCAGGTTTTATAGGATCTAATTTTATTCCTTATTTTTTAGAGAATAATACTGAATATCATCTAGTTAATTTAGATGCGTTAACGTATGCTGGAAATTTAGAAAATCTAAATGAAGTAAAAGACAATACCCATTATACTTTTGTTAAAGGAGATATTTGTGAAAGAGATTTTGTGGAAGAATTATTCGAAAAATATCAATTTCATGATGTTATTCATTTTGCAGCAGAAAGTCATGTAGATAATTCAATTTCTGGACCAGAAGCATTTATTAAAACAAATGTTTTAGGTACCTTTAATTTATTGGACACAGCTCGAAAATTATGGATGAATGGACCTAATGATTATAAAGAAACATTTAAAAATGCTAGATTTCATCATGTTTCAACGGATGAAGTTTATGGAACCTTGGGAGAAATAGGATTATTTGAAGAAACAACACCATATGCACCTAATAGTCCATATTCTGCATCTAAAGCAGGTTCAGATATGATTGTTAGAAGCTATTTCCATACTTATGGAATGAATGTGGTAACGACAAATTGTTCTAATAATTATGGACCGAAACAGCATAATGAAAAACTGATTCCCACTATTATTCGTAAAGCAATTGCTGGAGAAAATATACCTATTTATGGGAATGGAAAGAATGTAAGAGATTGGTTGTATGTTTTAGATCATTGTAAAGGTATAGCATTAGCTTTTAAAAAAGGAAAATCAGGTGAAACATATAATATTGGGGGAAGAAATGAAAGAGATAATTTATATATTGCAGATAAAGTATGTGCTATATTAGATGAACTAAAACCAAAAAAAACAGGAAGTTACAAAGAACAAATTACCTTTGTAAAAGATAGACCAGGACACGATTTAAGATATGCAATAGATGCTACAAAAATTGAATCAGAATTAGGCTGGAAAGCTGACGAAAACTTTGAATCAGGTATCTTAAAAACTATTGAATGGTATAGTAACAAATTTAATTAGCTGACAGCTGACAGCTTAAAAGATAAAGCTAAAAATGAAAGGAATAATATTAGCAGGAGGGTCGGGTACGCGATTGCATCCATTAACATTAGCAGTAAGTAAGCAATTAATGCCTATTTATGATAAACCCATGATTTATTACCCACTTTCAACTTTAATGTGGGCAGGTATTAAAGAAATATTAATAATTTCTACCCCACAAGATTTACCTCTTTTTGAAAAGCTTCTAGGTGATGGAAAGAAATTAGGTTGTCGATTTGAATATGCTGTACAAGATAGTCCAAATGGATTAGCAGAAGCTTTTATAATTGGGAAAGATTTTGTAGGTAAAGATAAAGTTGCTCTTATTCTTGGAGATAATATTTTTTATGGAACAGGTTTAGCAGAATTATTACAAGCTAATAATAATCCAGAAGGAGGAATAGTATACGCTTATCATGTACATGATCCAGAACGCTATGGAGTGGTAGATTTTGATTTAAATGGTAAGGTATTATCTATTGAAGAAAAACCAGCACAACCAAAATCGAATTATGCTGTTCCCGGTATTTATTTTTATGACAATACTGTTTTAGATATAGCTGCTAATATTAAACCGAGTCTAAGAGGAGAATTAGAAATTACCGATGTTAATAAAGTTTATTTACAAAATGATAAGTTAAAAGTTTCTATTTTGGACAGAGGAACAGCTTGGTTAGATACGGGTACCTTTCAATCTTTAATGCAGGCGAGTCAATTTGTGCAAGTAATAGAAGAGCGTCAAGGCTTAAAAATAGGAGCAATAGAAGAAGCAGCATATAAAATGGGCTTTATAAATAAAGAAGAATTAAAAGTATTAGCTGAACCACTATTAAAAAGTGGTTATGGTAAACATTTAATGAGTTTGATTAAAGAATAAAATGAATTTTATAACTACTAAATTATCTGATTGTTATATTATCGAACCAAAGATTATTCATGATGAGAGAGGTTATTTCATGGAAAGTTTTAATGAAAAAACGTTTCAAGAAGGAATACATCAGAATGTTCATTTTGTTCAAGATAATCAATCGTATTCTACAAAAGGTGTATTACGAGGATTACACTACCAAAGCGGGTCATCTGCTCAAGCAAAATTAGTTCGTGTTTTAGAAGGAGAAGTTTTAGATGTAGCAGTAGATATAAGACCTAATTCACCTACATTTGGAGAACATGTTTCGGTTTTATTATCATCAGAAAACAAAAGGCAATTTTTTATACCTAGAGGATTTGCTCATGGATTCATTGTTTTAAGTAATACAGCAACTTTTTTTTATAAATGTGATAATTTTTATAATAAAGAAAGTGAAGGAGGTATCATCTATAATGATCCAGAATTAAAAATAGATTGGAAATTTTCTTTCGAAGAACTAATTGTTTCAGAAAAAGATAAAAATTTACCCACTTTACAAAAAGCAAAAAAAGTATGGTAGTATTAATAACTGGGGCAAATGGTCAGTTAGGTCAAGCACTATTTTCAATTGCAGGAAACTATCCTTCAATTGATTTTGTTTTTTGTAATTCGAAAGAATTAGATATTACTAATAAAGAAAATTGTAAACAAGTCTTTGAAAAACATAAACCTAGTTTTTGTATTAATACAGCAGCATATACAGCAGTAGATAAAGCTGAAAGTGAACCAGAAAAAGCATTTGAAATAAATGCCAATGGAGCAGAAAATATAGCAGTAGTATGCAAACAATACAATACAATTTTACTCCATATTTCTACAGATTTTGTTTTTGACGCTTATTATTCAAATGATAATGCTTATTATGATAGAGAGCTTCGATTACCTCTTAAAAGTAACTTCGGACTTACTGAAACAGATATTCCTTTCCCTGCTGGTGTATATGGATTAACAAAATTACAAGGAGAAGAAGCAATTCAGATTGCATGGATAAAGTCTTTAATTATAAGAACCTCTTGGTTATACTCAGAATTTGGGAATAATTTCATGAAAACGATGCTGCGTTTAGCAACTGAAAAAGATACCATTTCTGTAGTTAATGATCAAATAGGAACACCCACTTATGCTGTTGATTTAGCCAGTATTCTTTTGGAAATTATTATAAATTTAAATCAAGAAGAGACTATGGCTCAAGAAAAATTTGGTATTTATAATTTTAGCAATGAAGGAAAGACGACTTGGTATGAATTTGCAAAAGAAATTTTTAGTATTAAAAAGAGTACTATTCAATTACACGCTATTCCAACATTTGGCTACCCTACTCCTGCTAAAAGACCTACATATAGCGTTTTAGACAAAACGAAAATAAAAAACGTTTTTAAATTAACTATTAACGATTGGAAAGCAAGCCTTAAAAATTGTCTTGAAAAAGTATAATCAAATGAAACAAAAATTATTTTTCTTTCTAATTTTTACTTACTTCCTCTCATTTTCTCAAGAGAAAGAAAGAAATAATACATATTTCGATGCACAAGTTTTTAGAGGAAACATATATAAACACACAAATGATATAGGTCATTTAATTACTGGACATCCTAATGGTTTGATGTTAAGTTATAATTGGAAAACAAATGGAAAAAAAGAATGGCAACAAGTTTATAATTATCCAGATTATGGAGTGTCTTTTCATTATGTTGATTTTAAGAATAAATATTTAGGACATAATTTTGCTTTTGGAATACATTATAATTTTTATTTTTTAAACCGTAATTTGATGCTTAGAATATCTCAAGGAATAGGTATTACTTCAAATCCATACCATAAAGAAACTAATAATAAAAACAATGCATTTGGAACAAAAATAATGGACAATACCTATGCTCTATTACAATATAAAAAAGAGAATATTATAGATAGGATAGGATTACAAGCAGGATTTTTATTAACTCATTTTTCGAATGGAAGGATAAAAGCACCCAATAGCGGTGTGAATACAATTGTATTTAATTTAGGATTAAATTATAATTTAGATGAAAAGCAAGAATTTATTATAGATTCTCTACCTCCTAAATCAAATTATATAGAACGTATCAAATACAATATAGCCTTTAGAACTGGTGTTTCAGAAGGACCTATTCCAGATATAGGACAACGACAATTTTATCACTTTAGCTTGTATGCAGATAAAAGGATAGGAAGAAAAAATGCTTTACAGTTAGGAACGGATGTTTTTTTATCCAGATATTTGAAAGATTATATTCAATTTGTGGCTGTTGCTTTTCCAAAAGAGCATAAAAATTACACGGATCCTAATACAGATTATAAAAGAATAGGTTTGTTTTTAGGACATGAATTATTTATCAATAAATTATCAATAGAGACACAAGTAGGATATTATGTTTATAAACCTTTTAATTATGAATCAGATGTGTATCAAAGAGTGGGTGCAAAATATTATCTTTACAAAAATTGGTTTACCGGAGTGAGTTTAAAAGCACATGGAGGAAGAGCAGAAGCGATAGAAACATCAATAGGAATAAGATTATGATAAAAAATACTTGTTGCATAATATTATTGTTAATTGTAAGTAGTTGCGGTATCTCAGAAGATTGTTTTAAAGGAAACGGAAACCAGATTATACAATCTTTTCCTTTGGAAGGGTTTCATAAAATTGAGGTACATGATGGTGTAGCATTATTAGTAAAAGAAGGTCCTGAATATGAAGTTAAAATAGAAACAAGAGATAATATTTTAAACAATATTGAGGTAAAATTAGAAAATGATATGTTAATTATAAAAGATAATTCTACCTGTAATTTAACTAGAGATTATGGTCTAACTAAAGCCATCATAACGATTCCAAATGGAATTAATTTACCTATAATTCCCGAATTAGAATTACATTCTAAAACAGAGCAAAATATAAGTAGTGAAGGACCAATTCATTCACCTATAGTTCGTCTTTTTTCATTAGATGAATCCGATGCCTCTGGAACAGGGGATTTTTATTTAGAGATAGAAAATACTCAAGTGGTAATAGAAAGTAATACTGTTTCAAATTTTTTTATTAGTGGTTTGTCAGAGCAAATGCTATTAAATTTTTATTATGGGAATGGTCGTTTTCATGGAGAAAATTTATCGGTTAAAAATATCAATATTTTTCAGAGAGGATCAAATGATATGATTGTTAAACCAATAGAAAAAATTGAAGGAACAATTTATGCTACAGGGAATGTTATTTTAAAACATATTCCACCTTTAATTAATGTTGAAGAAAAATATACAGGACGTTTAATTTATTAATAAAAAAATGAAAATAATTGTTACAGGAGGAGCTGGATTTGTTGGATCAACTGTATGTTTAGCTTTAAAAAAGAAATATCCTAGCTATACTATAGTTGCTTTTGATAATCTTAAAAGAAGAGGTTCAGAACTGAATCTAATTGACTTTAAGACGAATAACATTGATTTTGTTCATGGAGATATAAGAAACAATGAAGACATACTTGCATTAGGCAAGTTTGATGTTTTAGTTGAAGCTTCTGCAGAACCTTCAGTAACAGCAGGATTAGATTCTGATCCTACCTATGTTATTAACAATAATTTATATGGATCTATAAATTGTTTTAATGCTTGCATTAAGAACAATGCAAAATTAATTTTTTTATCTACGAGTAGAGTTTATCCAATCGATACAATTGAAAAAGCATTTTACACAGAAGAAGAAACTAAATTTTTATTTACCGAAAATCAAACCATAAAAGGCATTTCAAAAAAAGGCATTTCAGAAGAATTATCTTTGGAAGGAGCAAGGTCTTTTTATGGAACAACAAAATTGAGTTCAGAATTATTTATCCATGAGTACGCTGCTTTTTATGGTTTACAAGCCGCTATTACAAGATTTGGAGTAATTGCTGGACCAAGACAAATGGGAAAAACAGATCAAGGCGTTGTTACATTGTGGATGGCAAAGCATTATTGGAATCAGTCTTTAAAATACATAGGTTATGGAGGTAAAGGGAAGCAAGTTAGAGATTTATTACATGTCGATGATTTAGTAGCATTAATAGAGTATCAAATTCATAATATTCATAAATTTACAGGAAAAGTATACAACGCTGGTGGAGGTTTACAAAATAGTGCCTCTTTACAAGAAATGACAGCTATTTGTGAAAAAATAACAGGAAATAGTATCCAAATTGATGAGGTAGAAGAAACAAGAACTGCAGATTTAAGAATTTACATTACTGATAATTCTAGAATAGAAACAGAGATAGGTTGGAAACCTAAAAAAACAATAGAAGATATTTTTACAGATATTTATCATTGGATAAAAGAGAATGAAAAACAATTAGAATTAATTTTGAAATAATAATAAAATGAACATTTGTGTAGTAACAGGATCTTCAGGTCTAATAGGAAGTGAATCTGTTTCCTTTTTTGCAGAAAAATTTGACAAAGTTATTGGAATAGACAATAATATGCGTGCTCGTTTTTTTGGTGAAGACGCTTCAACAGAATGGAACACGAAACGGTTAATAAATACGATTTCTAATTTTGAACATCATGCTGCGGATATTCGAAATATTGATGAACTGGAAGTTATCTTTTCAAAATATAAATCAGATATAAAATTAATTGTACATACAGCTGCACAACCAAGCCATGACTGGGCTGCTCGTGAACCCATAACAGATTTTACAGTAAATGCTAACGGTACTTTAAATTTGTTAGAAATGACACGTTTGCATTGTGATAAAGCTGTTTTTATTTTCACATCCACAAATAAAGTGTATGGAGATACACCAAACTATCTTCCATTAGTTGAACAAGAAAAAAGATGGGAAATAGAGGAGTCACACCCTTATTTTAAAGAAGGTATTGATGAAAAGATGAGTATCGATCACACAAAGCATTCTTTATTTGGAGCATCAAAAGTAGCTGCAGATGTTTTAGTTCAAGAATATGGAAAATATTTTGGAATGAATACTGGTGTTTTCAGAGGTGGTTGTCTTACTGGACCTAATCATTCGGGTACTCAATTACATGGATTTCTTTCTTATTTAATGAAATGTGCCATCACAGGTGATAAATATACTGTATTTGGATACAAAGGGAAACAAGTAAGAGACAACATACATAGTTGGGATTTGGTAAATATGTTTTGGCATTTTTACAATAATCCTAAGCAAGGAGAGGTTTATAATGCTGGAGGAGGACGCCATTCAAATTGTTCTATGGCAGAAGCGATTGAAATGTGTGAACAAATTACAGGTAAACCGATGAATTATGAATATTCTGAAACAAACAGAATTGGGGACCATATTTGGTGGATAAGTGATGTATCTAAATTCAAAGCACATTACCCAGAATGGAATTGGAAATATAATATTCATGATATTTTATCCCAAATTTATCAAAATATGTCCAATCGAAATACCAATTCATGAAACTTAGTATAGTAATACCTGCTTACAACGAAGAAGAATCAATTTCGGAAACTATAGATCAAATAGAAGAAGCTTTTTCCAAAGTAACTATTGATCATGAAATATATGTAGTAAATGATAATTCGAAAGACAATACATTACAAGTTTTAGAAGCATTAGCTCAAAAATATCCTGCACTGCAATATGGAACCAATTTAGGTCCCAATGGATTTGGCTATGCGGTTCGATATGGATTAGAAAGATTTTCAGGTGATTGCGTAGCGGTAATGATGGCTGATTTGTCAGATTCTCCGTATGATTTGATACGTTATTATACCACAATGATTGAAGGCAATTATGATTGCGTTTTTGGAAGTCGTTTTATGAAAGGAGGTAAATTGATTGATTATCCTTTTGTAAAAAAAATAATCAACAGAATTGCTAATTTCATAATTAGAATAGTAATGGGGATAAAGTATAACGATACCACAAACGCGTTTAAATTATATAAAAAAGAAGTTATAGATGGAGTGAAGCCTATTTTATCTCCCCATTTTAACTTAACTATAGAATTACCTTTAAAAGCGATAATAAGAGGGTATTCTTATACTGTAGTTCCAAATTCATGGACAAATAGAAAATATGGTGTTTCTAAATTAAAAATTAAAGAAATGGGAAGTCGCTATTTTTTTATTTTGATGTATTGTTTTGTAGAAAAATATTTTTCGAGAGGAGATTTTAAAAGAAAATAGAAAATATGGAAATTATAAAAAAAATAAAACAGAATTATTTTTTAATTGGCATCCTCGTTTTAGCAGCAGTTTTACGCTTGTATCATTTGGATTACCAAAGCATTTGGATAGATGAAATAATAACGATGAAAGAAACAGATCCCGGTCTTTCTTTCAAAGATTCTTATGAAATTATGTGTGTTTGGGAGAATAATCCAGTTATGTATTATTTTCTAATTAAAATTATCGGTATTGTTTTTGGTCATACAACTTTTGTTGTTAGATTAGTTTCTGCTTTATTTGGAATTTTTGGAGTTTACTTATTTTATATAATTGGAAAAGAAATTGAAAACAAAAGAGTTGGATTAATTGCAGCTTTTTTAGCTAGTGTAAATTACTTTTTTATATTATACTCGCAAGAGGCAAGACTTTATATAATGCTAATTTTTTTGACGATTTTTTCTTTTTATAGATTGATTCGATTTTTAAAAGAAAATACACTTACAAACGCATTAATATATGGTGTTTCTTTAGCACTAATGATTAATTCCCATTTTTTTGGTTTATTTTTATTAGTTTCTCAGGTTGTAATTCTTTTTGTGTTTTTATTTGAAATCGAAAAAAAAGAGAGAAAAAAATATATAATACATTCAGCTACAGCTGGAGTTTTAGCTATTTCAATTTGGTATTATTTCTGTTGGGAATTGTTTAAAATTGCTTCAGAAATAAAAACATTTTGGATACCACCTCCTTCTACAGAAGTAATAACAGGTATTTTTAAAGAGTTTTTTGGAAATTCTGAAGCCTTGGTTTTTTTAACCACGATTTTAACTATATTTTATTTTATAAAATTATTTACAAAAAGACATAAATCAGTTAACATAAGAAGTAATTCATCTTTATTTGCTTTTATAATTTTAATATGTTGGATATTGGTTACTATATTTATTCCATACATTAGATCCTATTTAAAATTACCAATGTTAACAAGTAGATATTTAATTGTAGTATTACCAGCAATAATATTACTGTTAGCAATTTCAATAGAGAATATTAAAAATAGTTTGGTTAAAAATATAATTTTATTCCTTTTTGTAACTGCTTCGATTACTGATTTATTTATAGTTAAGAAAAATTATACTGAAATTAGAAAGACACAATTTAGAGAGATAACGAATAAGATAAAAACAAAGAATAAAGGAAAAGATAAAATAGTTTCTTCATGGGGATGGCACTTGAGTTATTTTTTTAATACAGATCCTAAGAAAGATATTGTAATACTTAAATCACTTGAAGAGTTTATTAATGAAATTAAGAGCACAAATAGTAGAGATTCTTTTTGGTATGTCGATGGTCATTTTAAACCCTATTCATTATCTGCTGAAGCGGAAACCTATCTTAATAATAATTTTATTTTAGTTGATAATTTAGAATATTATGACACTTGGGCAAGATATTATGTGCCAAAAGCGAGTGAAGAAGATTTAATTATATTAAATATCAATGAGTTTGAACCATTAAAGTCTGATAACTCAATAAATATTTTATTATTTTCTAATTCTACAACAAGTTCAAAACTAATCTCTTTAGAACCAGGAAATTATAGATTAGCAATAAAAACTAGAAGTATTCCAGAAAAACCAATTAACGGTGAAAATGCTCACTTAACAATTACATTAAGTGGAAGAAAAATTGCATCTTATTTTCTAACAGAAAAAGAAGATACAACAAATTATTTTCAATTTGATATATCTAAAAAGCAAGATTATAAAGTAGAAATCACTTTTGATAACGATTTAGTTTTGAATGATGCAGATAGAAACGCTTTAGTGTTTTCAGTAGTTATAGAAAAAATAAAAAAATAGAATAGAAAAAATAGTTAAATTTGCGAAAATTTAAAAAATATGAAAACAAAAAAAATAGTGTTATGCATTTTAATGATGGCAGTTTTTATTTCTTGTAAAAATGAAAACAATAAACCTGAAACTAATGGAAAAACAGAAGAATTGAAAGAAACTTTTGATGTTAGTTTTAACTTAACAATACCTAAAGATGATACTTTTCAACTATTTTACACTGAAGATGGGACATTAAATTTTGGTGATGAGAATTCGGTTAAATCTATTGTAAAAGGAAGTGAAACTGCTCAGACGGTTCTATTTAAGTTGCCAGCTGATGTTCTTCCTAATCAAATTAGACTTGATTTTGGAAACAATGCAGAGCAAGGAGATATAGTTGTAAATAGTATGAAAATTAAATATTTAGACAAGACATATGATGTTTCTTTTGGTCTAGGAAAAGAATCTGTTACTCATTTTTTCTATTTACTTGATGCTCAGGTTAAATATGATGAAGCTACATCTACAATAAATTTATTAAAACCAACAGGTAAGATTCATGATCCAATGATGTGGTCTAACCAATTATTATCAGAAGAAATGGTAAAATTATATAAAAATTAGTTAGAGTAATTTAAAATAAAAAAGTTATCTATATAGATAACTTTTTTATTTTTTTTATATTCATAATAAAATTAAATGAATTACGAAGAAAAAGATAAACAATATTATTCAAATATCAGATTAGATTTGGTAAGTTTAATAAATCTTGACAATAAAAATTTAAAAATCTTAGAAATAGGAGCCGCTTATGGCGAAACATTAAATTTTTTAAAAGAAAAAGGTATTGCCTCCGAAGTTATTGGTATTGATTTATTTGAAGATGTTAAGAATAAACAAAATTATAAAGAACTAGATCGATTTATTTTTGGTAATATTGAGTATCTAGATTTAGAAGAATATAATGATTACTTTGACATTATTCTTTTTCCAGACGTTTTAGAACATTTAATTGAACCTAAAAAAACACTTCAAAAAGCCCATAAACTTTTAAAAACTAACGGAAAGATAATTGTTAGTATGCCAAATATCAGACATTATTCTGCATTAGTTAAAATCTTTTTGAAAGGAGACTTTAGATATGAAGGAAGTGGTATTTTTGATTATACTCATATGAGATTTTATTGTAAAAAAAATATTGTTGAATTAATTTCAATTTCGGGTTATAAAATAGAAAAAGCACAAAGTTCAATTTTACATTATAATGGATTTTCTATTACAAGAATAATTAATTTGATTACATTAAGATTATTTGAAGAATTTTTTTCTTATCAATATTTTTTTGTAGCCACCAAAAATGAAAAAAATTAGCCCATATTTAAAAAAAATCATCTCTTCATCAGGAGTCAATTTTCTATTTCGGATTTTTGGATTAGGCACCTCGTTTCTAGTAGTTTTGTTGATTTCTCGTTGGTTTGGTGTCACTAATTATGGTAGTTATTCTTTAACATTTACTATCGCTCAAGCAACAACGATGATTTTTGCATTAGGTATTCCCAATGCTCTCATTATGTTAACTGGAAATAGAAAACTTAGTACTGTTGAGGTGAAAAAATTATTATTTAAAGGAATTAAAATTGCCTTACTTTTTTCTCTAATACCGTCTTTAATTTTCTATTTTGGTTCAAGTTTTATAGCAATAAGATGTTTTGGAAATATAGAATTAACTCGTTTTCTTGAAATTGTAGCTTACGCAATTCCTTTTTTTATCCTTCATGAACTTTTTCTTTATTATTTTATCTCAGTTAAAAAATTTATTACATATAACATTTTTATGTTTGTCTTACCAAATTTATTTTTAGTATTTTTTCTTATAATTTTTTATTCTTTTGATAAAACTGATTTTTACACTTTCTTAGCATTCTCTATTTCTATAATTTTAATAGTATTAGTTGAGTTAGTAGTCGTTTATGAAACTAAAATGCGAACAGTTCCTCATATTATTTCAACAAAAACCTTAATAAAAACAGCTTCACCTATGATGTTTAGCGGTTTGCTATTATACCTTTTAAACTGGACCGATGTAATTATGTTAGGAATAATGACTAGTGAAAAAGAAGTTGGAATATATAATATTGCTTATAAGATTGGTAGTGTTGGTTTTCTTATGATAGTATCGGTAAGTACTATTATTACTCCGCGTATCGCGGAATTATATGGAAAGAATAGAATACAAGAATTAAAAATATTGATTCATAGTTCAACTAGATTAATATCTATATTAACTATTCCATTAATTCTACTATTAATTATATTTAGCAAATTAATTTTATCTTTTTTTGGAGATGAAGTTGTTTCAGGAAGTTCCACTTTAATAATTATAGCAATAGGAGTTTTATTTAGTGCAATGGCTGGAAATGTGGATCAGATACTAAACATGACTAATAATCAGATAATATTAAAAAATATTGCGATTTTCACTTTTTTTATAAATATAACTTTGAATTTTTTATTAATTCCAATGTATGGAATAAATGGAGCCGCTTTTGCTAGCCTAATTTCAAATATTGTTATAAACATTACTTGCTTATTTTATATTAAAAAAAAACTCGGTTTTTATACCTTTGTTTAAATTGATTTGACATGAAGATAGAATTATCTATAATAATAGTAAATTACAACGGATTAAAGTATTTAGAGAATTGTTTTAAATCATTGATTGAGAATTTGAAGGATATAAGTCATGAAATTATAGTTTTAGATAATAATTCTTCTGATGAGAGTTGTAACTATATAAAACAAAATTATCCAGCAATTAAATTAATAGAATCTAAAATAAATCACGGTTTTGGAATTGGAAATAATGAAGCAGTAAAATATGCAAAGGGAGAATATTTATTGTTAATCAATAATGACACAATACTTTTAGATGATTTAAAACAAGCTTTAAATTATATTAAATCGGATAATACTATTGGAGTAGTTGGAATAAATATGTTGAATAAAAATAAAGAATATATTCCAGCTGCTGGTAACTTCCCTAACTATAGAAATATGTTTCAATTTAAAAAACTTTTGTCTCTTGGATTAGAGTTTAAATCTGGAAATTTTTCTAAAGAGAGTTATGAAGTTGGTTGGCTTTGTGGATCATTCTTACTTCTATCTAAAAAAACATATTTAAAAATAGATGGGTTTGATAAAGATTATTTTATGTATGTTGAAGACGTAGATTTTTGTAAAAAAATTGCTAATCAAGGCTTGAAGCGTATTTTTTTACCAAATATTAACTATATTCATTTTGTGGGATTTAATCCAAAAAAAAATCCAATGTTAATAAAGGGATATAAAATATATATTAATAAACATTTTTCTGGAATTAAAAAAATAATTATTTCAAAGATACTTTTAATAAATTCGTTAGTAAAAACAGTAAAATTGACTTTGAAAACAGATTAATTCTGTATTTTTGGTCTTTTAACTTAATTGAATGATGAAGATTAATAAGTGCAGTTTTTATAAAACACTTTTTATTGTGATATTATTATCACAGATATATATTCCATCATTTAAAATTAATATTTTTTTTCAATTATTTGTTTTAGTTTTTTACTTTAGTATTGAAAAAGAAAGTCTTTCCATAAGATTAATAAAAACAATAACTCCATTAATTGTTATTTTTATACTAGGCTTTATCGGTTTTATATTGTATAAGAACCCTCTAGGTTATGCCTTAAAAGATATTTTTCATTTCATTAAACCAATACAAGGAATATTAATTGGATATTTTCTTTTTAAGGTAATAAATGATAAAAAAATATTTATTAAAACAATTATACAAACTGGTTTTATATCTGCAATAATACATTTTTTAATATTGATTATTTTTGTAGACTTAAGTTCAGGTTCCATTAGTGTAATAAGACAATTTACAAGAGATAATTTTTTAGAACTTTTTGCTCTTTTCTTTTTGGCATATAATCAGTTTTTTTATCATGAAAATGTTTTTTCTTCAAAGAAAAAATCTAGAATCATTTTTGCAGTAATATTTACTTCTTCTGTATTGTATTTTTCGAGGACTATGATGGTTGGCGCATTAATCTTATTTTTGTCTATTCATGGATATACTAAAATCAATCAAAAATCTATAAAAATTATTTTAATTATATTTATTAGTATACTATCACTATATGGCTATCTTTATTCAGTAAAAATAGACAGAGGAAAACCTGGTTTAGAAGCTTTTTTATATAAAATTAAAATTGCTCCAGAAGAATTGTTTAAAACAAAAA
This sequence comes from Flavobacterium sp. J27, assembly GCF_004303025.1. Classification (GTDB taxonomy): domain Bacteria; phylum Bacteroidota; class Bacteroidia; order Flavobacteriales; family Flavobacteriaceae; genus Flavobacterium. Next base: position 106,156 of record NZ_PJQW01000005.1, on the reverse strand, counting down.
TAGATAGAGAAGACCATAAAGATTTATGGGATCACTGGAGAGGTTATGAAGCTAAAAGATCATTTGCATTAATGGAAAAACATCCATTTAGTATTGTTTCAGGAACAGGCTATGGTTCGTTAGTAAATTTAAAGTTTTATGCGCCATTATCATCAGATAAAAAAGGTTTAAAATTTATATCAGAATTGCATAATGGATATCCCTATGTTTTGTATAAGATGGGAATAATAGGATTGTTATTTTATTTATTTTTTCTTATAAGATTATATAGTAAAGTTTATAAAAAATTTAGTTTTGAAAATGTTTTTACATCAGCTATTGGTATATATTATTTATTTTCAACTTTAACTATCACAGGTTTGTATAATACTAGTGATACAATAATTTTTGTATTGGGAGCATTGATTTTTGTAGCAGAAGAAAAACAAAAAAGGGAAAAACATGATTAAAAAATTATTTCAAAAATTATTGATAAAATCAGGTAAGCTATATAAAATAGATACAAGAATACCGAATAGTTTATTTATTCAGATGCTTATAGGTAGGTTGATTATGATGATAAGAGGAATTTTACTAGTAAGAAAAAAAATTTTTTTAGGAAAAAATTGTTCAATTAAAAACAAAAGGAATATTGTATTTGGTAAAAATGTGACTATAGAAAAATATACGACTATCGATGGTTATGCTTCAGAAAAATTAGAATTTGGTGATGGTTCAAGAATTGGTGCTTATTCATTAGTAACCTGCACAAGTCACTTGTCAAATTACGGCAAAGGTATTAAAATAGGATCAAATTCAGCAATAGGTCAGTTTTCTGAATTTGGAGCAGCTGGAGGAATTGAAATAGGAAATGATGTAATTATGGGGTCTTATATTAGTTTTCATTCAGAAAATCATAATTTTTCTGACACAACTAAATTAATAAGAGAACAAGGAGTAACACATTTAGGTATAAAGTTAGGAAATAATATTTGGGTTGGCTCAAAAGCCACATTTTTAGATGGGACAATTATTGGAAATAATTCAGTTGTTGCTTCAGGAGCAGTTGTTAGAGGAATCTTTCCTGACAATGTAGTAATAGGAGGAGTTCCTGCTAAAATTATTAAGACAATAGATTAATGAAAAACATCTTATTTATTCATCAGTCTGCTGAACTATATGGGTCAGATAAAACACTTTTACTTTTATTATCAAATCTTGATAAAACAAAATTTAATCCTGTGGTAATAATTCCATTTGATGGACCATTAAAAACGGAATTAGAAAAGCAAGAAATAAAAGTAATAATAGCTCCAGTATTAAAATTATATAGGAATATATTTGCATTTAAAAATTGTATTAAATTTCTTCAAGAAATAAAAAAATCGGTAAAGATTATTGATTTACTTAACAAAGAATACAAATTTGATTTAATTTATTCAAACACTTTAGCCGTTTTATTAGGTGCTATTTATGCTAAAAAAAGAAAAATAAAACACATATGGCATGTACATGAAATTATTGTTCATCCTAAGATTATAGCAGTAATTTTTTCTAAATTGTTAAAAACACATTCAAATCTAGTTATATGTAATTCAAAAGCAACTAGAGAAAATCTTATTAATAGAGAGCCAAAATTGAATAAGAAAATCATAGTAATTTATAACGGGTTAGAAGTTCCTAAAGTATTAGAAGAAAAAATAAATAAAGAATCATTCGGATTTAAAAATGATGATATTATAATTACACTAGTAGGAAGAATTAGTAGATTAAAAGGACATAAATGGCTATTAAACACATACAAAAATTCTTTTTCCATATCAGAAAATATAAAATTATTGTTTGTAGGTTCACCAGTTGAAGGGCAAGAGATTTATTTACATGAAATCGAAAAATTTATCTATACAAACCAATTATCTAATAAAGTAACTATTTTACCATTTACAACAAATCTTAATCCTATTTGGTCAATAACTGATATAGCAATAATGCCATCAACAGAAGCAGAATCTTTTGGATTAGTAGCATTAGAAGCGATGTTGTTAAAGAAACCAGTAATTGCTTCAAATTTAGGAGGATTAAAGGAAATCGTAAAAGACAATGTGACAGGCTTTTTAGTTGAGTCAAATAATTTAAAAGAATTAGAGATTGCCATTGAGAAACTTGTTGAAAACCCTCAATTAAGAAATGTATTTGGAAATAAAGGTTTTGAAAGAGCACAAACAAAATTTAAATTAGAGAGATATATTAATCAATTTGAAAAAACATTCGAGGAATTAATTTAATTAAAAAAATAAAATTATTTTTGTTTCAAGTTTAAAAACTATGAAAATTGCTATTTTAGGCACACGCGGAATTCCTAATTATTACGGAGGTTTTGAACAATTTGCCGAATTTTTTTCGGTTTATTTAGTTGAAAAAGGACATGAAGTATATTGTTATAATTCTCATAACCATAAATTCCAAGAAAAAAGCTTTCGTGGAGTTGAAATTATTCATAAATACGATCCTGAATATAAGTTAGGTACTTTTGGACAATTTATTTACGATTACAATTGCATTATAGATTCTCGCAAAAGAAATTTTGATATTATTCTTCAATTAGGGTATACAAGTAATTCTATTTGGTGTTTTTTACTTCCAAAAAAACCAATTATTATAACAAACATGGATGGAATAGAATGGAAACGTTCTAAATACTCTAAACCAGTACAACAATTTTTGAAATTTGCAGAACGATTAGCCGCTAATAGTAGCGATTATTTAGTTTCAGATTCTTTAGGTATTGAACGTTTTTTAAAGGAAAGATATCGTAAAGAATCTACATACATAGCTTATGGTGCTTACCTTTTTAATAATCCGATAGAAGAAATTATAAAACAGTATGAGGTAGAAAAAAACCAATACAATATGGTTATGGCCCGTTTTGAACCTGAAAATAATATTGATATGGTTTTGGAAGGAGTTGCTTTAAATACTGAAAACAAAACACCAATTTTAGTTATAGGCAACCACCAAACAAAGTATGGAACATATTTAAAAAATAAATTTAAAGAATATACTCATATTAGATTTTTAGGAGCAATTTATAATTTAGAACATCTTAATAATTTAAGGTATTATAGTAATATTTATTTTCACGGGCATTCTGTAGGAGGAACAAATCCTTCTTTGCTAGAAGCAATGGCATCTCAAGCTTTAATTGCTGCACATAATAATGATTTTAATAAAGGAGTATTAAAAAATAATGCCGTCTATTTCTCTTCTTCTCTCGAAGTCAAAAAAATCTTAAATTCTTTCAAAAAAAATGATAACTTGCAATTGATTGCGAATAATTTTGAAGCAATAAAAAATGATTTTAATTGGGATAAGATAAATGGGAAATATTTACAGCTATTTGAAGAATCTTTTTCAAGAAATAAGTAGGGAATCAAAAAATAATGTTTCTTTTTTCTTTTTAACACTATTTATTATTTCAATACCTCTTCCTCTAGGGATTAATAATGCGTGTTTAATTTTATTTCTTTTATCCTTACTTTTTGATTATAAAGCACTTCAGTTTACATTTTCCAAAAGGACACTTTTTCCGATACTTCTTTTTGTATTAGCGAGCGTATCTTATTTCTGGAGCGTAGACAAACAATTAACTATAAAAGATTTACCAAGAAATAGTTATTTGTTATTAATACCTCTTGCCTTTCTTTTTTGTGGAACTTGGATAAAAGAGGTAAAGGTTAAATTACTAAAGTATTACAGTTATTCAATAGTAGCTTACGTGTTCTTTTATTTAATTAGAGCCATTATAAAATATATTTATCTGAAAGACATAAGAGTTTTTTACTATCATGGGGAATATGATGATGATTTTGGATTAGTGCCGAAATCATTAAATGCCATTCATATGTCAGTTTTTGTTAGTCTTGCGTATTTCTATTTTTTAATTAAGGAATACAAAACACGCATTAATAAAGCTATTATTGTATTTCTTATGTGTTTTATATTTTTATTATCCTCAAAAAATATAATTTTAGTTTTTATTTTTTTAAATCTTGTATATTACTTTTTCTATACAAAATTGGCCAATAAAATGAGAATTAGAAACTTACTTGTTTTTATTGTAATAATAGGTACTTTTTTGTTTTATGGCAATATCAAACAACGATTTTCAGAAGAATTTAAAACGAATAAAAAAGAAAGTATCGCTCCTAGTGTTTTAGAAAGAAAACCTGAAAACGTTGTAAATTATGTGAGTATTAAAGAAGCATGGAGTAATCAAATGTTCACGCCGAATGATTTTTTTTCAGGGACAGCATTTAGAGTTTATCAATTAAGATTATTTTTTGATTTTCAAAAGGAAAACGCTATTTTTTGGACTGGTTTTGGACAAAACGCTTCTGGACCTAAACTTGAAGCAAAAGGAATAGAGTATAATGTTTTTCTAGGAAATAATGACAACGAAGGATATCAAAACAAAAACTTTCACAATCAATATATTCAAACCTTTGCCGAATTAGGTTTTTTAGGATTTCTAATTCTGTTAACCATGTTACTACTTTCAATAAAAAAAGGTTTTGAAAAGAAAGATTTTATTCACATTGTTTTTACATTTCTAATGATAAGCTTATTTTTGACGGAATCTTTTTTAACTAGACAAAGAGGAATTGTATTTTTTTCAATTTTTTATTGTTTATTCAATTTGGAAAGTAAAAAGATATTAATAAAAAAATAATATGAAAAGAGTTTTAATAACAGGTGCTGCTGGTTTTTTAGGATCTCATCTTTGTGATCGATTCATAAAAGAAGGTTATTTTGTAATAGGAATGGATAATTTAATCACAGGTGATTTAAAGAATGTAGAACACCTTTTTAAAGAAAAAAACTTTGAGTTTTACCATCATGATATTACAAAATTCGTTCACATTCCAGGTAAATTAGATTATATTTTACATTTTGCATCTCCTGCAAGCCCTATAGATTACTTAAAAATTCCTATTCAAACACTAAAAGTAGGATCTTTAGGAACACATAATTTATTAGGTTTAGCACGTGTAAAGAAGGCACGAATCTTGATAGCGTCAACTTCTGAAGTTTATGGTGATCCTTTAGTACATCCTCAAACGGAAGAATATTATGGAAATGTTAATACGATAGGTCCAAGAGGAGTTTATGATGAAGCAAAACGTTTCCAAGAGTCCATAACGATGGCTTACCATACATTTCATGGAGTAGAAACGCGAATCGTAAGAATATTTAATACCTATGGGCCTAGAATGCGTTTAAATGACGGTCGTGTAATTCCAGCCTTTATAGGTCAAGCTTTAAGAGGAGAAGATTTAACTGTTTTTGGCGATGGTAGTCAAACACGCTCTTTTTGTTATGTAGATGACCAAGTAGAGGGGATTTGGAAATTACTACATTCTGATTATTCTTCACCAGTGAATATTGGAAATCCAGATGAAATCACAATTAAAGATTTTGCTGAAGAAATTATAAAATTAACAGGAACCAATCAAAAAATAGTATACAAAGATTTACCTGTTAATGATCCATTACAAAGGCAACCAAATATAACAAAAGCAAGAGAAATATTAGGTTGGGAACCAAAAATTAATAGAGCAGAAGGAATGAAAATTACTTTTGAATATTTTAAATCGCTTTCACCAGAGGAATTAGCAAAAGAAGAACATAAAGATTTTACCAAATTTATTCATTAGAATGACTCAACATAAAGGAAGATATTCAAAATATATTAGGCCAACAAGTTTTATCATTGATATTATAATGGTTTTAACTATTTTTCCTCTTTTCTTTGAAGGGCTATCTATTAATTTCTTTTCTTTTGGCTTATACCTAGTTTTTATTTGGATTATAGGTTCTTTTTTTTCTAAATTTTATGAAGTATACCGTTTTACAACACCAGTAGAAATATTAACTAAGATTTTAAAGCAAAGTATATTTTTTTTATTGTTCATAATTTCTTTTTTTCCATTTCATAAAGACTATATTTTTAGTGGAACAGCAATAACAAAATATATCATATTACTGTTTAGTATTATAATTTTTTTAAAAACATTGGTATTTTATTATCTAAAAAAATACAGAATTGTTACAGGGAATAACTTTAGAAATACCATAATTATTGGATATACTAATGAATCTAAAGATTTAAGAGACATTTTTAAGAACAGATCAGATTATGGTTATAAATTTAAAGGTTTTTTTTCCGATAAAAAGATGAATCAAAATATAATCGGGAAAACCGATATGATAGAAAATTTTTGCATCAATGAAAAAATAGATGAAATTTATTGCTCTTTAAACGAAATTTCTAACGATAAAGTAAAAGAGCTTATTGAATTTACGGATGAAAATAATATTGTTTTGAAATTTATTCCAGATTCTAAGGCTATATTTTCAAAAAACTTAAAGCTAAATTATTATGAATTGTTCCCGGTTTTAACTTTACAAAAAACCCCATTACACAATCCATCTATACAAGTTTTTAAAAGATTTTTTGATTTCTTTTTTTCTTTTTTTGTAGTTATATTTATATTATCTTGGTTAACACCAATTTTGGCCATTTTAATAAAGCTAGAATCAAAAGGGCCTATTTTTTTTAAACAAAGTCGACCAGGTATAGATGAAAATGAATTTATTTGCTATAAATTTCGGTCAATGCAATTAAATCAAAATACAGAGAAAGAAGCTTCTAGAAACGATCCAAGAGTTACAAAAATTGGAAAACTAATTAGAAAAACGAGCATAGATGAACTACCTCAGTTTTTTAACGTTTTATTAGGGGACATGTCAGTTGTTGGGCCGCGTCCTCATCTATGGTCACAAAATAAAACCTATGGGAAGAAAATAAAAAAATATATGGTTCGTCATTATGTTAAACCAGGAATAACAGGTCTAGCACAAGTAAAAGGTTGTAGAGGAGAAATCGAAACAGACGAAGATATGATTAACCGTATCAAATACGATGTTTTTTACATAGAGAATTGGTCTATATTGCTCGATATAAAAATTATTATACAAACGATAATAAATATTTTTAAAGGAGAGGAGAAAGCCTATTAATGAATCCTTTAGTTTCTATAATAACACCTACATTTAATTCTGCAAAATATATTGCGGAGACCATAACTTCTGTTCAACAACAAAGTTACTCTTTTTGGGAAATGATTATAGTAGATGACGGTTCTACCGATAAAACGGAAAGTATTATTCTGTCATTTCTTAAAGAAGACAAAAGAATTCAATTTTATAAGTTAGATAAAAATTCTGGACCAGCTACGGCTAGAAATGTTGGTATACAAAAAGCAAAAGGAAATTATATTGCTTTTTTAGATTCCGATGACAAATGGAAATCCGAAAAACTTGAAAAGCAATTAGCATTTATGTTGGAACACAAAGTTCCTGTAACGTTTTCATTTTATAATGAAATTGATGAGGAAGGTAAAAGTTTGCGAAGATATATTACATCTCCTCTAGAAATTTCTTACTTAAAACTTTTCTTTTGTAATTGGGTAGGAAATCTGACAGGAATTTATTCCGTCGATTTTTTTGGAAAAGTTCCTATTTCTAATATAAAGAAAAGACAAGATTGGGTTCTATGGCTTACTTTAGTAAAAAAATCAAAAGTAATTAAACCAGTGCCTGAAAGTTTAGCTTTCTATAGAGTAAGAAACAATTCAATTTCTTCAAACAAATTAAAGTTAGTAAAAGATAATTTTAATATTTATTATAAGTATTTTAATTATAATGCCGTTCTATCTTTCTTTTTCATGATTTTATTTTTTTTAAACCATGCCATAAAGAAACTTATTTTCGTTAAGAAAACCGCCTAAAAGCTATAGTTTTAATACAAAAACTAAATTTCCAGCTAATAAATCATCTTCAGAATAAGAATCGTAATGTTTGTCTAACTTCAATGCTTTAAAAAGTAAATATTGGTTTGATTTTTTGTCTACTACATCATAGGATTGATGTAAAATTTCGATATCTAAAGATTCAAAGATTTTTACATATTCAGAGAAACGTAAACGGTTATGATAATCAAATTTCGTTTGAATTTTATTCCACTCTTTTTGACTATATTTTAAGAAATCTTGAAGGGAAAGGGTATGGTCAGAATATGCTCTATGGTCACTTGGAGAAACAAAATGAATAATGTAAGTTCCTTTTTTAAAGTTTTTTTTAAAATTTTCATGTATTAAAAGCATATCCTCAGGTTTCACATGTTCTAATACAAAACGTGAAAAAACAATACTTACCGTTGTATCTTTACAATTTATTACATCCGTCTTTGGAAAATAGTCTACTTGTTGTGGTAACTCATTTTTTCCAACATTTAAAAAAATAGAAGTCGTTTTTTCAAAGACATGATTAAATTTCTTTAAATTATTTTTCTGGTAATGATTATTAATATCATAAGTAAGTACTTTTTTTGCATTTCCTTTAAATAAAAATAAATAAGGTAAACTTGGAACCCAGCCAGAGCCAATCTCTAAAACGGTAGCATTTTTTATATTGATTTTATATTGATTACAAAGGGCAATAAGACTTTTAAAAGTATTTTCTGCACTTTTTAATTTCAACTCAAAGTTATTGGATTGCTTACTATTTTGGAAAAAATAATATAATGTAAAACCAATTTTATTCGGTAAAAAAGATACTATTTTAAAAAAAAAAGATTTTGTTTTATGATTCATAGGTTTATATCTAAATTATAAATTAGAGACAAATTGTTTCAATTTACCTCTCTTATTACGTGGTAAAAAGGCTTTTCGATGATAGGAAAAATTTAAATTAGGTTCTAAATATTTTGAAATGGCTTTCTCAATTTCTTCGATTTGTGATGTCGTTAATTCATAAGTACTAACATAGTCAATTTCAAAAGTGTCTATTTTTGTTTGACGAATGATAAACTCTTTTACATTACCGTCATCTTCAATAATACTTTTAGTTACATAATAAAAGGTGAGTCCGGGAGATTTCTTACCACTTGGCAAAACAGCAATATCATTTGTTCTTCCTATAAGGCGTTTTAATATTGGTTTTTTCCAAGTACTTCTCTCATCTAAAACACCCATATCGCCAATTTCATAACGGATAAAAGGATGCGCTTTATTAAAAAAAGAAGTAATCACAATTTTCCCTTCCGTTCCATAAGGCACAGGTTGATTGTTTTCATCTAGTATTTCAACAAATAACGTTTCGCTGTTTACTTGCCATTCTCTATTGGTGTTTTGAAAAGCTATTAAATCTAATTCAGAAGCGCCATATTCATTAACAATTGGTATTCCAAATTGTTTTTCTAATAATATTTTATCAGTATCAAACAACATTTCTGAAGTAACCATACAAACTTTTAGTGTAGGGCAAATGTCTTTTAAAACAATATTTTTCTTTTGTAAAAATTTAGCAAATAGTACAATAGAACTCGTATAGCCGTTAATATAATCAAACGGTTTTTGCTTAAAATGCTGTAAAATCTTTTCTAGAACTACATCTGATAAATCAAAAATAGGAAATCGGTACCGTTTGCTTAAAAAATCTTTAAGGCGTTCTTTTTGGTACCCAAAAAAATCTAAAGGAATACCATAAAAGCGAGCTTGATAAGAAGAGTTAAAGTCAATATTATACCATCCAAACCTATATATTATTGATGCCCAAGTTATCGCATGTGCCTCTTTGTCTTTAGCAAAAACAAAAGGATCACCACTGGAACCTGAGGTCTTATTAATAAAAATTGATTTTTCAGTATAGGAATTTGAAAGTCTTTCCGATAATGGTTGTTGTAAATCTTTTTTTGTTAGTATGGGTAAGTCTTCCCATTTTTTAAAAGAATCTTTACCTACTAATTTTTGATAAAATGGATTGTTTTTAAGATGAAATTCAACAATTTCTCTTCGTTTATTTTCGACAAATTTTTGATAGTTTTGATGATCAATTTTTAAAATAGAAGCAAAATCTTGCTTGGCTTTTTTGATTGGAAAACCATTTATTTTTAAACTGAACTCGAAAAGACGAAACATGTAGATTAATTTTTTCAAAAATATAAAAACTGATAGAAACAAAATTCTTTTTTCTTTCTTCTTTTTTCTTTCTTGTTTAGAAACTGTATTTTTGCCAAAATAACAACACAACAAAAATGACAATATTATTATTAGGTTCGGGAGGACGCGAACATGCTTTGGCTTGGAAAATGTTACAAAGTCCGAAATGTACTTCTTTGTTTGTTGCACCTGGAAACGCAGGAACAGCAGCAATTGCAAAAAATATTTCCATTAATCCAAATGATTTTGAAGCGGTTAAAGAATTTGTTTTACAAGAGAAAGTTACCATGGTTGTTGTAGGTCCAGAGGACCCTTTAGTTAATGGAATATATGATTTTTTTAAAGGAGATAGTTTATTAAATGGTATCCCTGTAATTGGCCCATCAAAAATAGGCGCTCAATTAGAAGGAAGCAAAGAGTTTGCTAAAGAATTTTTAGTAAAAAACAATATTCCTACTGCTAAGTATGAGAGTTTTACTGCCGCGACAGTTGCAGAAGGATGTGCCTTTTTAGAAACATTACAGCCACCATATGTGCTTAAAGCAGACGGTTTAGCTGCAGGGAAGGGCGTACTAATTTTACAAGATTTATCGGAAGCTCAAAGTGAGTTAAAAAGTATGTTAGTCGATGCAAAATTTGGTCAAGCGTCATCTAAAGTTGTAATTGAAGAGTTTTTAGATGGAATTGAATTAAGTTGCTTTGTTTTAACAGACGGGAAAAGTTATAAAATATTACCTACTGCTAAAGATTATAAACGTATTGGTGAAGGAGATACTGGTTTGAATACAGGAGGAATGGGAGCAGTATCTCCAGTGCCTTTTGCAGACCAAGTATTATTAGATAAAATTGAAACTAGAATTGTAAAACCAACCATTGAAGGGTTACAAAAAGAAAATATAGATTATAAAGGATTTGTTTTTATTGGACTTATTAATGTAAAAGGAGAACCTATGGTTATCGAATATAACGTGAGAATGGGAGATCCAGAAACGGAAGTAGTTATGCCAAGGTTAAAAAGTGATTTAGTAACTATTTTTGAAGCAATGAATGCACAAGAATTGGAAAAAATTACTTTAGAAATTGACGATAGAGCGGCTACTACAATTATGATAGTTTCAGGAGGTTACCCTGAAGCATATGAAAAGGGACATGAAATAACAGGGATGGAAACGATTACAGATTCTTTGGTTTTCCATGCAGGAACAAAATTAGATAATGAAAAAGTGGTTACAAATGGTGGTAGAGTACTGGCAGTAACCTCTTATGGAAATGATTTTCAAGAAGCCATAAAAAAATCTTATCAAAGTATAGCTAAGCTACAATTTGATAAGATGTATTATCGTAAAGATATTGGTTTTGATTTATAATATTGTAAATAAAATTCCTCAGTAATGGGGAATTTTATTTTAAAAATGAATGTGCTGTTGTATCTTGAGTATCTTCATTGTTTGCTTTATGAAGATTTAATTGTTTAACCCAATACACCATAGCAGCACAACAAATGATAATAAAAATCCAATTTATAATATTTGCTCCCCACCAGTTAGTTACTTCTAACGTTCTAAAATAGTCATATGGTAAAAATAAATAGTCTGTAAAAAGAGTAGCAATTCCTTCAAAAAATGATTTCATTTTAATAATGTATTATATTTACATTACAAAAGTATAAAATATCCTGATGATAGCAAGCATTTTTAATAAAACAAGACCTTTTAATTATGTAATTATTGGCACATTACTTTTAATTGCCTTTGTTTCCTATTCATTCTCTCATGAAACTTTTACTGGATGGCAGGGTTTTTTATATGGCGTGTTTTATTTCGCAACCATAGTAGCTTCCTGTTTTTTAGTTAATTTTATTGCCTTAAAAAATAATTTATCAAGAAATAATAATTATGCGATTTTATTATTTTTTATTTTCTTATTATTCTTTCCAACTATATTTAAAAACAAAAGTATTTTAATTTCAAATTTCTTATTACTACTTTCTCTAAGAAGATTAATTTCATTGAAATCGATGAAAAACACAAAAGAGAAAATATTTGATGCTTCTTTTTGGATTTTCTTGGCCGCGTTGTTTCATTTTTGGAGTATTTTGTATATCATTTTAGTTTTTATATCTATTACCTTACACGTTTCTAGAGATTACAGAAATTGGATCATACCCGGAATCGCTTTGTTTAGTGTTGTAATTATCTTTTTTATTTTTAATATTTTTAGTGAGAATCAATTATTAGAAGAGGTCTTTACTAAAACCTATATTAGCTTTGATTTTACTTATTTTGAAAATGTGTACCAAAATATAGCCTTAGCTGTATTTTCGTCCATAGGCTTTTTGTTTTTCATTTATATGATTATGTCAATGAGTTCAAAACCAATGAATATGAAAACATCTTATAAGAAAATTATTTTTTCATTTCTTTTAGGAATAGCGATTTATATTTTTTCAGCAGGTAAAAATAATAGCTGTTTGGCTTTTGCATTAGCGCCTTTAGCTATTTTAGGTTCTAATTTTATTGAAAATCAAGAAAATAAAATAATTAAAGAAGGTACTTTTTATTTGCTCGCGCTTTTAGGTGTTTTCTTTTTCCTTTGTCAATTATAATTTAATACCATAGGCTAAATCACCTGCATCTCCTAAACCAGGAAGGATGTAGTTTTTTTCGTTTAATTTTTCGTCTAATGCAGCAACCCATAAATGTACATTTCCAGGTAGATTTTCTTCTAAAAATTGGATGCCTTCAGGAGCAGCAATAGCCACAGCAACATGAATTTCTTTTGGTTTTTGTTCCAAATGCAATTTATGTAAAACAGCTACAATAGATTGCCCAGTAGCAAGCATTGGATCAATTAAAATGAGTGTTTTATTTTCTAAATTAGGAGCCGCTTGGTATTCCACACGTATTTCAAATTCAGTATCGTTATTAGGATGATATCTATAGGCAGAAACAAAACCGTTGTCTGCCGCATCAAAAATATTCATGAAACCGGTATGAAGTGCTAGACCTGCTCTTAAAATAGAACATAAAACAACGTTATCAGAGATTTGTGTAGTGTTTTTTATTCCTAATGGAGTTTGTACTTGAATCGATTTGTATTCTAATGTTTTACTCAATTCATAGGCCATAATTTCACCTATACGCTCAATGTTTTTTCGAAAACGCATGCTATCTTTTTGAATAGAAACATCTCTTATTTGAGCTAAAAAATGATTTAAAATACTGTTTTCTTCGGAAATATAATGAATGTGCATTGGATTAGTTTTTAAATTTCAGGTTAAAAGTACAAAAAAACCTTATTTTTGTAGAAATTTAAAACCTATAATCATGTTTGCAGAATTTGCATTTCCTATATTTGAACGCGCTATAAAAGAATATCATGTGATAGATGATGTGTACCAACCAGTACAAAATCCATATGAAAAAGGATCTATAGAATATTTGTTATATGCTAAAAACTGGGTAGACACCGTACAATGGCATTATGAAGACATTATTCGTGACCCACAAATTGATCCTATTGCTGCACTAGATTTAAAAAGAAAAATTGATGCTTCCAATCAAGTGCGTACCGATATGGTAGAATATATTGACAGTTATTTTCTTCAAAAATATGCTGACGTTCAGGTAAAAGCAGAGGCAAAGATTAATACAGAAAGTCCTGCTTGGGCAATAGACAGGCTTTCTATTTTAGCTTTGAAAATTTATCATATGAATGAAGAGGCTACTAGAGCAGAAGCAACTCCAGAACATAGAGCAAAATGCCAAGAAAAATTGAATGTTTTGTTAGACCAAAAAAACGATATGTTTACTTCCATTAGCCAATTAATTGAAGATATTGAAAATGGAGATAAGTACATGAAAGTATACAAACAAATGAAAATGTATAATGACGAGGAATTAAATCCTGTTTTATACCAAAATAAAAAATAGTCATCGTTAGATGTCTAAATCAAAACACATATTAGTAATAAGGCTCTCAGCCATGGGTGATGTTGCCATGACAGTTCCTGTGTTGAGAGCTTTTTCTATGCAATACCCTGAACATTCTGTAACTGTAGTTTCACGCCCTTTTTTTCAACCTTTTTTTCAAGATATCCCTCATGTACATTTTTTTGGAGTTGATTTAGCAAAAAGGCATAAAGGGTTCCTAGGATTGTTACGATTGTTTTTCGATTTACAAAAGTTGAACATAGATGCTATTGCTGATTTGCACAATGTGTTGCGTTCTAAAATAATTCGAACCTTGTTTTTTCTTTCAGGCAAAAAAGTGGCAGCAACGAATAAAGGTAGAAAAGCTAAAAAAGAACTAACCCGATTAGAAAATAAGATTTTCGCTCCCGTAAAGACCATGTTTCAAAATCATGCAGACACTTTTCAAAAATTAGGTTTTCCAATGGATTTGTCTGTGGTTCCATTGCCTGAAAAAGCAATTCTATCAGAAGCAATTCTTGAAAAGGTATCTTTTGATACCCATAAAAAAAATATTGGAATTGCCCCTTTTGCACAATATGAAAGTAAAGTTTATCCTTTCGATTTGATGCAAGATGTGATTCAACAACTAGCCTGTCATTCTTATTATAACATCTATCTTTTTGGAGGAGGAACTCAAGAAATTCAGTTATTAGAACAACTAAAAGCGAATTATTCCAATGTTATTCTTTTAGCAGGAAAACTAACCTTGGAACAAGAACTAAATATAATTTCTAATTTAGATGTGATGCTTTCCATGGATTCAGGTAATGCTCACATTGCAGCCATGTTAGGCATTAAAGTAATTACTCTCTGGGGCGCTACGCACCCTTATGCTGGCTTTAAACCCTTTCATCAACCCGATGATTTTTGTATTACTGCAGATAGAGTACAATTTCCTCTTTTGCCCACATCCGTTTATGGAAATAGAAAAATTACTGGATATGAAGAAGTGATGAGAACAATATCACCTGAAACGGTTACAGCTAAAATAGAGAGTATCTTATAATTATCTATTTCATATACTTTTCCAATTCCTTTAAAATTACAGCTCTTGTCTTTTCTTTTAGTTCAATTTTATGTTCCAAAGTTAAACCTCTGGTTTCAATAAAAGAATGTACTTTTACGCGCATACGACCTGTTGTTCCACTAAAAAAACGAAAAGGAAAACGTTTTTTATTATCTATAAAAGTCATAGGAACAATAGGAATTTGATGTTCGATTGCCAAACGAAAAGCACCATCTTTAAACATGTCTAAAATGATACTTTCATCATCAGGAACGCCACCTTCAGGGAAAATACAAATACTTAATCCCTGATGTAACCGTTTTTGAGCCAATTCAAATACCTTAAAACGGCTTTTACTACTGCTTCGGTCTACCATAATACAAACGCGTTTGAAAAAGAAACCAAAAACAGGAATTTTAGCCAGTTCTTTTTTACCGACAAATACAAAAGGATTCTTTTTTACCACTAAAAGCATCAACATAATATCGGTCATGGAAGTATGATTGGCTACCAACATATAACTTTCTCCTTTTACCAATTTTTGTTCGTATTCCACTTTACGGTAAAAACCCATTCCATAAAAAATAAGTTTTGCCCAAAAGCGAGCTAAAAAGAAAAATTGAGGATAGGTTTTTTCACTTAAAATGGTAAGAAATAATATTGGAAAAAGAATTAGAATTGGAACAATTACCAAAAGGTAAAACCAAATGTGCCATACAATCCAAAAAGCATATTTTAGTATCTTCATATTTTTAAAACCAAACGTTAGGGTATCGTTTCCATCATTTTCCTGCTATTCGTTTTATCTTTCATTGCGAGAAACGATGCAATCTAACAAAGACAATCAGTTTCGCAATAAAAGGATATCACTACTATCAGGAGTAGACTCAAACAATGGGTATTTTTTAAAATTCTCTCAAAAATAACAATATTATTCAACCTTTTAGAAATAACCTTTTCCCATTTCTGTAAAAGTGGTATTTTTGCGACAAACAACAAGAAAAAAATGTCAAAAATTTTAACTGGCGTTCAAAGTACAGGAACTCCACACTTAGGAAATTTATTAGGTGCCATTTTACCAGCAATTGAAATGGCAAATGATCCAGCCAATGAATCGTTTCTTTTTATAGCCGATTTACATTCGATTACGCAAATAAAAGATGGAAAAACGTTACGAGCAAATACATATAGTGTAGCTGCTACTTGGCTTGCGTGTGGTTTAGATATTAACAGAGTTGTTTTTTATCGTCAATCTGATGTACCTCAAGTTACAGAATTGTCTTGGTATTTGAGTTGTTTTTTTCCTTATCAAAGACTAACCTTAGCACATTCATTTAAAGATAAAGCGGATAGATTAGAAGATGTTAATGCAGGATTGTTTACGTATCCTATGTTAATGGCAGCGGATATTTTATTATATGACGCAGAATTTGTACCTGTAGGGAAAGATCAAAAGCAACATATTGAGTTTACAAGGGTTGTTGCAGAAAAATTTAATCATCAAATGGGTGAAACATTAGTTTTACCGGAAGCAAAAATTGATGAAGCTATTATGGTTATTCCTGGAACAGATGGTGAAAAGATGAGTAAGTCTAGAAACAATACCATCAATATTTTTTTAGATGACAAAGCTTTACGCAAGCAAATTATGTCTATTCAAACGGATAGTACTCCTTTAGAAGATCCAAAAAACCCAGATACGTGTAATTGTTTTGCTTTGTACCAACTTTTAGCTACTGTTGAACAAACAGAAATGATGCGTGCTAATTATTTAGGAGGGAATTACGGTTATGGTCATGCGAAACAAGCGTTGTTTGATTTGATTGTAGAAAAATTTGCAAGCGTTCGAGAAAAATACAATTACTACATCAATAATTTAGATGAGGTAGATGTTTTATTAAAAGAAGGTGCTGCTAAAGCCAGTATGGTTGCTAATGGTGTTTTAGGAAGAGTACGAGAGAAATTAGGGTATTAAGAAAACTGAAAATAATTAAAGCATCGAGATTCAGAATTTATTTCAGATTATCGATGCTTTTTTATTTAGAAATTAGATGCTGAAACAAGTTCAGCATGACAAATAGAATTTAACAAGGCAATGTATGTTTTTAGCACTTTGTCATTCCGAACTCGTTTCTGAATCTCATTATTTTTGTTCCTCAATTATTTTTTTAATGAACCATCTATTTTCAGAGAATTCACAAAATACATGATAAGCTCTGTAGTATTTAAAAACAAAAAAATAAGCTTTTTTATAATCTTGAGATAGTAATACTCTACTAAGAAATAAAAGTGGCATGTCTGAATTTCTAATTTCTCCCTCAAAAGTATTTTCGTAAGTAATTAAGGAGATTTTTATTTTACATTCCTTAAACTCGTTTATTTTTAACGGTCTTGGAGCTAAAGAATCAATTTTATATTCTATTTTATCTATATTTGATTTATTTACCCAACCTAAGGTGTCTAAAATACCAAATTCAACTTTTTTAAATTCTTTCAAATTTAAAATTTCTTCATTTATTTTTCTCCTTTTTTCTGAGACAAAATTATCCCAATCATTTTTAGATTTATGTAATATACTGTCAGTTTGAAATGAATTAAATTTGAATGTGTCAATTTCGGGAATTGGAGGTGGTGGAGGAATTCTTATCCAAAAAGAATTTTCAAGTTCATATTTAGCAACCTCAGGTAACACATCGCACAATACTTCTGCTTCTAGTTGTTCGTAGGTTTTATCTATTGATTTTGTTTTTTCTTTACAATGAATAAAAAACAAGGATAATATTAAAATAAAAGTACCTTTTCTCATAACACAAAATTAATAAGAAAAGGTACTTCAAAAATTAAGCCGAATTTATGAGATGCTGAAACAAGTTCAGCATGACAAATAGAATTCAACAAGGCAATGTATGTTTTTAGTACTTTGTCATTCCGAACTCGTTTCGGAATCTATATTTCCCCACAAATTATCCCATTTAGGATTAGATTGTTCTATTAAATTAATCTTCCATTCTCGATGCCAATTTTTCAATTGTTTTTCTCTAGCTATAGCATCTTGAATATTTTGAAGTGAATTTACTTCCTTCTTGATTAATATGTCTACTCATCCTATCATCTAAACCTCCTGTAACTCCAATATACAAAGTTCCGTGTGGTTTGTTAGTTAAAATATAAACCCAATAGTTATGGTATGTTCTGGATGACATAATTGTAATATTTAGATGCTGAAACGAGTTCAGCATGACAAGATTTATATTTAAATTTTATCATTTTGAACTCATTTTAAAATAAATTAAGCCGAATTTCGACTGGCATTGATATTTCCAAACAACGATCGGGTCACTATTTTTTCATAAACTGCAATTTGATTTTCATCCGGATTGTCGCTCTCTTTTAAAGCTTTAATTTTTAATAAAGCATATTGCTGTATGGTGAGCAAGGGTAAGACAATTTTTTCACGCATGGCTACCGACGCTTTTCCATCGGGATAATTTTCCATTAATTCGGTAAAACCAGATATTTTCAATAACAATCGTTTCGTTTCCAAGTATTCAGTATAAATAATCGTCCAGAAAGCACCATATTCAGGGTCTTTTTGCATATAAGCCGTTAATGGGAAAAATGATTTGCTCAAAGCCATCATACTGTTTTCTAATAGCGTTTTAAAGAATAAGGAGTTCTTGTATAAATTTTTAACATCTTCCCAATTTCCGTTTTCTTCAAAATATTTTAAAGCTGTTCCTACACCAAAAAAACCAGGCACATTTTGTTTCAATTGACTCCACGAACCTACAAAAGGAATGGCTCTCAAATCGTCTAAATTGAGTTGGGCCGATTGCTTTCTTTTAGAAGGACGACTTCCAATATTGGTTTTAGCATAATAGTTTAAGGTACTCATGTTTTCCAAGTAAGGAACAAATTTAGGGTGCTTTTTGAAATCTATGTATTTTTGATAACTACTTTCCGAAAGTTTCTGCATCACTTCTTTTTCCTTTTCCGTCAAATGATTTTCTTCATGATGAAAAACCTGATTGTTGGCTCCAGCACTCAAAAGATTTTCTAGATTATAACGACAAGAATCGAGTGTACCAAAGTTAGAACTAATCGTTTGTCCTTGAATGGTCAATTGAATTTGCTTGTTTTCTATTTCTGGACCTAAAGAAGCATAAAACTGATGCGTTTTTCCACCACCACGCGCTGGAGGACCACCACGACCATCAAAAAAGACCACTTTAATGTTGTATTTTCGAGACATGGCTGAAATAGCCGTTTTGGCTTTATAAATTCCCCAATTGGCCATTAAATAACCACCATCTTTGGTGCCATCAGAAAAACCAAGCATAATAGTTTGTTGGTTTCCTCTTCTTTCTAAATGTTCTTTATATGTTGGATTGGTATACAATTGTTCCATAACAACATCTGCTTTTTCCAAATCGTCTACACTTTCAAAAAGAGGTACAATATCTACTGGAGGATTTTTCCAATTGGTCAAACGAAATAAAGACAAGGCTTCCATCACATTTAAAGCACTTTCATTATTACTAATAATATAACGATTACAACCTAATTCACCGTTTTTTTCTTGAATGGTTTTGATGGCTCTGATAGAACCTAAAGTTAATTTTGTACCTACATCTGAATAATCATCTTCATTTAAATTTGCAGTAACCGTAGATAAAATTTCAATTTTTGCAGCCTCATCTAATTCATTATAGTTTACAGAAAATAAGGCTGGATTTTTGGAAATAATATCTTGAAAAACCGCTTGATGAATTTTACTGTTTTGTCTGATGTCTAAAGTAGCAAAATGGTATCCAAAGACACTTACTTTATTGAGTAAATCTTCAATCTCATCTAAATACAACGATTGGTGTTTGTAAATTAAGAGGTCTTTCACTTTATTTAATTCGGTAAGTAATTCTTCTTTGGAAATGAATACGGTTCCTTCCGAATAAAATACGGATCGATACAATTTATTTTCGATAACACTGATTACTTCTTCTACACCAGAAAAGGTTAGTTTTCTTTTTAATTTTCGAATATCTAAATAATAACATTTCAAAATAGCTGTGCGCAATCTGTCGGCAACTTTTAAGGTAATTTCTGTGGTTACAAATGGGTTTCCATCACGATCTCCACCAGGCCAAAAACCAAGATTTAAAATATCATTTTGTAGGACTGATTTTTTCTTAAAAATATTCTTTTGAATGTATTGCATCATTTCTCCAACGGTTGGATAAAATACATTTTCCAAATACCAAATTAAACTTACCGCTTCGTCAAAAGGAGTTGGTTTTTCCTTTTTTATAAAAGGTGTTTTCCCTAATTGCGCCAACAATTCTTTAATGGAATTCAAATCATTAATTTTAACTGCTTCTGTTAAATCGGTAATAATTCCTAAAACAGAGCCCGGATAAAATTGGGTTGGATGCGCTGTTAAAACAGTTCGAACCTTAAACTCGTTCAAAAAAGCAATTAATTCTTCTTTTTTAAAACGTTGTTCTGCTCTTTCTTTCATACTACGGAGAGAACCACTTCCTTCTAAATTGTTTACCACATCAAAAGCTGCATCTTCAATAGCATCAAATAATACGACTTGCCTTTCAACATATTGAATAAAACGAAACATTAAATCTATTTTCTCTTTTTCAGAAGCATTTTCGAGGTATTTTGTGGTAAAATTTTCGAAAATCTCATCGGGACTATGATTGTTTTTATAGCCTTGCTGACAAACATCAGAAAACAGGGGTAATAAAACGCCTGTATTGTTAATTTCATCATAAGGAAGCGTGATAAAAATACTGTTGTAAATATTAAACTTGGAAGCTACGTTTTGTTCAAAACGCTCTAGTTTGGGTAAAGAATACATTGCAAATAAATTTGTTACTAATTTACGGTAATAATTTTAAAGAATTCCTACAAACACAGTTACAAATTAAACATATTGTTATTTTTTTATGAATTTTTCAAATTAATTCAAATATTTTTCCTGGTAAAGGTCTTATTATCCCTTTTAATTCCATATTTAATAAAATGGATGAGGTTTTAAAAACGGGAAGTGCACATTCTAAAGCAATCGTATCAATTGATTCAGAAATATGGATTTGTAAATAATTGTATATCTTTTGTTCTTCATCCGATAAAGTAACAAATAATTGTTTTTGAATTGTTTTTTTATCCGTTTTATGTTTTGTGTTAATTTCCCAGTTTAACATGTAAAGAACATCGGCTGCACAAGTGAGCG
Source organism: Flavobacterium sp. J27 (assembly GCF_004303025.1). Lineage (GTDB taxonomy): Bacteria > Bacteroidota > Bacteroidia > Flavobacteriales > Flavobacteriaceae > Flavobacterium. The sequence continues at coordinate 84,895 of NZ_PJQW01000005.1, read as the reverse complement.
TATGGGCACGTTGGGTTTTAATTAGATTATTACAACCTTGGCTGTATTTATCAGTAGTTCTTCCCGGTACCGCAAAAACATCTCGGTTATAATCATTTGCGATTTGAGCAGTAATTAAGGAACCTCCTTTTTCGGCACTTTCAATCACAAGCGTAGCTTCACTTATTCCGGCAACAATGCGATTTCTTTTTACAAAATTTTCTCTATCAGGTTTAGAATTGCTCCAAAATTCGGTAATAAAACCACCATTTTCTTCCATTTTAACCATGTGTTTTTTATGATTTTTGGGATAAATTTGGTTTAAACCATGTGCTAAAACACCTATTGTTTGTAGTCCAAATTCCATAGCTGCTTGATGTGCAACGATATCCACACCATACGCAAAGCCACTTACAATAATGGGTTGTAAAGGGGCTAATTCTTCGATTATTTTTTTGGTCATTTCTGTACCATAACTAGTTACTTGTCGTGTACCAACAATACTAATTATTTTTTGATTCTTGAGATTGATATTTCCAGAAGTAAACAATAAAACAGGAGCATCAAAGCATTGTTTGAGTCGTTCAGGATATTGATTGTCTAAATAGTACCAAGTTGAAATGTTTTCGTTTTCGATAAAACGCATTTCTTTTTCAGTCTTTTGAAAAGTGCTAGGGTCTTGAAGATTTTTTAATATGGTTTTACCAATACCTTCAATTTTTGCAAGAGTAGTAATTTTACTTTTGAAGACAGCTTCAGCAGAGCCGCAATTATGAATTAATTTTTTGGCAAGAATATCACCTACTCCTTCTACTTGCAACAAAGCAAGCGTGTAGTATAAATCGTTTTGTAACATGGCGTGTAATAAAATAAAAAGGCTTGTATATTACACAAAAGTAGATTTAATTTTGGAATTTCCAAATAGATTAAAAAAGGTGTCTATTAAGACACCTTTTTTAATAAACCTTTTTCAAGGGTATTATTTTAATAAGCGAACAATATCTTTTGCAAAATAACTAGCTATAATATCTGCGCCAGCTCTTTTCATGGCAGTTGTTTGTTCAAACATAATGGCGTCATGGTCTAGCCAGCCTCTTTCGGCAGCAGCTTTAATCATTGCATATTCTCCTGAAACTTGATATACAGCAACTGGAACTTCAGACATATTTTTAATTTCTCTAACAATGTCTAAATATGAAATACCAGGTTTTACCATTACAATATCAGCACCTTCTTCGATATCCATTCGGGTTTCTTTAATGGCTTCAATGCGATTATGATAATCCATTTGGTATGTTTTTTTATCCTTTGGGATATTCATGGCATCAACTGGAGCCGAATCTAAAGCATCTCTAAAAGGGCCGTAATGAGCAGAAGCATATTTTGCACTATAGCTCATAATTCCTGTATTGATAAAATTTTCTTCTTCTAATAGTTCGCGAATATCTAGAATACGTCCGTCCATCATATCACTTGGAGCAACAAAATCAGCACCAGCTTTTGCATGTGATAAAGCCATTTCAGCTAAAAAATTAGAAGTATGATCGTTAGCTATTTGCCCCTTTTCAACGATACCATCATGACCATAAATAGAATAAGGATCTAGAGCAACATCAGTCATTACAACCATATCTGGAACAGCATTTTTTATAGTTTTGACAGCTCTTTGCATTAGACCATCTGGGTTTAATGCTTCAACACCTTTATTGTCTTTTAAATTTTCAGGAACTTTTACAAATACTAATACCGATTTTAAGCCCATAGCCCATAATTCTTTAACTTCTTTTTCAAGAAGGTCTAAACTATATCTAAAATAATTAGGCATGGATGGAATTTCATCTTTTATTCCTTTTCCTTCTACAACAAAAATAGGTACTAAGAAATCGTTTGGAGTAAGTATAGTTTCACGAACGAGTGCACGAAGATTTTCACTGGTTCTTAATCGTCTGTTTCTTCTTAATGGGAACATGTAATGTCTTTTTTAAAAACTATTAATTATACTAATTTTAGTATAGTATATCTTGCGTACAAAGTTAGTGAAATTACTCTAAAATAAGGGGTTTAACACAGCTTAAAATCTATAAAACATAAAAAATTAAATTATTAATAGTAAGTTTGCAAAATGAAAAAAATTATATTTTTAAGTTGGTGTCTATTTTTGACAAGTTGCTTTGAAATAACAGAGAGGATAAAGCAAAATAGTAATGAAAGTGGAACTTATAGTTTAAAGGTAGATTTTTCGAAATCTTGGATTAGAACCAGGTCAGCTATATGGCTAGAAGAAGTGGATGGAGTGAGTATTCCTAGTGAAGAAGATATAAAAAATAAGCTAGCTGATTTTAGAGAGCAAGCTGCTAAAATTGAAGGGGTTTCAAATATTACTTCCTCATATGATTTTAAATCGTATATTTTTACATTTACATTTCAGTATGAAAATTTGGTTGCGTTAAATGCTGTTTTAAATAGCATGAATACCGAAAATCCAATGACTCATTTTAGTTTTTCTAAAGAGAAATTTTTTCAACGATTTGCTTCATATCCTATTCCAAAGAATTTGGTAAATAAAGAAGATAAGAAAGAAGATTTAGAAGATGCTCATATTACTACAATTTATACATTTGACAAAGAAATTGCTAAGATTTCAAATCCTAGTAGTAAAGTTTCAAAAAATAAACAAACCGTTTTTTTAAAGCATAATATATATAATGTTTTAAAAAACAATACTTTAATGAATAATACAATTTATTTTAATCCATAATTATGAAAAAACAGTTATATGTTTTATTACTATTAGCCAGTACTTTTGTTTTTGGTCAATCTACTTCTAATGAGTTAGATTATTTTATTCAATTTAATGGAAATCAGTTTTCTAAAAAGGTTACCCTAGACGAGATTTTAAATCATGATGCTTTAAAAAAGATTTCAAATTCCAAATCAGATTTTAACATCAAAGAGTATGTTTCTTTAATTAATATGAACAAGAATATTATTATTCATGGAAACTATACATCACCTAATCATCCCTTTTATCAAATAACGATTCCTATTAAAAATAGCCAAGAAGTTAGGGATTTTATAATGAATCAAAATAATTTAAAAGCAAACGATTCTAAAGAGAACACTATAATTGAATATGAGAATTATACTGTTTTTAAAAACGCGAAGCAATCTTTTTCGATAGCTTGGAATAATGAGTATTTAATTCTTATTGAATTTCTAAAACCCATGCTAGGAAAAAATAGCTATTCAAATGTATACGATACTACCTATCCTATTTATGAAGAACCAATAGTAGTTGAAGAAACAGAAGAAATAGTGGATGCCGTTTTTGAAGTGGCTGAAGAGGTAGAAACCGTAGAAGAGACTGCGGAAGAAATAGCAGAAGAATCGGAAGTGGTTGAAGAATCAAAAGAATGGGAAGAAGAGGGAGAAGACCCTGTTATTTTCATAGAAAATTACGATTACCAAAACAAAAATGAAGCCTATTTAAAACAACTAGAAGAAGAAAAATTAGAACGCATCGCTTTGCAAGAAGAGCATATTGCATCCTTGTTTAAAAATGGTTTTCAGATTCCTTCATCAGATAAAATTAATCCAAAGGCAGATATTTCAGCTTGGGTAAATTACCAATCTATGTTTAATTCACTAAAAAGTTTTTCAGCAATTATAATGTCGGTAGCAAAAGGTTCAGGAAACTTTGGTACAAATAATATAGAAAGTTTTATTAAAGGTGTTAATTTTAATATGTATTTTGATAATGACAACGCAAGAATGGAGCAAATAGTGGAATATTCAAGTTCGTTAACGTCTCTAATGAAAAAAGTTGTTGATAGAAAAATAAACAAAAATATTTTTAAATATTTTCCAAATAAGTCTCCATTAGCTTACATGACTTATCATGTAAATTCGGAGGAATTATTAAATGGCTTTCCAACGATTACAGCCCAAATGTATCCAGAGAATAAATTCTTACAAAAAGAAGATATAGCACTAGTTACTGACCTAATTGGAACCCTGTTGGATGAAAAAGCAATAGCGTCTTTATTAGATGGTGATTTTACTTTTTTCTTACATGATATTTCGGAAAAAGAATATTCTTATATAGGATATGAATATGATGAAAATTATGAAGAGATTGAAGTTGAAAAGACAGAAAAAAAGACGACACCTATTTTTACAGTTGTATTTACTTCTACTCATAAAACAATGGGTGAAAAATTGTTGAATTTAGCAGAAAGAAAAGGTGGACTTATAAAAGAGAATAATTATTATAAAGTAAGAGGTGTAGAAAAAGAACTAGGTGATTTAAGAATACTTAAAGACGGTGATGTTATGGTTATCACCAATGGATTTAACTATATTGATAAACCCAATACTTCTTTTAGTGCCGAATTCAAAAAACAAATAAAGAACAACTATGCCTTTGGAAATTTAAATATAAAAGATTTAGTTACTCAATTAGGATTAGGTAAGGAAAAGGGAAAAATAAGTGAGCAGTTTGAATCGATACACTTTAATTCGTCTAAAAAAATAGAGAATAATAAGATGCAAATTGAGATGAGTTTACATTCTTCTGTATCTGATAAGAATATTATTTTACAAACCTTAGATTTAATTTCTATTATAAATTAAAAATAAATCAAAATAAAAAGCCGTACTTTTAAACCTACGGCTTTTTTATTTTAGTATATTGGGAACGATTTTTACCAAGAAATAAATTAAGAAAAAGGTTGTTTTTTAACAACATACATTTCTTTACACCCATTCTACAGGTTTTTCTAAAACACGTAGTAATTTTTGCTCTTCGCTTCCTTCTTTCGGTTGATAATTATACACCCATTGCACCTGAGGAGGCAAGCTCATTAAGATACTCTCAATTCTTCCATTAGTTTTTAAACCAAATAAGGTGCCTTTATCGTGTACAAGATTGAATTCTACATACCTTCCTCGACGAATTTCTTGCCAATTTCGTTGCTCGTTAGTATAAGTCAAGTCTTTTCGTTTTTCAACTATTGGTATATAAGCCTTTAAAAAACTATTCCCAACTTCCGTTACTAAATCATACCAGTTTTCCATTGAAAAGGTTTCGGTTTCTTTACAATAATCGAAAAATAATCCACCAATTCCTCTAGCTTCATTGCGATGTGTATTCCAAAAATAAGCATCACATTGTTTCTTAAATTTTGGATAAAATGAGGCATCATGTTTGTCGCAAGCTGTTTTACAGGTTTGATGAAAATGTGTTGCATCTTCTTCAAATAGGTAGTAAGGGGTTAAATCTTGTCCGCCTCCAAACCAACTATTCATTACATTTCCTTTTTCATCATACATTTCAAAGTATCTCCAATTGGCATGAACAGTAGGTACCAATGGATTTTTAGGATGAATTACTAAACTTAACCCACAAGCAAAAAAATCAGCTTCACCTACATTAAATAATTTTTGCATGGTGTCTGGTAATTTTCCATGCACAGCAGAAATATTGACGCCTCCTTTTTCAAAAACAGCACCGTTTTCTATTACGCGTGTTCTGCCACCACCACCTTCAGGTCTTGTCCATAAATCTTCTTTAAAAAACGCCTTCCCATCAGTTTCTTCTAAGCCTTTACAAATTTGATCTTGTAAATTTTGAATATAGGCGTAAAATTTATTTTTCATTGAATAATCTAATTTATGTTTTTTATCATTACAAATGGTATACCAGCATTAATCCGCCTCGATATACAATCCACTCACCACTTTTATTATATTTTTCTGCAGCATCATATCGTTCCTGAGTACTTATTTTATATCCTTTGTAGTAGGCTTGGCTGGAACCACCTCCAATAAACAATTCTATGTGCCATCTTTCATTAACTTCAAAGCTATAACCAGTTGAAACACCATACATAACATTGAACCCTTTTTGATAATAATCAGTTGACCAATACGTGTATTTTTGCATCGTATAACTGCTTCCACCTATGTGTGTACCTATAAAAAAACCTTTGTTAAATGTTTTAGTATAGTATCTAAATTCAGGGAAAAGCATAACAAATTTTTGCGGAGCATGTTGCACTGATTCCCAAAAAGAAGCAGTAATATCAACCTGAAAAGAGGTCTTTTTCCCTAGTCTAATTTCGTAACCAAAATTTGGAATACCTAATACAGCAGTTGCCATATTTCCTTTAATATTATTCTGACTATTTAAGGTTAAAATAAAACAGAATAAAAACAAAAAGAGCATGAAAATCTTTTTTATTTTGAAAATCAAATTCATAATCCATACTCTTTTTATTCGTAAAATGGGTTCGTGTTATTTTTTATATTCTTTCACTGCTTCTATAAATGCTTTAGCATGATCAACAGGAATATTTGGTAAAATACCATGACCTAAATTTACGATATAATTATCTTTACCAAATTCATCAATCATTTCGTGTACCATTTTCTTGATTACTGGAATAGGAGATAATAATCGCGCAGGATCAAAATTACCTTGAAGTGTTTTTTTACCACCAGTTAAATAACGAGCATTTTTTGGAGAGCAAGTCCAGTCTACACCAAGAGCTGCTGCTTTAGATTTTGACATATCGTTAAGGGCAAACCAGCAGCCTTTTCCAAACACAATTACTTTGGTTGAATCGGCTAAAGCTTCCACAATTTGATTAATATATTGCCATGAAAACTCAGTATAATCAGTAGGAGATAGCATACCTCCCCAAGAATCAAATATTTGTACGGCATTTACACCATGTTTTACTTTTTCTTTTAAATACAAGATAGTAGTATCCGTAATTTTTTGAAGTAATTGATGTGCAGCAACTGGATTGGAGAAACAAAACCCTTTGGCCTTATCAAAACTTTTAGAGCCTTTACCTTCTACAGCGTAACAAAAAATAGTCCATGGAGAACCTGCAAACCCAATAAGAGGCACTTCATTGTCTAATTTTTCTTTGGTCATGTCTATAGCATCCATTACATACCCTAACGTTTCGTTTATGTCTGGTACAAAAGCACGTTCAACATCTTTTGCAGTACGAATTGGGTTAGGTAAAACAGGACCAATATTATCTTGTAACTCCACATCAATTCCCATGGCTTGCGGAACCACAAGAATATCAGAAAATAAAATGGCTGCATCAGGTTTCACAATGCGAATAGGCTGTACCGTAATTTCGGAAGCTAATTCGGGCGTTTTGCATCTGGTAAAGAAATCATATTTTTCTTTTATAGCCATAAATTCAGGCAAATAGCGCCCTGCCTGACGCATCATCCAAACAGGAGGTCTTTCAACTGTTTCGTTGTTAAGAGCCTTTAAAAATAAATCGTTTTTTAACATTTAAATTTTGATTTAAATACTGTTGTTTTTCTTTGAAAACAACAACTATTATACGTTATAATATTTTATTACTTCTTCAATTACACTTTCAATAGTAGGCTCAGAAGCAATTACAATTTGATTTGTCTTTTGAGAATTAGTATACTCTCCAATAGCTTGTGCTGTCGTGTGTCCTATGCAAAAGCATACTTGATTTGTTAATGTATTTGTTTCTAGATAGCTGGCTACTGCAGATGGACTAAAAAACAAAATTGCTACCGTTTCAAGAATAATTTTTTTAGATTGAGAAAGCGTTTTATATACAGAAATCTCATCGAGATGTATTTTTTTAGCAGCTAATTTTTTAGGTAAAATGTCTTTTCTTAATGTACCAGAAAAAAAGGTAAACGTTTTTTGGAAATACTCTTTACAAATTGTTTCAGCTAAAGTATTCGCGTCTTTTTGATGTGTTACAACAGTAAAACCGTTTTTCTCAAGAAACATTTTTGTTTTTTCTCCTACACAAAAACAATCTTTTTCTTTAATCGTTTTTATATCGTTACTTTTCAGGACACCTTTTACTGCATTTTTACTAGTAAAAATTAGGCATTCGTTACTTTTATTTGCTACAAACTTAAGCCATTTTATTTTTATAAAGTTAGCATGAATAAGAGCAAACTTTTTTTGGTCAAGTAAGGCAACTTGTTTTTTGTTAAGTTCTTTTGTACTTAAAATAACCATTTAAATTTTCTTATTTCTCAAGTCATATTCTTCTTGTCCCATACAGTAATTTTCAATGTCTTTGTTATTACCATATACGACTAAAATATCATCTTCCTGAACAATAGTGTCAGGGTGAGGTCTTCCTATAGATTCTTTAACAATTGTTTTTTTACCAATTAAATTTCGTTTTTCTTTTTTACGAATGATGGTAACTAAGGTTAAACTATATTTATCTACAGAATCTAATTCTCCTAATGTTTTTCCATAAAATTCTTTTTTAGCTCTTACTTCAGAAATTGTAAAATTGTTATCTAACTGATAATTCTCTAATGTTGATTTAAAATTAATCTGTTTGGTTAAACGATCTGCAGAATCTTGTTCAGGGTGAATAATACTATAAATCCCCATAGCCTCTAAGACAGTATCGTGAATAGGAGAAAGTGCTCTACTTATAATTTTTACATTACTTAACTTTTTAATAATGGCAGTTGTTATAATAGCTGCTCCTTCATTTTCTCCAATTGCGACTACTACTTTGTCAGCATCTTTTAAAGGAACTGCATCATAGGCTAATTCATTGGTAGAATCCATGCAAATAGCATGAGAAATTTTATCTTTTACCAGGTTTACTTTGTCCATTTGTTTGTCTATACCGATTACTTCATTACCAGTTTCGGTTAAACTTAAAGCTAACGACATTCCAAAATTTCCAAGTCCAAAAACAATTATTTTCATTTGAAATTTTTTTAGTTAATCAAAATATTTTCTTTAGGAAGTTCATAAAATTGATGATTCATTTGTCGTAATAAACCAATCATTAAGTTGAGCATTCCTATTCGTCCAATAAACATTACGGCAATTATAACATACTTGCTCGGTTCAGATAAAGTAGGAGTAAAGTTTAAACTAAGTCCTACTGTACTATATGCAGAGAAACATTCAAAAACCACAGTTAAAACAGGAGTTTCTTTAGGTTCAAAAATTAAAATTGCCATGATAGCTACTCCAATAACAATTAAAGAAATACATAAAATTGCAAAAGCTCTGGAGGTAGATTCACTACTAATTCTTCTGCCAAAAATTTGTATCCTACTTTTCCCTTTAGCTACTGTAAAAATGTTTAATGTTGCTAAAGCAAAAGTGCTTGTTTTTACACCACCACCAGTAGATGCAGGTGAAGCTCCGATCCACATTAAAAAGATAATAAATAAAATAGAGGGAACAGTCATATTTTTATAATCTACCACATTAAATCCTGCGGTTCTAGGTGTTACCGAACTAAAAGCAGCATTCGTAATCTTACCAAAAAGAGTAGTATGTTCTAATAATGTATTATTATATTCTGAAATAAATAAGAAAATCCAACCACCAAATAACAAAATGATAGTGGTGTAAATTACAATTTTGGTATTTAACGTAATTACTGGTACCTGTTTATGAATTAATCTTTTATCAAATAATTCTAAAACATAGGTTTTAATATATCGGTAAAAATTAAAAATAATATTGTGTCCTAATCCTCCAAAAATAATTAAAATCATAATAATCCATTGAAAATAATAATGAAAACGAATACTTTCATCATATAATCCATTAGAAAATATAGAAAAACCAGCATTACAAAATGCTGAAATAGAGTGAAAAATAGAAAAGAAAAACTTATTGCTAATAGCGTAATTGTTTGCTATAGAAGAATAAATAAAAAGCGCACCCACTATTTCTACTCCAACAGTAAAAATAACCACATTTAATGCTGCTCTAAAGACATCTTTTAGACCTTCTTGCGCAATAAAATCTTTTGTGTTTAACCCTTCTTTGAAAGAGGAACTACCTCGAAAGAAAAAAGCAAAGAAAGAAGTAAATGTTAGTATTCCTATACCACCTAATTGAATTAAAACTAAAATAATTGATTGCCCAACAGTTGTAAAATCGGCACCAGTATCTACTACAGCTAAGCCAGTTACACATACCGCGCTCGTAGCAGTAAATAATGCATTGGTAAAACTTATTCCGTTATTAGTTGCACTTGGAAGCATTAATAAAAAGCCTCCAGAAATAGCTAAAATTAAAAAACTCCCAACAAAAACAATGGCTGGATTAAAATAGATATCATAGATATGTCTTACAAGGACTAATAATCGCAATAGAAAATAAATAATTAAACCCCCTTCTAATACGGGTTTAATTTTTTGTAAGATATAATGGTAACTGAAGTCGGTATTTAAAAGGGCAATTATTAGAGATGAGATTAACAACAATGAAATGATAATCATATTTACTAATGCCACCTTTTTATTGCTTTTATACTTGTAAATAAAGAATTTAAAAGTATTAAAAACCAGTAAAAGGAGCGTTAAAATTAATAAACCGATGACATGTGGACTATTAAAGTTTTCCGCAAAATCGTATCCAAAATCAAATACTATAAATAGTAAAACAATGATGTCAAAAAAACGATAAATATAATTGAGTAATGATTCTCTTTCCATTTTAACAGTGATTTATGTCACTTAAGTTGCGCACGAAGTTTTTCCATTAATACATTTGCTCCCTGACTTAAAATTTCGTTTGCGCAATCTTTTCCAAAAGATTTATAATCAGCAAAATTACAACTTTTTTTGATGTAATGTTTCTCTTTTCCATCTAAAGAGAATAAAGCGCCTTCAAAATGAATTGTCTGACCTTGAATAGTAGCTAAAGCTCCTATTGGAGCAGTACAACCTCCTTCGAGAGTCTTTAAAAACTGTCTTTCAATAAAAGTGCAAATAGCCGTTTTTTCATCGTTTAATTGTGATAAAGCGGAACGAGAAAAAGAATCCTTTTCCATTGCTACCACTAACATGGCTCCTTGTGCAGGTGCAGGAATCATCCAGTCTAAATTAATAAACGTTTCTGGTTTTAAATTAATTCTTTCTAAGCCAGCAGCAGCAAAAATAGCTCCATTCCAAGTATTGTCTTTTAATTTTTGCATGCGTGTGTTTACATTGCCTCGTAAATCTTCAACTTGATGTGTTGGGTATTTATGAAGCCATTGTGCTTTTCTGCGTAAACTGCCAGAAGCAATAGTTCCTGTTGCATTTAAGAAATCTAAATTTCCTTTATGAACTAAAATATCTAACGTATTGGCTCTTTCAAGTACTGCTGCCTGTACAATACCTTTTGGTAAACTAGTTGGAACATCTTTCATAGAGTGAACAGCAATATCAACTTCACCTTGCAACATCGCTATATCTAAAGTTTTCGTAAAAATACCTGTAATACCTAGTTCATACAAAGGTTTGTCTAAGATAATGTCACCTGTAGATTTTACAGCTATAATTTCTGTTTTATAGCCTAAATTGATTAGTTTTTTTTGAACTGTATGTGCTTGCCAAAGCGCTAATTCGCTGTCACGAGTACCTATACGTATTGTTTTTTCCAAAAGGTTTTGTTTTAATGGTTTAACTGAAATACTTTTTCAATCCATTCAATACTTTCATCTACCATAGTATTTTCATGTTTTAAATGATTGGCAAAATGAGTGGTAATTTTTTGAATGATACGATTGCTAATAATTTCAGCTTGTTCTTCATTAAAATTATCCATTTTCTTTCTTTGATAATTTAATTCAGATTTTTTTATATCTGCTAATTTTTCTTTTAAAGAATGAATTGTTGGAGCAAATTTTCTAGCTTTTGACCAAGTTATAAACTCTTCCGCAATGGCATCAATTATTTTTTCAGCAGCAGGAATATGTTCTTTTCTTTTTTCTATAGTTTCATCAGTAACTTGAGACAAATAATCTAAATGGACTAATGATACTTGTGGAAGTGAAGTTACATTTTCATTTACATTTTTGGGTATGGAAAGATCTAAAATAAGAAGAGGCTTTTTCAAGTTAAGAATGGCAGCATCAATAGTAGGGTTTTGTGCACCTGTGGCAACTACTAAAACATCCGCTTTTTGAATTTCTAATTGTAGATTAGCATATTCTTTTACAACTAAATTGAATTTTCCAGCTATTTTTTCTGCTTTTTCTTTGGTCCTGTTTATTAAAACAATATGATTGTTTTTAGTGTGTTTTACTAAATTCTCGCAAGTATTTCTACCGATCTTACCTGTTCCAAATAAGAGTATGTTCTTAGTACCAATGTCAGGAACGTTATTCATTATATATTGAACAGAAGCAAAAGATACAGAAGTAGCACCAGAACTAATTTCGGTTTCATTTTTAACTCGTTTGCTTGCCTGAATAACCGCATTTACTAAACGTTCAATATAACTGTTTCCTAAACCTAATTTTTTACTCTCTGTAAAACCAATTTTAATTTGTGAAATAATTTCAAAATCGCCTAAAATCTGACTATCTAAACCTGTGCCTACTCTAAATAAATGAGTTACAGCTTCTCTATTTTTGTATACATATGCAATTTTTTGAAAATCTTCAACAGTTCCTAAACTATTATCACAAAGTAATTTTATCAGTTGAAAAGGATGTTCTGCAAACCCATAGATTTCTGTTCGATTACAAGTAGAAATAACAAAGAGACTTTCAATATTTTCAGCTTTGGCTTGCAATAATAAATCGTTTCTAGTTTTTTCATTCAAACTAAATTTTCCTCTCATTTCGGCATCTGCTTTCTTATAGCTTAAACCAATCGCATAAAATGTAGTGTGTTTGATACCAGTAAAGTTCTCCATAAATTATGTTTACCTAAAAGTAAAACAAAAGTAATATACTGATTGTTTTAAAAATAACGCTCAAAGTACTTTTTATGTCGATTGCAGATTTTTTAATAATTTTATGATTTGTTTTTTGTATTTGCACTATTTTTGTAGTAAAATTGGTTATTGAGAAGTTTTTTATTTATAACCAATCTAAATAACTTTAATTTAAGAAAGCTTTTTCTTAACTAAAAAAACAACGCTATGAGTTCATTAGAAGAAATAAAAATTGAACCAGACTTTACCTTACTACGTTTTCAAAATGACTCAGATACCATGGAACGAGTTGAAAAACAAGTAAAAACTGGATTAATCCAGTTTCACTTTAATGTAAAAGGCAAAGCAAAATTTATTTTTAATCAAGGAACTTATGCATTGGATTTAAATGAGGAAAAATCACTTTTGCTTTACAATCCTCAAAAGGAATTACCATTACATTTAGAAGTGAGTCCTAAAACATGGATTATTTCAATGTTGATTTCGATAAAAAAATTTCATGCTTTATTTTCTAATGAAGCAGACGTGATTCCGTTTTTAAGTCAGGAAAATTTAGATAAAAAATATTATGGAGAAGAAGATATAAGTCCGTCTATGGCTATTGTTCTAAACCAGATTTTTCATTATAATCAAAATTCGTCCATTAAAAATTTATATTTAAAAGGAAAAGGATATGAATTAATGAGTTTGTATTTCAATCAAAATGAAGACCCCAATGCAGAACATTGTCCTTTTTTGATAGATGAAGAAAATGTTTTGAAAATTAAGAAAGCTAAAGAAATTGTTATCGAAAATATGGCAGAGCCTCCAGGTTTACAAGAACTTGCAGACAAGGTAGGTCTTACATTAAAGAAATTGAAAGTAGGCTTTAAGCAAATTTATGGAGATAGTGTGTATAGTTTCCTGTTTGATTATAAAATGGAATATGCCAGAAAAATGTTAGATTCTGGTTCTTATAATGTAAATGAAGTAGGTTTAAAAGTAGGTTATAGTACATCAAGTCATTTTATTGCTGCTTTTAAGAAAAAATTTGGGATTACCCCTAAAAAATATTTAATGAATTTAAATTTAAATGTGTAATTAGTTTTTAATATTACTTTTTGCAATACTGATATAATTAAAAAAGAAGATAAAGGTAACAAGAATAAAGTGTGATTAGGTACTTTTATCAAATAGAAACAATATTACGAAAGAATAAAAATAAATGAAAAAAGGAGTATTATTAGTTAACTTAGGTTCGCCAGACAGTACAGAAGTTAAAGATGTAAAAAAATACTTGGATCAGTTTTTAATGGACGAAAGAGTAATCGATGTTCCCTACTTATTAAGAGCGTTTTTAGTAAAAGGAATTATTTTGAATACCCGACCAAAAAAATCGGCAGCAGCTTATAAAAAAATTTGGTGGAAAGAAGGTTCGCCACTAATTGTTTTGTCCAAAAGATTGCAAAATAAAATACAGGAAAACGTAAGTGTGCCGATCTCTTTAGCAATGCGTTATGGTAACCCTAGTATAGAAACAGGATTGAAAGAATTACATGATAAAGGGGTTACTGAAGTTTTATTGTTGCCACTTTATCCTCAATTTGCTATGGCTACAACTGAAACAATTTTAGTATTAGCAGAGAAAATTAGAAAAGAAAAATTTCCTTCCATGGAATTTACAATTCTACCCGCTTTTTATAATCAAAAAGATTACATAAGAGATTTATCGAATTCGATTCAAAAGGCAGTGGATACTTTTGAGGCAGATTATTTGCTTTTCTCATATCATGGTGTTCCAGAACGACACATTAAAAAAAGTGATATTACTCAATCGCATTGTAAAATAGATGGCAGTTGTTGTAATACACCTTCTAAAGCACATGAATTTTGTTATCGCCATCAATGTTATGAAACAACAAAACAAGTGGCCACTTTTTTAGGACTAGAAGAAGGAAAATACAGCACTTCATTTCAATCTAGATTAGGAAAAGATCCTTGGTTACAACCTTATACGGATGCAACTATAGATGGATTAGCACAAAAAGGAATTAAAAACTTAGCTGTCGTTACTCCCGCTTTCGTTTCAGATTGTTTAGAAACATTAGAAGAAATAGGAATGGAAGCTGCTCACAGTTTTAAAGAAAATGGAGGAGAAAATTTCTTTAACATACCTTGTTTAAATGATAATGATGATTGGGTAAAAACATTAAGTCGTTGGGTAGACCAATGGGCATTACAACCTGAAGTATAAAAAAAATGGCAGTTTCTTCCACAGATTTAGGCACATTACCTATCAAACAATTATTAGTCAAGCAATCGGTACCAGCTTCTATTGGAATATTATTTATGTCGGTTAATATTTTAGTAGACACTATTTTTGTAGGACAATGGCTAGGTTCCTTAGCTATTGCAGCTGTATCTGTTGTGCTACCCATTACTTTTTTAATTTCTTCTTTAGGGATGGCTTTAGGAATTGGTGGAAGTTCTATCATTTCTAGAGCATTGGGAGCAAATGACAGAGAAAAAGCTTTGCAGACTTTTGGAAATCAGATTATGATGACATTAGGCTTGGCCATAATTTCTGTGGTAATTGGTTTGTTTTATTCTAAGGAAGTATTATTACTATTTGGAGCTAATGGCGAAATAATGAAACCAGCCATGGCGTTTTTTATTCCAGTTTTATATGGAGTCCCATTTTTAGGTTTGTGTATGATGGGAAATACAGTAATAAGAGCAGAAGGAAAACCAAAATTTGCTATGATTGCCATGATTATTCCTGCTTTTGGAAACATTATTTTAGATATTATTTTTATTAAAACTCTCAATTTAGGAATGTTTGGTGCTGCTTTAGCTACCTCCTTATCCTATTTTATGTGTTTTGCATTTATTTTATGGTTTTTTATTTTTAAAAGTGAATTAAAACCCCAATGGCATCATTATACTTTTAAGTATAAAATTGTCTCTGAAATTTCCTCTTTAGGATTTGTAACTTTTGCAAGACAAGGAGTTGTGGCTATTTTATCTATTATTTTAAATCATACGTTGTTTATTCACGGTGGAGAAATTTCGGTAGCAATATATGGTATTATAAGTAGGATGTTGATGTTTGCATTATTTCCTATTTTAGGAGTTACTCAAGGCTTTTTACCTATTGCTGGATATAATTATGGAGCTAAAAATTATGTACGTGTTAGTGAAACGATTTCTACTTCTGTAAAATGGGCTGCTGGTTTAGCAACCGTAATTTTTATTGCAATATTAATTTTTGCAGAACCAATTGTAGCTATTTTTTCTAAAGATTCTACCATCATTAAAGAAACCCCAAATGCGTTACGTTTGGTTTTTGCTGCATCACCAATTATTGCGATTCAATTAATAGGAGCTGCTTATTTTCAAGCAGCAGGGAAAGCCATTCCTGCTCTTTTATTAACGTTAACAAAACAAGGTTTTTTCTTAATCCCTTTAATTTTAGTTTTACCAAATATATATGGTATTTTTGGAGTTTGGATTGCCTTTCCAATAGCCGATATTTTATCTACATTAGTAACAGGATTCTTTTTAAAAAGAGAAATGAATCGAAAATTAACATTTTTACAAGATGGAATATAATTATATAAAAGCATTACATTTAATATTTGTTATTACATGGTTTGCGGGCTTGTTTTATATGGTTAGACTATTTGTTTATCATGCGGAAGCCAAGCAGAAGGAGCAACCAGAACAAGATATTCTAATTAAACAATATCAATTAATGCAATATCGTTTATGGTATATTATTACTTGGCCAAGTGCTATTTTAGCTAGTATTTTTGCATTTTGGATGTTGTTTTTTACAAAATCTGGAGAAATTTGGTTAACCCAATCTTGGATGCATATCAAATTGGCATTTGTTTTGTTGTTGTATATCTATCATGGAAAATGCCATCAAATTTTTAAGCAATTACAAAAGAATAAAGTAAAACATAGTTCTAATTTTTTTAGAATTTGGAATGAAGGAGCCACCATCATTCTATTTGCTATCGTTTTTTTAGTAATTGTCAAAAATGAAATGAGCTGGATCTACGGAACTATTGGCATACTGGTTTTTTCTATACTAATTATGTTAGGATTTAAACTCTATAAACGCATTCGAGAAAATACTAAAGAAAAATAAAAAAGTGTACGCAATTTTTAATATAAAGCATATTTCGTTACGGTTAAGAATATTTTTATCGATGATATTCTTAACTTTAATTGCTTCTATTTTAATAGCATTTGTTTCGTACTATCAATTTAAAAAAGAAGCACGTGAATATCATCAGGATCGTTTAGAACGAAAGGAAAATGCCATTATTGAAAACATAAATTACATTTTAAATAATACCAGTTTTCCGCTTACTACTGAAAATATTCAATATATTTTTAAAGAAAAAATACATGAAATTGCTGATATTCATAGTTTAGAAATTAATTTTTTTGACCTTAAAGGAAATTTAATTATTTCTTCAAAACCAGTTTTTCAAATGGATAGCATTCGACCAGAAATAAATGCTTCCACACTTAAAATATTACAAGGAACTATAGACAAACGATATGTAGAATTTACTAAAATTGATGGATTACCCTATCGTTCTTCATATTGTTATATTAAAGACAATAAATTTAAACCTTTGGCTATTTTAAACCTTCCATACGAGGAAGACACTGAGTTTTATGACAATGAAATAAAAAATTTTTTAATTCGATTTGGGCAAGTGTATTTTGTAATGTTGTTAATTTCGATTTTTTTGTCTTATTTTTTATCGAGTTATATTACCAAATCTTTAAAAATAATATCAGATAAAATTCAAGAGACTAATTTTAATCAGCAAAATCAAAAAATTGAACTCGACGAAAGTAGTAAAGAAATTAATTTGCTGATTGAATCATATAATAATATGGTTGATAAATTAGAAGATAGCGCTACTAAATTAGCTCAAAGTGAAAGAGAACAAGCTTGGAGAGAGATGGCAAAACAAGTGGCTCATGAAATTAAAAATCCATTAACACCAATGCGTTTAACGGTGCAAAGTTATCAAAGAAGATTTGATGTAAATGACGCCAAAGCAAAAGAGAAATTAGATGATTTTGCTAAAACCTTAATCCAGCAAATAGATACCATGAGTGCCGTGGCTAGTGCTTTTTCAAATTTTGCATCTATGCCTGCACAGCAAAACGAAACGCTAAATGTAGTGAAGGTGGTGCAATTAGCTTTAGATATTTTTAATGAAGATTTTATCCATTTTAGTTTTTCTGATGAAGAAATTATTGCGAGTTTAGATAGAACTCAATTAATAAGGGTAATAACTAATTTAGTTAAAAATGCGATTCAGGCAATTCCAGAAGAACAAGAGTATAAAATTATCTTTGTAAAAGTATATAGCAATGAAAATAATGTGATTATTTCTGTGGATGATAATGGTAAAGGAATTTCGGATATAAATAAGGCACGCATTTTTGAGCCAAAGTTTACCACAAAATCTAGTGGTATGGGATTAGGGCTGGCTATCATAAAAAATATCATTGAAAATTACAACGGGACCATTACATTTGAGAGCAAAGAAGGAGAAGGAACAACATTCTTTGTAACATTCCCAATAACAGAAAACCAAGAAATTAGTTAGAATAAAAATACTTAAAAACAACATACCAAAAAATGGAAAACATTTTAATTGACAAATCAGACAACTTAGCTATTATTACCATTAACAGACCAGAAAAATTAAATGCTTTAAACAAAGCAACCATTTTAGAACTACATGAAGCATTTAAGATGTTAAATGATGATATAGCAATAAAAGCTATTATTTTAACAGGAAGTGGAGAAAAAGCCTTTGTTGCAGGTGCAGATATTTCTGAGTTTGCCAATTTTTCTGTATCAGAAGGAGGTAAACTAGCCGCAAAAGGACAAGAACTACTATTTGATTTTGTACAAAATTTAACCACACCAGTATTAGCGGCTGTGAATGGTTTTGCTTTAGGAGGCGGTTTAGAATTAGCTATGGCTTGTCATTTTAGAATTGCTTCAACGAATGCTAAAATGGGCTTACCAGAAGTAACTTTAGGAGTAATTCCTGGTTATGGAGGAACGCAAAGATTAACACAATTGGTTGGAAAAGGAAGAGCGATGGAAATGATCATGACAGCGAGTATGATTGATGCCTCTGCAGCACTGCATTATGGGTTAGTTAACCATGTGGTAGAACAAGCAGAATTACTTTCTTTTGCGAAAGAAATTGCAGCAAAAATCACTAAAAACTCCAGTACTGCTATCGCTAAAGCCATTAAAGCTATTAATGCTAATTTTGAAGATGGTACCAATGGATATCAAGTTGAAATTGAAAATTTTGGAGCTTGTTTTGGAACTGATGATTTTAAAGAAGGAACCACAGCTTTCTTAGAAAAAAGAAAAGCGAACTTTAAATAAAAAAGTACATCTAATATCATAAAAAAGCGGTTATATTTTTAACCGCTTTTTTCATTATTTTTCGCCTTCCCATTCGGCATAAAATTGAGCTAAAAATAGTTCCATAAAGTGATGTCTTTCAGCAGCAATTTTTTTACCCGTTTTGGTATTCATTTTATCTTTTAAAAGCAATAGTTTTTCGTAGAAATGATTTAAGGTAGGCGCTTCACTTTTCTTATACTCTTCTTTACTCATATTAAGATTAGGTTGAATATTTGGATCATAAATGGCTCTATTTTTAAAACCACCATAATTAAAAGTACGTGCTATTCCAATAGCACCTAAAGCATCCAATCGGTCAGCATCTTGTATAATTTCTAATTCTTTTGAAGTATATATTTTTTCAAAATTACCTCCTTTAAAAGAAATATTTTCAACAATGGCAATTACAGCTGTAATAGTTTCTTCTGCAACATTTTGGCTAACTAAAAAATCTCGCGCTACTTTAGGACCAACGGTTTCATCTCCATGATGAAATTTACTATCAGCAATGTCATGTAATAAAGCGCCTAATTTTACTATTTCTAGATTGCAGTTTTCTTCTTTCGCCAATAGTAATGCATTTTTATACACTCTTTCAATGTGAAACCAATCATGACCGCCTTCAGCGTTTTGGAGTTGTTCTTTTACAAAAAGAATGGTAGTATCTATTACAGACATATCTTTTAATTTCTATTATTCAAAAACGGCTATAGCTCTTACTGGTGAGCCAGTTCCGCCTTTTATTTTTAAAGGTAGGGCAATGAAACGAAAACGACCTCTTGAGATCAATTGGTCCAGATTAATCATGTTTTCATAGTGAGTAAAACCCATTTCGCCGCATATTTGATGTACTTCTCTATTGGTTACTTTAGGTATTCCAGGGGACATGGTTTCCACACCAAAAGCAGCTATTTTTTTTGAGCCTAACCATCGGGTTGCTTCTGCTGTTAAACCAGGACCGTTTGGCCAGTTTTCAGTTCCGAAATACACATTATAATGATTGGTATAAAACAAAACTGTATCGCCTTCTTTGATTTCAATTTTTTCTTTTTCACAAGCTCTTTCTATATCTTCGGCAGTAATTAATTCTTTTAATTTTTTATGCGAAAAATTGAGACAAATGCCTTCAGTATAAAACATAGAAAGAGGCATTTTATCAATTGAAGATGCTGAAAATTCTTTTCCCATATGATTTAAGGCATCAACATGGGTTCCTGTGTGTTCTCCTAATTCTAGTTTATAAACACTAGGTGTACTTGTTTTTGCATTCTGTTCTCCATTCCATTGTTCATGCGTTGCATGTACAGTAAAAGAAACTTCTGGAAGCCCATTAAAAACAGGCATTCCAGAATATATTTCCTGACTTAAATCTATTATTTCTTTCAAGGCTTATTTGTCTCTTTTATTTAAAAAAGAATTTATTTTACCAATGCAGGTTGTACCCATTTAAAGACATGACTGGTTTCAGGCACCACTAATCTTTCTGAAATACGAGCCATTCTTGCCGGTAGTTTCATTAAATAATCTCTGGCTTTTTCTGCTTCGTCAGTAAGGTTTGTGATCTTATCAATTTGCCATTTGTCAATTAGCTTTTGCATGATGTCTACATAATCATTTGCAGTATAAACACCGATTCTTTGTGCAGCATCTGAGAATTGTTCAAAAGCAGTGCTTATTTTTTGTCCAGATTCTCTTAAAAAATGAGCTGGCATGGTAATTTTATGTTTCATCATGTGTTGAAAAGCCAGCATCATTTCACTTGGATCTACTTCAAAAATTTTGTTTACAAAAGTACTATAAGCTTGATGATGACGCATTTCATCACCAGCAATTAAACGGCACATTTTAGCTAATTTGTTATCGCCAAATTTTTTAGCCATTTGGGCTACTCTATTATGAGAAATATAAGTTGCTAATTCCTGAAAACTAGTATATACAAAATTTTTGTAAGGGTCGTTACTAGTTCCAATATCAAATCCATCATTAATTAAATGTTGGGTAGTCATTTCAACTTCTCTCATGTTTACCCGACCAGATAAATATAAATATTTATTTAGTGTATCTCCATGACGATTTTCCTCTCCTGTCCATTGTCTAACCCATTTACTCCAACCATTTCCACCATTTTCTTGGTTTACACCTTCTACTTCCATTAACCATGATTCATAAGTAGGTAAAGCTTCTTCAGTAATAGTATCTCCCACTAAAACCACCCAAAAATCATATGGTAAATCTTTGGCAATTTCTCTTAATTCGGTTACTTCATCAAAGAAATTTTCATTTTGTGAATTTGGGAGTAAATCAGTAGGTTGCCAAATTTTTTCAACTGGAATTAAAAATTCTTCTACAAAAGAATCAATTTTCTTTTCCAAAAACTGCATTACTTCTAAGCGAACATTTTTTATTGACATTGTTTTTATTTTTTAATATGATCTGTGATTACTTTTTCAGTTTTTTCAAAAATTTCTTCGAAAGTATAATCAGAAATTTTTAGAGGTTCGTGAACTTGAAATTCCAATCGATTTCCTAAACCTAAAGGAAAAGTTCCATAACGTGCTAATTTCCAAGAATTGTTGATGGTAATAGGTGCAAAATAAGCATCTGGAGCAAATTTGTAAAGCATTTTTAAACCATTTACAGAAAATGTTTTTGGTTCTCCTTTTTTTGCTCTTGTTCCTTCTGGGAAAATAACTACCGAATAATTATTTTTATTGATAAATTCGGCACATTTTTTTATTTCTGCTAAAGCTTGCTTACCATCTTTCCTGTCTATTAATGCCGAACCGCCATGTTTTAAGTTATAAGAAACACTTGGAATACCTTTTCCTAGTTCTTTTTTACTGATAAATTTTGGATGCCATTTTCTTAAAAACCAGATATAAGGAGGAATGTCATACAAGCTTTGATGATTAGAAACAATAATTAGAGGGGCGTTTTTAGGTAATTTTTCTCTTCCTTTAAAACGATAAGTTGTTCCTAACAAGTGTGTAGTTCGCAATAAAAACATATTCAGAATAGCAACACTCCAGCGATGGGCATTATAGCCAAAAACGTTTAAACATATCCATTGAATGATATGAAAAAAGCACAACCAAAATAAAAACAGTATATAATATACAATAGAAATGGGATAAGATAATATCTTTTGCATAACAGAAATTACTTTTTAACAAAGGTACTATATAAAACAAGAAAACCATCATTAAAAGATGGTTTTCGTTTTTCTAATATAGAAGATTAGCAATACTCGTTGTATGCATCTTTTAGGTTTTCAGCAATTAATTCGGCTGGGCGACCTTCAATATGATGACGTTCTAACATGTGTACTAATTCACCATTTTTAAATAAAGCCATACTTGGAGATGAAGGAGGAAAAGGAAACATTTCTTCTCTGGCAGCATCAACAGCTTCTTTATCTACGCCTGCAAAAACGGTGATTAGATTAGAGGGCTTTTTAGCACCATCTAAACTCATTTTTGCTCCTGGACGTGCATTTCTAGCGGCACAACCACAAACTGAATTCACCACTACTAAAGTTGTTCCTTCTTTTTGTATTTCGTTCTTAACATCTGTTGCAGTATATAATTCTTTAAAACCAGCCTCAGAAAGTTCTGCACGCATTGGTTTTACCATTTCTTCTGGATACATAATTTTTGTATTTTAATTAATGTTGCAAAGTTACAAAGATTAAATAATTTCATATCTAATTAAATCATAAAGATTTGTTATGACTTAATATAAAAAAAATTATACTAGCACTGTTTTTAATTCTTTTTAACGAAATTTCTTGAGAACTTTTTACCTTCTTTTGTTTCCAAGGTTACTATATAAATGCCTTCTTTTAAATCATTAATTTTAATTTTAGTTTCCACTTCAGTTAGCTTTTTAACTAAACCACCATGCATTGCATAAATAGCTACAGATTTAATATTTAATTTTTCGGAATTAGTTATACTAATAAAATCACTACTTGGATTTGGATACAATTCAAACCAATCTTTATTAAAGTTAGCAACACTTAAAGGTGAAGAACCTTCAATTACTGTTAATGCTTGATCTGAATTTGGTGTATCTATAACATCTACAATTCCAGAAGGCCATCTAATAATTACTTGATCAACAGTTGTTTCTGAGCCAATTCCAAAATGTGCATTCATAGTACTTTGATGACTAAACCCATGACCACTTCTTATTTCTCTTATTTGTTTTCCCCAATTTCCATAAATCTCAACTCTAGCACCTATTCCATTTCGATTACTAACTATTCCTTGTAAGTTAATTTTAATCCAGTGATTTGTATTAGGAGTATTGAAATAAATGGTGTTACCAAATTGCACATCTAAGAAACCATCATTATTTAAATCACCAATTCCTCCTTCACTAAAATTCAAATCATATCCTGTAAAAGTTAAATCTCCATTATTGAGGTACATTTCTTTTCCGTTTTGCCATAGAAAGTCTATCCAACCATCATTATTAAAATCACCCGCTTGAATTTCCCAAGAACCTACTTGCGGATCAATACCAGTAGTTGCATAAATATCGGTAAAAGTGCCATCACCATTATTGAGATAGAATTTATTGGTGTCAGAAATATTAGATAATAAGAAATCCATATCACCATCATTATCAAAATCTTCAATTGCAGTTGACCAAGATTGTGAACCATCATTAATTCCAGCTAATGCTCCAGATTCTGTGTAAGTTCCATCACCATTATTTTTGTACAAAAGATTGATTCTTTGTGCATCTCCAACAGGTGCACCACCACGACATTTTGCAAGATACATATCGATGTTTCCATCATTATCGTAATCAGACCACATCGATTGATAGTTGCCACCCACGGCTAAAGTTGGCATTAAAGAAGTATCAAAGACAAGATCTCCAGACCCCATGTTTCTATAGGAATGACTTTGAGCAACATCATGACAAGCCCATAAATCTAAGTTACCATCATTATCAATATCTACAAAATTAGTTCTTTGAGTAAAAATATATTGTGGATATGGAACTTCTGTATAATTAGTTCCTGTTGCATCAGCTTTAACAATAGTTAAACGACTGCCACTGCCAAATACTAAATCGTTAAAACCATTTTTGTCATAATCTCCTGCTGCAATACTCCAAGATGGCGTAGCAGTTAATCCAGGTAATGAAATGGTTGATGAAATAAATCCGCCAGTTGTCTTTTGTTTATGAATTGTCATTGTATTTGTACTTACGGTCACAATATCATCTAAATAATCTCCATCCATATCAACAACACAACAGATATTTGAACTAGTTGAGATTGTTTGAGTACTAAAATTGACAACAGGAGCAACAATAGGAATTTCAGAAAGTTCAAAGTCAAAACCTAAAGCGCTCCATCTATTATCAAAAGCGATATAATAAGTATTTCCTGCGGTAACATTGAAGCTCACTTTTGATAAATAGGAGTTTGCATTTCCACTATTACATTGAATTACACCAGCATCATCATCGCCTGCTATACAGGTTAAATTTGAGCAATTGCCACTATAAATATGGACACGTGTGTCTTTACAAATATTAATAGGTAAATCTGTGGTTACAGTTACTGTATAATCAGCAGAAGCAGTGTATTGATACCATTCACCTGCTGTTGCATTAGTAGTATTCACACAACTTGTAGGTACTTCTGTCCCATCAATTTGATCAACCGTATAGGTTCCAGCAGTTATAACGGGTGCTGAAGTGCAAGTATCTTGAGCAAATGAATGTAGGTATAAACTCAAGAAAAAAATAAGAGTAGTTTTTTTCATAATTTGGTTTTTTAAGTTGTTTGTTTAATTTTAATGGCAATCAGGAGGTAAGCTATTAATCCAAGTTTGAATTAAATCTAATCCTTCTTCATGTACTAGTGTTCTTCCAATATAAGGCATCATAAGGCTTTCTTCTGTAGAACTCATCCTTTGTATCATTTCCGATTGATCTGCATTTCCAGCATTTATGACAAAAGGTCCATTTGGAATGCTAAATAAAGGAGTCATACATACTCCAAAAGTATTTAAATCGGTATTACTATAATTCAGCCTTATGCTAACATAATCGCAATGACCACCTGTTCTATGACAATGACCGCAGTTGATATCAATATAAGAACGAACGCGCTTTTCTAGTGTTTCATTTGTGTTTTCCCAATTTACTGTAGCATTAATAGACGTAGGAGTGCTAGCGTCTAAATATCCGACACTTTTCCATTTTTCTAATTGATTTTTAGTTTCATCTCCATAATTATAAGCAAGATTTAAATTTTGAGGTTTTACACCTATAGGAATTGTTATTTCTCCATGTTCAATTTGATTGGGATTTATTTTATGACAAGTAATACATTCATTCTGTGATGGGATTTTATATGTTGTGTTTTTTGTTACACCATTTTCTGACCATTCGATTGGAACTGAGATACCTTGTTGATTATTGTCTAGATTAGCTTCTGTTTGATCTTCGTTCCATATATAATTATATGCTTTCCAACCATCAGATTTTCTGATTAATAGTCTAGTTTCTATTATTTTTTGTGTATGATTTGGTAAAACATTATCGTAATAAAATGTTTTTATTAGAGCTGTTCCTATTGGGAATTCTAAAGTATTATCGTCGCCATTATATGTTGCTTTTGTATTTTTTGGCATCCAAACAAATCTTTTTTTGTGCGCATAATCTGAAAACAAGCTACTTGCAGGAGCATAAGGTAGTACATTAAGAGATGGAGATTGGTTTTTTAATAAACCTTCAAAGAAATGGTATTCTGATAATTTGCTGTAAGGCACTAGAGCCAAATTTACAGAAACAGGCGAAACTTCAGGTGTAGGAATTTCTGAATAATTTGTATCATCATCGCTACACGAAAATAGTGTAACAAAAGATACCATCAGACCTAAAATCAGATAGTATTTTTTAATCATATTTGTAAGTTTAGTTTTTTTAGTTGTAAAACAAATATAGTTAAATTAATGTAAATATCTTACATATAGATAATTGTAGAATTTGTTAACGGATTATTCTTGTTAAAACTGCCTTTAAAAAAGGAGGTTTTGGACATTTCCAAATTACCTCTAAATCTTCTAAAAGAGCCGTTTCTTCATCTAGAAATTTAAAAATTTTGACAGGATTTTTCTTTTTAAATAGTGCTGTAAACAAAAATTTACCTAGCGCATTATTTTGATACAAAACATCAATAAAAAGTATGTCATAGTACCAAAATTTATTTTTTTTAGCATAATTTTTAAAATTAAGATTTCCTTTACTTTTTAAAATAAATGCAACTAATGTTTTAGCTTGTTTATAAGATTTTTTAAAAGTATAACCTGTACTAGCTTTGGTCCAACCTCCAGCAGAACCAATATGTATTATGTTTTTAGTGTTTTGTTTCCAAAAAGGAAAACTAGTCATGGGAATATTACCTTGTTCTTTTTCAACAATTTCATAATCAGTAATCCCCATTTTTGCGATGTAATTTCTTACCTCTTCTTCATATTCTTGTTTAGCTAATAGGTCTTTGGAAAATAAAGTATATTCAATTAAAGCTTCAGAATCTGAGAAAGGGAGTACATACATAAATCGAGTATTTTCTTTTTGTTGAACAGAAAAATCCATGAATGTAGCACATTGGGAATTGAAGATTGATTCTTTAGCTTTAATAAACCATCCTAAAAAATGTTGTTGTAGTAAAGGATATTTATTTTGTGAGGCAAGTATTTTTGGTTTAAAAATAGAATTAAAAACAAGTGTTGACGAGTAACTATTTTTTTCGGTTGTAACAAGGCATTGGTTGCCTAAATCTTCAAAACCAATTACTTTTTCTTTTAAAAAGGTAATGTTAGATTGTTTATTGATGATGTCGAAAATAAAATCATAGAAATCAATTCCTTTTATCATTTTATAATTATAAGGATTAATATTCCATTTTTGAATTTTTGAAGGAGTAATAAAAGCAAGGGTTTCCCACTTTTTAGAAACGATGTCATCAAAAAGAGAAGTTTTATCCCAAAAACACCAAGTTCGATCATTATTTTTTTTAGTGTTTTGGTCTATAAGAAGAATCGTTTTATCTTTAAACTGAGAAGATAAAATCATTTCGTAAACAGTTAATAGTGTAGCCAAACCTGTTCCAGCAAATATGTAATCATAGTGTTTCACTATTCAAAGATATTGAAATTAATATCTTTTTTTTGGTCAAACAAACGTTAAACCGCCGCTCAGAATAAATTTTAATGGAGAAATGCACTATTTTTGAATGGTAAAGTGATATGTTATGCTTAAAGAATACGATAAAGCTTGGGCAAAATACCAAGAACGCCTGTCTCTTTTACCACTTCCTTTAACCACTTGGGAATTTTATAATTTGCCAAGATCTGAACAAAAGGAATTTAATCATGTACAAGAAAAATGGGTGCAAAAAATAAATTATTTAGAAATAACAAAAAAGAAAAAAGTTACCATTTTAATAACTGATGCTAATTTTAAAATAGTTTTTGTTTCTTCAAATTTTGTTAAAATGACAGGTTATGATGTTAAAGAAGTAATTGGACAGTCTCCAAAAATGTTTCAAGGAAAAGCGACATCAATACAAACCAGAAAGAAAATACGAATGGCTATTGAAAAGAGAATTCCTTTTCAAGAATCTATTTTAAACTATAAAAAAGACGGAACAACGTATCTTTGTAAAATTGAAGCTTTTCCAAAATTTGACAAAAATGGTAATTTTATAAACTACATTGCTTTTGAAAGTGCAGCCTAATCTATTTTATAACGCAATCCTATAAAAATGCGCATACCCTGATTAGGAGCATAAACATAACTAGGGTCAAAAGTTAATGCGTAAGGATTGTTTGGTGTGGCAATTGCATTTCCATTAGTATCAAAAACTACTTCCTTGTCAAAGGGATCATTAGCTCGAGCAATTAAAAAAGGATTATTTTTATTAGGTGTCCAATTTAAAAAATTTTTGATGCCTCCATAAAATTCCATACTATTATTCTTATAGGTAAATTGAATGTTTTGTATGCTCCATAAAGGAGAATATTCTTTTCTAGGGTCTAAATGGCTTACTAAAGGTAATCGCATAGGACCGTATACGTTTCCAGTATAGTCAATAGTTGTTCTCCACGAAGGTATATCATATGAAATTCCCCAAGTAGCACTAAATTTTTCTGTTAAAATAGGAGTTGTTATCTGATTATTTCTTTTATTTTTCGAATTTAACAAAGTAAAACCAGTCATTGTTTTTAATCCAAAGGGAAAAAGTAATTCTGCATTTCCAGTAATACCATATGTTTCTGAATAGCCATTTAAATTTGCATAAATAATTTGATTAGAATTAGTGTCATAATCAGGGATAATTTGATTCTTAAAATGGGTATACCAACTTGAAAGTTCAATAACTGAGGTGATATTTTCTTTAATTTTTCCCTTTTTCAAATAGTTTATATTCACATTATATGATTTTTCAGGATTTAGGTTTTCTGTGATAATTACTTCTCTTGAACCAGTTAAAGCTGCATGTTCTTCGGTAAATAAATTAACTACTCTAAAACCAGTCCCAGCGTTAATTCTAAAAATATCATTTAGAGAAGGTTTCCATTTATAAGCAAATCGCGGTGTAAAAATAGATCCATGAACGGAATGGTAATCATATCTTGAACCTAAGAGCAAGCTGTGTTTTGTGCCTAGTTTTATTTCATCTTGGAGGAATAAACTACTAATTTTGCTTTTTTCAGGTACTGTAGTAGCAGTAGTGTTGTCGTCATAAAATTGGTAACGATAAGCAGCACCTAGAAGAAAATCATGATTTTGGATGGTTTTGTTCCAAGTAATTTGTCCGTAAGCAATTTCTTGTTTTGCTAGAAAAACGGTTGTTCCGTATACCGAATTTTGATCGTGATTTGTATAAGAAAAAGAACTGGTCAAATGTTCTCTAAAAGGGAGTTCATATTTTCCTAGTAATTCATATCTTTTGGTATAAATACTTTCTCCATAAACCACATCACCAGCTCTGTAACCCTCATTCCATTGCATTTCTCCACCCCAACGGTCTTCATAAAAAAAACGCCCAGCAAGAGAGCATTCTTTATCACTATTTCTTTCGAAAGAAAATTTATTAAAAACAGAAATTCTATCTTGCAAAGTAACATCTGTAAAGTTATCGAGATTGTTATCTATAGGATGATTGTAATTGTAATAATTTAGACCCAAAAGCGCATGAATTTTTTTACCTACATTGTATTTTGCACCAAGGTCAATATTGTTTTCTAACCAAGAAGTACTAAATATATCCGCATAAAATGATGGTGCATTAGTTGCACTTTTAGTAATAATATTGATGAGGCCACCCACCGCTTCACTTCCATATAATGAAGAAGCAGGGCCTTTTACAATTTCGATTCTTTCGATTAAAGAATTTGGAATTCCAGACAAACCATATACCGTGGAAAGTCCGCTTACTATGGGCATTCCATCAATTGTTACCATGGTATAAGGCCCTTCCAATCCGTTGATATGAATATCGCCAGTATTGCAAATATTACAGTTGAGTTGAGGTCTTACGCCATTTACATTTTGTAAAGCTTCAAAAATATTTGATGTTGGATTTTTTTTCAGAAAAGCAGCTGTATAAACTTCTACAGGAACGGGTGTTTCTAAACGTGAGACTGCTTTAAGTGTTCCTGTTACTACCACTTCTTCTAAACTTTGATTTTCTTCTAAAAAGACATCAAGCGTTATGGGTGTATTATTTTCTAGAAGAATAGTTTTCTTTTTTGTTTTAAAACCAATAAATGAAAAATGCACAACATGCGTTCCATTTGGAATATTTTCCAAAATGTAATAGCCCAGTTCATTTGTTGTAACAGCTATTTTAAGTTCTGGCACAAAAACAGAAGCAAAAGCTAAGGGTTCGTTTTCACTAGTAACCCTTCCTTTTATTCTAGTTTGACAAAAAACAGAACTATTAATTATGAGTAGTATAAAAAATATTTTTTTCATTTTGTAAAAATAAATTTAGACAAAACTAAAAATATTTTTTATAACAACAGAATAAATTTATTATATTTGGTTAAATTTTATTTTTAAAATGACTATTTCAGAAGAAAATTATTTAAAAGTTATTTATCATTTATCGTTAGTTTCTCCTAAAGGAGTGAATACAAATGCAATAGCGGGTATGTTAGATACAAAAGCATCATCAGTAACAGATATGTTGAAAAAACTAGCAGAAAAAGATGTGGTTACCTAT
The DNA here is from genome assembly GCF_004303025.1 of Flavobacterium sp. J27. GTDB lineage: Bacteria > Bacteroidota > Bacteroidia > Flavobacteriales > Flavobacteriaceae > Flavobacterium. The sequence goes on along the minus strand of NZ_PJQW01000005.1, from coordinate 54,484 downwards.
AAAAAATATCAAGGTGTTTCTTTAACGAATGCGGGTTTAATACAAGCAAAAAAAATAGTAAGAAGACATCGACTTTGGGAAGTTTTTTTAGTTGAAAAATTGCAATTTACTTGGGATGAAGTGCATGAAATAGCAGAAGAATTAGAACATATAAAATCGGAGAAATTAATTAATAGCTTAGATGCTTATTTAGATTTTCCAGCATTTGACCCTCATGGTGATCCAATACCAAATGAGAAAGGTGAAATAAAAAAACAGGAAAAGAAATTGTTATCTGAAATTCCTTTAAATACGGTTTGTAAATGTGTTGGAGTAAAAGACTCTTCTGTAGAATTTTTACAATATTTAGACAAACAAAAAATTACGTTAGGTTCTGAGATTAAAATTTTAGAAAAAGAGGCGTTTGATGAATTAATTAAAGTTGAGGTAGATGCTAAAGAAATGATTCTTTCCAATAAAATTGCCATTAACTTATATGTACAATAACAGTAGAAAGTATGAGTAAATCATTAGAAGAAGTTAATGAATCTGTTGCTACACAAGGTAAAGCGTCTACTTTTAGAAGAATTCTTGCCTTTTTTGGACCAGCTTATTTAATCAGTGTGGGTTATATGGATCCTGGAAATTGGGCAACTGATTTAGCAGGAGGAAGTCAATTTGGATATGCCTTAATCTGGGTATTACTAATGAGCAATGTAATGGCTTTGTTGTTGCAAAGTTTAAGTGCCAGATTAGGTATTGTAACACAGCGCGATTTAGCACAAGCATCTCGGGAAACATATTCTCCATTTATAAATTATATTTTATATTTTTTAGCAGAGATAGCAATTGCAGCTTGCGATTTAGCGGAAGTTTTAGGAATGGCCATTGGACTTAATTTATTATTTAATATTTCCTTATTAGATGGTGTTATTATTACTGTTTTAGATACTTTTTTATTACTTTTTTTAATTAATAAAGGCATTCGAAAAATGGAAGCTTTTATTATTGCGTTAGTTGCGATAGTTGGTTTTTCTTTTGTTTTTGAAATGTTTTTTGCGCAACCAGAAATTGGAAAAGTAGTTATAGGATTAATACCCACTTTGCCTAATGAAAATGCACTATATATTGCCATAGGTATTATTGGAGCTACAGTTATGCCACATAATTTATATTTACATTCATCTTTGGTCCAAACCAGAAAATTTGACAGAAGTAAAAAAGGGATAAAACAAGCGTTGAAATACAATTTGATAGACAGCACTATAGCTTTAAATTTAGCTTTTTTTGTTAACGCTGCGATTCTTATTTTAGCGGCTGCCACTTTTTATAAAAATGGATTGTTTGAAGTAGCAGAAATTCAAGACGCACACCAACTTTTAGAACCTTTATTAGGTACAAAGTGGGCACCTATTTTATTCGCAGTGGCTTTAATTGCGGCTGGACAGAGTTCTACGATTACAGGAACGTTGGCCGGTCAAATTATTATGGAAGGATATTTAAGTCTGCGAATTCAACCTTGGGTAAGAAGAATTATTACTAGGCTACTTGCTATTGTTCCAGCGGTAATAACTATATTATATTTTGGTGAAGATATAACGGGAAAATTATTAATACTGAGTCAAGTTATTTTGAGTTTGCAATTAGGTTTTGCCATCATTCCTTTAATTCATTTTGTGAGTGATAAAACCAAGATGAAAGGATTTCATATTTCCAAAACCACTCAAGTTGCTGCTTGGTTAATAGCTTCAATTATTGTAACATTAAATGGAAAACTGGTTTTTGATGAGATTAAAAGTTGGTTACAAATAACAAACTATCCTACTTTAATATGGTGTACAGTGGTTCCTTTGGCTATTGGTTTTCTCTTTTTATTGTTATATATCGTTTTCAAACCATTTTTTGTCAAAGCAAAGCATAAAATTGAAAATCACTCACCACACAATCTAAAATTAAAATTAAGAGAATTAAACACTTATTCAGCAAAAAATATTGCTATAGCTGTCGATTTTAGTAAAGCGGATGAATTAGCTATAAATAGTGCTTTTGAACTAGGAGGAATTCAAGCAAAATATACTTTAATTCATGTCGTGGAAACGGTTGGCGCGATGATGTATGGAAAACATACAGATGATTATGAAACGACCATAGACGAAAAATTATTGTTAGAATATAAAACTTTATTAGTAGATAAGGGGTATCAAATTGAAACGCAATTAGGTTTTGGAAGGCCAGGAAAAGTATTACCTAAAATTGTAAATGAAAATAGTTTTGATATTTTAGTGATGGGTACTCATGGACATTCTGGAATTAAAGACTTGTTGTTTGGTACAACAGTAGATAAATTACGTCATAAAATTTCAGTACCTTTATTTATTATAAAAAACAAATAAACAGCTACATATGAAAACTATCGTACTTTTTTTAACGCTTTTTTTGACGCAGTGTACTTCTAAGCAAAATGAAACTATCAATACATCAGAAAATATGAATAAAGAACAGATAGGTCAAAATCAGCAAGAATATCAATTTAAATTAAAAAAAGTTACAGCAGATTCCCGTTGTCCTGAAGGATTAAACTGTGTATGGGAAGGTCAAGTTGAAATGGTGGTTTCTGTATATAAAGAAAATGAATTAGTAGAAGAAAAAGAGCTAATCGTAAATTCACAAACTACAGACAAAAATGTAACTTGGGCAAATCAATACAGTAAAAAGAAAATCACTTTTATTGGAGTTTTGCCAAAAAGGGTAAAAGATCAAGAAATAAAAGAAAGTGAGTATAAGTTAGTCATTAAATAGGATTAATGACACGAACAATCATCTCCACAAGATTTAGAACTTTTGGGCTTCTTTTTTTTCCAAATAAATTTTCGAATTAAAAATCCAATGGCAATAGCAAGTGTTATGTAAACTAAAAGTTGTTGAAAATCCATATCTTATTTTAAAATTTGATAAGCAACTAAAGCAGTAAGATAAGCAAAACCGCTCATAAAAACAAATTGTAACAGAGGCCATTTCCAAGAATTGGTTTCTTTTTTTACGATAGCAATGGTCGACATGCATTGCATAGCAAAAGCATAAAAAAGCAATAGAGAAATGCCGGAAGCAAAATTAAATATTTTTTTACCCGTTACAGGATGTACTTCTGCTGCCATTCTGTTTTTTATAGTCACCTCTTCGTCACTGTGATTTCCTACATTATAAATAGTAGCTAAAGTACCTACAAAAACTTCTCTAGCTGCAAAAGAACTAATCACGGCAATACCTATTTTCCAGTCATAACCTAAAGGTTTAATAACAGGCTCAATTGTTTTTCCTAAAATACCAATGTAAGAATGTTCTAATTTATAACTGTTAATTTTGTTTTCTAAAATTTCATCGGTTATATTTTTGTCCTTTTCCGTGAGCTCTTTTAGAACAATTGTATCTGCATTTTTAAAATTTTTATTTGGACCATGAGAACCTAAAAACCATAAAACAATAGATAAGGCCAAAATAATTTTACCAGCACCAGTAACAAAAGCTTTGGTTTTTTCTATGACATTCAAAGCAACATTTTTAAATAATGGTACTTTATAAGAAGGCATTTCTATAACAAAATAGGATTTGCAATTTAATTTTAGAAAATAATTTAAAATGGTAGCTGAAAGTACAGCCATTCCAAATCCTATTAAATAGAGGAGCATTAAAGTAAGCCCTTGTAAACTTAAAAAACCAAAGATTCTTTCTTCAGGTATGATAAGAGAAATAAGAATAGCGTACACTGGTAAACGTGCAGAACAAGTGGTAAATGGAGTGACTAAAATGGTTATTAATCTTTCTTTCCAATTTTCAATGTTTCTCGCACCCATAATAGCAGGAATAGCACAAGCAGTTCCAGAAATTAAAGGAACAATACTTTTCCCTGAAAGGCCAAATCGTTTCATAATTTTATCCATCAGGAATACCACTCGACTCATGTAACCACTTTCTTCAAGGATGGATATAAATAAAAATAAAAAAGCAATTTGAGGAATGAAAATAACAATACCACTTATTCCAGGAATAATTCCTTCGCTGAGAAGATTCGTAAATTCTCCTTCTGGTAAATGATTTTTAGTATAAGCACTTAAAGAAGTAAAGGTTTCATCTATAAAATCCATTGGTACTTTACTCCAATCAAAAATGGACTGGAAAATAACCATTAAAATGCTAAAAAATATTAGATAACCAAAAAATTTATGGGTAAGAATTCGATCTAATTTTGCCCTTAAATCGGAAGCTTTTGTAATATCTATTTTTTGACCAATTTTTAAAGTATCATTAATAAATTGATATCTTTTAATGGTTTCTTTTTGTTGTAATCGTTTTAAATCGGAATGTGATTTTGTGAAAGTACTTTTAATTTCATTTCGCTCTAAATTGAGGAAATTTACATCTTGAGTAATCACTAACCATAACTTGTATAAAAGTTGGTTTGGAAAAGCTCTTCTTAAGTTATTGAAATATTCTGGATCAATAACAGAAGCATTTAAACAAGGTTGTGTTGATAGAGATTCATAATTTAGAATTAACGATTTTAGGTCGTTAATACCTGTTTTTTTTCTAGAGCTTACTAAAGCAATTTTGGTTTTTAATTCTCTTTCTAAAACAGGGATATCAAATTCTATTCCTTTTAATGACATACGGTCTGCCATATTAATAACAAGTATGGTAGGAATTTCTAAATCTTTAATTTGAGTAAAAAGGAGTAAATTTCGTTTGATGTTCTCCACTTCAGTTACTACAACAGCTACATCAGGGAAATCTTCATCATTTTTGTTTAAAAGTAGTTCTATAACTACATTTTCATCAATAGAACTAGCATTTAAACTGTAAGTTCCTGGTAAATCAATTATTTTAGCCTTAATGGAATCGGATAACTTACTAATTCCTTGTTTTTTTTCTACAGTAATTCCTGGATAATTTCCTACTTGTTGGTTTAAGCCTGTTAATTGGTTAAAAACAGATGTTTTTCCTACATTAGGGTTTCCGATTAATGCAACTTTTATGGTAGATTTAGGCATGAATTAAATCTTGATTTCTAAAGTTACAACGATTTGTTGTGCTGTTTCTTTACGAATAGCAACATGAGAATCGTTGATATTAAAATAAAAAGGATCTCCAAAAGGGGCAATTTGGATTAATTCTATAAAATTACCAGGCAAACAGCCCATTTCTAATAATTTTAGAGGGATTTCATCTACATTTATTTCTTTAATGTATCCTCTTTCACCCTTTTTTAAATCTGATAAATTTTTTTCCAAACTTATTTAGATTGAATTAAAATACAAAGGTAGCTAATAATTAGAAATTGAAAGAGTATTTTAAATAAAATTTATATTTTATTGTTGGCAAAGAAAAAGAATATCTTCGTAAAGTTTTTTAACTTCTTCTAAATTTGTTCCATCGTAAAAACCTCTAATTCTTCTTTTTTTGTCAATTAAAACGAAGTTTTCTGTATGTACCATATCATATAATTCTTCTGGATTTCCTGTCTTAACTACTAGATATGATTTTCTAGCTATGTAATAAATATCTTTTTTATTTCCAGTAACTAAATTCCATTTAGCATCGATTACTCCTTTTTCTTTGGCATAGGCTTTTAAGACTGGTACACTATCAATATCAGGAGTTACAGAATGGGACAACAACATTACATCAGAATTGTTTTTAATTTTATCTTGAAGCCAAACCATATTATTTGTCATTTTAGGACAAATAGAAGGACAAGTTGTAAAAAAGAAATCGGCAACATAAATTTTATCTTTATAATCTTCTTGTGTTATGCGTTTTCCATTTTGATTAGTAAAGGCAAAATCAGGAATAGTATGATTATATCCAATATGTTGTATGGTAGAATCTACAAGCTCTGGGTTAACGTCTCTTGGAGTGAAAATTTTTAGTCTTTTTTGAGGTTTTAAAAGCGAATAAATCCCAATAAAAATGATGATACATAATATTGAAAAAATAAGGATAAACCCAAAGTATTTGTTTTTTCGTATATTCATATAGAATACAAAATTATAGTTTTAAAATAGATTAATAACATTTTGGCTGTTAATGTTTTAAAAAACCAAAAACAATTAAAGAAAACTACCTATATTTGCGAAATTTCAAATTTAATAGTTAATATTATGAGAAACAATTACTTGCTTTTGTTGTTGTTCACTTCTTTGAGTTTTTCTCAATATAATGAATCGGCTTTATGGAAAGAAAAAAATGTAAATGCAAAACATCAAAGACTTACAATAGATCAAGAAGTTGCATTATTTAATGAGTATTGGTCAACAAGAGATAAAAATGTAAAAGGTTCAGGTTTTAAACCTTTTATGAGATGGGAAAATCATTGGAGAAACATGACTAATGATCAAGGGTATCTTTTGACTCCTGAAGAAATTTATGCTGCATGGAATCAAAAAAGAGCATCAAAAGTGAATAGAAATGCAAATGCTTCCTTTTCTTTGCCTCCAAGTAATTGGCAGCCTGTAGGTCCTGCTACCCATACTAATACAGGTTCTTGGTCTTCAGGTCAAGGAAGGGTAAATTTTGTTTATCAAGACCCTACCAATGCCAACACAGTTTATATTGGTTCTCCAGCTGGAGGTGTTTGGAAATCAACAGATGCCGGAATAAATTGGACTCCGTTATCGGATTATTTACCTCAAATAGGAGTATCAGGTATTGTGGTAGATCACACGAACCCTAATGTGATTTACATTTCAACAGGAGATAAAGATAGTAGCGATACCTATTCTATTGGAGTTTTAAAATCTATAGATGGAGGATTGACTTGGAACACAACAGGACTTACTTTTACAGCAACAAATAGTTTGTCAGGGGATATTATTATGCACCCTACTAATAATTTAATTTTATTTTGTGCCACTAATACAGGAATCTATAAAACAACAGATGGAGGTGTAAACTGGACCAATGTTAGAACGGGTAGTTTTGCTCAAGGAGCTATTCGTTTTAAGCCTACAAACCCTTCTATTATCTATGGAGTAACAAATACTACTTTTTATAAATCTACAGATACTGGAAATACATTTACTCAAGTTACTTCTGGGCTACCTACTTCTTCTAGTAGATTATTAATTGATGTTTCTCCAGCAAATCCAAACTATGTTTATGTTTTGAGTCACTCTTCCTCAGTTTCTTCAAACAATGGGTTTCAAGGAATTTATAGATCAGCAGATAGTGGAAACACTTTCTCCTTGAGAAATAGTACAACAAACATATTAGAATCAAATCAAGCCTATTATGACTTAGCTTTAGCCGTTTCAGATTCTAACGCTGAAGAAGTTTATACGGGTTGTTTGAATGTTTGGAAATCAACAAATGGAGGTACATTATTTACTAAATTAAACAATTGGAGTTCGCCAACAGCCCCTTCATATACACATGCTGATATTCATTATCTAGGATTTTATGGTGGAAATTTATTTTGTGGAAGTGACGGAGGTGTATATAAGTCTACCAATGGAGGAACTAATTTTACTGATTTAACAGCAACAGCTCAAATAAGTCAATTTTACAGAATTTCTGTTTCAAAACAATCCGTAGGAAACATGGTAGGAGGTCTTCAAGATAATGGAGGTCATGCTTACAGTGGTGGAGGTTGGAAAAATTATTATGGAGCAGATGGTATGGATACGGCAATTAATTCAAATGATCAAAATGCATATTATGGTTTTATTCAATATGGAGGGACATTGTATTTGTCTAACAATGGAGGAAATAATTTAACAGGAAGTGTAAGTGCTCCTGCAGCTGAAACAGGGACAAATGATGATGGTGGTAATTGGATTACTCCTTTAAAAGCAAATAATTCTGGTGAAGTTTTTGCAGCGTATGAAAGATTGTATAAATTAAATGGAAGTAGTTGGGTTCAACAAAGTGTGGGAACAATTGGATCTGGAAATATTGAAAATATTGAAATCTCTCCAACTAATGATGATATTATGTACGTGTCTAATGGCTCAACACTATATCAAAGTACTAATAGAGGGATTAATTTTACAGCAGTTTATACAGCATCATCTACAATTACTTCAATTGAATGTCATGGAACAAATGCAAATATTATTTATTTAACCACTAGTGGCATCCTAGGAAGAGTATTAAAATCAACAGATGGAGCAGCAACATTTACTAATATTACATCAGGAATACCTAGTATAGGTAAAAATGTCATAGTACATCAGGGTCAGCATACAGACAATCCAATTTATGTAGGAACCAGTTTGGGGGTTTATTATAAAGATGATACAATGACAACTTGGGAACCATTTGATACTAATTTACCTAATGTTTCTGTTACAGACTTGGAGATTAACTTAAATGATGGAAAATTAGTGGCGGCAACTTATGGAAGAGGAATTTGGCAAACAGATATTCCAATTCAAGTCCCAAATGATGATGTTAAATTAGTACAAATACAAAATCCCACAGTTTTAATTAACTGCGGTACTAATGTAGCACCAGAAATTGAAATTAAAAATAATGGACAAAACACTATCACTTCTGTAACATTTAATTATACAGTTGACGCAACACCATATACATACACTTGGAATGGTAATTTAGCTTCTTTGGCAACAACAACGGTTACATTACCAACTATAAATGGATTAGCAAGAGGCGATCATAATTTAACTGTTTCAACTACAATTACAAATGATGCTTTTCCAGATAATAATAATGGAAACATTAGATTTAAAGTAAATGACATAGGAACGATAGGCTTGGTAAATACCTTTAGTTCAAATAGTGATGAATTAATCTCTTATAATGAAGGAACTACAGGCTCTCAATGGGTTAGAACCGTTAGAACCGGTGGATTAATGGATAGCGCTGGAAACTCAGTTTATTCAACAAATACCTCTGGAAATTATCCTGATGACATTAAATCGTATTTAGTGTCTCAATGTTATGATTTAACTGCTGTTTCAAACCCAGAAATTAGATTCTCTTTTAAGTATGATTTAGAAGAAAATTGGGATGTAATTTATGTAGAATATTCTACAGATTTTGGTGCTAATTGGTCTGTGTTAGGACAAAAAGGACCAAATTGGTATAACAGTGATAGAACACCTCAAACAGCAGGTAATGATTGTTATAATTGTCCAGGAGCCCAATGGACAGGAACCAATTCAACTAGTAATTCTTATTTCTATTCTTTAAATGCCTTTAATTCAGAAACGAATATAATCTTTAGAATTGTCTTCCATACAGATCAATCTGCAAATCAAACTGGTGCCAATGTAGATGATTTTGTAGTTGACGGTGCATTATCATCTTCAACTTTTGAATTAGATTCACTAACAGTTTATCCTAATCCATCTAATGGTTTATTTATAATTTCTAATAAAAATGCTAAAATAATAAATGAAATCACTGTTTATGATATCACAGGAAAAAACATTTTTACAAGAAAAAACTTAGAATCATCTTCTGAAATAAAAGTAGATTTATCGAATGCATCCAACGGAATTTATTTTATGAAAATCGATTCTGATTCGGGGTCAGTTACAAAACGAATCTTAAAAAAATAAAATAGTCAAAGACAAAAAGTTGGTTTTAATAAAGCCAACTTTTTTGTTTAATTTATAAGCTCATGAAACAAAAATTACTCTTCCTTTTATCTTTATTGGTAATAACCCTATGTTATTCTCAAAAAAACAGGAATAACTCCAAAACTTTTAAGAATAAGAGAACCATTCATTTTACAAAAGCATATTCATCAGAAGAAGCGTTATTTAAATTTGGTGAAGAGTATGGTTTTGATACTTATTATTCTTTTCAACCTATTTATACGAACATAGATAAAACAGGACAAAAACATCAGAAATTTCAATTGTTTTATAAAAACATAAAAGTAGAATTTGGAACCGCCATTGTACATTCTAAAGAAAATCGTGTCACAATGGTAAATGGAGAATTATACCAAGTTTCAGGAATGTCTTTAACACCAACCATCACTTCAAATGAAGGCTTAGGAATAGCTTTACAAAAAATAAATGCCTCTTCTTATTTATGGGAAAATGAAATGCAATCTAAATTAATGGAGTATAAAAAACCTATAGGAGAATTGGTTATTTTTCCAAATGTGAATCAACAAACCATACATTTAGCATATAAATATGATATCTATGCAACCCATCCCATATCAAGGCAAGAAGTTTATATAGATGCTTTAAATGGAACGGTTTTGCTTTCTAATCCAATTATCAAGCATGCTACTAGTTTAACAACAAATAGTGAATTAATAACATATAAAAAGACTTTAGAAAATAAAATACTTTTTGCTCAAGGAACAGCAGATACAAGATATAGTGGTACTAAAAATATTGAAACAAAGTTTGATGCAGACAACAATCACTATTTGTTAAGAGATGAAACAAGAGGCTTGGGTATTTTTACTTTTAATTGTCAAAATACAAATAATTTCCAAAATGTCGATTTTACAGATAATGATAATATTTGGTCAGCTGCCGAGTATGATAATGCTGCAAAAGACAATGGTGCATTAGACGCACACTGGGGAGCGGAAAAAACATATGATTTTTGGTTTACAACTTTCGGAAGAAACAGTTTTGATGATAATGGAGGAACCATAAGAAATTATGTCCATTATGGAACAGATTACAATAATGCAGGATGGAATGGTTTTGCTATGACCTATGGAGATGGTACGAGCTTTGATATTTTAACAGCTATTGATGTATGCGGACATGAGATAGGTCATGCGGTTTGTACTTATACCGCAAATTTGGTATACCAAAATGAATCGGGTGCAATGAATGAAGGGTTTTCAGATATTTGGGGAGCTTGTGTAGAACATTATGGTAAAACTGGAAGTTTGACTAACCCTATTTCTAATTCTGTTTGGTTAATAGGAGAAGATATCTCATCCTCTTATTTACGATCGATGCAAGACCCTAATAGTACTAATGACCCAGATACTTATCAAGGCACACATTGGTATACAGGAAGTGGCGATAATGGAGGGGTACATACAAACTCTGGAGTGATGAACCATTGGTTTTATATTCTTACTATGGGAGAATCAGATACGAATAACGCTCCAACTCCTACTGCTTATTCTGTTACTGGTATTGGGATAGAAAAAGCGGCTGAAATTGCTTATTTAGCAGAACGCGATTATTTAACACCAAATGCCACTTATTTAGACGCGAGAAATGCGACGATTACTGTAGCAAATAGTTTATATTGCGCAAATAGTCCAGAAGCTATAGCAGTTACTAATGCTTGGTTTGCCGTAAATGTTGGCGGAGAATATATTGCTGCAACAGATGATGTAGCCATTCAATCCATCAATACTCCAGAAACAATTTCATGCGAATCATCTTCCATTACAGCTTCAGTTTTATTAAAAAACCAAGGATTAAATCCAATTTCTTCCCTATCAATATCTTATACTATAGATGGAAATACAGCTATCAATGAGGTATGGAACGGTAGTTTAGCTCCTTGTGATGAAATCAATTATCCCATAACAATTATAGGTTTAAGCAGAGGAACTCACTTGCTAAATGTTACGGCATCCATTTCAAATGATGGAAGACCAGAAAATAACACACAAGAAAATGTTTTACGTATTAATGATGAAGGAACAGTTGGACTAGTAAATCAATTTTCAAATACTTCAGACGAATTAATTTCCTATATCGAAAATGAATCAGGATTATTATGGACAAGAGGAATTCATACAGATACTCCTGTAAATAACATGGATAGTAATGGAAACCTTGTGTATACAACAAATCTTTCTGGCAATTATCAAGATAATGTAAAAGCTTATTTAGTTTCTCAATGTTACAATTTATCCACTGTTTCCAATCCTGAAATAAGTTTCAATATGAAATATGACTTAGAAAATAATTGGGACATTGTTTATGTTGAATATTCTACAAATTTTGGGGCTAATTGGCAAGTGTTAGGGTATAATGATATGACGAATTGGACCAATTGGTATAACAGTGACCGTACCCGATTAACAACTGGGAACGATTGTTATAATTGTCCTGGTGCACAATGGACAGGAACCAATACTACTTTAACTACTTATTCTTATCCTTTGCAAGCCCTTAATAATGAAACAAATGTTATTTTTAGAATCGTTTTTCATGCGGATCAAGCCGTAAATGCTTTTGGCGTTAATGTGGATGATTTTGTAATAAACGGAACATTAACAACAGAAAATTTCGCAACGAATACAGTAGCTATTTTTCCTAACCCATCTAAAGGAATATATACCGTTTTATCAAAAGATGTTGAGATAAATGCCATTGAGGTTTACGATATAAGCGGGAAATGCATTCTAATAAATACCAATCAATTAATGCATCTCGATCAAGTTACGGTAGATTTAAAAACAGCCTCAAATGGAATTTATTTTATGATAATTCATACAAATAAAGGGGCGGTTTCTAAAAGAATTGTTAAAGAATAATGACATTTTTTTGAGGAAGCGTCAAATAAGGTATATTTGTTTTACAACTAAACTTTAAAAATAACCTAATTTAAAATGAGAAATACAATTTTTAAAGGAAGTATAGGCTTCCTTTTTTTAATTTCGATTCTTAATTCTTGTAAATCAGGAGAAACTAATTCTACGAATAAGAATCAACAAATAGGTATCAATACCAATTTTATGGATAAATCTGTAGATCCTGCAGATGATTTTTTTAGATATGTAAACGGACAGTGGCTTGACAAAACTGAAATACCAGCAGACAGAACACGATGGGGTAGTTTTGATGAACTTCGCAAAAAAACAGATGAAGATGTCATGCAAATTTTAAAAGAAGCGTTGAATGACAAAACGATTACTCCAAAATCTGATCAAGGTAAAGCGTTAAGTCTTTATAAATCTATTTTAGACACAGTAACCAGAAATCAACAAGGAATTAGCCCTTTGAAACCTTATTTAAATAAAATAGATAAAGTTAAGAATGCAGCTGATGTGGTTACTTTAGTAACAGAAATGGAACCACAAGCTGGAGTTGGTTTCTTTGGTAGCTATATAGGTACTGATGCCAAAAATAGTACTAGAAATATAGTATATATTGGAACGGGTAGTTTGGGTTTACCAGATCGTGATTACTATGTGTCTGATGCTCCAGATAATAAAGAGAAAAGAGAAAAGTATGAGCAACATGTTGCCAGAATGCTTCAATTTATAGGAGATGATGCTACAACTGCTAAAACAAATGCTGCTAAAATTTTAGCTTTAGAAACAAAAATGTCTGAAGCTACTTTTGATAGAGTGGAAAGAAGAGATAGAAGAAAAAGTTATAATCCAATGACTGTGGCTGATTTAGAAAAAATCACACCTACAGTAAAATGGAATACTTATTTAAAAGGTGTTGGGATTGGTACAATAGACTCTTTAATAGTTTCACAACCTAAATATATGGCAAAACTTGAAACTATTTTTAAAGAGAATAATCTGGAAGCTTGGAAAGCCTATATGAAATGGACTTTACTAAGAGGTGCTTCGGATGAATTAACCACTGAAATTGAAGACGCAAATTTTGATTTTTATGGAAAAACCCTAACAGGAGCGGTAAAACAAAGACCAGCTGATGAAAGAGCCCTTCAAGTAGTAAATAGAAGAATGGGTGAAGCTATTGGAAAATTATATGTGGCAAAAAAATTCCCACCTGAGGCAAAAGCAAAAGCGCAAGCTATGATTGCTAATGTTTTTAAAGCTTTTGAGAATAGAATAGACAATTTGCCTTGGATGACAAAAGAAACCAAAGAAAATGCAAAATTAAAATTAAAAAAGTCAAGAGTTAAAATTGGTTATCCAGACGTTTGGGAAGATTATTCTAAATTAACCATTACCGATCCAAAAGAGGGAGGTACTTATTTTGAAAATGCAAGACAATATGCTTTATGGAGACATCAAGATAATTTAGATAAATTAGGCAAACCAGTGGATAAGGAAGAATGGGGAATGTCTCCACAAACAGTAAATGCTTACTTTAATCCTTCTTATAATGAAATTGTATTTCCAGCAGCTATTTTACAGCCTCCTTTTTATGATTATAGAGCAGATGAAGCGGTAAACTATGGAGGAATAGGCGCAGTAATAGGTCATGAAATTTCTCATGGATTTGATGATTCAGGATCTAGATATAATGCAGATGGAAATTTAATCAATTGGTGGAGTGATGAAGATTTAACACAATTTACTTCTTTAGGAACTGCTTTAGCAGATCAATATTCTGCTTTACAACCATTACCAGGAATTTATGTCGATGGTAAATTTACTTTAGGAGAAAACATTGGTGATTTAGGAGGTGTAAATGCAGCTTATGATGGGTTGCAAATCTATTTAAAGGAAAACGGTAATCCAGGATTAATAGATGGGTTTACACCAGAACAACGTTTCTTTATTTCTTGGGCAACCATTTGGAGAAGTAAAATGAGAGATGAAGCCATTAAAAACCAAGTAAAAACCGATCCGCATTCACCAGGAATGTATCGTGCTTATGTGCCGTTACAAAATGTAGATGCTTTCTATAAAGCTTTTGGTGTAGAAGCAGGCGATGGGATGTATGTAGCTCCAGAAAAACGAGTTAAAATCTGGTAAATATACTATTGTTAACAATTCAAAAATTAAGGAACACTCAAATAAATGATATTTGAGTGTTTTTTTATGATTTTTTTATGGCTTTATTTACCAAAAACAAACCAGTAAGTGTTACTAGACCGCCAATGGCAATAGAAACAGTTAAAGGTTCATGGAATAAAATATACCCAAAGAATAAAGCCACCATAGGATTAATGTAGGCATATAAACTACTTACTTCTTTAGGTAAATGCTCTAAGGCGTAAATAAAAGCAATAAAGGTTAATACGGAACCAAACACCACTAAATAAGCAATAGACCACCATGAAACAGCTGGTATTTCGCTTAAAGGAACGGTTTCTCCAGTCGATTGAATAACACCAAAAATGGCTACACAAGAAATTAACATTTGTAAACCTAAACTAAAATAAGGATTGAAATTGGTTCTGTTTTCTCTAATGTAAATAGAAGATAAGGCCCAAGTAAAAGTTGCAATAACAGAAAGAATAATCCCAAAACGAAATTCTGGGTTCAGAAAATCATGCAGATAATCATAAAATATAACACAAATTCCAAAAAAACAGATAATTAATCCTAAAACGGCTCTCCAAGAAACTTTTTCTCCTCTAAAAAAGCTAATAATTACAATCCATAATGGAAAGATGGAACCGATAATAGCGCCCAAACCACTGGATATATATTTTACGCCCCATGTACTTAAACCGTTACTCAACATGAAATTTAATATACTTAATACTAAAATATTACGCCATTGTCTTTGTGTAGGCCAAGGTGCTTTTTTTATCAGAAAATAAGTTAAGTAGATAATGCCACCGAAAAATTGACGTAAAACAACCAACTGCATGGCGGGCATATGTTTTACCCCTTCTTTAGATGCAATCCATGTGGTTCCCCAAAAAAAACTAATCCAACACAATGCAAGAAAAGGCAACCCAATTGCCTTTTTTTTCTGCTTGATATATTCGTGAAAAACACTAAAATAAGCCATTTAATTACACCTCTTTTTTAAAAAAATAAGACAATACAGTTTCAATTTTAGTGCTCTTAATCAATTTCCCTTTTGATGCTGTATTTTTAACAAAGATAGGCAAAGGCAAATTCATATTTTTTGCTTTTTTGTGATAATATTTGTGTGACTTTGTAACAAGTAATTGGAACAAAAAAGAGATTAAAATAAATGATTGATATTGTTACTTTTTTTCTAAAATCTCAATTAATTTATCTAATCGTGAAAATAAACCATCTAAGACATATTGAGGAGTCTTTATAGAAACTTCATAACCATTAATATTGTTTGACGCACTATCTTTGTTTTCTTGTTTAACGATTTTCTTATCATCATCAAGTAAAAAATCTACAGGAATATCAAAAACAGTAGAAATTTTCTTTAAATACTTATGTTTAATACTTTTTCCTTGTTCCCAATTTCCTACAGTAACTTGACTAACTCCAATTAATTCGGCTAATAGTTCTTGCGATAACTTTCTTTGTTCTCTCAGTTTTGAAATTTTTATTCCTGTTTTCATTTCTATAAATTTTATTTTAATAGTATTTTTATTTTATATAGAACTTTAAAAAATTAATTTTAAACATTTAACTGATATTAGAAAAAATTTAAAGAATCAAAAATTATTTTTATTTACTAAAACATTAATATTTTTATTTTTAGCATCTTGTTCAAAAGAAGAAAATACTGTAGAAAATGAAATCATTCAAGAGAGTAATTTTAAGAATGAAATATCTGCTAAAATTGATAACATGTTAATTGGAGAAATAAGGAATGGAGAAATTATTTTAACTGCGGATAAACAAAAATTATTAACAATTTTTTCTAACTTAGCCCAAGAACAAGGATTAGGACATGTTGAGTATTTAAACCTTGAAATTTCAGAAAAGGATATAATGGTAGATGATGAAATTATAAGTTCCTACGGTTTGTTTTCCAGTGATATTAATAATGTTCATAATTCTGTTATCCCATTAGTTTTAGAAAATAATTATTTAATAGTAGATAGTGGAAGAGGAACAATAACATGTACAAGTCAAAATTGCGGAACTGCTTGCACTCCATATGAGAAATCAATTAAAGGAGGTAAACTCTGGACTTGTTCAGAATGCTCTTCAACTTGCACAAAAACAATGACAGTAACAATAAGTTTATATGAAGATTAGTTTATTATTTTTTTTAGTTTTTTTTTATTCGTGTAAATCTAAAGTTATATCGGATGAATTATTAATTGGGAGAAAAATAAATGATGAATTTAAGTTTTTTATTGATACTACAAAGTATAAATCTTTTTTATATGAAAATATTAACTTTCAGAATAATGTTAAACTAGATAAAGTACAAATAATGAAACAACAATCGATAGGTCAGAACCCTATCGATTTTTATTATGTTTTAGTAACAGATAAGGCAAAAAAAATTAAAATTGCTAAATGGTTAGAAAAAATTGATGATAATTTGTATTTTAACGAAGACTATTCAAGTAAAGAGGCATCAGTTAAAAGTCATTATATCATTTGTGTCGGAGATAATAATTGTTATCCACAGTATATAATGTTAGATACTTTAAAAACATGGAGTTGTGATAAAAACTTAAGTTGTTATATTTCTAGTGATAGTACTAATACAAATTGTAAAATTTATAAAACTGTAATTTTAAAATAATTTTTTTTTGTATTTATAACCTAAAATAATTTCTACTTTATCTCCTAAAACAGTTTTGCCTTTACTCATTGAATTTTTAACAAAGATAGGCAAAGGCAAATTCATATTTTTTGCTTTTTTGTGATAATATTCTTCTCGTGTAGGATGCTGAGGTGCCACAGCATTAAAAATAATATTGTCGTGCTGAACTTGTTTCGGCATCTTATGATTGCTTCGATTGATGTCGAAAAGTTGTTTCAAAATTTCTAGAATTATACCTATGCAATCTTCTTGATGTATAAAATTAATCGGACCATCAGGGTTTTCTACATTTTCTTTTCCTGCCAAATATTTTATAGGATGTCTGTCTTCTCCAATTAAACCACCAAAACGTAAGATAATGGCATTGAAATTTGGGTTGGATAATAGTAAATTTTCTACTTCTACTAATTGTTTTCCACTTTCTGTTTCCGGATTTGTAGGTGTTTCTTCAGTAATTTCAACAGGGTTTGGGCTAATTTCTTCATCTCTGTATACTGCAGTCGAACTAACAAAAAGTACCTTTTTAATTCTTGAACTTTCAATTTGGGTAACCAAAGTTTTTATTTTATCCACAAAAGAAATAGAAGTGTCTTTTCTCAAACCAGGAGGAATGTCTATAACTAAAACTTCCGAATCTTTTAAAAAACCAGTTATGTCTCCTTCAATGGTGTTTTCGTAAAGAGCAATTATAAAAGGTTGGATACCTTTTTCCTGTAGTAATTCTAGTTTATGTGCTGAAGTTGTAGAGCCTTTCACAGAAAAGCCATTTTTTAATAAATCATTGGCCAAAGGCAAACCCAACCAACCACAGCCTAATAGGGAAATTTGTTTAGTCATCTTCTGGACGTTTAGGAGGTAATTTTAATAAATTATCAGTTTCAAACGCGTAGTTATATATAATATTAAAAGGCAAAATTGATTCTGGATTATTATATAAAGTATAATCACCTACATTTTTTTCTCTAGCAACTATTTTGCAAGCCTTTAAATAACCGGCTCGAGTATAAGATAAAACGTTTATATAATCTGAAAAAACGGCATCTTCTTTAAGTCTTACTACTAATGTATAATGCTTATCTTTTAAAATATGTAATGCTATATTTTTTGCTATTTCATTACAATTAACAGGACTGTTATTTATTAAAATTTCATTTTCTTTGGTTAATTGAACCATAATTTCATTTTCAAAAGATGCAACTCTTCTTCTTCTCACTTCAAAAATGCCTTCAGGATTGTCTTGATAGTATCTTTTGGGAAATTTTGGATTTTCAGGATACGCGTTATAAGCAATCTTAAAATCGGAGTAAGTCGTAATAACTTTTTGTAATTTATATAACTGTTTTAAAGAAGTATTCTTATCAATATTGAGTTGTACAAAGTAATTGAGATTTTCAAAATAAAATCCTTCATTATTAAGCGCTACTACTATTTCTTTTAGTTGACTGAAATTTCTTTTTTTTCCATAAAAGTATAGTTCTCCTTTTTTTGAAACATATAGTTGTAATGTTTTATTTCGTGAATAAAGAGCTTCTGTAAAATGGATATTTGGTAACTCGATATTTCCTTTAATATAAGGGTTTTCGGCATGTTGTTTCTTGAAATAGCTTTCAAAATCCACAAGATTAATTTGAGAAAAAACTATCGCAACAATAGAAATGAAAACAAAAGAACCAATCATGTATTTTAAGTAATTATGAAGAATTACTCTTAAACTTTGCCAGGATTGTAAAAACAAGACCAATATAATCAATAAGAATAGATAAGGATATTCTTCAAAAAAATTAAGATGCTCATTAATTGAAAAGGTATAATCTCCCCAATAAAGACTATTCATATTCATAACTCCGTAGAACACAGCTAATTTTATAAAACAAAATAGAAAGAACCAAATCCATATATTTTGGTTGTGAACTATTTTTTTACGGCTAAATTGAATTCTTTTTTCCCACAATTTTTTATTGGTATCAAAAATTATTTTTAGAAAAAAAGTTTGTGCAATAATTAAGGCTAAAAAAGCATAAAATAAATTATAAAAAAGGAGTTCGTTTTCCGTAAATTCTAAATAGTTAAAATTAGTGGTAAACGTATACGAGCGAAAAATATCTCTACCTAAAATAAAAAATTGGTATAAAAAAAAGCTTAGAAAAATACTTATAACTAAACCTGCCCAAAACCTAAATTTAGAAATAGGAATATTGGGTCTTATACGAATTCTCTTTGGTAAACTATTTATTGCCATTTATATTTTTCAACATGGGTATTAGTAGTAATGTCGTGTATGTAGTATTTTTTATATTTAAAGCCAGCATTTACTAATGAAAGCGAATCGGGTTGTACTCTTTTATTCAAATGAATATAGTTATTTTTAGGGTTCTTAGTGTCAAATGTAACAAGAAAGTAATTGTTTAGAATATTGGTTTGATTTTCATCTCGTTCAGATTGTTTGCTAAAAATAATTTTGCCATTATGATAAAAATAAAACCTTATGTATACATGACTATCTTCATAAATAGTTTCTTTGATATAAGCGATACCAGTACCATCATATTTTTCAACAGCTTCCTTTCTTTTTTTAGTATTATTATATTGATTTAGAAATACTAAGCAAAATAAGAGAAACACTATAACAACATTTAAAATTTTGTAGTTAATATATTTTTTTGTCATTTAACTGTCTTTCTTTACCAAAACAAATCCGTCATTATCAATAGCCATATAACCTTGGTCGTATAAGAAATAATAGGTATTGCCTGTTTTAGTTTGATAAATAGAAGTGAAAAATTCAAAATCAAACCCTTTACTTAGGAGTTTTGTTCTGGTAGTTTTGGTTTTATCTTCGGGGTTTAATTCACACAGAATTCGATAATTTTTACGCAACTTGTTGTTCACATTACGCATCAAATTATTTTGATCTTTATTCATTTTATTATTGTAGGTATTTCTACAGCTATCAGAACAAAATTTTTTATCTTCTCGACCTACAATTTTATCGTTGCATTCTAAACAAACTTTGGCCATTCTTAAAAATTATTTTTATGCAATAAAGCTTGTTTAATATGTGCCAAATGGTGGTTGCAATGCCAAGCATATAATCCGGCAACACTTTTTAAAGTAAAAGATTTGTTGCTTTCTGGATGGAAATAGGTTTTTTCCCAATCTTTTTCATCCATATTCACCATTATTAAATGCCATTTGTGATGCAAACCTTTTAAAATTAATAAAGAATACGAAATATCATCATCTGTGCCATCAATTAATTCCGCCCAAACATCTTCCGCATAGGGTTTAATAGTTGGGTTGTTTTCGGTAAGAGCCAATTTAAATCGGATCAAAGCATTACTATGGCTGTCTGCACAATGATGTACTACTTGCTTGATATTCCAACCATACGGACGGTATTTCCAATGCAATTCTTCCTTGGAAAGACCATCGGTTACTGCTACAATTTGTTCAGGAAAATGTTGTATTTCTGAAATCCAAGTAGTAAGGATGTCTTGTGTAATGATTTCCGGACAATTAAATTGTCCTATTGGATATTTTAGTTGATTTAGCTCCATTTATTTTTTAAAATTAAAAACGACTTCTTTTTTTGAATCTTCAAAATAGGCATAAAGGTTGATTTCATTTTCAGATACTTTTTCAAAAGTAAAATTATCAAAGTACATTCTGTTTTTTTCTTTTTTGATAAACCTAAAATCTTCGGATTTGTCCTTGTCTTCCCAACCTTTTAAATTGGCATCAAAATGTTTAATTTGATACAAAAGTGTCTTGTCTTTTTCCACGATATGACCTACTTCATAAAAAACAACTTTACCTTCTACCACTAATTTAAAATCAAATAGCATAGAACCGCCTAAAGGTTGGCTCCAGTTTTCTTGAAAAATACCACCAAAAGCTTCTCCAGTCCAATTTCCAGTAAGCCACTCCATATCTTTTAAAGTTGCTTTTTCCGAACCTTTTTCATCATTATAGTGTAAGGTGTTTTGGGCAAAACTAATCGTAACGAAAAACAGCAATAAGAAAGTTATTTTTTTCATGTTTGTATGTTTGACAAAAGTCTATTATTGTTTCAGTTTTTTTAGTTGGTACAAATCTTTACGACGGTCTTTCATAGTATTTACACTTCCGTGTTCATGTAATTCTTTTAATAAGTCAAGATCCACATCTACTATTAACGTCATTTCAGTATTTGGAGTGGCTTCAGCTTTAATTCCATTACTTGGAAAGGCAAAATCAGAAGGCGTAAAAACAGCTGCTTGCGCATATTGAATATCCATATTATTTACTTTAGGTAAATTTCCAACACAACCAGCAACGGCTACATAACATTCATTTTCAATGGCACGCGCTTGAGCACAGTTTTTAACGCGAGTATATCCATTTTGAGTATCGGTTAGGAAAGGAACAAATAAAATATTCATGCCTTCATCTGCCATTAAACGAGATAATTCAGGAAATTCTACATCGTAACAAATAATAATACCTATTTTACCACAATCAGTATCAAAGGTTTGAATTACATTTCCACCTGTCATTCCCCAATGAAAAACCTCATTTGGCGTAATATGGATTTTTCGATACATTTCATAAGTTCCATCTCTCCTGCAAAGAAACCCTACATTGTATACATGACCACCTTCTTGAAATGGCATGCTACCACTAATGATATTGATGTTGTAAGAAATAGCATATTCTTGAAATTTTTTACGAATGGCATCCGTATATTTAGCCAGTTCTTTAATAGCTTCAGCTTCTGATAAATGATTGTAATCTGCCATTAATGGAGCTGTAAATAATTCTGGAAACAACGCAAAATCGCTACCATAACCTGAAACGGCATCAATAAAAAACTCGGCTTGTTCAAATAACGCTTCTAAATTATTTAAAGAACGCATTTGCCATTGGATTAATCCTAAGCGAACAATACTTTTGTCTACGTTGATTAATTTTTTCGAATCTTCATAATAAATATTATTCCATTCTAATAAAACTGCATATTCTTGAGATTCTTTATCACCTTCTAAGTAATTTTTTAAAACACGCACTTCATGAAAATCATTGCTTAACTGAAAAGATAATACAGGATCATATATCTCTTTCTTTTTTACCTTTTCCAAATATTTTTTAGGCGTAATTTCTTTAGCATATTTGCCATAATTTGGAATTCTTCCTGCAAAAACAATGGAACGAAGATTTAATTGTTCGCACAATTCTTTTCGAGCATCATATAATCGTCTGCCTAATCGCAACCCTCTGTAATTGGGATTGATGAATACATCTATTCCATATAGAACATCACCATCTTCATCGTGTGTTTTAAAGGTATAATTTCCTGTAATATCTTTGTAGGTTTTAGTGTTAAAAGCAAAGTCTTCTGAAACTAAAATCGACAAAGCAGAACCTACTACTATATCATCTGCTACAATAACAAGTTGTCCTTCAGGAAAAATTTTTAAAAGTTTTTTTATATGATTTTCATTCCAATACGAATCTACCATTTCTGGATAGGCTTCAATCATGGATTTTTTGAGCTCTTTATAATCTTTTATCTGTAAATTTCGCAGTTCAACTTTACTAATTTTACTTGGCATATATATACTGTTTTTTATCAAAGATACTAAAATTACAAACGGGTTACAACGATTTGTAAACACGATTATAATGTTGTAACAATCTACGAAAATCTTATAACTTTTTCATGAAATTCTAAACTATTTTTATGTTCTAATTTTTGTAAATATGACTATTGAAATAGGAATTGTTTTAGGTATTTTACTAATTGCTTTCATACTTTTTGTTAGCGAACAATTTACGGTTGATAAAACCGCCTTTTTTATTTTAATTAGTCTGTTGCTTTTTGGGGTGGTTTCTCCCGAAGAATCGGTTTCAGGATTTTCAGATAATTCGGTATTAACCATTCTCTGTTTGATGATTATTGCCATTGGTTTAGAAAAAAATGGGGTTGTAGCATTAATGGCACAACGTATTCAACCAATTATGAATTGGCCAGTTTGGCTTTTTTTACCCTTATTAATGTTTTTAGTTGGAATACTCTCTTCCTTTATTGCTACTACAGCGGTGGTTATTATTTTTATTAAATTGGTAAACGAATTAGATAAAATGGGAAAAATTGACAAAGCAAAAGTTTTATTACCCATTTCATTTGCAGGGATTTTAGGAGGAAGTTGTACTTTAATGGGGACGAGTACTAATTTAATTGTTTCTGGAATTTCTAACCGAAGAGGAATTGGTACTTTTTCTTTCTTCGAATTCTCTTTAGCTGGTATTATATTTCTTTCTGTTTCTATTCCTATTGTGTTTTTATTATCACGTTTTTTTCTACCCAAACAAAAAAAGAAAGAAGATGTAGATTTAGCAGATAAATTTGCCTACATCACTTCTGTGAAAATAAGAGAAGGTTCTAAATTAATTGGCAAAAAGCCCTATGAAACAGAGATTTGGAATGAAAATGACATTCGACTGATAAAAATTCAACGCGGAAGAAGGTATTTAAAAACCGATTTAAAGTCGGAAACCTTACAAGAAAATGATATTCTTTGGCTCGATTTAACCATTGAAGATTTAACTTCTAAAACAGAGAGTTTAGGATTGAATATTTTAGGAGTAAATCAAGATTTATTAGAAGAACAGTATACCAATGAATATCATGAAGTGATTATCTTGCCTAATTCAAGATATGTAAATATGTCGGTTAAGGAGTTTAACGAACAGTTACCTGAAAACATTTCGGTTAAAGCTGTAAATAGTGAAAAAGATTATGAGAAAAACCCGAATATGATTTATAAGTTTTTTTCAAAGAAATTTATTAATCCAGGAAATCGAGTTTTGTTAACTGGAAATTTAAGCGAAATACAAAAGATAGCGCATTCTAATAACCTTCTTTTTGCAAATTCGGTGTTAACACTTCCTAACATTCCTAATTATAAGAAGATAATTTCATTTGTTGCGATTCTCTTAGTTATTGTATTGTCTGCAACAAATACCTTTTCTATCTTAAAAAGTGCACTAATAGGCGTTGCCCTGTGTTTGTTTACAGGTTGCATTCAATTAAAAGATGCTTATTCAGGAATTAATTGGCAAGTAATTTTTCTTTTGGCAGGTATGATTCCTTTAGGAATTGCTATGAAAAATACGGGTACCGATGATTTCATAGGAGGACATTTGTATTTGATCTTAAAATCAGTACCCACGTCTGCTATTATTGCTATCGTTTTTGCATTTACTTTACTAATGAGCGGTTTTATTTCTAATAACGCCACAGCTATAATCTTAGCGCCTATTGTTATTGTGGTGGCGCAAAAAATGCATTTAAATCCAAAACCTTTATTATATGCCGTTATGTTTGGAGCTAATTTTAGTTTTTACACTCCTATGGGGTATCAAACTAATGCTATTATTTATGGTATGGGTATTTATAAATTCAAGCATTTTTTGATTATTGGTGGTATTTTATCCCTAGTATTATTAGTTGTAGCTTCTTTTATTTTACCATTATTATATGTTTAATACAGTAAAAATAGTTGTTTTCAATTATTTACAAACGTTTACAAACGAAAGTAAATAACTAACAACCGAATCCATTTTAGAAGTTGTTACATCTTTGCCTTGTCGAAATGAAACGAATACAATTCTATACTAAAAGACAATATGAATTCTAAGTTTTACCAGATAGATATCAATTTATATAAACCATTTAAAATTTTACACGCCTTATGAAAAACAGAGTACAATTAATCGGACATGTAGGACAAGAACCAGAAATCAAAAATTTAGAAGCTGGAAAGAAAGTAGCGAGCTTATCGATTGCAACCAATGAAATTTATTATAAAGAGAACGGAGACAAGGTTGAAAAAACCGAATGGCATCGCGTAACCGCTTGGGGAAAAACGGCAGAAATTATTGAAAAATTTGTTACTAAAGGAAAAGAAATTGGTATTGAAGGGAAATTAACAAACAGAAGCTATGATGATAAAGACGGTGTAAAACGTTATGTAACTGAAATAGTTGCTAATGAAATACTTTTGTTAGGGAAGTAAAGAGCCAAGAACCTCTTCTTTTTTGAAGAGGTTCTTATTTAAAAGATATTTTTAGCTATTCTATAGGTATTAGCATGAGCATCAATAATGGTTTTTATTTCGGGAGAATAACCACCTCCCATAGAAACCTGAACTGGAATCTCATATTGATTGCAATAGTGAAAGACAATTTCATCTCTTTTTTTACAACCTTCGATAGAACAGGAAAGTTTGCCTAATTTATCTGTCTTCAAAATATCGACACCAGCTAAATAAAAGATGAAATCTGGTTTTTGCTCTTCTATTAATTTTGGAACAACAGTAGCAATGGTCTTTAAAAATTGTTCGTCAGTAGTGCCATCTAAAAATTCAATGTCTAGATCGGATTGTTCTTTTTTAAAAGGATAGTTAGTTTTACCATGTGTAGAAAAAGTAAAAACCTGATTGTTTTGTTTGAAAATTTCGGCTGTTCCATTTCCTTGATGTACATCTAAATCGATGATCAGAATTTTTTTAGCTAGTTTATGATCTAATAAAAATTGAGCTGCAATGGCTTGATCATTTAATAAACAAAAAGCTTCTCCTCTATCTGAATAAGCATGATGTGTACCTCCAGCAATATTAAATGAAACTTTAGTTTCAAAAGATTGTTGACAGCCTAAGATAGTTCCTTGTGCAATACGTAATTCTCTTTCTACTAATGCAGCAGAGAGAGGAAATCCTATTTTTCTTACGGCTCTTGGCTCTAAAGTTAGTTGTACTAATTGGTCAACATAAGATGAATTGTGAACAGCTAATACGGTTTCTAAATTGCAAATGTCAGGTTCAAAAAAATTGGTAATTGATGCTGTTCCTTCATGAATGAGTTGTTGTGGTAACAATTCATATTTAATCATCGGGAAACGATGCCCTTCTGGTAAAGGATGTTTGTAAATAGGATGAAAAGCTATAGGAAACATGATTTAATAATCATAACCATTAGTAAATTTTGAAAGGACAATTTCATCTTTTTTGGAATCATAATAACTCAAAATATAAAAGTCTTGGTACGAAAAAAAATACTCATAATTTACTGCTTTATTTTGGGCTATAAATTGGGCTATTTTATCTATATACAAAGGTTCAAAAGGCATTTCAACGATATTAAAATTACTGTCAAATTGTACATCAAAAAAAGTATTTTGATTAACATGACTTCCAGCTAAATCACCACCACCTGCTCCTGCTATCTGTAATCCAATATCTAAAAGCATGGCACTATTTCTTATAAATTCTTTATTTCCACCAAATGTAGCCAGATAATTTCCTTTGAATGGATAGATGGAAAGACCTATTGCATTATCAGATAGTTTTTGAATAAATTTCTTTGTGTTTTTTAATTTTCTAGGCTCGTTATTACCAGTTTGAACCAGTAAGTCAGACGTAAATGGAGAAGGTAAGTTTGCCTTAATTTGATACGTTTTAATGCTTTTTTTAGAAGTATAATCATAAATTTCAATATCTAAAATTTCTTTATTTAGTAATACTAAAGCAAAATGATTGTCAAATAAAAGAGAGTTTGATTGTGTTATGTTTGGAATCCTGTTTTTATTAAAAACAATTTCTTTTATTTGAAAAGTTTTTAAATCGATTTCAAATAGTTGGGTTTTATCATTTGTGTGGTCTAAACTAATAAATAGTCTGTTTTCACTCAAATAATATTTAATTGGGTGGGCTGTATCAACATAAGAATTAAATAATTGTGTATGCATTTTTGTAATCTCAAATGTATGTAAAAGTGCACCTAAGGTGGTTTTATTTTTGTTATTGTCTTCTATAATAAAAGTATCTAATTGAAGTTGATTCATTTTAATGTCATGTCCTTTTATTGTAATAAATACTAGTTTTTTTGATTCTTTTTCTTCTGCTAAAAAGTATAGCATTCCATTTTCGTTACCAGAAGAAAAAAGAGTGTAATTTTTAAGATTTAAAGGATACAAAATGGTTTTAGTAGTATGGGTTTTGTAATCAAATTCAATTCCTGCGAATTGTTTTAAATCTTCTGTTGCCCAATAAGCAATGGCTTTATCATTGGTAAAGCCACAACCCATTAAATTTCTAAAAGTAGCTGGTTTTTCTAAAGAAATACTATCTGAAAAAAAAAGGGCACTATTAAATTTTACTCCTGTGAGATGCTCTTTATCTGAAGCAAAAGAAAAGACCTCATTCGTTTGAGTATTTACTTGTGTTACCAATTGATGATAATCTGTGTTTTTTTTAAGTTTAATAGCCACATCTGTTAATCTAACTTGACTAAAAAATGGAACACACCATATGCAGTAATAAAGGAGTAGTATCTTTTTCATAAAGAGGAATTTAAATCAAAAATAAAAGAATTGTATTTCTTGTTTCGTTAAATGAATTATAAATCTAAGCATTTTAAAAAAATTATTCGTTTAATAAACCTTGTAATGCATCAAGAAACAAGCCAATATGGTAACCATCTACTAAACCATGATGAACAGCCACACTTATAGCCATCGTTTTTGTGTTTTCATTTTGGATTAATTTGCCAAATGAAATTTTGGGACAACTATCGGGGTATTTATAATTTCTGGCATGCGTAAGTCCTGTAAAATCAATCCAAGGAATGGCAGAAAAATGAATAATATTTTCAGGATAAACCGTGGTAAGTAAACCACTGGTGTTTTGAATTCTCGCGATTTCATTTTGGGCAATTTTTTGAAATTCAGCTATAGATTCATGGTATTCCATGAAAGAAAAACCAAATGTTTTATCTTCTCTCATAATCGTTGCTGAAACATGAATATCATCATAAATGAAGACTTTCTTATCATCTATCCGATATTTGAAATTCTCAATTGCATTTACCGCAGTTAAACTTTTATGTAGATAATAAATAAAAAATGGAATGTCTAAGTTTTTTGCTTTTTCATAAGCTATAGTCATATCTACAGTGCTGTTTACACTGTAAAAAGGTTCGTCAAATTGTGAAAAAAACTCAAAATGTTCTTTCCGATTCCAATGTGTAAGAGACAGCTCTTTTTTCATAGAATATAGTTTATAATAATGCTAAAATTTCTGTAATTGAGCTGATAGATTTGAATTTTTCATGTTCAATTTCAAAATCGATTTTTTCATATTCCCAAGTCGTATGATAAGGAATGTGAACACCATAACCACCAATATTTAAAATGGGTAAAACATCTGATTTTAATGAGTTACCAATCATTAGAAAATCACTTGCTTGGATATCTAAACGACCCAGCATTTTAGTGTAATCTATTTCAGTTTTATCACTTAATACTTCAATATGATGAAAATAATGACCCAAGCCAGAATCGTGTAATTTTCTATGTTGGTCTTTTAAATCACCTTTAGTTGCTACGATTAATTTATAATCTCCTTTTAATTGTTGTAACACTTCTTCAACATTTGGTAATAATTCTACTGGTTTTTGTAACAAATCTTTTCCTATAGTAAGAATTTTTTCAATTCCTTTACCTGAAATGGTATGATTAGTAATTTGTAAAGCCGTTTCAATCATAGAAAGGGTAAATGCTTTAATTCCAAAGCCATACAATGGTAAATTTTTTACTTGATGATTTAAAATTAACCCGAGAATTTCTTGGCTAGAAGCATAATCTTGAAATAATTCACAGAAGCGAGCTTGCGCTTCATCAAAATAAGGTTCGTTGTGCCATAAAGTATCGTCGGCATCAAAAGCAATGGTTTTTGGAGTAATAATCATAATTTAGTGTATAGAAACTAACGTAGTTGAAAATAAAGGTTAAAATTACTGCTTTTTTCAAGTAAATAAAAGTTATTCTATTTCATTTAAGTAGATAAAAAATGTGAAAACTACCTTTTTGGGTAAAATGATTTTTTGGTAGAAGAATTATTTTTGTATAAAAATTTATTAAAATGGAAAAGAGATATAATAGAAATCGAATTTATGTTACTAAAGAAGAGCAAGAAATAATCAAAAATTATCCTATTCTTTTAGGAGGAAGTGGTATAGGAAGTGTTATTGCAGAATGCGCTCTTCGTTTTGGATTTGAAAACATTACAATTATCGATGGAGATCAGGTTGAATTAACCAATCTAAATCGACAGAATTATACAGAAGAAGATATTACAACAGATAAAACGGCTGCTTTAGAAAAGCGGTTAAAGGCGATAAATAGTAATGCAAAAATTACTGTACATCCTACTTTTTTAACTTCTGAGAATGTAGTGGCTTATGTAAGAGGTCATAAAATAGCCATTAATGCTTTAGATTTCTCTTCAGATGTTCCTTTAGTTTTCGACAAAATTTGTCAAGAGCAAAATATACCTGTTTTACATCCCTATAATTTAGGTTGGGCAGGTTTAGTCACAGTAATTTCACCAGATAGTTTGTCTTTAAGTTCTTTGGCAAAACCCGAAGAATCTTTTAATGAGGTTAATATGGTAGAGTATGCGACTAGTTATATGAGATTTTGGGGAAATCCTCAGAAATGGTTAGAAAATATTATCAAAGAATACAAAGAAGAAGTTGAGGTTTTACCGCCACCTCAATTAGCAATAGCTTCTTGGATTGTTGCTGCAATGTGTACACATATCCTTTTTGATATAGCCACCGAAAAGGAATATAAAAGATTTCCAGAGTTCTATTTTTCATCCATAAAATAGTTTTTCAGATTAATTTATTATTAGTAGCAAAAGCTACTGCTTCAGAAATATTATTAACCCCTAATTTATCAAATAGTTTTCGACGATGAAATTTAACTGTATCTGGTGAAACGAATATTGCCTCTGCGATTTCGTTAATAGTAAATCCACGAATAGAGTAACTTAATACTTCTTTTTCTCTATCAGAAAGTTCTATTTTCTCTTCGGATTTCCAATAGTCACCTTCTAAATCATAGGTAAAAATTTTATTATCTCCTTTCTTAAAAATTTTGATATTACCAGAATTTTGTTCATTAGAAAGAGAAACAATACAAATGGCTTTCCATATTTTACCATCGTTTGTTAAAAATAAAGGGGTTAGTTTTTGATTGATTAAGATAATTTTTCCCTCCTGGTTTTTTAAATGAAAATCATACGAAATAGTATGAAACTTTCTTTCGGTAACGGGTATTTTATCATAAAATTCGAATCCTACAGTGTTTATTTTTAATAGTAAGTCTAGATCTTGTTTTAGTACATATTTAAAATAAAAAACATAGCCCATTTCTTTTACTTCTTCACCAGTATGACCACAAAGAAACAAAGGGTTTTCGGATACATAATCGAAACCTTTTTGTTGATAATCTATTACATAAATACTGTTGTAAGTGGTCCTGGCTAAAGCTTTTATGGGTTCTAAGTAATCATTTGTTTGTACTTGTTCATCTTCTGAAATGCTATTAACTGTGTTTTTTAATGAAAAAAAATTGTCTATACCTTCCATGTTTATTTGTTTAATATCAAATATAAGCTTTTTTTAAGAAAAAAATCTTCTATACTACACTTTAGGGTAGTTTTTATGTAACTTATTCATTACTACTATTTTGTGTAATGAAGTGCTTGTGTATGTTGAATAGTTTTGAGTATAAATAAAGCAACTATGATACTTACAAAAAATTACTTAGAAAGATTAAATGCAAATGAGATAAAAAAATTATCTGAATTTGTTGTTATTGAAAACTTCAAACATCATTCCAATAATATACTTCCTAAAGAATATCAAGATGATGTTAAATCAATTTGTCAGGAAGAAATGCACTATATTAATAATTCAGAAATATATGTTTCAAAAAATGATTCAGGAGATATTTTAGGATCCATACGAGTTTTGAAATGGAATTTTATAGATGTATTACCCATTCAAAAAATCTTTGGTATTAATCCTTTAAATGTTGTTGGAGAAATTGAACTGAATGATATTTTTCACATTGGAAGATTTGCGATAAAAAAAGAAGGAAGCGATATTCATTTATTCAAGCAATTAATGATTTGCGCGATATCTCCTATTTGTAAAAACAAGGGAAATATTGTTTTTGCGGAATGTGATAGTAAATTACTACGTATTTTAACACTATTAGGTATTAAAGCAACTGTTGTAGGAGAATCTATAGACTATTTAGGTTCTGAGACAATTCCTATTTGTATGACTTATGAAGGGTTGATTAACTTCTATAATGCCAATAAATCATTAGTACCTTACGAAGTAACTCATCAGCCAACTACAAAAAGCTATTTACTACCTAAAAGTGTAGTTTTTACTCCACAAAACTACAACTACTCTTTAGTGTAGTGGCAAGTAAGTCAGCTAGTTATAAATTAGCAATATCAAAATAAACAACATATTTCTGGCCAGAAATTAGACCGATAAAAAAGGTGAAGTCTTAAAACTAGTACTTAGTAATCAATTAAAATTAGTAAACATGAAAAATTTAGTTTCAAAATTAATCGGAGGATTAGCAGTAGCAACATTAGTAATCGGATCATTTTCATCAACTGTAAACGCACAAGCCGTTTCTATGGATGAAGTAGAAATCACAGCTACACAAGAATTAACAGAAGCACAAGCTATGATGGCATCTGAGTGGGTTATTACTAGAAACTTCTTCGTAGTAGGTGAGCCTAAATAATTGATTGAATCAATTGAAACAACAGACGATGTAAGTTATGGTCTTAAAAATTAACTTAAACATTTTTATTAATCAACAAATTTATTAAACATGAAAAATTTAGTTTCAAAATTAGTCGGAGGATTAGCAGTAGCAACATTAGTAATCGGATCATTTTCATCAACTGTAAACGCACAAGCTGTTTCTATGGATGAAGTAGAAATCACAGCTACGCAAGAATTAACAGAAGCACAAACAATGATGGCATCTGAGTGGGTAATCACTAGAAACTTCTTTGTAGTAGGAGATCCTAAATAAGATTTCCCATAAAAAAGGAATGAGAGATATTAGTCTCTCTTCCTTTTTTATAATTCAAACAAATTAAAAACAATAAACATGAAAACACTAAAAATATTCTTAATGTTGTTTTTTGCAATACATTTTATTGTAATAACAGTTGTTGGCTTTTCTCGTTTTTCTGAATTAACTACTACTGAAAATGACAAAGTGAATTCTTTTGGTCAAGTAATAATAAAGAAATCGAAATGGATTGATAATTTAAATTTAACTACTAAAGATGCCATTTTTTTCTATTCATTGTTTACAGGGACCAATAGAGGATATGCTTTTTTTTCACCAAATGTTACTTCCAAAAAACTAGAATTATCTTTTAAATCTGGAGATAAAATTATTGAAATGCCTTTTAGAAGTGTTGAATCGGACACTAAATTTTTTGGAGCTAATCTATATTTCAATTCCAATTTAGATAAAATAAAAGAAAGAGATTCTTTTTTACAATCAATTTCTACTTCCTTTTTTAATCGTGATTTAAACATGAAAGATCTAGATGTTTATTTAAACTTATCGATGTATTCAGATATTAACTATACCAGAGAAAATGGGCTGTCGATTAATAAGAAAAGTATGTTAGGTTTTAGAGCCAAAAAAAATTAAATAATTATGGAAGCAACAACAATTTATAACAAATTCATTTCAAAGCTTTTTTATTCCAGCCAGAAATTTATAAATGCCGATTTTAGTATTAAAATAGTAGCTCTTTTTGGTTTAGCTAATATTGCTATTATTTTACCAGATATTAGTTATTTATTTGGTTCAAATGCGCTTATTCAAAACGCAGTTAATGACCAGCACATCTTTTGGTATCAACCTGTTTTTTATTGGTTTACCGATCCTTTGGCTAATTTAGGTATTCCAGAAAATATAACTATTTTGTTACTTATAGGGGTGTATATTTTCTCTTTTTTAGGTATGTTTTTTAATAGATATCGATTTACTAGTGCTCTTCTGGCTTGGTTTATTCATTTATTAATTGTGAATTCTAATTTTTTATTTGCATACGGTGCAGATAATATGGTTTCCACCTTACTTTTTATAACTATTTTCTTTTGTGTACCTTTTAAAGATGTGGCCAAAAAGAATATGATATATTCTTTTGCAATTCGATTCCTACAAGTCCAAATGTGTTTTATTTACTTTTTTGGAGGATTAGGAAAATCACTTGGAACCGATTGGTTTGATGGAAATGCAATTTGGTATGTAATTAATATCTACTCTAGTGATTATGTGGATTATGCAGTGAATTTTGTAAACTACCCAATTGTTTTTAAAATTATTTGCTGGTCAGTAGTATTTGTAGAATTATTGTATCCTTTTTTAATTTATGTACCAAAAATAAAACGATTCGTACTTTCTAAAATAATTTTATTACATATACTGATAGGAATATTCATGCACTTATACACGTTTGCAGTGGTGATGATCTTATTGAATTTAATTGCTTTTGGACATTATTATAAATGGTTCAAAGTAAAAGAAAAGTCAGAAAGCCCTGTATTAGCGATTGATATGGTATAAAAAATCGAGCTAATTAAATATGGATTCTTTATTCGTTTCGAAATGGCAGTCACAAGTAAAAAAAGGCACCTTATCTTTTATCATTTTGAATATTCTGAAACGCAAACAATTTTATGGTTATGAACTAATTGATCAAGTAAAAAAAATAACCAAAATTGAAATGGCTGAAGGAACGATTTATCCTTTAATGAACCGTTTGGAAAAACAAGGTTTAATTTCTTCAAAATGGGTAGAAAAAGATTCTGGTGTGCCAAGAAAATATTGTGAATTAACCAATGCAGGCAAACAATCTTTAGAAGAAATGAATTTGTATTGGGAACAGTTAGCTTTTTCTATTACAATTCTTCAAAATAAATAAACAGTATAATAATCATGGAAAAGATACAATTACAGATTATCAAAAAAACAAAACAGGGAGTTTCAATCACTTCAGGAATAGCTATTTGTGTATTAGGGGTTTTGGCATTTTTTAAACTGAAATTCCCAAAAAACACAGGATTATTTATCGAAGAAGGACAGTTTAAAGCTTTTGGTATATTAAAATCGACAACAAGAACTTCAGAGGTTTTAGGATATTGGTTTCTACCAGTTATAGTATTCTTTTTGATTGTTTTTACAATAATAATGAGTAAAAGCCTAAGAAAATAAATTTTTTAAATGAATACTTAGTATAACTACTTATGTTGTATTAAATAAAGCTGTAAAATACTATGCAAGGTTATTTTAAAATACTATTCTTTCTCTTATTCTTTAGTTTTTCTTTGGCTCAAACTACCACTATATCTGGAAAAATTGTAGACGAAGATAATTTTCCTATAGAATCTGCTGCGTTAGTAATATATGATACTTCTCATAGTATAGTGAATTACACGGTTACTTTATCTGATGGATCTTATAGTTTTGAAGTACTAATGAAAAAAGAATATGTATTAGAAATTGCTCATATTGCATTTAACAAACTAAAGTATGTTTTTAATGAACAAGATTACCAAAAGAAAGGTTTATTGCTCAATTTTACATTAGAAAGTAATACTGCTGCTTTAGATGAGGTTATCTTGGTCTCAAGTGCGAAGGTTCAAGACACGGTTAAATTAGACTTAGACAGGTTAAACTTAAAAGAGAATGACAACTTAAAAAACATACTTGATAAAATACCTAATTTTAAAGTAAGTGATGATGGAAATATAATTTACAAAGGCAAAAACATCGATAAAATTCTGGTCAATAATAAAGCTACTTTTGAAAATCAAAATAGCATAGCATTAGAGAGTATTGAAAAGAAAATGATAGATGGGATAAGTGTTATTAATAACTATAGTGATGATTTTTCTTTAGATTTTGATGACCATCAAGAGAGCGTTTTAAATATTGATACAAGCGATAAAAGCCAGTACATCTTTAATGGTTCGGTAGAAGGAAACTATGGTTATGATAATAAGTATGAGATAAAAGCCAAAGAATTTCTATTTTCAAATCAACTAAATGCTTTTTTAACTCATCATACAAACAACATTGGTAAAACGACAATTCAATCACAAGAAATAAAAAAACTATTTAATCAAGGGCAACCATTCTCAAAATACCAAGCAGAGAGCTTAGGAAGGCTTTTTGTAAGTAATGAAAATTTGAAAAAAGACTTTTTTACAACTACTAATCTAACGTTGAGAAGTCAAACCAACCGATTGAAAACGTTTGGATTATTTTATTATATAGCTCCAGATAGAGTAAACAGTATTTTGCAAAATACAAGTACCATTAATAAAGAACCTTTGTTGAATACTTCAAACCTAAGTAATAGTAAGTCACAATCCTTTTTAGGGACACTTTTTTTAGCTTATAAATTCAATCCCACCACCATTGGAACTTACAAAGTGAATGCTAATTTTATAGATAACAGGAATACCAGTGAGATAGAAAATCAAATCTTTGAAAACGGTTCCATAAATCAAACGAATGTAACCTTTTCAAATAATAAAAACAAAATTGCTTCTTTCTTTAATGATTTTGGACTAAAAAGTAAAATTAAAGAGGATCTTATTTTTGAATCAAACGTAGCATTTTTTAATGAGAAGACTAAATTACTTAATGATTATAATATCAATACAGGAAGTACTTTACTATCCAATCTTCAAGATTATGAATACCAAAAAAATAATCTACAAACCAATCTAGGATTGCGATATAAAGTTTCTAATGCTTTTATTCCTTCTTTAACTTTTGAATACAATCATACTCAAGAACAAATAGAAGATAGAATGACAACGTCGCACTTAATTGATCGTTCCATTGAAGATTTCACGTCTACATTACAAATAAAAGGAAATGATGTTTTTAAAAGACTCGATTATGAATTTTCATTGGGAGTGAATCCTTTTTATACAAAAGTAAATGAAACCATTAGAAATAAAGAAACCTTTTTACCTGTTACAGTAACATTAGATTATGAAAGTCCGTTACACAGATATAATCTAACGTATAGTAGGTATAAAAGTTGGAATCAATTAGAATCTGGAATTACGACAGTGCAGCCTTTTAATGCTGTTTGGAATGGAGACTTCGCTTTTCCATTAGGGTTTAGTACTTCAAATACACTAAAAATAGGCTATAATTACGATAACTTTTTTGATGCCAAATTATTCTCAATAGACTTGTCTTATAGCAATCAAAACGACATTTTAAAGAAAAACTTTTTGCAACAACAAAATGGTATTGCAACCTATACTCTTTTTATCGCCGAGGAAGCATCTAATTTTGAAATAGTCTCTTTTTATTCAAAGACTGTTTCACAATTAAAATATCCTACAAAAATAGATTTAGGTGCAAAATATAAAATTGATAAGTATCCTATTATTATAAATCAGGAACAAGTAAATAGTACAAGTACTACTTTTTCTCCAGAATTAAAATTAGAGACCATAACTGGACATTTGATAAACTTTAGCTTACTTTCAAAAATGTCTTTTATTACAAACAGAGTAACAACAAACAAGTATAAAGCAACCTATAGACAAAATGGGTTTTCAATTTTAATGAAAAACGAGCAATGGAAAGCAAATGTTCATTTTTTATACGATTATAACACCATCAATTCAATCGACTATTCTCGTAAAAACATCAATGTGGATTTTTCTTATACTGCAAAAAAATTCACCTATAGTATTGAAGCAAGACATTTAGGAGAATTACTTCACATTTTTGAAAACGAATCGTATAACTCACAGTTTGTTTTAAAAGAAGGGATTGCCAATACAATTATAAATAATCAATCATTGAACTATATCATTTTAGGAATTAAATATAAATTATAAACATCAAAATCAAACAACATGAAAACAATTAAAACCTTAGTAGCACTTATGTGTATCGTTTTTTTTACAAATTTTACGCAAGCACAAAGTAAAGACAAAAACATTTTAAAAGTATCTTATTCAGGAGGGTGTATTTCTGATTTTATGGTAGGAATGTTAAAGAAACAAATTCAGGATCCAGTACAATATTCTAAAATTTTAAAGAAAATGGGAGATTATAAAATGCACACTACCTATTATCAAAACTTAAAAACAAAAGAATCTATTTTCGTTTTAGATTCTATTTCTGAAGTTGAAAATATGAGTACAGCTGGATATACTTATTATGTTTCTAGAAATAAAGATGGAAACATTAACGGAAAAGAAAACTTCATGGGAAAAACAATTGATTATAAAGGGAACACAACATCTATTCAATGGACTGTTACAAATGAACAAAAGGAAGTGAATGGCTATCGCTGTAAAAAAGCACATTTAAAAAATAACCCAGAGGTATATGCATGGTTTGCTCCAGAAATTCCAGTAAATGGCGGGCCATCAGTGTTCTTTGGATTGCAAGGTTTAGTAATTGAATCTAATGGTATTTTCGAATCTTTTAATGCGCAAACCATATCGTATGCAACAGCAGATGAATTTCAAAAGAAATTAGACGATGTAACCAAAAAAATTAATACTGACAAAGCCATTGCTTTGGAAGAAGTTTTTGCTAAAAAAGAAAATTTTCAACGTATGATTCAGAATGCAAAATAAGGCTTTTTTAAAATGTAGAAATAGCGCAAAGAAATACTATGGAGTTAATAATAAACAACTTAGTGAAACAATATAATTCTAAAAAATTAGGGTTAAGTGATTATTCTATTACCATAACTTCAGGAGTCTTAGGATTATTAGGACCAAATGGAGCAGGTAAATCAACTTTAATCAAAATGTTGGCCACTATTGCAAAACCTACTTCTGGAGAAATTATTTTAAATGGTTTAGATATACTTAAATTTCCAGATGAAATGCGTAAAATTTTAGGATACTTACCTCAAGATTTTGGGGTATATCCTAATCTTAATGCGTATGAATTCCTAAATTACATGGCTGCTATGAAAGGTATTGGTGGAAATGGGTTAAAAAGTAAAATCGAAAATTTGTTAGAAGCTGTAAATCTTATGGAAGTAGCTAAAAACCCATTAGGCACCTATTCTGGTGGAATGAAACAAAGAATAGGTATTGCACAAACACTTTTAAACAATCCTAAGGTCATTATTTTTGATGAACCTACCGTGGGTTTAGACCCTGAAGAACGACTTCGTTTTAGAGATTTAATTTCTGAATTGGCTCAAGAAAAAATTATAATCCTTTCTTCACATATAGTTTCCGATATCGAATCCATTGCAGATGAAGTTGCAGTAATGAAAAAAGGAAAATTGCTTGCAAAGCAAACACAAGAAGTATTAATTAAAAAAGTTGAAGGAAAAGTTTTTGAAAAAAATATAGATAAAGAAAGCATCATTCATTTTAAAAAAGAGCATACAGTAATTAGTTCGTATCGCTTTCAAGATCATTTTAGGGTACGTTATTTAGACGAAAATGCACCTAAAAATAGAATTCCAGTTTCTCCAACTTTAGAAGACACCTATTTGTTCTTAACTAAAAATCAAGAAAATGTGGCAGTTTAAAAGTATCATTACTGGAAACTTTTTGCAGTTTGTTAGAAGTTATTCTTTCTTGTTGGTTCTAGCAGTAAGTTTATATGTTTCATTTAGTTTTATTCCAGGACCAGAAGCATCTTACAAAACCATACAATTTGGAACTTATTCAGGGGCTTATAATGCTACTTGGATAGGATTAGCAACAGCAATACTTTCTAGTATTTTTCTTTCTTTTTTTGGGTTTTTTTTAATCAATGGAACAATAAAAAAAGATATTGAAACTAGAATAGGAGCCATTATTAGTGCCAGTAGTATTTCAAATTTTAAATACCTACTTACAAAAGCACTAGCTAATTTTTTGGTGTTGCTTAGTATTTTAGTAATCGTATTTTTAATGAGTATTATGCTCTTTTTTCTTTATGGAAAAGAATATACTTTTAATTTTCCAGCTTTTATATTTCCCTATGTTTATATTGCTCTTCCAAGTTTATTTTTTATTGCTTTTTTTTCATTGCTTTTGGAAGTCTTTATTCCAAAACAAAATATATTACAATATGTTATTTTTATAGGTTGTTTTTTTTATATTTTGTTTGCCAATTTTACTCAAAAGCAGAATAATTCTTTTGATGTATTTGGAATACAAGAACCATTGAAACAAGTAGAAAAACAATTTAATCCAGATACTTTACTGAAAGAAAACAAACTTACCATTGGTTTTGTTTCTGGATCTAGAGATATCACTAAAGTAATTGAAGTAAGACCTGTTGTGTTTTCTGGAGGCTATTTTTTGTCTCGATTTATTTGGATTGCAATTATTTTCATCGCATTGTTTTTTGCAGCCTTCTTTTTTCATCGATTTTCATTATCAGAGAGAGAAGCCCTTTCTGAAAAAGTGGAAGAGGAAGATACTGATTTTAAAAAGGCGACTTTTCAAATGGGTACAAATGTAGTCACTAAAAATACTTTCGGATTGCAATCGCTTATAAAAATAGAATTTGCTTTGTTAAGCAGAAAAAACACTAAAACATTGCTTAGCGCGACCATTATTTGTATGGCAATTATGTTTTTTGTTTCTATTCAAATGGCACATGAATATGTATTGCCTTTGTTATGGTTTTTACAAATTTTGGTATTATCCGATTTAGAAACAAAAGATCATACGCAACGTACTTTCTTTTTTACAGCTTCTGCATACAAACCATTGCAAAGAGTTTTTATATCACGCATTTTGGCCGCTATTTTATGGATGTTTTTAATAGCCAGTCCGTTATGGATACGGTTGTTAATTAAAGGTGAATTAAATACATTTTTATCTATTTTATTGGGGGCAGTTTTTATTGTTCTTTTAGCCGTTTTTTTAGGAATTATTACACAATCTAAAAAGCTATTTGAAATTGTCTTTTTCTTTATGGTCTACTGCAATTTAAATAGTTTGCCTATAACAGATTATTTTGGAGCACTACATCAATCTATGAATTACACAATTGGATTATTACTCTTAATTAGTTTGCTTTTTTTAATGTCTTATTTTATGAAGAAAAATTATGTTAGATAAAAAATATAAAGAAATAATAGATACATATACTCTTGTTATTTATGATGGGATGTGTGGTTTTTGTGATACATCAATTCAATTTATTTTAGAAAATAAACCGTCAAACAAATTGCGATTTGTTGCCTTTCAATCTGAAATAGGCCAACAATTGCTACACACGTTTCAAATTGAAGCCAATTTGGATTCTATTGTTTTAATTGAAAATAGAAGGTATTATAAAAAGGCAAAAGCCTTTTTGAAGATCTTAAATTATGTTAATTCACCACTAAATTATTTGAAATACTTTCGTTTTATCCCTACTGGTATTTTAAACCTTATTTATGATATAATAGCGAAAAACAGATACAAATTAATGGCTCAAAAATGCAGAATTGTATCTGAAAAAGAAAGAGCTTTTTTTTTACAATAATTATAAAAAAAGTACTCTAGTTTTTAGAGTACTTTTTTATTTATTTTAAATGAAAGTGAGTTAACTAATTAAAGCGCCATTTAAGACACCTTCTGTATCTGGGTTTACAAATACTAATTTTCCTTCTGCATTATTTGTCATTAAAATCATTCCTGCACTTTCTACACCACGTAACGCTCTTGGGGCTAAATTTGCCAAAACGGTTACTCTTCTACCTATTATTTCTTCAGGAGAAAAATGTTCTGCAATTCCAGACACAATCGTTCTTATATCAATACCTGTGTCTACTTTTAGAACTAAAAGTTTGTTTGCTTTAGGCATTTTTTCAGCTTCTAAAATCGTTCCTACACGCAAGTCTAATTTGGTAAAATCGTCAAAGGTGGCCACTTCTTTTTGAGGCTCTGCTTTTGCGTTGGCTATTTGGTTTGCTTTTTTTGAAGCTTCTAATTTATCCAACTGTTTTTGTATTTCGGCATCTTCAATTTTATCAAATAATAAGGCTGCTTTTTCTTTTTGGATAAAATGTCCTGGTTTTAATAACTCTGAGGTAAAACTTATATCATTCCAGCCAAAATTGTCATTATAGTTTAAGTACTTTTTTAATTTTTTTGAAGAAAACGGAAGAAATGGTTCAGATAAGATACTTATAGCAGTTACAATTTGTAAAGCAACATACATTTGCGTTTTTACTCTTTCAGGATTTTCTTTCACCATTTTCCATGGTTCTTCTTCTGCTAAATATTTATTTCCAAGTTTACCAATATTCATTAACTCATTTAATGCTTCTCTAAATCGATAACGTTCTATTGAACTAGCAATTACAGCAGGATAGGCTTTTAATTCTAACAAAGTTTGCTCATCAAATTCTGTAAATGAATTAGGTGTTGGAACTTCTCCTTCATAGTATTTCTGAGTTAAAACTAAAACTCTGTTTACTAAATTTCCAATATTATCAGCTAATTCATTATTGTTTCTAGCTTGAAAATTTTTCCAAGTAAAATCATTGTCTTGGCTTTCTGGAGCATTAGCTGTTAAAGCATAGCGCAATACATCTTGTTTATCTGGAAAATCTTGTAAATATTCATGCAACCAAACCGCCCAATTTTTTGAAGTTGACAATTTGTTTCCTTCTAAATTTAAAAACTCATTGGCAGGAACATTATCTGGTAAAATATAACTCCCTTCTGCTTTTAGCATCACTGGAAAAATAATGCAATGAAAAACAATATTATCTTTTCCTATAAAGTGTACTAGCTTGGTTTCTGCATCTTTCCAATACGGTTCCCAATCTTTACCTTCTCTCGCTGCCCATTCTTTAGTTGCTGAAATATATCCAATTGGAGCATCGAACCAAACATATAATTTTTTTCCTTCTGCACCTTCCACAGGAACATCTATTCCCCAATCTAAATCTCTAGTTACTGCTCTTGGTTCCAAACCACCATCAACCCAAGATTTTACCTGACCATATACATTTGGTTTCCAATCATTTTTATGACCTTCTAAAACCCATTCTCTTAAAAACGCATCGTATTCATTTAAAGGTAAAAACCAATGCTTTGTAGATTTTAAAACAGGAGTTTCACCCGTAATTGTTGATTTAGGGTTAATTAAATCAGTAGCATTCAAAGAGGAACCACAACGCTCACATTGGTCTCCATAAGCTTCTGGATTTTCACATTTGGGACAAGTTCCTGTCACAAAACGATCCGCTAAAAATTGATCTGCTTTAGCATCATATAATTGTTCGGTAGTTTGTTCAATAAACTTCCCTTCTTGATATAATTTTTTAAAGAAATCCTGAGCCGTATCATGATGAATTTGAGCAGAAGTTCTAGAATAATTATCGAAAGTAATCCCAAAATCGATAAATGATTGACGAATAATTCCATCATATTTGTCTATTACTTCTTGTGGAGTAATCCCTTCTTTTTTTGCTTTCATTGAAATCGCAACACCATGTTCATCACTTCCGCAAACAAAAGCAACATCTTTGCCTTGCAAGCGTAAATACCTTGCATAAATATCACTTGGAACATAAACTCCCGCTAAGTGGCCAATATGGATAGGCCCATTAGTATAAGGTAAAGCAGCGGTTATGGTGTATCTTTTCGGATTTTCTAACATAATTCAATTCTATATTTAAATTCTGAAAAACTTTCAGAAAAACATGCAAAAATAATTCTTTAGGAATGATTTGACGAATTTTTGTCTTTTATTTTATGTATTTTTGGGTGTAACTTTTATAATTTATGAAGTTTTGTAGTTGTATCATCTTATTATTAATCCATTTAACCATATATTCTCAAGAAATAATGAATATTCCACCTTATTTAAAAAAAGGCGACACAGTTGCTATTGTATGTACTGCCAGAAAATTTATGCCAGAAGACGCTAAACCAGCGATTCAACTTTTAGAATCTTGGGGATTGAAAACTAAATTAGGAAGAACAATAGGGTTAGATAGTTGTCAGTTAGGAGGTACAGATGTAGAACGAGCTGCTGATTTACAAGAAATGATGGATAACGATAATGTAAAAGCAATTTGGTGTGCTCGAGGAGGTTATGGTACGGTTCGTATTATTGATTTATTAGATTTTACTAAATTTTTACAGCATCCAAAATGGATTATAGGTTTTAGTGATGTTACGGTATTACATAGTCATTTAAATACGTTAGGAATAGCATCCTTACATGGTATTATGCCTTTTACGGTGCCAAATGCGCCTGAGAAAGTGAAGCAAACGCTTAAAGATGCTTTGTTTGGCACAAAATTGGACTATACAATTCCTTCAAAATCCTATGATATAAAAGGAAAAGGAGAAGGAGAATTAGTAGGTGGAAATATTTCCATTTTGTATAGTCTCTTAGGTTCAAAATCTGCGATTACTACTAAGAATAAAATTCTTTTTATAGAAGATTTGGACGAATATTTATACCATATAGATCGCATGATGTATAATTTAAAACGAAACGGTTATTTTGAACAAGCCAAAGGAATTATTGTAGGAAGCATGAGAGATATGCACGATAATGAAATTCCTTTTGGACAAAATGAAGTGCAAATTATTACAGCGATTGCTACAGAATACAATATTCCGATTGCTTTTGAATTTTGTGCTGGACATCAAAAAGATAATCGCACTTTAATGTTAGGTAGCCAAGTCTCTTTTGAAGTTAATGATACAGAAATTAAATTGAGTTTTAAAAATAAATAATCTTCTTTATCAATTATTAAAATGGCAGAACATAATGATTTAGGTAAATTAGGTGAAGAAAAAGCAATTGCATTTTTAGAAGAAAATGGATATGAAATATTAGAAACCAATTGGATGTATGACAAAGCTGAAATTGATATTATTGCACAAAAAGAAACTATTTTGGCTGTTATAGAAGTAAAAACTAGATCTAGTTTAGAATTTGGATTACCTCAAGACTTTGTTAAACCCAAAAAAATTCAATTATTAGTAAAAGCAATTAATGAATATGTTATCCTTCATGATTTAGATGTAGACATCCGTTTTGATATAATTGCGATTCATAAAGAAAATTCAAAATTTAACATTGAGCACATAGAAGAAGCTTTTTATTATTTTTAAGTTATAAATATAACATTTTGTGTTTTTTTGCTATATTTGTAAAAAAAACACTAATGAAAACCATATCCTCAGTTGTAGAACAATATATTAAGTCGAAACCATTCTTG
Source organism: Flavobacterium sp. J27 (assembly GCF_004303025.1). Taxonomy (GTDB): domain Bacteria; phylum Bacteroidota; class Bacteroidia; order Flavobacteriales; family Flavobacteriaceae; genus Flavobacterium. Next base: position 10,038 of record NZ_PJQW01000005.1, on the reverse strand, counting down.
TTAAATTCCTTATCTCAAGGAATAATTAACCTTACTTCTTTGTCTAGAGTTATGATGCCCTATTTGGAAAAAGAATTAGGAAAGGATGTAAAGCAGGGCGCTGTTGTGATGTCTTTAAAAAGACTTTCAGAAGAATTAGATTTTAAAATTAATCATAAAATTTCTCGAGTTTTAAAAAACACAGGTGAAATAACCGTTCGTTCTTCTTTAACAGATTATGCATTTACCATTTCGGAAACACTTTTAGATAATCAGGCTAAATTATTATCTGAAATCAATAAAGAATCAGATGTTTTTTACACTTCTTCACGAGGTGTAAATGAATCTAATATTATCATAAGTACTTCTGCTGCTTATTTAGTTGCTGATTTGTTAAAAACAGAAAAAATAACACATAAAATAGAGAATTTATCATCTATTACGGTGAAACTTCCGCAAGAAAATGTGTCAGTACCGGGTGTTTATTACTATATTTTCCAAAGATTAGCTTGGGAAGGAATCATTATACATGAAGTAATTTCTACTACTAATGAGTTTACAATTATTGTGAGCGACAATCAAATAGACATTGCTTTTAAAGCCATAAAAGAGTTAAAAAGTATTCAAGATTAATGTAAAAAAGCAAAGGTTTTTTTTTACATCAAAAAAAGAAATGTATTTTTACCATTCTTTATACTAAAAAGAGAAATTTGAAGTTAAAGAAATAAAGCGTTTTATCTTGAAAAACAATATACTTAAATACACCTTAACTATTGGTTTTCTTTTTTTTCTAATAGCTTGTTCTGTTAAGAAAGATAAGTTTATCAATAGAAATTTTCATGCTGTTACTACAGAATATAATATTTTGTATAATGGTAATTTGGCTTTAGAAGCTGGAAAAGCCGATTTAGTTCTAACCTATAAAGACAATTTTTGGGATATTTTACCTGTAGAACGGATGCCAGTTCAGGAAGAAGAAATGATGCCAGGAGATAAAAAAAATCCAAATTTTGAAAGAGCGGAAGAAAAAGCAGTAAAAGCTATTCAAAAACATTCCATGAATATCAAGGGTAAAGAAAAAAACCCTCAAATGGACGAAGCTTATTTATTGCTAGGAAAAGCAAGATATTATGATAATCGATTCTTACCGTCTTTAGAAGCATTAAATTATATTTTATATAAATATCCTACTAGTGATAAAATTTATCATGCAAAAGTTTGGAGAGAGAAAGTAAACATTCGACTTGAAAATGAAGAAACAGCGATAAAAAACCTTAAAAAGTTATTAGAAGACGAAAAAATAGAAGGTCAAGATGTTGCAGACGCTAACGCAATGCTTACTGAGGCTTACATGAATATTGGAGCCAATGATAGTGCCATTACTACTTTGAAAATTGCTAAAGAAATCACTAAAAATAAAGAACAAAAGGCTAGATATACCTTTATTTTAGGACAACTTTATGAAGCAATGGAATACAATGACAGCGCTTATATAGCTTTTCAAGAAGTTATAGACATGAATAGAAAATCACCAAGAAGATATGTTATTCAAGCACACGCAAAACAAGCAGCACAATTCGATTATAAAAACGGAGACACCTTATTATTCACCGAAAAATTCAATAAATTAATTGAAGATAGAGAAAACCGCCCTTATTTAGATATTTTATATCATCAAATGGGTATTTTTTATGATAAACAAGAAATCGATTCAACTGCCAAAAAATGGTACAACAAATCGATAAGAGCTGTTACGCAAGATCGTTACTTAGCTGCTTCAAATTATAGAAATATTGGCGAAATTCATTTTAATAATGCAGAATATAAATTGGCAGGTCAATATTACGACAGTACTTTAATTCAATTAGATAATCGAACAAAAGAATATCGAAAAATTAAAAAGAAAAGAGACAATTTAGAAGATGTGATTAAATATGAAACTATTGCACATGATAATGATAGTATCTTGGCTATAGTAGCAATGGGTGAAAATGAAAGAAAAAAATACTTTCAAGAACATATTAAAAAAATAAAAGTAGCCGATTCTTTAAAAGCTATAGCTGAAGCAGAAAAAGCAGAAAAAGAAGCCATAAAACAAGAAAATCTTGCTAAAACTAAAGTACAAAACAATATAAACAATAGTTTTGGAGCGTTACCGCCAGGAAACCTTCCTCCTGCAGGTAGCAAAGAAGAACAACAAAGCACATTTTATTTTTATAACCCTGTAACGGTAGCTTATGGAAAAAAAGATTTTCAAAGCAAATGGGGTAATAAGAAACTAAAAGACAATTGGAAACTTTCGACCAGTGATTCAAATACTTCTATTGCAAATAATGACGATGCTATAGCTTCAAGCAATGAAGAATATAAAGACACTTCGAATGTATTGATCCATAAACCTGAGTATGATGTTGCTTTTTATTTGTCCAAATTACCAACCAGAAAGACTGCTATTGATACATTGGCTAAAGATAGAAACTATGCTTATTATCAATTAGGGCTTATTTATAAAGAAAAATTCAAAGAATATCAATTAGCAGCTAATAGGCTAGAGCAACTGTTAAAGAATAATCCTGAAGAACGATTAATCTTACCAGCGAAATATAATTTGTATAAAATATATGAGATTAGTAACCCTAGTAAAGCAGAATCCTATAAAAATCAAATTGTTTCAGAATATCCAGATAGCAGATATGCGCAAATTCTTCTAAATCCATCATTAAATGTAGAAAATGATGAATCCAGACCAGAAGTTGTATTCAATAAACTATATAAAAGATATACCCAAAATGAGCTAAGAGAAGTTTATATTGAAGTTCAAGAAAGAATTGATCAATATATAGGAGAAGAGTCGTTACCAAAATTTGAGATGCTAAAAGCAAATGTAGTTGGTAGATTAAAAGGATTAGAGGAGTATAAAAAAGTACTTAATTATGTAGCTTTAACTTATCCAAATACAGATGAAGGAAAAGAAGCGGAAGATTTGCTTTCAAAACATATTCCTAAATTAGAAGCTATGAATTTTGTTACATCAGAAACCAGTACTTGGAAATTGGTATTTCCAAAGAGAGTTCCTGACGATCAAGAAAGTGCACAAAAATTAATAGAGAAACTGAATAAATATCTAGAAGCTAGAAGAAATGACGATTTAAAATTATCTACTGATATTTATACTATTGAAGAAGACTTTATAGTAATTCATGGTTTTATAACTGCTGAAGTAGCTCGAGCAACATGGAGCGTATTGCAAGAATATAAAGACTATAAAATAAAAGATAAAGTATATATTATTTCTACAGACGATTATAAGGTAATTCAAGTAAAGAAGAAGCTAGAAGAATGGATTAAATAAACAACTATAAATAAATAACCCCCAAAACTCTTAACGACTATGTTTGATAAAAATAAAACACCAGAAAGCAATCCTTTAGGGAAAACCAATAGAATTGTTCAAGGAACAATAATTAAAGGAGATATAGAAACTAAAGAAGATTTTAGATTAGACGGCACTTTAATTGGGAATTATACTTCTGGAGGAAAATTAGTTATTGGACCATCAGGTGAAGTACAAGGTGATATTAAGTGCAGAAATGTTGATGTTGAAGGTAAATATACAGGAAAATTAGAAGTAGATGAATTGCTAACTGTCAAATCTACTGCTAAGATTAAAGGAGATGTAATTGTAGGTAGACTTTCTGTAGAATCTGGAGCTGTTTTTGAAGCAACTTGTGCTATGAAATCACAACAAAAAGTGATAAATGAACCTCAAAAAACAGAAAAAAAATAAACAAATTTGATTTTATAAAGCCAAAAACCCCTTGTTTTAAGGGTTTTTTGGCTTTTATATATGCTTTTTTATAAAATATTTCACTAAAAGTATTTTTTTTGTATTCGATAAAAAAATGGCAATAAAAATTTCATATTCTTTTTTTATAAATTAAGTTGTTATAATGCTTTTAAAAAATTAACATTAAAAAAATATAGCTACCGATTAACAAGTATAAATATCACAACTCCTTGTTGTTTTGTTAAAAAATCCAATTTTTTTTTAATTTTTTTTATAGACAATCTTTGCACCCATTTTTAAAAATGAGTTTTATGAAAAGATTATTTTGCTATTCACTATTATTAATTTTATTATCCTCACAAGGATTTTCTCAAACAAAATTTAAAGGTATTGTTAAAGATGACAGAGAGAAACTTTCTTTATTTGGTGCAATTGTTTCAATCAAAGCAGATGGAACTACAGCAGTAGATCAAGTTTCAGTAGATTTTGACGGAACATTCGTATTAACTACAACTAAAACTTTTGGAACAGTTGAAGTTTCTATGAATGGATTTATCAGTAAAACAATTCCTTTTTATGGTAAAGGGAATGAATCTACTATAGATTTAGGAATTATATTTTTAGAAGAAAACACCGTTACGGAAAGAGATATTATTGTAACAACTTCAAGTATCGACGTAATTAAAGATAGAAAAACACCTATTTCATCTTCAACAATGAGAAATTATGAAATGCGTGAAAAAGTATCAAACAAAGATTTTATCGAATTAACAAGCCAAATGCCTGGAGTGTATACTTCAAGAGTTGGTGGTGGCTTTGGTGATACAAGAATGAATGTGAGAGGTTTTGAGCAAAACAATATTTCTCCAATGATTGATGGTATTCCTGTTTACGATTTAGAAGCAGGTATTGTAGATTGGGCAAATATCGCTTCAATGAACGATGTGGCTTCGTCTATTCAGTTACAAAGAGGACTAGGAGCATCGAAATTAGTGAATTCATCAGTTGCTGGAACATTCAACATGATTTTAAGAGATGCAAACTACGATAAAGGCGGATTTTTATATAATGCTACAGGTAATGATGGCTACAGAAAATTTGTAGGTTCTTACGCAACAGGCTTGTTAAAGAGCGGTTTTTCAGCCAATGTTTTACTAAGTTCTACCTCTGGTGATGGTTATGTTAATTCTACTAATTTTGAAGCCTATTCCTATTATTTAGCTTTAGGATATAAAAAAGGGAAACATGATTTTCAATTTAAAGTTTTTGGATCTCCACAATGGCATAACCAAAGAATGTCTAATATTAGTTTATCAAATTATATAAATAGAGGTAACGGAAGCGGAGAACCTAATTATAAATACAACCGCGATTGGGGTTATTTAAATAATGAAGCCTATGCTACCAAAGTAAATTTTGGTCATAAGCCTCTTGGGATTTTTCAATGGGATATCAATTTTACCGATAAAACACAGTTGTCTGCTAAATTATACGGTTCTAAAGGAACAAGCGGAAATACTAACTTTTCAGGAGGTATTTTAGGGTTAGGATGGTCAGATTTTGTAGATGGAAACGGGCAAGTAGATTTAAATACGATTTATAGTTTTAATTCAGGACAACCTACAAACATACCTTATTATGGTGTAAGAACACGAAGTGAAAACTATAACGGACAATTTATAAACTCTATTTGGGATGGTAATTTAGGAGGAGGTTTTGTAAGTAGAACTTCTGGAATAAGCTTACTATCAGAAGTAACTAATCAGACCTTTTATGGTGGAATTTTAAATTTGAGTACACAACTAACAAGTAATTTAAAACTAAACTATGGTATAGATGCACGTAAAACAGTATATAATAAAACGAGAATTGTAAACGATTTGTTTGGAGCTGATGCTTATGCAACAGATTATATTGATGCTCCAAACGATCCAGCGGGTATTTGGTATGCAATTAACACAAACAATACTGCTCTACCAGAGCCATTATTTGATTTTACAAAGAAAAACTTAGGAGCTAATCCTGTTGATTATAAATACGATGCTAAAATAGCGTACTTAGGTTCGTATGCACAAATAGAATATGATATTTGGAAGTTTAACCTTTTGGCGCAAGGAGGATTCAACAGACAATTTATTCAAAGAGTCGATTATACTTTAGCTAATTATGCTGAATCTAATCCTGGTTCTGGGGTATTTGATATCGATAATAATAGTAGTAATTCTACTAGCGAATTACCAATAGATGGTTATAATGCAAAATTTGGTGTGAATTTTAATATTACTGCAAAACATAATATTTGGGCAAATGCAGGATTTGTGTCTAGAGCTCCCGTATTCGTAACAGTTTATAGTGGTTTAAATAATGATATTAATCCAAATTATAAAAATGAAAAATTCAAATCAATTGAAATTGGTTATGGATTCAGATCAAGAAGTGTTAGTTTAAATATTAGTGCTTACTCATCTGACCATAAAGATGCTGAAACACCTTATTATACACCAGAATTAGGTAATTTTGGTACTACATCAGGAATTAACAGAATTAACAGAGGGATTGAATTAGACGTAACGGCAGCTCCTATTAGAAGATTAATTTTAAATGGAACGTTATCTATTGGAGAATGGAAATATAGTTCAAATGCTATTTTTCAAGATTTAAGACCAGATACAAACGGTAGTTTAGCAGAGCCATCTATCTTATTGATTGAAGATCAAAAAATAGGAGGAGCGCCTCAACTTATGGCTTCAATAGGTGTTGATTATGAATTTTTCAAAAATTTTAGATTTGGTACCAATGTGAAGTATTCAGATAGAATGTATGCTTCGCCATCACTTGAAAGGTACGATCCTAATTTTAGTGTATATAAGGAAAATGCTACATTCTTTAAAAATCCAATCTTATTACCCGATTTTACAGTTGTTGATGCATTCGCTTCTTATAGATTCAGAATTAACGTAGTAAACCATATTGATTTACGTTTAAATGTAAATAATATTTTCAATAGAAAATATATTTCTGAATCTAATTCAAGTTATGAAGTTGATAGTCCAGACCCAACTACTTTTGATAGTAATACTCTAACTGGACCAACTTTTAGAGAGAATGGGAATGTTTACAAAGGTTTAGCTGGAGGAAATAATGCTTTCTTTGGATTAGGAAGAACGTGGAATTTTACGGTTCGATACGAATTTTAAAATTAAAATATTCTATGAAGCAATTAAAAGCAGTCAAAGAACGACTTTTTTAATTGTTTATATAGTAAAATATCATTGTAAATCATTAACAAACAAATATTTATGAAACAAACAGTTTTTTATTGGTTGCTATTTATTTCTTATTTAGGATTTAGCCAAACTTATGAGAATAGAATTTCTTTTAGTTATGACAATGCTGGAAATCAAGTGAGAAGGGAGTTGAGTTTTTTTATTCCAAGACCTATTGGAGAAGAAGAGCCCTCATCTAAAAATAGTTCTGAAATTAAAGAGGATGAATTATTAAAATTTTTTCCTGAGGATATCATTTCTTATTATCCAAACCCTGTTGAAGAAGAACTATTTCTAAAATGGGAATTGATTGATAACAATCAAGTAAAAAAAATTGAAGTTTATTCTTTTTCTGGGCAACTGATGAAAGTAATCTCTACTTTAGAAAAGCAGACT
>NZ_PJQW01000005.1:0-2447 GCF_004303025.1 Flavobacterium sp. J27 | reverse complement strand
ATTTGAGGTTTCAGAAAATGGTCAAGCCATTTATACCTTACCCATTGCATTGCCTCCCAGTATAGGAGATGTTGGTCCTACAATTAATTTAATCTATGCCAGCGGGCAGTTGGGCGGAATTGCAGGACAAGGATGGAGTATCAATTCCATTTCAGCTATTAGTAGAATTTCAACCCGAAAAGATCTAGATGGGTATGTTGATGGAGTGGATTTTGATGATAATGATAAATTGGCCTTAGACGGACAAAGATTGCAATTGGTTTCTGGAAATTATTGGGAAGACAGTTCTGTATACAAAACAGAGATATTATCCAATTCTAAAATAGAATTGTTTGGTTCAGGAACATCCATTTACTTCATTGTTACAAATCCTGACGGTTCTCGTTCCTGGTATGGAAACTATGGAGGTATGAATGTCGTAGATTTAACTGCTTTTTACATTGTTCGTTTCGAAGATGTAAATGGAAATTTTATTACCTATCATTATAGCAAACCATTTAATAAAGGGTTGTGTATAAGTGAAATAAAGTTTAGTGCCAATGTAAATGGTTTACAAACACCATTAAATAGTCTACAATTTAACTATAAATTAGCAAAGAGAGCTGAATATGCTTACATTAAAGGAGTTAAGCATGAAAAAGCAGAATTATTAGATAACATACAGGTTAAAACAAATGGTGTTTTATTTAGAAAATATCAACTAACTCACATTGTTGATTCACAGCTAGGATACGAGCGAGTTTCTCAAATTCAAGAGTTTAATGGAGCATTAGAGCCAGCTAATCCAGTTGTTTTTGAATACGATACGACAACGACTTCAAATCAAGGAACCGAAATAAAAACAACCTATTCAAATAATTTAAATTTTAGTGATATTCAATTGTCAGGAGATTTTGATGGCGATGGTAGATTGGATTTTATTGCAGACAATGGATTATATCGTAATTTGTTTCAAGGAAACTCTGGACAAGCTCCTGTTACATTTTCCATACCTGCGAGTAAGAGACTTACTATAACAACTCAAACATCTAATAAACTAAATCAATTTAATTCAGTTTTAGCTATAAATCCAGTATCTAATCAGACAGAATTCAAGGTATATAGTTTGAATGGTAATGTATTTAATTTATCTTATACAAAGACTTTACCTATAGATAAAAGTTTTATAATTAGGGAAACACAAGATTCTTATTATGGTAGTGTAGGTTATTCTGGTTATGACCCTGGGGATTGTGAAGCTATTTATGATTATAATGGAATGAAACCTACAGAATATTATGAGGGAGATTTTAATGGCGATGGAATTAGTGAAGTAATTATTATAAATGAAAAAAACGTAAGTTATGATTTACATTACACTAATGTATATGACAATTATAATGATTATACAACGTGTGAAATTATAAACACAGTAACTGATGGTTTCCAGACATTACTTCTAGATTTAAACCCAAATTCTTCAACTACATTGGGTTCTAGTGGATTTACAGATTTAAATACTCTTGAATTAACCTATATAGGCGAAAAATATATAGCAGATTTTACAGGCGATGGAAAATCAAATATTTTAGTGGTTTATCCTAGTCAGGCTTATAAAATATATACAATCAATCAACTAACAGTTGCGCCTTGGAATCAACTTGAATTAATTGGTGAAGGAACTTTAGATAAATATTCTAAAACTAAAGATATTTTATTTGGTGACTACAATGGTGATGGTAAAGTAGATATTATGCTACCTGACACTCAAGGTGGGTCTGGTCATACGTTATGGCATATTTATTACAGTAATCCAAAACCAAATGGAGGATCTTTTTTTGAAAAAGAATCTCATAATATAGTAGAATACTGGCCTAATACAGGGTCTTATTATGATACACAAACACATTTTAGTAAGTATTATGCATTAGATACCAATGGCGATGGAAAATCGGATATGGTTCGTGTTTGGTTTAAATACTATAAACCAGGTTGGACGATTAATGACCACGATACGCAATGGCAAATTACTACGTTTGTGAATAATATTGGGAACACGCAAATACCTGGAGCTAGTAAATTTACAGCAGATTATGTTTCTCCTTGTGAGTATATAAATACGCCTTTTGGAACGATTCCAAATTGTAATCATAATAGTGATTCACCTGATATTGTTATTCCAGTAGTTTCAAATTATAGATTTGCGGGATTAAATAGAGATATTGCAGTAGTTCATAATCATTACAATAAAGCGTATTTTGTTAAATTCCCAAAGAATGTTGCGCAAGACGCTCGAATCACAAAAGTAACTTCTTCCGGAGGAAACCTTGTTAATGAAGTAGAATATGCTACCATGGAATCGAGTAGTTTAAATAATGGTTTAGGCAATTTAGACGAATTTTATTCTTCTTCTAATAGTGTAAATTATCCTTATTTAGAGATTAAACGTTTACCTACAAATTATTTAG
>NZ_PJQW01000004.1:7182-339199 GCF_004303025.1 Flavobacterium sp. J27 | reverse complement strand
AAACCAGTGAAGCTAGCTTCACTGGTTTTAATTAATTTATTGTAAAACTTGTCAATCTATTTTAGGACGACTCATATTTATATTTTATGCTTTACATTACTTCCTCCTCTACCTGAAAACTTTGTAAAAAAGCAATAGTTTTTTCTATATCATAATGTAAAATTCTATCTTCACTTACAAAAGAAACTTCTTCTCTGTATGATTTTAAAAACATTTCTATAAAATTGCTTGATTTTAAAGGTCTTCTAAACTCTATTGCCTGAGATGCATTTAATAATTCAATTGCTAAAATACGCTCTAAATTTTCTAAAATACGTAATGTTTTTGTCGCTGCATTGGCTCCCATACTTACATGATCTTCCTGACCATTACTTGATACAATACTATCAATACTCGCTGGTGTTGCTAATTGTTTGTTTTGACTTACAATACTGGCTGCGGTGTATTGTGGAATCATAAACCCAGAATTTAAACCAGGATCACTTACTAAGAATGCTGGCAACTCTCTCAATCCAGAAATTAATTGATAGGTTCTTCTTTCTGATATGTTTCCAATTTCTGCCAAAGCAATTCCTAGAAAATCCAATGCTAGTGCTAAAGGTTGTCCATGAAAATTACCTCCTGAAATAATCATATCTTCACTCGCAAATATATTGGGATTATCAGTAACTGAATTAATTTCTGTACGAAAAACCCTTTTTACATAATCTAATGCATCTTTGCTCGCACCATGAACTTGAGGAATACACCTAAAAGAATAAGGATCTTGAACATGTTTCTTTTCTTGAGCAATAATTTCACTTCCATCTAATATTTCTCTAATACGTTCAGCTGTTTGCACTTGTCCTTTGTGTGGACGAACCAAATGAATTAAATCTGTAAAAGGCTCTATTCTACCATCAAAACCTTCCAAAGAAATAGCACCAATAAGATCGGCTAAATAAGACAACTTACACGATTTAATTAAAATATAAACCCCGTATGCACTCATAAATTGAGTTCCGTTTAACAAGGCTAACCCTTCTTTGGATTGCAATAATATTGAACTCCAATTCATTTTCTCCAAAACTTTATATGCTGGTTGTCTAAATCCATCATAATACACTTCTCCTTCGCCTATTAAAGGCAACGATAAATGAGCTAAAGGAGCTAAGTCTCCACTTGCTCCTAAAGAACCTTGGCTATAGATTACTGGTAATATATCGTGATTATAAAAATCTATTAAGCGTTCTACTGTTTCTAATTGCACTCCAGAATGACCATAACTTAAAGATTGTATTTTTAATAATAACATTATTTTTACAATCTCTTGAGGAACTTCTTCTCCTGTTCCACAAGCATGAGATTTTACTAAATTTTCTTGTAACTTAGATAAATTCTCATTTGAAATCTTAACATTACACAAAGAACCAAAACCAGTATTTATACCATAAATTGGATTTTCATTTGATTTTAATTTATCATCTAAATACATTCTGCATTTTACAATATTAGCTCTGGCTTCTTCAGACAATTCTAATTTCATGTCTTGTAAAACTATGTTTTCTATTTGATTAATTGAAAGTAAATCAGAACTTATATAATGTATTGTTTCCATTTTTCGATTTTAAAAGTTCAAAATTCTGCAAACAAATGTTAAAAAGCAACATTTTTAACTACTATTTTATTATCATATTGATAATCATTGGGTACCAAATTTATTAAAATCATTTTTTCAAGTTTTTTAAATAGACTAAAATAAAGTTTTCGCAAAAATGTGTCTTTCGTTTTTCAGCCCAAAAAATATATTCTATATTTGAACTATGTTACATAACAAAAACACATATTCAACTTCCTATTCAACTGGCATTTTTTCGGTTGGCATTTTTGTTATGACAACAATCATTACCCCGTTCGGGGTATAATCAATTACATATAATCCCATATTATATATTTTTCATTCGAAAAATAAAACTTTAAGTATTTCCATTTAAGTAAACAATCATGAATGTATTAAAATTTGGTGGTACATCTGTTGCCAATGACCAAAACATAAAAAAAGTAATTGAAATAATTTCTAAAAAAGCTCAAAAAGGCAAATTAGCAGTTGTAGTATCAGCATTTAGTGGCGTAACCGATCTATTACTTTTAGCTTCAAAAACAGCGGCTACAAAAGACCTTAATTATAAAAATATACAACAACAAATTCAAGAGAAACATTATGAAGTAGTTGAAAACCTCATCGAAGCAACTAAAAAACAAGAAGTAATTACATTGTTAAATACCGAATTTAATCAACTACAAACCTTATTAGATGGCTGTTTTTTATTAGGTGAATTAACTCCTAAAACATTAGACCGAATTTTAAGTTTTGGAGAATTATTATCTTCTCAAATTATTGCAGTTGCTGTTCAAAAGGAAATTCTTTTAACTGCATTTAAGGATAGCCGAGATATCATTAAAACAAATGCCAATTTTGGTAAAGCAACTGTAGATTTTAAAATTACAAATGAATTGATTTCAACTTTTTTTAAGTCTAAAGAAACAAATATTACTGTTTTTCCAGGATTTATTGCATCTTCAATTAATGGAAATACAACAACTCTAGGAAGAGGTGGTTCAGATTATACTGCAGCTTTACTAGCAGCAGCTTTACATGCCGCTACTTTAGAAATTTGGACTGATGTTAATGGAATGTATACCGCTAATCCAAAAATTGTAAAACAAGCACAACCTATAGCTACTATAACCTATCAGGAAGCTATGGAATTGTCTCATTTTGGAGCCAAAGTATTATATCCTCCAACTATCCAACCTGTTTTAGATTTAAACATTCCTATTTGGATTAAAAATACTTTTGAACCAGATGCTTTAGGTACCTATATTTCAAATCAATCCAAATCAAATGGAAATCCTATAAAAGGAATTTCCCATATAGAATCTATTGCGTTAATAACAGTAGAAGGGTCTGGCATGATAGGGGTTTCTGGCTCATCTAAACGCTTGTTTGAAACACTTTCTAATCATAATGTTAATGTTATTTTTATTACTCAAGCCTCTTCAGAACACTCCATTTGCATTGGTATACAAAATCAGGATGCACAATTAGCTAAACTAGCCATTGACACTACTTTTGAAATAGAAATTGCACAACATAAAATTGAGGCTTGTATCGTAGAAGAAGATTTATGTATTGTTGCTCTAGTAGGAGAAAACATGAAAAACCATCAAGGCTTAAGTGGTAAAATGTTTAGTACTTTAGGAAAAAACAATGTAAATATTCGCGCAATTGCACAAGGAGCTTCTGAAAGAAATATCTCAGTGGTTATCGCAAAAAAAGATGTTAGAAAAGCTTTAAACACCTTACACGAACGCTTCTTTGAAGACAATACGAAACAGTTGAATCTTTTCGTAATGGGTGTGGGTAATGTAGGTGAAAAATTTATCGATCAAATATACCAACAAAAGAAGTTTTTAAAAGAAAATTTAAAACTAAACGTTCGTGTTATCGCTTTGTCAAATTCTAGAAAGATGTATTTTGATTCGGAAGGAATTGCATTAAAAGAATGGAAAACGTGTTTAAATGAAGGTGAAAATGCTAACATTACTTCTTTTATTACTCAAGTAAAAGCACTAAATTATAGAAACAGTATTTTTGTTGATATTACGGCTAACAGTGAGGTAGCAACTATTTATGGCCAATTTTTGAAAGAAAATATTGCTGTGGTAACTTGTAATAAAATTGCCGCTTCCTCTGAATATGAAAATTATAAACTTTTAAAAAATTTATCGCGTAAATATAATGCTCCTTTTCTTTTTGAAACCAATGTAGGCGCAGGTTTACCAATAATTGACACCTTAAAACATCTCATTGCTTCTGGAGATAAAGTACATAAAATTCAAGCCGTTTTATCGGGAAGTTTAAACTTTATTTTTAATAATTTTAGTGAAAATTACTCCTTTCATGATGTAGTTAAAGAAGCTGGAGTACAAGGCTTTACAGAACCTGATCCTAAAATTGATTTAAGTGGAATTGACGTGGCTCGAAAAATCGTTATCTTGATTAGAGAAAGTGGATATAAAATGGAAATTGAGGATATTAAAAATAATTCTTTTCTTCCAGAAGAATGCATGAATACAACAACTAACGAGGCTTTCTTTGCTTCTTTAATTAAGTATAATGCTCATTTTGAAAATTTATTGGTACAAGCCAAAGAAAAAAACAGCCGACTTAAATTTGTCGCTTCATTTGAAAACGGAAAAGCTAGCGTAGGGTTAGAATTTATACCTGTTGAAAGCCCTTTTTATAATTTAGAAGGGAAAGATAATATTGTTCAATTTTATACCGATCGTTATGTAGACCAACCTCTTTTAATTAAGGGTGCTGGAGCTGGAGCAGCAGTAACCGCTTCTGGAATATTTGCAGATGTCATTCGAATTGGTAACGTTTAAAAATGGACTTATGGAAGTACGTATATTTTGCCCAGCAACTATAGCTAACTTAAATTGTGGGTTTGATGTAATGGGTTTGTGTTTGGAAAACATTGGTGATGAAATGATTTTTCGAAAAATTACTACAAAAGGGATACAAATTACGAATATAACAGGGGCTGATTTACCTTATGAAGTGTCTAAAAATGTTGCTGGTGTTGCAGCTTTAGCTGTAATTGAAAACAGAGATATTGATTTTGGTATAGCTATAGAAATTCACAAAAAAATAAAAGCAGGAAGCGGCATTGGAAGTTCGTCTGCCAGTGCAGCGGGAGCTGCTTTTGGTGTAAATGAATTAATTGGAAGACCTTTTTCTAAAAAAGAGTTGATACATTTTGCGATGAAAGGGGAAGCTTTAGCTAGTGGTAGCGAACATGCAGATAATGTAGCTCCTTGTTTACTAGGTGGTTTTACCCTTGTAAGAGGTTACAACCCTCTAGATGTAATTAAAATAACTAGTCCAGAGAAAATCTATGCGGTAGTTTTACATCCACACATAGAAGTAAAAACAGCTGATGCAAGAGCGGTTTTAGAGCCCACTATTCCGTTTCAAAAAGCAATTACACAATGGGGAAATTTAGGCGGTTTAATTGCGGGGTTATACACAGAAGATTATTCATTAATTGGACGTTCATTACAAGATGTAGTAGTCGAACCTTTTAGAAAACATTTAATTCCACATTTTGACAAAGTAAAAGAGATAGTTTTACAAGAAGGAGCTCTAGGTTGTGGTATTTCTGGTGCAGGCCCTTCTATTTTCGCAATATGTGAAGGCAAACAAATAGCCGAAACAGTCGCAGTTGCAATGAAAAACGAATACTCTAAAACGAAAATAACTTTTGATGTTTACCTCTCAAGAGTGAATGATAAAGGGGTTACACTATTATAAATCAAACAAGCAATATATATTTACCATGCAATACTATAGTCTAAATAATAAAAAACATTCTGTTTCATTTGAAGAAGCCGTAATTAACGGTTTAGCTCCTGACAGAGGTCTATATTTCCCTAATAACATTCCTAAATTAGACCCTTACTTTTTTGAAACCATTGAGAGTTTATCTAATGAAGAAATTGCTTTCCAAGTAATGCAACCTTACATTGGAAATGAAATTCCTGAAAATGAATTAAAAAAAATCATATCAGAAACCTTATTTTTTGATTTCCCATTAATAGAAGTAGAAAAAAACGTATTTTCCTTAGAATTATTTCATGGCCCCACCATGGCTTTTAAAGATGTAGGCGCCCGATTTATGTCACGTTGCTTAGGCTATTTCAATAAAGACAAGGATACTCAAAACACTGTTTTAGTAGCCACCTCTGGTGATACAGGAGGAGCCGTTGCGAGTGGTTTCTTAGGAGTAAAAGGAGTCAATGTAGTTATCCTCTACCCTTCCAAAAAAGTAAGCGATATTCAAGAAAGACAGCTTACTACATTAGGTCAAAATATAATAGCTTTAGAAGTTGATGGTGTTTTCGATGATTGTCAGGATATGGTAAAAAAGGCCTTTTTAGACAACGATTTAAAACATAAAAATTTAACCTCAGCTAATTCTATTAATATTGCACGTTGGTTACCCCAAATGTTTTACTTCTTTTTTGCTTATAAAGAATTAAAGAAATACAACAAACCTATTCTATCTTCTTGTCCAAGTGGCAATTTTGGAAATATTTGTGCAGGCATTTTAGCTAAAAAAATGGGATTACCTATTACTCATTTCATTGCCACAACGAATGCAAACGATACAGTTCCAAGATTCTTAGAAAATGGCATTTACGATCCCAAACCATCTGTTGCTACTATTTCAAATGCAATGGACGTGGGAAATCCTAGTAATTTTGTTAGAATCCAAGAAATGTATGCCAATGATCTAAAAGAATTTGAAAAAGATTTTTCATCCTATTCTTATTCAGATGAAGAAACAAAAAAAATAATGCAAACTATTTATTCTAGTTCAAATTATATAGCAGAACCACATGGAGCTGTAGGTTATTTAGGTTTAAAAAGAGAATTAGAGTTTCAGGAAGAAAGTGTTGGGTTCTTTTTAGAAACCGCACATCCAATCAAATTTTTAGACATTGTTGAGCCTGTTTTATCAATAAATTTAGAAGTACCTGAACAAATAAAAAGTGTATTAAACAAAGAAAAGCAAAGTACTAAAATTAAAACGTATCAAGAATTAAAAGACTATCTAATGTAATTTTTGAAATTCTGATAATTCTATAAATTTTACACAAAATAATATAAGAACCAAAGCCAGTATTTTTTTCAATTTTACAACATCAAAAAAAATTGCTTTCAAAACTATGAAAGTAAGTTGTAAACAAATAAATTATGAAACGAATTACTGGCTTAATACTACTAACATTCTTTTTATTATTATCCTGCAATAGAGAAAATAATGAACAACCCATGCTAAAAAGAGCATTACCAGAAAGAATTGAACCTAAAAATTTTACCTATTCTTATATTAGTTCAAAAGAAATACATTTTGACTCACTGTCTTCTAAAGAACAAGATATTATCTTAGCTGTAAATAGAATGGATAAAATACACCTTAAAAAAGCAGATTCGATTTTATTACCTACCGACTTATCTGGTGACTTGGAATTTTATATGCCTTATCCTTTCGAAGTAAAAGCTTTAGATTCCATAAAAAAAATCATCTTTTTTTCTTATCCAACAGAAACTTTTGCTACATATGAATATGGTATTTTAACCCATGTAGGGCCTACTAATATGGGTAAAGAAACAGCACTCACTCCTACTGGTTTATTTTTTACTAACTGGAAAGCAGAAGAAACTACTAGTACTGTAAATGACGAATGGTTATTAAAATGGAACTTCAATGTAGCAAATAATTTAGGTGTTGGTTTTCATCAATATGAATTACCAGGTTACCCAGCTTCTCATTCTTGCATGCGTTTGCTTGAAAAGGATGCCAAGATGCTTTATGATTTTGCAGACCAATGGGTTTTGGAAAATAACGATGTTGTAAAAATTAAAGGCACACCAGTTATCATATTTGGAAAGTATGATTTTAAAGCACAAAAACCTTGGTTAGCTTTGAAAAGTAATCCAAAATTACTTGCTTTCTCCGAAGAAGATATTGAAAAAGAAATTACACCCCATTTAAACGAAATTAAAAAAGAAGAAAAAATAAGAGATGAGTATAACGCCCAAAAAGGCTAAAAAGTTGCTAAAGAAAAAGAAAAATTAAGGTACTCATTTTTAAAATGTCTGATAAATAATATGTTTATCAGGCATTTTTATATCAAGTTATTTTAATTAATTTAGCACCACAAAATTTAAATGATGAAAAACACAGCTTTATCCCACATTCACGAAAATTTAGGAGCAAAAATGGTACCTTTTGCAGGATTTAATATGCCTGTACAATATGAAGGTGTAAATATTGAACACGAAACCGTTAGAAATGGTGTAGGCGTTTTTGATGTTTCTCACATGGGTGAATTCTTATTAACTGGTAAAAATGCACTAGCATTAATACAAAAAGTAACATCCAATGATGCATCAGTTCTAGAAATTGGAAGAGCACAATATTCTTGTTTACCAAATAATGAAGGTGGAATTGTAGATGATTTAATTGTATATAGAATCAAAGAAGAACAATACTTACTAGTAGTTAATGCATCAAATATAGAAAAAGATTGGGAATGGATTTCTGCTCATAATGATTTAGATGTAGAAATAAGAAATATTTCTGATGATTACTCTTTATTAGCAATTCAAGGTCCAAAAGCTGTTGAGGCAATGCAAGTATTAAGTTCAATTGATTTAGCTGCTATTAAATATTATCATTTTGAAGTAGCTGATTTTGCAGGTTTTGAACATGTTATCATTTCTGCAACAGGATATACAGGTTCTGGAGGTTTTGAAATTTATTGTAAAAACGACCAAGTGGAACAAATTTGGAACAAAGTATTTGAAGCAGGTGCATCCTTTGGTATAAAACCAATTGGTTTAGCCGCAAGAGATACCTTACGCTTAGAAATGGGATTCTGTTTATATGGTAACGACATCAATGATACCACTTCTCCATTAGAAGCTGGTTTAGGATGGATTACCAAATTTACTAAAGAGTTTACCAATTCCGAAAATCTAAAAAAACAAAAAGAAGAAGGCGTTACTCGCAAATTAGTTGCATTTGAAATGGTTGAAAGAGGTATTCCAAGACATGATTATGAAATTGCAGACGCTAGTGGAAATATTATAGGTGTTGTAACTTCTGGAACTCAGTCTCCATCTCTAGGTATCGCTATTGGTTTAGGTTATGTTCCTACAACTCTAACTACGGTTGACTCCGAAATTTTTATCCGTATTAGAAATAAAGATGTAAAAGCGAAAGTGGTAAAACTCCCTTTCTACAAGAAATAAATTATTGATGAAAATAACGTTATCTATTTTTCTGTTCTTTTTGAATTTTATTTTTTCTCAAAGTAGAACAGAAAATTGTGTAACAATTTTTAGAATTAATGCGCTCATACAAGACTATCATTATCAACCTAAACAGGTAAATGATAGTCTTTCTTTATATGTTTTTAATGCTATAATTGAAAAATTAGACAGAGAAAGAAATATTTTCTTGCAATCAGAATATGAAAGGTTATCAAAACACAAGTATAAAATTGATAATTATATTCTAAATCAAAACTGTTCCTTTCTAGGTGATTTTGAAACGTACTATAAAAAAGGATTAGAACGAAAACTAAAAGTGATTCAACTTTTAGAAAATGAAAATTTCTCTTTAAATACTAATGATACACTTTACTTTACTAAAAGCGAAAATAGTTTTTATAAAGATGAAAAAGGAATTAAACATATTTTAAAAAAACTCATTGTATATGAGAGTTTAAGAAATATAGCTTTAATTAGTAAAAATTCTGACTCTTTAAAAGATCATTTTAACGAACTTTCTGCTATTGAAAAAGCCAAAACTTTTGATACTTTTAAATGTAAAATTCAAAATCTTTTAAGAGATAAAACTTCTTTTCAAGAGGAAATAAAAAGTATCTTCTTTAGATCATTTTGTAATTATTTTGATCCCCATACAGATTACTTTTCTTACGATGACAAATCAAATTTTTTATCTAGTGTAAATGCAACAAATAGTTCTTTAGGCATCCTTTTCGATGCAAATGAGAATGATGAAGTTTTTGTTAGCGAAATTATTCCTGGAAGTGCTGCATCTGAAAATGAAAAAATTGAATCTGGTGACCAAGTCATTAAGATTAGGTATAAAGATGAAGAGCATACCGTGAGTTGTAGTTCAATAGAACAAATTTCAAACTTTATTGCATCTGATTACTACAATCAATTGGAAGTTACTTTTAGAAAAAAAAATGGAGAAATTTACAGTGCATTACTTGAGAAAAAAGTTATGAAATCATTAGAAAACACAACTTATAGCTATGTATTAAATACTGAAAACAACTATGGCTATATTAAAATACCAAGTTTTTACTCATCCGATTATGGTTCTAATAATTTATCTAATGACGTTGCTAAGGAAGTGATTAAATTAAAGCAAGATAACATTAAAGGACTTATTCTCGATTTACAATTTAATGGTGGTGGTAATGTAGATGAAGCTATAAAATTAGCGGGCATGTTTATCGACAGTGGTCCAATTGCTATAGCTGTTGACAATCAAAAAAATCAAACCGTTTTAAAAGATTATAATAGAGGCGTTCTTTTTAATGAGCCAATTATTATTTTAGTAAATGGTTTTTCGGCTTCAGCCAGCGAACTATTTGCTAATGCATTACAAGACTATAAGAGGGCTATTATACTGGGTAATTCTTCCTATGGCAAAGCTACTATGCAAAGTATTGTTCCTTTACAAGATTCAAACATAAATAAAGATTTTGTGAATCTAACCATTCAAAAATTTTATAGAATTACTGGAAAAAGCCATCAAGCAAAAGGTATAATTCCAGACATTGAAATTCCTAATTTATTTGAACAAATTGTTCCAAAAGAAAAAGAATTTAAAACGGTACTTCAAAATGATGAAATTGAAACCAAAGCTCGGTATAGACCCTATAATAACGATTTTAGTTTTGCTATACTTTCAAGTAAAAACAGAATAAAAAATAACACCTATTTTAATGAAATTATAGCTATAAATAAAGATATTGAAAACTATATCAATACCAAAAAAGAAAAAATAGTATTATTAAATTTTAATGGCGTAGTGAATGATGTGAACGAAACCAATTCTATTTTTAATAAAGTGAGCCTCTTATCAAAAGAGAAATTTAGTTTTTCTATCCATAAAAACAAGTATGATCTTGATAATTTTGTTGTGGATAGTTATTTTGATAAAATCTCAAAAAAACAAGAAGAAGAAATTCAATCTAGTGCTATTATAGCAGAAGCAATTACAATTTTAGATACCATAATTAAAGAAAAAAAATGGCAACAGAAGAAATAATAACTCTATTTTAAAAAGTTACATAGCAATCTGTAATAAATCTTCAAAAGTAATGGGTTTGGTTAAATATCCTTTTATATTCGGATTACTATCAAATTTCATTTTATCTTCATGAGCAATGGAAGAACTAGACATAAAAATCTTTATATTTTTTTCTTCTATTTTCTTTGTTAAAGTTTCTATTTCAGACATAAATTCCCAACCATCCATTAAAGGCATTTCTATATCTAAAAGAATAATATCTGGCAATCTGGTTTTTAAATCCAAATCATTTTTTAATGCAATAGAAGCTTCTTCCCCATTTGCAAAAGTTTTTACAGTATCAAATAAATTTGTTTTTGCTATTAACTTTTGAATGACAAACTTAAAAATAGAATCATCATCAATTATCCATATTGATTTTTTACTCATAAAATATAGACTTTAAATGTTGTTCCTACATTTGGTTCACTTTCAACTGTAATTTTTCCACCCATAGCTTCTACTTGATTTTTAGTAATAAATAGTCCTATACCTCTTGAATCACTGTTATTACTAAAAGTTTTGTACATCCCAAATATTTTATCTCTATTTTTTTCTAAATTGATACCCATACCATTATCAGAAATTTCTAGAACATGATATTCTTTCTCTTTATAATATTTTATAGTTATGATTGCTTTTCTTTCTTTATGACTATACCGTATTCCATTAGAAATTATATTATATAAAATACTCTCCATATACGCTGGATTGTAATCTATTTCAATTGCAGGAGATACTTCATTAATTATAGTTACTTCATTGTCTTTTATATTAGTTGATAATATCGTAAGCGTATCTTCTATGTAATTCACTAAATTAATTTTCTCAATAGATAAAGAAACATTAGTTTGAATGTTAACCACCTCATTCAAGTTTGTCATGGTTTCATTTAGAGAATCTGACACTGATTTTAACAATCCTAACATTTCTTCTCTTTCATTTTGATCGTTGGTAGTTTCTATCAAACCGATTAAAGAAGTTATATTACTCGCATGTGATCTTAAATTATGGGAAACAATATATGAAAAATTTAAAAGACGTTTATTTTGTTCTGAAACTAAATTAAAAGAATTATTTAAATCTTTCTCAATTTCTTTGGTTTTAGTGATATTAATCATAATTCCTCTTAAACTAACCGCCTTGTTTTTATGTGTTACCACATTAATAATATCTCTTAACCAAACTACAGAACCATCTTTAGTAATCATACGGTATTCAAAATCATGGTCTAAATTATTATTCGTTTTATCGGCACAAAGCGTAATTACATCTTCTCTATCTTCATGATAAATATGGTCTTTCCAGAAATTTTTGTCTGACAACCATTCTTCGGGTGTATATCCTAAGATGTTTTCAACTTTTTTACTGATAAAGGTAAATTCAAAAGTAGTTGCATCACATTCCCATACAATACCATCAATTGTATTTATTAAAGATTCTATGCGTTGCTGCGAACTTAAAATAATTTTTTCGTTTAACTTTCTGTCTGTAATATCTTCATTAGAAACTATTATTCTACTTAACGAGTCTTCGTAACCCCTAATTACATTCCATCTCAAATCAATATTTCGTAATTCTCCTTTGGCATTTTTAATTATAGTATCTAAAATGAATTGTCTCTTTCCTTGCGTTATAGCTATCAGTTGATTTTTAAAATCTTCAAATGCTCGCTTGTTAAACAAAGTAGTCTTGTTCTCCAAAAGTTCTTGCTTTGAATGGACTTTATATAAATTCAAACAGGCTTGGTTTACATTATTTAATCTAATAAAAGAATACGCTTCTTCTACTTTGTCTCTATTTTCTTCAAAAAAAGTATTTACATAATCATACTCTTTTCCAAGCAAATTAATTCTTTCGAGATAGAGTTTAACTTTTGAGAAATCTTCTTCTCTTAGTGGTAAAGGAGAATCGTCAAAAAGACTTTTAAAATGATTCTCACTCTTAGTTATCAATTCCTCCGTTTCTTTTTTTAATGTAATATCATCAACAATTGAAATTAAAGTAAACTCGTTGGAATTATTGCTTATCAATAAAGGAGCAACAGTTAGATTTACCCAAATGATTTTACCTTCTTTAGTATAATACCTTTTCTCCATGGAGTATTGTTGAATAACACCGCTTTTTATTTTCTTTAATAAACCTAAATCTCGATCTAAATCATCTGGATGTGTTATGGATTGAAAATTTCTAGTTTTCATTTCAGCTTCTGTATAGCCTAAAAGCCTACAAAATTCTTCATTAATTTCTATAAAATTACCTGTTGCTGTATCGATATTAGCAATTCCAATAGCCGCTTGTTCGAAAATGGTTTTAAACTTCATTTCGCTACTCACTAATTTATTAGCTTGTTCATGTACCAATTGTTGCAACTGTTCTGGTTTTTTTAGCAATAAAATAATAAAGAAGGTAAATGTTAAGGCTAATAGAAATCCTAAAAAAACATTAAATACGAATTTATTTAATAATGAACTTGCTTTTTTATCAATTACATATAAATTCCAATCGCCATCTGGTATAAAACTACTTACATAGTTGTCTTTTTTAAACTGTACCGTTTGAGGCAAAAAAAAGACTTCTTCAAAGGTAGTTGCATTTATTTTAGAAAGCTGAAAACTGAAATTTTTACTATTAATAGCATTGATACCTGAAGTTTCTAACAACCTATCCATTTTTATAATTACAGCTGAAAAACCCCAGAATTTATTCTTTAAATAAACAGGCAATCTCCCTACAATTCCTTGCCCACCTTGCTTCAACTCAAAGGGTCCAGCAAAATACATTTTTTGAGTTTGAATCGACTTTAATGCTTCTTCCTTTAACAATTTAGAATTCAAAATATCTAATCCAGTTGCTTCTTCATTTCCAGCTAAAGGATAAGTATATTTAATAACCCCATTGGGTACCATTTGAACGGCATTAATACTACTATTTGATTCTAGTAATTTTCTTCCAATAATATCAAAATCTTGAGGTATTCCTTCATTATCAATAGTTAATGCTAATGTAAGTGTTGTAGTATAACAATTTTTGAGCGTTTGATCAATATTTTGAGTAATCGCATTTAATGTAGTAGTCATTTCTACTCTCCTATTTTCTTTGTCTATTTTATATTGTTGAAAAGCAATATAAGTAAAGACTATAAACAGACTTATAAATACGATTAAACCAGAAGCTCTGGGCCTCTTAAAAAACCAATTGATTAAATTGTATATATTTTTTAGCATTCCATTTTGTTTTACATAGATTCTTCTAGTAATACCATAAAATTATTTAAAAAAAATGGATTATTTGCATTTTATCTTCCCTTTACCCCTTTTTAAAAAACTAAATTTATTTAATCATTTACAATTCAGCTTTATTCTTACACTAATTTTGATATTGATTGTAAAAAAATTATTTTTGTTGCGATTAAAACAATTTAGAAATGGGAAGAGCATTCGAATTTAGAAAAGCACGTAAAATGAAACGTTGGTCAGCAATGGCTAAAACGTTTACCAGAATTGGTAAAGATATTGTAATCGCAGTAAAAGAAGGTGGTCCAAATCCTGAATCTAACGCAAGATTAAGAGCCGTTATACAAAATGCTAAGGCTGCAAACATGCCAAAAGACAATGTAGAAAGGGCAATTAAAAAAGCATCTGATAAAGACACAGCAAATTATAAAGAAGTTTTGTTTGAAGGTTATGCTCCTCACGGTATAGCTATTCTTATTGAAACGGCTACAGATAACAATAACAGAACTGTAGCTAACATTAGAAGCTATTTTAATAAATGTAATGGAACAATGGGAACACAAGGTTCTGTAGAATTTATGTTTGATCATACTTGTAATTTTAGAATTCCAGCTGAAGGTCAAGATGTAGAAGAATTAGAATTAGAAATGATAGATTTTGGAGTAGAAGAAATCTTTGCAGATGAAGATGGTATTGTTATGTACGCTCCGTTTGAAAGTTTTGGTGCCATTCAAAAAGAATTAGAAAATAGAGGCTTAGAAATTTTATCTTCAGGGTTTGAACGTATTCCACAAGTTACAAAAGAACTGACACCAGAGCAAGTTGCTGATGTAGAAAAATTATTAGAAAAAATAGAAGAAGATGACGATGTAATGAATGTATATCACACCATGCAGGAAACAATGGAATAAAATATTTAAAAAAAATGACTCTGAGTTGAACTCAGAGTTTTTTTTATAATCGAGCTAAATTTTATACTTTGTTTAACTTAATTAAATCAATAATTAAACAAGAAATAAGTATCTTTGAAGTAAAATAATTTGGCTATGGCAAAGAAAACAAAACTCTCCTCAGATTATATCCTTACTGAATATTCTAACTATGTTGTAACGGAAGGCAAAAAACCTAACTCTATTTTTCATTTTTGCCAACATCTAAAAATTGAAGAAAAAGATTTTTATTCTTTTTTTACCAATTTTGAACAAATTGAAGCACATATTTTTACCTCACTTTTTGGAAATACTTTGCGTCTCTTGGAAAATAATGAAGACTATCAACATTATGATGCTAAAACAAAATTATTAAGTTTTTATTATACTTTTTTCGAACATTTAACCGCTAATAGAAGCTGTATCGTATATCTTTTACAAGAAGAAAAAAACCATTTAAAAAGCTTAAAGAAACTAAGTTTATTAAGAAGTGATTTTAAAAACTTTATTGCAACTTTGGGTATTGAACCTATAAAAATTCCACAAGAAACTATTGAAAAAATCCAACATAAAAGTATTGCTGAATTTGCTTGGGTACAATTCTTAATGACATTAAAGTTTTGGTTGGATGATAGCTCACCTACTTTTGAAAAAACAGATATTTTCATAGAAAAATCAGTACACGCGAGTTTCGATTTAATCGATTTAACTCCAGTAAAAAACATTATCGATTTCGGTAAATTTCTTTGGAAAGAAAAAATACAACTTTAAAATACTAAAAATGTAGGTGCAACCTAATTAAAACTTACCTATATGAAATCTCTAGATAGTATTCCTACTTCTAAAATACAACGCGCTTCTAAACTACTTCAAACGGGCGCTAAAGTAGGTGTAAATTATTTAAAATATTATGGTGATAAATTAACCAAAACAGAAGAAGAAGCTAAAGAAAACTTAAATCTTTCAAACGCTGAAGACATTTATGATGGATTAAAAGAAATGAAAGGAAGTGCTTTAAAAGTTGCCCAAATGTTGAGTATGGAAAAAAGCATTTTACCTAGTGCTTACGTTGAAAAATTTTCACTTTCACAATTCTCTGTTCCTCCTCTATCGGCACCACTAGTACTTAAAACATTCAAAAAATATTTTGGTAAAAACCCCAATGAAATTTTTGATTCTTTCAATTTAGAATCTATAAATGCCGCAAGTATTGGTCAGGTACATCAAGCCGAATTGAAAGGAAAAAAGTTAGCTGTAAAAATTCAATATCCTGGTATAGCATCTAGTATTTCTTCCGACTTAGCCTTGGTAAAACCCATAGCTATTAAAATGTTTAATATTAAGGGAAAAGATTCTGATAAATATTTTAAAGAAGTGGAACAAAAATTAATTGAAGAGACTGATTATATCAATGAAATAAAACAAAGTAAAGAAATTGCACAAGCTTGCCAGCATTTGCCCAATCTTTTATTTCCAGTATATTATGAAGACTATTCTTCTGAACGTATTATTACTATGGATTGGATGACCGGCAAACATTTATCTGAATTTACAGCCTCAAATACAAACCAAGAGGTCGCAAACAAAATAGGGCAATCATTGTGGGATTTTTATATGTACCAAATTCATGTTTTGAAAAAAGTACATGCTGATCCACATCCAGGAAATTTTTTAGTTTCTGAAAATGATAAGCTCATTGTGCTCGATTTTGGATGCATGAAAGAAATTCCTAATGATTTTTACATTCCCTATTTTGAATTAGCCAAAAAGAAAAACATTGATAATCCAATAATTTTTAAGGAAAAACTGTATGAGTTAGAAATTCTAAAGCCCGAAGATACCGCTTTTGAGATTGACTTTTTTACTAATTTATTTCACGAAATGTTAAGTTTATTTACGCAACCTTTTCACCAAAACACTTTTGATTTTTCTGACAAAACTTTTTTTGGAAAAATTGCCGATTTGGGAGAGCGATATTCTAAAAGTACCGAGCTAAGAAATATGAATGGCAACAGAGGCTCTAAACATTTTATATATATTAATAGAACCTTTTTTGGTTTATACCATTTAATGCATGATATTCAAGCCAATAATATTATTATTAACCATTTTAATACTTTTTAAAGGAAAACAAATCATAGTATAAGCAACAAATGATATTATGTCTATATCTCTTACCACAGAACAAATAGATCGCATAATTGAAATGGCTTGGGAAGATAGAACTCCTTTTGAAGCCATCCGTTTTCAGTTTGGTATCTCTGAAATGGAAACAAAAGAACTTATGCGAGACCAATTACAATATTCGAGTTATAAACTTTGGAGAAAAAGAGTGACAAACAGGAAAACCAAACATCAAAAATTACGCAATTTTTCTGAGGATCGTTTTAAATGTAAACAGCAAAGACAGATTAGTAATAATAAAATTTCTAAAAGATAAAAATGATATTTATTTCAAACTATCTTTTCTACTTATATAATTAAATAAATAGTCTCCTTTAGGTTTTCCTAAATCAAATGAACTAAATTTTGTTAGAAAACGAGTACTTTGTCTGGCTTCATTTGGATTCATTCCTTCATATTCTATTCTATAAATAGCAGAATACATTTCTGCTCTACCCACACCATGATAACAATGAATTAAAACTGGATAATTATCTGGGTTATCCATAATTTCAAAAAACATTTTTAAATTATGCTCTTTAGGAACTTGGTCTGAGCCATTGTTAAAATAATTGATCCCATCTAACTTAGCAATCGCTTCTTTTTCAGCAGTTAACTCTTCTGGAACTTCAGGATTATTAATATCGTCTCCTGTTCCTGGAAAACGTAAATCTACTACACTTTTAATATGGTATTTTTTAATATATTCTGGTAGTTCATCTGGTGGAATAACTCCACTTTTATATACTTTACCATCAGTAATTGTTTCAAAATTATGATTGATATTCATATCATAATAATATTTTCCACCAAAAATAGCGGCTACAACAATTACTACAATGATTATTTTCTTTTTCATATCTATTTTAGAAATCTATTTAAATTAAGGAATTGTGGTTAATTTTTTATCAATTATTTTATCAAAATAATCCTGAATAAAAGCTTTACATTGGATTTCCAAATTATTCATCTTTTCGTTTCTGTTTCCAATTAAGTTATGTTTTAACTTTCTATCTTCAATATCGTAAAAACCTATCGCTTTGGTTCCATCAAACAAACAAATATAATCATCTTTCATAAAATAATAATTGTTCGAATTATAATTAATCAGATAAGGTGCTATATCATTTTCTTTGGTTACCAAACTCCTACCCCAACTTCTAAATGGTTTATCGTATCCTATCATATCCATTACAGTTGGAAATATATCCATATGCTGCGCGATTTGATTGCTCTTTCCTACTAAATCGCTATTGGGCTTATAAATTAAAATAGGCACAGCTAATCGATTCATAATATCATCATAAAAATTTTCATAATAATGCACTTGATTACAATGGTCTGCGGTAATTATAAAAATAGTGTTGGCAAACCAAGGTTCTTTTTTAGCGGCTTCAAAAAATTGTTTAAATGCATAATCTGTATATCCTACACATTGATGCATTGGAATAGCTCCTTTTGGAAATTTTCCATCATACTTTTCAGGAATTACATAAGGTTCGTGAGAAGTAACCGTAAAAACCGTACTAAAAAAGGGAGTTTGTTTTTTACTAATAACTGTATTCATATATTGTAAAAAAGGTTCGTCCCAAATTCCCCAAGAACCATCAAAATCAGCATCATTATTATACTCTGTTTTACCATAATAATGGTCAAAACCTAAAATATTTCCATATCCTAAAAACCCCATAGAACCATTTGGTGCACCATGAAAAAAAGAAGTATCATATCCTTCATTTTTCAAACATGAAACCATAGATTCTATTTTCTGTCTTGCAAAAGCAGAAGAAGTAAAAGCATCTTTAAAAGAAGGTATACCAGAAATAATTGACGACATCCCATGTATCGATTTGTAACCATTCGCGTAGGCATTAGTATAAATCATACTGTGTTGTGCAAGGGAATCCAAAAAAGGAGTATAGCTTACATAATCTTTTATAGCAACTCCTTCGTTAAAAGCACCACAATACTCTCTTCCCATACTTTCTGTAATAATTAAAACAATATTTGGTTTTGAAGGAGCATTTGCAGAATAAAACTTAATGGGTTTAAAGTTCTTTTCTACTATTTCCTGTGGAATACTAAAGTTTTGTTTTTTAAATGACTTTACTCGTATTGTTCTTAAAAAAGTAAAAGGTGAATTAAGCACTAAATCAGCTTGTTGAATCTTATTTACATGTCTGTTTGCATCCACTAAATTTATAGGTCTTGTACTTTTTTTGAAATCTCCTCTAATACCACCAACACATAAAGTCGCCACTACTATAAGTCCAATTACAGATTTTATTATATACTGCAACCTAGAGCCTACTCTTTCAATATGATTAATTTTAACTTTTTTATATAGGAAAACCCAAAGAGCTGCCACAACTATAAAAAGTAAAAAAACATGCCAATACGTTATCAAGAATCTCAAAAACATACTTCCTTTTGATTCTTCATGTTTTATAATATCCCATGCTGCTAAAGTTAATCTAGAGAAGTTGTATTTATAATAAATAAAATCAATAAAATTTAAGGCATAAAAAGTTAAATTAGTAACAAAGTAAAACCAAAATAAAAATTTTTGATAACTCGCTCTCGTATTAATAAAAAGTGGTAAAATGGAAAGCAATATGAAAAGCCCATTAATATATAAAATGGCTGTGGTATCAAAAGCTATTCCATGGTAGGCTAATTTTAAAAATTCGAGAACACCATCTACTTCAACTACCTGAGCATTATAAAAATAAAACAAAACTCTAGCTATAAAATAAAAGAAATAAACGAGTAAAATGCGGTATAATAAGACTTTATATTCTCCTAATCTAAAAAATGATTTCATTAATTTCTGAATAATTTGGCTACAAAAATACAAATAACAATTAAGGAATACATCGATTTTAACGTTGCGTTAGATTTTACTTAAACTTTTTTAATATAAAATATCTATTATGTATTACTATTTAATCGTTTTTGATAAAAAAAAAGGATATAAAATTAAATTTTAGTCAGTTTTTAGATTTTTTTTCAATGAATTCTTTTTCTAAAAATGAATAAACAAATTACTATGCATGCATAATATATTAATTATCAAATAATTAATTAACATATTTAACATATTCATAAATAATTGGTTAATTAATAATAATTTTATAATTTGCATACTATTAAAAATGTAAATTTATGTCTACCGTTACCCGTTTGTTTGATTTTCCTTATCACCAATTGGAAAAATACAATTTATCTGATGCTTTAGTGACAAAATATGGAAATGACTGGATAAAAACCCCTACTAAAGAATACTTAGAAAAAGCAAATACAATTTCAAGAGCCTTACTGAGATTAGGGGTTCAAAAAAATGATAAAATTGCTATAATTTCTTCAAATAATAGAACCGAATGGCATATTTGTGATATAGGTGTTTTACAAATAGGTGCTCAAAATGTTCCTATTTACCCTACTATTTCATCAGAAGATTATGAATATATATTAAATCATTCTGGCTCTTCTTATTGTTTTGTTTCTGACCAAGAAGTTTTTGACAAATTAAATGCAATAAAAAACAATGTTCCTTCATTAAAAGAAATTTACGCTTTCAATGAGGTTTCTGGATGCAAAAATTGGACTGAATTATTAGATTTAGGAAAAGACGAATCAAATCAAGATGTAGTTGAAGATAGAAAAAACAGTGTCGTAACAACCGATTTGGCTACTATTATTTATACTTCTGGAACAACTGGTCGCCCAAAAGGTGTAATGCTTTCACATCAAAACATTGTGTCAGATGTTTTATTAAGTTCTCCTAGAGTACCACTAGATTCTGGAAATGTTGTTGCTTTAAGCTTCTTACCCATATGTCATATTTTTGAACGAATGCTTTTATATTTATATCAATATCATGGCATTTCAGTTTATTTTGCTGAAAGCATAGATAAAATGAGTGACAATTTAAAAGAAGTTAAACCGCATGTTATGACAGTTGTTCCTAGACTTCTTGAAAAAGTTTATGATAAAATTTATACAAAAGGTGCCGAACTAACTGGAATTAAAAAGAAATTATTTTTCTGGGCATTAGACTTAGGAATGGAATATCAACCTTATGGTCAAAATGGGTTTTGGTATGAATTCAAATTAAAAATAGCTCGAAAACTAATTTTTTCAAAATGGCAAGAAGGCTTAGGTGGTCGATTAGAATTATTAGTTTGTGGAAGTGCTGCGTTACAAACAAGACTATCAAAAGTTTTCTGTGCCGCAAATATACCAGTAATGGAAGGTTATGGATTAACAGAGACTTCTCCTGTAATTTCTGTAAATGACATGAGAAACCGAGGTTTTAAAATTGGAACAGTAGGTAAAGTTTTAGACGGTGTTGAAGTTAAAATAGCAGAAGACGGAGAAATTTTATGCAAAGGTCCAAATGTAATGATTGGCTATTATAAAGATAAAGAAAAAACAAAAGAAGTTTTAGAAAATGGCTATTTCCACACAGGAGATATCGGTGAAGTTGATCATGAAGGCTTCTTAAAAATTACTGATCGTAAAAAAGAAATGTTTAAAACTTCTGGTGGTAAATATGTAGCTCCTCAAATTTTAGAAAATGCCTTTAAACAATCTCGTTTTATTGAACAAATTATGGTTATTGGAGAAGGAGAAAAAATGCCGGCTGCTTTCATTCAACCTAATTTTGAATTTGTAAAAGATTGGGCAAACAGAAAAAACATCAACATTGGTTCGACTAATGAAGAAATAGTTACCAATGAAAATGTAATCCAACGATTCCAAGAAGAAATTGATCACGCTAATGAAAAATTTGGGAATTGGGAAAAAGTAAAACGTTTTGAATTAACTCCAGATGTATGGTCTACCGATAGCGGACACCTAACACCTACCATGAAGTTAAAAAGAAAGATTATCATTGAAAAATATAAAGATTTGTACCAAAAAATATATGGTAACTAAAAAACATAAGGTTACAATCATATAATTTTTTTAAAAAATAGTGTAAGAGCTAAATAAGTTGATTTACTGAACTTTGCCATATTAACACATAAAAACAATATGCAATGAAAAAGTTATTTCTATTATTAGCAACAACATCACTATTTTTAGTATCATGTAATGATGATGATTCAAACGCTGATGCACAATCTTACAGTTATAATGTAAGAATGACCGATGCACCAGCACCATATGATGCAGTTTATGTTGATGTTCAAGGTGTAGAAGTTATTGCTGCTGATGGAGCACGATTTACTCTAGATACAGAGTCACAAGTATACAACTTATTAGATTTATCTAATGGAGTAAATGTCGAAATTGCATCAGATGAAATTGAAACACCAAATGTAAGTCAGGTAAGATTGATTTTAGGTTCTGATAATTCAGTAGTGGTTGATGGACAAACCTATCCATTGAGTACACCAAGTGCACAACAATCTGGATTAAAAATTTTGGTTAACCAACAGTTGATAGCAAATGTTCAAAACACCTTATTAATCGATTTTGATGCGCATCAATCTATTGTGGAAGAAGGGAACGGAAGTTATTCTTTAAAACCAGTACTTAGAATGGTTGAATCAGATGTTCAAGGCATAATTACTGGTTCATTATCTATCACTGGATTGAATGCTACCATAACAGCAGAATCATCAACAGGAGTAGAATACACAACCGTTGCAAATGATAATGGTGCTTTTCAATTGTCAGGATTAAATGCCGGTACATATACCGTAACTATTACACCAGAATTACCTCTTTTGCCTGAAATAATTACCAATGTTCAAGTTGTAGCAGGAACTGAAACCGAACTAGGAGTAGTTACAATGGAATAGTTTAAAAAAATATATAAAAATAATTTAAAAAATACTATGCATGCATAGTATTTTTTTTTATATTTGCTAAAACGATTTCGGAATGCAAGATAAAACAATCGATTATATTCTAAGATATACATGGCAAGCAGTTGCAAGAATGTATAATGAAGAAGCATCAAAATACGGTGCCACAATGGCAACAGGATTTGCCTTGTTGAGCATCGATAAAGAAAAAGGAACACCATCAACTATGTTAGGTCCAAGAATGGGTATGGAAGCAACAAGCTTAACCCGTACTTTAAAATCAATGGAAGAAAAAGGACTTATAACCCGTAAAAAAAATCCAACTGATGGTAGAGGGGTTATTATAGAACTTACAAAAGAAGGTCAGGAAAAAAGAGAACTCTCCAAAAAAACCGTATTAAAATTTAACGAAACCATAAAAGAACATGTTTCTGAAGAGAAACTGATTCATTTTATGCAAGTGGCTGAAGTTATTAATGAATTAATAGCTGATAAAAAGATTTATTCAGAAGAAGAATTTGAAAACAAATTATAACCAAGTATATGAAACGTAATATTAAAAAAGTTGCTGTTATTGGTTCTGGTATTATGGGAAGCGGCATTGCTTGTCATTTTGCAAACATTGGTGTTGAAGTATTATTATTAGACATCGTTCCAAGAGAATTAACAGAAGCTGAACAGAAAAAAGGACTAACCTTAGAAAACAAAATTGTTAGAAATCGTTTAGTAAATGAACATCTAGCAAATGCTTTAAAATCGAAACCATCTCCTATTTATCATCCAAGTTTTGCCAATAGAATTACTACTGGTAACACCACAGATGATATGCCAAAAATAGCAGATGCTGACTGGGTAATTGAAGTTGTTGTTGAAAGACTAGACATTAAAAAATTAGTCTTTGAACAAGTAGAAAAATATAGAAAACCAGGTACCTTAATTACTTCAAACACTTCTGGTATTCCTATTCATTTTATGAGCGAAGGAAGAAGTGAAGATTTCCAAAAACACTTCTGTGGAACACACTTCTTTAACCCTGCACGTTACTTAAAATTATTCGAAATTATTCCTGGACCAAAAACATCACAAGAAGTATTGGATTTCTTAAATGGTTATGGTGAAAAATTCTTAGGAAAAACTTCAGTTGTTGCAAAGGACACTCCTGCTTTTATTGGTAACAGAATTGGAATTTTCGGAATCCAAAGTTTATTCCACCAAGTAAAAGAAATGGGATTAACTGTTGAAGAAGTAGATAAATTAACGGGACCTGTTATTGGTAGACCAAAATCTGCTACTTTCAGAACAGTAGATGTGGTTGGTTTAGATACTTTAGTACATGTCGCTAACGGTATTTATGAAAACTGTCCGAATGATGAATCTCATGAATTATTCAAACTACCGGCTTTCGTACAAACCATGATGGACAACAATTGGTTAGGAAGTAAAACAGGACAAGGTTTCTATAAAAAAGAAGGAAAAGACATTCTTACTTTAGATTTAGATACATTAGAATACAGACCTAATAAAAAAGCTTCTTTTGCTACTTTAGAATTAACTAAAACTATCGATAAACCAATTGATCGTTTTAAAGTATTAGTAAAAGGTAAAGATAAAGCGGGAGAATTTTACAGAAAGAATTTTTCAGCAATGTTCCAATATTGTTCTAACCGCGTTCCAGAAATTACAGAAGATTTCTACAAAATTGACGATGCCATGAAAGCAGGTTTTGGTTGGGAAAATGGTCCGTTTGAAATTTGGGATGCTATCGGTGTAGAAAAAGGTATCGAACTAATGAAAGCAGAAGGATATGAACCAGCAGCATGGGTTACCGAAATGATTGCTTCTGGAAACAATTCTTTTTATTCTGTAAAAGAAGGCGCTACTTATTACTATAATATTCAGTCTAAAAAAGTAGAAAAAATTCCTGGACAAGATGCTTTCATTATCTTAAATAACATTCGTGAAAGTAAAAAAATATGGAATAACAGCGACTCTATTATTACCGATTTAGGAGATGGAATTATCAACTTAGAATTTACTTCAAAGATGAATTCTATTGGTGCTGGTGTCCTTCAAGGAATTAATAAGGCGATTGATATTGCTGAAAAAGAATACAACGGATTAGTGATTGGTAACCAAGGAGCAAATTTCTCTGTTGGTGCAAATTTAGGAATGATTTTCATGATGGCTGTGGAGCAAGAATATGACGAATTGAATATGGCTATCAAAATGTTCCAAGACACCATGATGCGTTGTCGTTATTCTGCAATTCCTGTTATTGCTGCTCCTCATGGCATGACATTGGGTGGTGGTTGTGAATTAACCATGCACGCAGACCGCGCTGTTGCAGCTGCTGAAACGTATATTGGGTTAGTAGAATTTGGTGTAGGTGTCATCCCTGGTGGTGGTGGTTCTAAAGAAATGGCTTTAAGAGCTTCTGACTTATTCCGTAAAAATGATGTGGAATTAAACGTTTTACAAGAATATTTCTTAACTGTAGGTATGGCTAAAGTGGCTACTTCTGCTTATGAAGGATTTGACACAGGAGTTCTTCTTAAAGGAAGAGATATGGTTGTTGTAAACAAAGACCGCCAAATTGCTACTGCGAAACAAGTGGCTTTACAAATGGCAGAACAAGGGTATACTCAAGCACCTAGAAGAAAAGACATTAAAGTATTAGGGAAACAAGCTTTAGGTATGTTTTTAGTTGGTACAGACAGTATGGAAGCTGGAAAATATATCTCGGAACATGATAAAAAGATTGCCAATAAATTAGCTTACGTAATGGCTGGTGGTGATTTATCTGAACCAACTCTAGTAACGGAACAATATTTATTAGACCTAGAAAGAGAAGCTTTCCTATCCTTAACTGGTGAAAGAAAATCTTTAGAGAGAATTCAATACATGTTAACAAAAGGGAAACCTCTTAGAAATTAGAAACAAGAAAAAAGAAGCAAGAAAAAGAAACTCTCTTTTCTCTTTTCTTTTTCTTCTTTCCTCTAAAAATAAAAATTATGAAAACAGCATATATAGTAAAAGCATATAGAACTGCAGTAGGTAAAGCACCTAAAGGTGTTTTTCGTTTCAAAAGACCAGACGAACTGGCTGCTGAAACTATTGAACACATGATGAAAGAATTACCTAATTTCGACAAAACTCGTATCGACGATGTGATGGTAGGTAATGCTATGCCAGAAGCAGAACAAGGATTAAATGTAGGGCGCCTCATCTCTTTAATGGGATTAAAAGTAGAAGACGTTCCTGGTGTGACCGTAAATAGATATTGTGCCTCTGGAATTGAAACTATTGGTATGGCTACTGCCAAAATTCAAGCTGGAATGGCCGATTGTATTATTGCAGGTGGTGCAGAGAGTATGAGTTATATTCCAATGGGGGGTTATAAACCCACTCCAGATTATAAATTATCCAAAGAAGGTCATGAAGATTACTACTGGGGAATGGGATTAACCGCAGAAGCAGTGGCAAAACAATTTAATGTCTCTCGCGAAGATCAAGATGAATTTGCTTATCATTCTCATATGAAAGCTTTAAAAGCACAAGCAGAAGGACGATTTGATGACCAAATTGTTCCTATTACTGTAGAAGAAACTTTTGTAAATGAAAACGGAAAAAAAGAAACCCGCTCTTATGTAGTTACAAAAGACGAAGGACCTAGAGCAGGAACTTCAGTTGAAGCTTTAGCAAAATTAAGACCAGTATTTGCTGCAGACGGAAGTGTTACAGCAGGCAACTCATCTCAAATGAGTGATGGAGCAGCTTTTGTTTTAGTGATGAGCGAAGAAATGGTAAAAGAATTAAACTTAGAACCTATTGCTCGTTTAGTAAATTTTGCTTCCGCAGGTGTAGAACCAAGAATTATGGGTATCGGACCTGTAAAGGCAATTCCAAAAGCCTTAAAACAAGCAGGTTTAAAACAATCAGATATCGATTTAATTGAATTAAATGAAGCTTTCGCTTCACAATCTTTGGCAGTAATTCGCGAATTAGGTCTTAATCCAGATATTATTAATGTAAATGGTGGTGCCATTTCCTTAGGACATCCTCTAGGTTGTACAGGTGCGAAATTATCGGTTCAATTGTTTGACGAAATGCGCAAACGTGGTAATGCTAAATACGGAATGGTAACCATGTGTGTAGGAACCGGACAAGGTACTGCAGGAATTTATGAGTTTTTAAAATAATAGAACATAGAAAAAAGAGGCAAGAAGAAAGATAAAAAACTGATGAAGCATAACTTTAAAAATCTTAAAATATGGATTTTAGCAATGGACATTGCACATGATATTCATAATATAAGTTTAGATTTTCCAAATAATGAAGTTTATGGTTTAACCAGTCAAATGAAAAGGGCTTCGGTTTCAATACCGTCTAATATTGCTGAAGGATCAAATAGAGAAAATACTCATTTCAAACATTTCCTAAATATTAGTTTAGGCTCTTCTTTCGAATTACAAACTCAATTATTAATAGTATTACAAAACAATTATATAACTCAAGAAAAAACGACTGAAATAGAAAATAAGATTATTGAATTCCAAAAAATGACAACTGGTTTTATCAGTAAACTGGAATAATCTTTTTTCTTGTTTCTTTCTTCTTTTCTCTAAAAAAAATAAAAAAATGTCAGATATTATCAGAGGAGGTCAATTCCTAGTTAAAGAAACAAAATGTGAGGATATCTTCACACCTGAAGATTTTTCAGAAGAGCAAGTTATGATGCGTGATTCGGTTATCGAATTCGTAGACAAAGAACTTTGGCCAAATAAAGAGCGTTTTGAGAAAAAAGATTATGCACTTACTGAAGAAGTAATGCGTAAAGCGGGAGAATTAGGTTATTTAAGTGTTGCTGTTCCTGAAGCTTATGGAGGAATGGAAATGGGTTTTACCAATACCGTTTTAGTTTGTGACTATATCTCAGGTGCAACGGGATCTTTTTCAACTGCATTTGGTGCTCATACAGGAATTGGAACCATGCCAATTACCTTATATGGTACAGAAGAACAAAAATTAAAATATGTGCCAAAACTAGCTTCAGGAGAATGGTTTGGAGCTTACTGTTTAACGGAACCTGGTGCTGGTTCAGATGCAAACTCTGGAAAAACGAAAGCGGTTTTATCAGAAGACGGTACACATTATAAAATTACTGGTGGAAAAATGTGGATTTCAAATGCTGGTTTTTGTTCCGTATTTATCGTTTTTGCACGTATTGAAGATGATAAAAATATTACAGGTTTTATCGTTGAAAATGATCCTTCAAACGGAATCTCTTTAGGAGACGAAGAACACAAGTTAGGGATTCGCTCCTCTTCTACTCGTCAGGTTTTCTTTAACGAAACTAAAGTACCTGTAGAGAATATGTTAGCGGGTCGTGGTGAAGGTTTTAAAATTGCTATGAATGCATTAAACGTAGGACGTATTAAATTAGCCGCAGCTTGTTTAGAAGCACAAAGAAGAACTGTTTCTGGTGCTGTT
The DNA here is from genome assembly GCF_004303025.1 of Flavobacterium sp. J27. GTDB lineage: Bacteria > Bacteroidota > Bacteroidia > Flavobacteriales > Flavobacteriaceae > Flavobacterium. The sequence continues at coordinate 310,613 of NZ_PJQW01000004.1, read as the reverse complement.
AATTATGCTAATGAAAGAGTTCAGTTTAAAACGCCAATCGCTAGCTTTGGTGCTATCCAATCTAAATTAGCTGAAATGGCAACTAATGCATATGCTGGGGAAAGTGCTACATATAGAGCAGCTAACGATATTGAAAAAAGAATCAACATTAGAGTAAGTGAAGGAAATTCGCATCAAGAAGCCGAATTAAAAGGTGTGGAAGAATTTGCTATCGAATGCTCCATCTTAAAAGTAGCCGTTTCAGAAGATGTACAAAGCTGTACTGATGAAGGAATCCAAATTTTTGGAGGTATGGGATTCTCAGAAGATGCACCAATGGAAAGTGCCTGGAGAGACGCTCGTATTGCTCGTATCTATGAAGGTACTAATGAAATCAACAGAATGTTATCTGTAGGTATGCTTGTTAAGAAAGCAATGAAAGGTCATGTAGATTTATTAGGTCCTGCAATGGCTGTTGCTGAAGAATTAATGGGTATTCCATCTTTTGATGTACCTGATTATTCTGAATTATTTGCTGAAGAAAAAGAAATGATTGCTAAATTGAAAAAAGTATTCTTAATGGTAGCTGGTGCTGCTGTTCAAAAATACGGACCAGAATTAGAAACACACCAACAATTATTAATGGCAGCTTCAGATATTTTAATTGAAATCTATTTAGCCGAAAGTACTATCCTTAGAACTGAAAAATTAGCTAAAAAAGAAGGTGCCGACAAAGTACAAGAACAAATTGCAATGGCTCAATTATATTTATATCATGCAGTTGATATTGTTAACCAAAAAGGAAAAGAAGGTATTGTTTCTTTTGCTGAAGGTGACGAACAAAGAATGATGTTAATGGGGCTAAAGCGTTTTACAAAATATACCAACCTACCAAATGTAGTTGGTTTAAGAGAAAAAATTGCAGCAAAATTAATTAGCGAAAATAAATATTGCTACTAAAAACATCTGTAATTTTTTGGTTTAGTTTGTTTAAAAATCCACTTTTAAAAAGTGGATTTTTTTTATTTATGATTTTATTTTCTATAAAGGAACATCCATATCTTCAATGGTCAAATTTTCATCACCATTTTTATTTGATTTCTTGGTTTCTTCTTGCTTGTTAAATATCAACCCAAACATCATAATTAAAGCCGTTAATACAATCACTTGTATAATTAAAGCTTTATTAACTAAAGGTATCTTACTTTCGTCTGGAATACTAATAAATAATAGAATGGTAATTAATCCTCGAGGTGCAATATATAACAACGGCATAAACTTCACTTTAAATACTTTTAATTGTAAAGCTCTCACCAAATAGATTAATATAACAATCCCTATGGCTAATTCAAAAGTATGCGGATTTAAAATATCTTCGGTTTTCATCAAAAAGCCAAACAATAAAAAGAAAAGTGAACGCACTAAAAAAGCAGCTTCTATAATCAATTCTTTAAATTTTTTTACCTCTTTGTCTAAAGATCTTGGTTTTAAATATTGAATAGCTTTAAAACGCTCTAATTCATCAAAATTACCAATAAACAACCCAAATAACATGATAAAAATTAAAGCTGGTAAATGGTAAATTTCTGAAATAGCAAAAATTAAAATAATCAATAAAACGATAGGTGCAAATTTAATATGATGATCTATTCTACTTAATAAAAAAGCTAAAAATGCGGAAGCTATGAAAGAAATCAATAACATCAATAAGATTTGTAAGCCAAAATGACCTAATGTATCTAAATTAATAACCGAATTTAAAGCAATAAAATTAAAAAATAACACTCCTATAATATCGGAAAGACTACTTTCATAAATAGCAAACTCTTTATTGAAAGCATTTAAATGTCCTACACTAGAAATAGCAATAGCACTACTAATAATACATAATGGCGCAGCATTAATTAAGCCATCTTTATAACTTGAATCTAAGAAGTAATAAAAAAAATGTCCTATAACAAAGGCAGTAACAAATAAAGGAATAATAGCCGTGACCAAAGTTTTCCCCACAAAAGGAAGTTTCTTTTTATTTAATTCTAATTCTAATGAGCCTTCTAAAACTATCAATACTAATCCTAATGTTCCAAAAAATGGCAACAACGAATTTAAATCTGGAATTACAATATGAAAAACATCCGTTATTTGCTTCACAACCCACCCCAAAAGCAACAACAAAATAACCGAAGGTATTTTGGTTTTTGAAGAGCTAATTGTGAAAGCATAAGCTAATAGCAGTAAGACACAAATAGTAATAATTATAGCAAAATTCATACAAGAATATTTTTCTAGCAAGATATAAATACTTTGTAAATTTAACAGTATAGAAATAAGAAATTTTTAAATTTGTCTCAATATTTTTAAAATGATTAACCCTTCAATTAACGGTTGGATAGACAAGTTTTTTTTAGAAAATCAAAGTAATTTTAAGGATTACTCTGATTATGAATCTTTTTATACCGATTTAAGGAAATCGGGGTTCATTTATGGCCATCCCATAACTATCGTTTTAAAAAATTCTATTGACCTTTCTGGTCTTTCTTTGGATGAAATTACTAAAATAGCTTTTTTAAACACTTTATATACTGTCTTTTGTATAAAAACGAAAGAAACGGATACCCTTTTGTTTTTAAAAAGTGTAAATTCATTTTACAAATCCATTCAAAAAGAAAATTATAATTTCTTAACGAAATTGTTACCAAGTGCTAGCAAAAGTTCGCAATTAGAAAGCATTATTAATGATCGGATTCAAACCAATCAAAATGTGGTTACCAAAAGTTTTTCTCATATCGTAATCAATGCCATGCTTTTTCTAGATGTTTTAGGATACTATCAATATATTCATCAAGAAGATCATACGGAGAAATACTTGAAAGACTTTGAATCGAGTTGCATGAAAGTGGTTTCCTTAACATTCAAAATTAAAAACAACAAAACCAAGTACGATGAGTTGCTAATTAAGCTCTTTGAAAACTCGTTGCGTTATTCTAAATTACAAAACATTGATACCTTAACCATTGAAGAAATTAATTTTACTAAATTTCAAACACTAATCGAAAAATTATACATTTTAGATTTAGTAGAAATGGCTGTTTGGAGTGATACAAAATTAGACATAAAAGAGTTAAATTTTTTAGAAATAATCATAGAAAAACTTCAATTAAATATCCTTTTTTTAAATGAGAGTCTTTTTACTATTGAAGACTTTATAATGACGAATAAAGACGAAATATCATATTTTAATTTTTCTAACCCTGTGAAACATTTTTATGACCAAACTAACAAAACGGTCTCAAAACTCATAAATAGGAATAAAAAGAGATTAATTAAAGAAATTTCAGAAAGTAAAGAATTAATGGTACTTTTAGCCAAATCAACCACAAAAGAACTGGATAAAGATGAAAAAAAGAAAGTAAAAAAACAATTACTCGATATTTGTAAAACCATACCATCATTAACTATTTTTTTACTTCCTGGAGGTGGTATTTTATTACCTATCTTGGTAAAATACATCCCTCAATTATTGCCTTCTGCATTTAATGAAAATTTAGAAGAAGACTAAACGTTTAGAATTTCAATTGGTATACTTCATCTAAATCATCATTAGAGGTAATATTTACTCCTAAATCAGTAACATACCCAGAATTTAATCCATAAACCCATCCATGTAGAAATAATTTTTGACCGTTTCTCCAAGCTCCTTGTACAATAGATGTTTTTGCTAAGTCAAAAACTTGTTCTTTCACGTTTAATTCTACAAAACGATTAAATCTATCATTTTTATCTTCAATGCTGTCTAATTCTTGTTGATGAAAACGATACACGTCTTTGATGTGTCTAATCCAATTATCAATCACTCCTATTGAATCGTTGCCCATAGCCGCTTTTACACCTCCACAACCATAATGTCCACATACAATTACATGTTGCACTTTTAAAGCATTTACAGCATAATCCAAAACACTTAACATATTCATATCGCTATGTACTACCATATTAGCAATATTTCTGTGCACAAAAACTTCACCAGGTTCGGCTCCAATAATTTCATTGGCAGGCACACGACTATCTGAACAACCAATCCATAGTAAAGGTGGTTGTTGTCCTTCTGCTAAATTATTAAAAAAATCAGGGTTAATTTTTAATTTCTCTTCTACCCATTTTTTGTTGTTTTCGAGTATTTTTTTATAAAATTCTGCCATTTTTATTAAATTTATTTTTTATCTAGATTGTTTTTTTAATTTAAAAAATTCGATAAAACTACTTGGATTATCTACTATTCCCCGTTCAGATTTTAAATGTACAAAAATGTTTTTATTCTTGGCTTGCACCACAAAATCTTCCAAAATTTCTACAATATCATAATCCAAATAAGTGGTTTTTCGAATGTCTAATTCTAAGCGACAATTTTCAGGCAAATTAAATAATTCTCTTTGAATTGAAGCTTTATTTAAAAAAGTAATTTCTTCTGCGAAAGTCATTTCAATTACATTATCCGTTTCTGATTCCTTTTTGTTTAAAAACATAGAATTTTGATAACTCTTCACTAAAATAACGATCACCCCTATCATCAAACCCGTGAAAATACCAATTAATAAATTTGTAAAAACAATCATTACAACGGTGACGATAAAAGGAACAAACTGAGTCCAACCTAAATGAAACATTTTTTTAAATAAAGAAGGTTTTGCTAATTTAAAACCCACTAAAATTAAAACCGCTGCTAAAACCGACTTAGGAATGTGATTTAATAAATCTGGAATTGCCAAAACAGCTGCTAATAAAAGGATACCATGAAAGATTGCTGAAAATTTTGTCTTAGCATTCGACTGTACATTTGCCGAACTTCTAACAATTACTTGCGTAATAGGTAACCCTCCTATTAAACCAGAAATAATATTTCCAATACCTTGGGCAAACAGTTCTCTGTTTGGTGGAGTTATATTTTTTTCAGGATCTAATTTATCTGTGGCTTCAACACTTAATAACGTTTCTAAACTAGCTACTAAAGCTAGAGTAAAAGCAATGGTAAGAATATCTAATGTAAAAAACTGACTAAAATCTGGAAAGCGCAATATTGTATTAAATTCTGAAATGCTTTCTGGAACTGGAATTTGAACCAAATGTTTGCCTTGAATAGCAAAATTTTCTGTTTTACTGAATACTATTTGTAAAATAGTTCCAATTAAAACGGCTACTAAAGAACCTTGTATTATCTTAAAAAAAGTATGTTTTTTAGATAAAATAGTATCCCAAAATAAAATTAAAACTAGGCCTAACACGCCTATAATTAAAGAACCCAAGGTTATATTATCGATAACATGTACAATAGCTGAAAAAGTATTTTCGCCTGATTTTTCAATAAAACTATCAGCTCCTTCAGCTTCTGAATCGTACCCAAAAAAGTGAGGAATTTGTTTTAGAATAATAATGATACCAATACCTGTTAACATGCCTTTGATAACACTATTTGGAAAATAATAACCAATAACACCCATTTTTAAAAGTCCGAATAATAATTGAATTACTCCAGCTAAAACGACAGCAGACAAGAATAATTCAAAGTTCCCTAAAGAACCTATTGCACCAGCAACTATTGCTGCTAAACCGGCAGCAGGTCCACTCACTCCTATTCTGGAGCCACTAATAATTCCCACCACAATTCCTCCAATAATACCTGCAATTAAGCCTGATAAAGGAGGTGCATCACTAGCTAATGCGATACCTAAACATAAAGGTAAAGCCACAAAAAACACAACAATACTCGACGGAATATCGTTTTTTAAATATTTAAACATAGAATATAATTTTTAAAAAAATAGGATTATTACTAAACTTCTTTTTTTAAAAATAAATCGGGTGGTGGTATAAAAATAGAAGCGCTATAATTGCAAATTATAGCGTCATTCTGAAGTGTAAATTCTTGAAAAGTATATTCTAAATGAGGAAAAAAAAACTCGGATATGGTTTGACACACAATTTTTATTTCATCAAATTGAAAATCATAACCATTTTCTTCTTCTTCTGTCATATTATAAAACGAAGCTATATTAGCCTCTTTATTAAGCACACTAATAATTGTAGGTGCTGCTAAAAATGCTAAGAAAAATAATAAATTGATTTTACACAATAACTTCATATAACAAATATAAAGTGATTTTATGTATTCCAAACTATTTTTTTAACATTTCTTATTCTTCCATCCAAGCATGTAACATCCAAATTGTTTTTTCCTGTTCTTTAATGAAATCGCTCATCATCGCATTGGTTCCTTCATCATCGTTTTCTGATGCAAGATGTAAAATTACTCTTTCAATTTTCAGTAATTCTGTTAATCCGTCTATAATTAACTGAATGGCTTCTGTATCTTTTGAAATGTTCTTCCCTATTTTTAAACTGTTGTTTTCAAGATATTCAGCAAACGTATGCATTGGTCTACCTCCTAATGTTAATACGCGTTCAGCTAATAAATCTATCTTTAATTGGCTATCATTATACAATTCTTCAAACTTAACATGTAAATCGAAAAAACGTTTTCCTCTAATGTTCCAGTGTAATCCTCTTAAATTTTGATAATGAATTTGAAAATTGGATAAAAGGATATTTAATTTTTCAATGATGGCTTCCGATTCTACGATAGATAATCCTAATTTATTGATTTTCATGATACTATTTTTATTGTTATTTTCTACAACAAAATTATTTCAAAAAAAGATAGATTTAGTATAAATCAAATTGATAGTTTTTATATTTTTATCAAAAATATTTATATAATGACTATTACCCAACTATATTACGTTTTAGCCGTAGCCGAACATAAGAATTTTACTCTAGCAGCCGAAAAGTGTTATGTTACCCAACCTACCTTGAGCATGCAAATTCAAAAATTAGAAGACGAATTAGACGTTTTAATTTTTGATAGAAGTAAAAAACCAATACTGCTTACCGAAGTGGGCCAAAAAATTGTGAATCAGGCTAAAAATATAGTCAACGAAGCGGGACGAATTAAAGATATTGTAGACCAACAAAAAGGATATATTGGTGGCGAATTTAAAGTGGGTATTATTCCTACTATTATGCCTACACTCCTACCCATGTTTTTAACTAATTTTATTGCAAAATATCCTAAAGTGAATTTAGTTATTGAAGAAAACACCACAGAAGAAATTATCCAAAAACTTAAAAATGGACATTTAGACTGTGCTATAGCAGCAACACCTCTAGAAGAAGAAAACATTAAGGAAATTGTATTATACTACGAACCTTTTGTGGCTTATATTCCAGATACACATAAAAGTTTTGAGAAGAAAGAAATTGAAGTTAGTGATTTAGATTTAGACCGCATTCTTTTATTACAAGACGGACATTGTTTTAAAAACGGGATTTTAAACCTTTGTAAGAACAATTCGTTCTTAAGTGAAAACCATTTCCAAATTGAAAGTGGTAGTTTTGAAACCTTAATTAAATTAGCTGATGAAGGTCTTGGAACCACACTTTTACCTTATTTACATAGTTTGGATTTAAACGAAAAGAACAAGGTAAAGCTAAGACAGTTTAAAAATCCAAAACCTTCTAGAGAAGTAAGTTTAATTTATCCTAAAAACGAATTAAAAATACATATTATTAATGCTTTAAGAGATACAATATCTGGTGTCGTAAGAGGTGCTATCGCTTTTCATGATGTAGAAATTATCAGTCCGAAAGCACAGAAATAAAAAAAGGAGCTGTACAGCTCCTTTTTATTTTTTTAGTTTATATAGATTAAACATTGTTTTAATTCTGGTTTTTCTTCAGTAAACTTAAGTAACCAATCGCGAAGTTGATCAACTTCATAAGGCAATAAAATCTTAATTGCTTTTTCTAACTCTTTACAAAATAGTTTAGGATCAAAACTTACTCTTTCAAGTATAGCTTTAGAATAGGAAAACATTGATCTAGCCATTCTAATTCAAATTAATTTTTGTTAGACTTTAGTTTGTTTGTGAACGTAAGGTAAATATACTCTATTTTTTGAAATCATGGCGTTTCTAAGTGTAAAAATAATGCTAATATTATCCTAAAATTTTAAAAAAAGCAGATAAAACAGTAAAAATCAACAGCTTACACTTTAGTTGCACGAAGCATTTCTCTTTTACCTGGTGCACCAGGCAACTTTTCCTCTACAAAACCACACGCTTTCATGGCATTTTTAATACTGGTTCGGCAAGCATAAGTTACTAAAACACCTCCAGACTGTAAGGCATGATACATTTTTTGGAAGATGGCTTCAGACCATAATTCGGGTTGTACACGAAAACCAAAGGCATCAAAATAGATTAAATTGAACTTATTTTCATCCTCAATTTGATCAAAAAACTGTTCTCTTTTGGTAATCGAAAAATAATTGGATAACCTAATTTCTTGCTCCCATTCTGATTGATGCATGGTTAGAAACAATTCCTGCTTCTCTATAGCCTCTAATTGTTTGGTATAGTTTAGCTGTTCAATTTCGGATAAGGCTACTGGATAGGCTTCTATTCCTGTGTATTGAATGTGTTGTTGATATTGTTCGGCTTCGAGCAGGGTAATTAAAGCATTGAGACCTGTACCAAAACCAATCTCTAAAATAGCAACCTGTTTCTTATTTGAAAAAAGATCTAAACCCTGTTTTATAAAAACATGTTTGGCTTCCTGAATGGCTCCGTGTTTTGAATGATAACTTTCATTCCATTCGGGTAAGTGAATACTCGTTGAACCATCATTAGTAATAATAATTTCTCTTTTCATATAAGCGGTTTAAAAGAAAAGAGTTTAAGGTAGGCTTAAACTCTTTTCAATTTATTTAATATATAACTTTTTAATTCTAGGAATAGGTCCTAAACATTTTTGTTGATGACATGTGATACAGGCATCTACCGCAAGATTAAAATTATCTGCTCTATTCGACGCTGCATCTTCAAAGATTAATTTTTCAGCATCGATAAATTTTTGTGCTTGTTCATTAAAGAAATCATCTCTATCAGAAGCATCGGTTAATACTGCTGTGTGAATGTTTAAAAAATAATCTGGAAAAGGAGCAATGGAATCTCCTTTTATAATTTGTTGTTTCAATTTGTTGTTTTCTGCATAAAATTGTTCCATTAAACCGGCCATTTCTGAGAACTCATACATATCGAATTCTTCGCTACTTTCTTTATCAGGTGCCGTTTCTTTTTGGTTACAACTAAAAAATAAAGCGATTATTATAAGGAAATACCAGTTCTTCATTATTTAGCAATTAAAACACCATCGGCCATAAGCGAATAAGTAATTTTTGGCTCAGTAATACTATCGATAGCTTCTTGTGATTTCCCTGCATCTTTTGCATAATGCTGTAAATCTTCAACGCTTTCTACACTTACAAAAGCTTTTCCGTTTACTATTACCTCTTTATCTGTAGCGTTTTTTGGAACAAAGAAACCATAGTCTTTAAATTTTACAAAGGTTTCTTTATCATCAGCTAAACCTAAAGTCATCCAACATCCTTTTTTCTGACACACATTGTGAATGGTAGATTTGAATTTTACATCAATTGTATCTCCTTCTTTTAAGGCATCAAATTTTTGCATCATTTCATCAGATGTTAATGCTCCTTCTTCATTGATTGCCTCTCCAAAAGTAGCATATTTACTTTCAGTAGTGTTTTCAGCAACTGGAGTTTCTTCTTGTTTTTTATCTTGGCAACTTAGGAAAAAAGCTGAAATAACAGCCATTAGAATAATTTTTTTCATTGATCTCATGTTTTATTTAGTACAAAAATAAATTAATTGTTTAAAAATAATGCTTTTTTGTCGATAATCGCATTATTTATTTTCTTTACCAAGTTAAAAGAACAAATCTTTTTTTGTTAAATTTGCAATGAAAATCGGTGAGTGCATAAAACCATTGATTTTTTATTACTAAATCCGGATAAACAACTAAAAAATGGAAATTAAAACTTTAGCAGCTATCGATATACAATTAGCTTCTTCTTCTAAGATTAATGAAGTAGATTTTGAGAAATTAAGTTTTGGAAATGTTTTCACAGATCATATGTTGGTTTGTGATTATGAAAATGGAGAATGGAAGAAGCCTTCTATTGAGCCTTATGCTCCTTTTATGATAGATCCTTCTGCAAAAGTGTTCCATTATGGTCAGGCAATTTTTGAAGGGATGAAAGCTTATAAAGACGAGCAAGATGCGGTTTGGTTGTTTAGACCAGACCAAAACTATGAGCGTTTTAATAAAAGTGCGGTAAGAATGGCTATGCCAGAAGTACCAGAAGATGTTTTTATGGGCGGTTTAAAACAATTGCTAGAAATTGAAAAAGAATGGGTTAAGAAAGGCAAAGGTAATTCTTTATATATTAGACCTTTTATGATTGCTACAGGAAAAGGTGTGGTAGCAGCACCAGCTGTATACTATCGTTTTATGATTATTCTTTCTCCTGCAAAATCATATTATTCTGGTGAAGTAAAAGTATTAATTGCAGAGCATTTTAGTCGTGCTGCCAATGGTGGTATAGGTGCTGCAAAAGCAGCAGGAAACTATTCGGCACAGTTTTACCCAACGAAGTTAGCCAATGAAAAAGGATATCAGCAAATCATTTGGACAGATGATGCGACGCATACCAAATTAGAAGAAGCGGGAACGATGAATGTTTTCTTTAGAATTAACGATACCTTATATACTGCTCCAACGAGTGAGCGTATTTTAGATGGTGTAACGCGTAAGAGTTTGATTGATTTAGCGAAGCGAGAAAACATTGCTGTAGAAGTGCGACCAGTATTAGTAGATGAATTAGTAGCTGCGGCTAAGAATGGTACATTACAAGAAATTTTTGGTGCAGGAACGGCTGCAGTAGTCAACCCTATTGTAGGATTTGAATACCAAGGAACCTATTATGAGTTACCTAAAATAGAGCATTCTGTTGCTTTAGCATTGAAAGACAAATTGAATAACATTCAATATAAAATTGAAGAAGATACCTTTGGATGGACGGTTAAGATCTAAATAACCCATCCTTATTATACTCACAAACCCCGTGTATTCTAAAAGAAAAGAATGCGCGGGGTTTCTTATATGCGACTCCTACCCTGCTCTTTTAATAGTATGTTACCTGTAAAAAGGAATTTAAAACACTATCTGAGTAGTATAAAGTACTGTCTGAGTACTAAAAATGCAACCTGAGTAGTACACTAGACTGTCTGAGTACTAAAAAACACAATCTGAGTACTAAAAACACAACCTGAGTAGTACAAAATGCAATCTGAGTACTAAAAACACATCCTGAGTAGTACAAATTACAATCTGAGTAGTACAAAATGTAATCTGAGTACTAAAAACACATCCTGAGTAGTACAAATTATAATCTGAGTACCAAAAACACAATCTGAGTAGTACACTAGACTCTCTGAGTAGGTTATTAAACGATTTTTCGAGACGCTTATCGTTAGGGAATAGTGAACTGTTTTTTTAGGGTTTATTTTCTTATCTTGGTGTATCTTTTTGACTAAATAAGGGGTTGATTACGTATTTATACGTATGTTATGGAGTGAAAAATACGTATTTATACGTATTGTGAAACTGGATGGGATGGGTTAGATTTGAAGGGTTTAAAAAACTAATTAATTGACCTTACATTGGATTGAAATGGAAAAACTGAAAGAGAGTTTTGAAACTGAAATATCTAAATAAAATGTTTATTAGAATAACTAAAAACAATGAAAGTTGAAGTAATAAATTTAATTTTTGGATTTTTAATAGATTTTAATGTCCATAAGTAAAGTTTCGAATCATTGTGAGAAATCATAAATAAAGATAATTAAAAATTATAACAAAACATGAACTATATTGGTAAAGTCACAATTTTAAAATTTTGGGGAGAAAAAAAGGTTACAATTAAATTTCAACCCAAAGAAAACTTTTTGATTGGTGTAAATGGTTCAGGAAAAACAACTGTAATTAATTTGATTGCTGCAACAATTGAAGCAGACTTTACAACATTGGATAGAATCGATTTCGAGAAAATAAGCATAGATCTTATATCGACTGAAAATAAAAGGAATAAATCTAAAATTGTTGTACAAAAGCTAGAAAATGATAAAACACCATATCAAAATATTCTTTTTGAAATATATAAAGGAAAAGAAAAGTACTTTGAAATATATTTAGATGATCTAGAAGAAGATAGAATAATCAGAAAAAGAGCACAATATCAGAATTATTTCAAATTATATTCAAGTAATCCAAAAAAGGATTTACAACTTGAACTTAAAAAACTATTTAACACAAGTTGGTTATCTATACATCGTTATAGGCCAAATTTTAGACGTGCCGATGAAAAAAGTTTTGAATCATTGGTTGATCAAAAATTAGCTGAATTCTCTTCTAATTTATCTGGATATTTAAACGAGTTAAATAGAAAAGCTAAAGATGAAACGGATAGATTCCAAAAGTATATTTTTCTTTCTTTATTATCAGCAGAAAGTGAAAATCAATTAATTAACACCGTAAATAAAATAGACATTGATAAAGAAAAAAGATCTTTAGCAGCTGTATATTCATTATTTAAATTAGATCCATCTGAATATCAAGACAACCTTGAAAAATATGCCAATACATTTAAAATAGCATTAGATAATACAAAAAATGAAAAAATCAGTTTTACAGATGCAGAGTATTTAATTGGTATGAAACGTATTCATAATGTAATTCAAAAATGGCAAGAATTACTACATAAACAAGAAGTTATTTTCGAATCAAGGGATAATTTTATGACGGTAATTAATGACTTACTTCAAAGAAAGGAATTGTCTTTAAATATACGTAATGAATTACAAGTCGAAACACAAAGTGGTAAAATTTTTCCACTGTCAAACTTATCATCAGGTGAAAAACAATTACTGATAATTTTTGGAGAAACTTTATTACAAAAGTCAGAATCTCATATTTTTATTGCTGATGAGCCAGAACTTTCACTACATGTTGAATGGCAAGAAAAACTTGTTCAAGGTTTAAAAATTTTAAATCCTTATTCGCAAATGATTTTTGCAACTCATTCTCCTGATATTGTTGGAAAATATCAAAATTCAGTAATCAATATTGAAAATTGTATTTCTTAATGGCTTTTACAAGGACAGCTTCCGGTTTGAACAATCAACATTTATTTTATAATGTTGATTTTATAGTTTTTGTTGAAGGTGGTCAATCCTTTACAAAACAAGAAATAGACCAAGGACATTTCAATGAAATGTCTATTGATATTATTTTTTGGACAGCAATTTTTAATACCTATAAACCAGCAAAATATAAATTTAAAGCAGTAGGCTCAAAAAGTGCAGTTAAAAAAGTAGCCGAAGATATTATTAATAATAACCTAACAACTGTTTTTACCGCTATGGATCAAGAGTTTGATATGGTTTTAAGTAGTAATTTAATTCATCCAAACATTAAATATACTTATGGATATAGTTGGGAAAATGATATTTGGAATGAAGAAGTTATATGTGATATTATTTCTCGACTTTCAGCTATTAATACCCAAAAGGGAACCATTAGCCCTCATATAAATCGTTTCCTTAGAGATATAAAATTCTCTGTATATAGTGATGCTTATTTATTTTCTAAAGGATTATCATATTTTCCTAGGCCAGGACATATGAGACTTTTTTTAGTTAATCCTGCTCTTGCACCTGAGCTTAATAGATCTGAATTAACATTACTAAAAAACACATTACCTGTTTCAAAATCAACAATTTACTCATATGGATCAAAAAAATCTATTCAAGTTAGAAGAAATTGCTATGGACATTTGTTTGGGGATTACTGTAAGAACTTAGTCAAATTTCTGCTTAGGACTTTGTATAATTTAAATGGTATATCTGATGAAATAATTAGAAGGCTTGCACTAAGCAATTATATTGTTCATTTCAGTGATGAAATTAGAAATTATTATCAAACCTCTTTACAATAACATCTCACAAAAGAATGTTTGGAGCTCATTAGCCAAACCACAAACTGTTAGCTTTAATCTACCAAAAAATGACAAAATTAATACGACGACTAAATTATTCAACTTATTTCAATCAAAATGATACTATAGAAGATTTATTAGCACCGTTAGGAAAAATGGACTTATTGAGAGCTGTAAGTTATTTAATAAACAGAAATGAATCGGAAAAGAATGCGACTGAAACAATTAGTAATTGGTTTAATGATTTAACTCTTAAAACTCAATTAATACAAAAAACCAAGGATAACACTTCTATTCTTAATATATTTAGCAGTCTGAATTTATTAACCTACATTATAGAAAAAACAGATTCAAATCCAGAAAAAATAATTAGTCCAAATGATTTTGAAATAAGATTATTTAAAGCATATCTTTTATTAAATTCTGAACAAGATAAAATTGAAGAAGCAGGACAAAGAAACTTACCGATTGATGGTTCTGAAGAGAAATTAAGTGCTTCTTTACTAACACTTATGTATCACGATTATGATTTGCAAAATTATTCTCTTCAAGAAATTTTTTTAGTTCAACTTATAAAATCAATAGATTTTTTTCAATTTATTGAAAAAAATAATAAATTGAAAAATCATCTTTCTTTATTTCTTACAAACTATAATTGCAAAACTTGGAATGAATGGATAACTAATTTGTTAAATTTAATTATACCTATTCTCTCTCATAATAATGAAACCTATTCGGAATTTAAATTGGATAGAGATGAAGAGTTTAATATAAATACAACTTTTTTAAGTTTATTTACAATTCCTGTTGAATACAATGAATATCCTGATTTTATAAATTTAAGAAGTAATCCGATTTTAAAAATTAATGATGAAACTTTCATTATTGTAAATAAGTTATTTTTGGTAGAAAGGATTTTTAAAAGTTTAATTTTTGAATTTAGTTTAAAAATCAATAAACAAGTTAAAGAAGAATATCAATTAAAAGATTTTAGAGGAACCTACTGTGATTATTTTTCTGAACAAACCCTGCTATATAATGCCTTGTCTAATTGCTTTCCTAAAAATAATAAATGGATAAAAATTAAAGGAGAAGATTTCAAAAAAAATAAATATTCATCAGAACCTGATTACTATGTAAGATTCAAAAATAAATTACTAATTTTTGAAAGTAAGGATGTTATCTTAAAAGGAAATGAAAAACATTCTAGAGATTTTTCTATTCTCTCAAAATCTTTAAAAGAGAAATTTTTGAAAATTGAAAAAAACAATATTGTTAGTAATAAAGCAATCTTACAAATAATTGAAAATATTAAAAGATTTTTCGATAAATACTATAATAAAATTGATACTAGTTATAATAAAGATTTTTTAAATTTTTATCCCATATTAGTGGTATACGATAGGCAATTTGACACTCCAGAATTAAACAGATTAATTAATATATGGTTTAAAAATGAACTTGATAAAGTCTTTAATAAAAATGAACAATCTAAAATAAATGATTTAGCAATTATTAATATTGATACTCTAATTTTGTATCAAGAACATTTTAAAAAAAGAGGCGAATATGGATTAGAAATTATGATTAATAAATATTTCGAATTTATAAAACCAAGACTATGTAAAAATCAAGAAGAGTTAGAACAAAGATATTTACAAAGTTCTATTTCTTTTTCCATTTTTATTGCTAGAAAATTCAACAAAACAAATTTCAAAAAACCAGCTTCATTCGTTAATGATTATATAAAAAAACTAAATCTAAAATAAAGTCTATAGCAATTAGTAGTTAAATGGGATTTTATATTTGGTTCAATTTATACATGTTTTTGTATTTGGGAAATGGTATAATATATAATGGAAATGCTAGCTTCTTTAATTCCAAACTTTTACTTTTGATTTCTAAATATAAAACAGAACTAAGAAAAAACCTTTTATGGATTATTCTAAATTCAATTCGGTTTTTATACATTAGCGTTATGATCCTACTGGCAATAACTCAAACTATTTAATAATGTTCTGGAAAAGAAAGAAAAACAAGCCCTCTGATTTTATCTGTGTTACATGTGGAAAAATACATGCCGATTGGCCTGCTTTGACATTTACATCACCCGCAAATTATGATTGCCTTTCTGAGAGAGACAAATCTGAATTGGGAAAGTTAGAAACTGACTTTTGTGAGATACGTTATGAAAACCAAAAGGATCGTTTTATAAGAGTGACGCTGCATCAAAAAATTAAGGATGCTTGTGAGCATTTGCATTATGGTTTATGGGTTTCTTTAAGTGATAAAAATTACTTTGATTATCAAGAGAATTTTGAAAATGAAAAACATGAAACGGGATATTTTGGATGGTTGTGTAACAATATTCCTGAGTATGAGAACACGCAGTTAATTCCTTGTGATGTGTATACGAAATCGGGAAATAGAAGGCCTGAAATTTTTCCTCATCACGATTTTGACCATCCATTTGTTCGCGATTTTTACAATGGGATTTCAAAAAAAGACGCGGAAAAAAGAATATTTGATATGATGAAAAGGAGTGAAAATAATTGTAGTAATTACTAAACATCATTTTAAAATGAAAAAACCGATTTATACTATCCTCTTGTGTTCTCTTTTGTTATTGACTTTTTCGATTGCTTTATCTGGTTATGCTCTCTTTTTCCAAATTAAAAATGAAAATCCGAAATGTGGAACCGTTACTGTAGTACCTTTTTGTGGGACTCAAACAAAACCCTATACGGAGAATGCTGCAAAAGGAGAGGCTATTTTTTATTCAAATTGTGCTGCCTGTCATCATTTGCATAAAGCTATTACTGGTCCTGCTTTGCACCAAGTTGATTCTCTTACGCTTACAAAATGGTTGCTGTCTAAAAATAATAAGATAGATAGTACCAAAATTGCTTCTTGGGGAATGGAATATCATACTATTTTTTGGTCTAATCGTCTCAATTCTAACGATGTTAGTTGTCTCGCTGCTTATTTAAATTATAAATAATTAATCGTGAGATTCAATTAGGTTAGCCTTTTCAACCACACTTTATTAAAAAAGGAAAAGACATGGTGGCAGAAACTTTTTACATTTGGTTCGTCTGCTTAATAGTTTCTACTCTTAACACACTAATTACGGATCTTTTTTATCTTAGACGAGTGCAAGAATTGCAGTACACGTATTATGAATACTATTAAATTCATGAAACAAATAGAACTCATGTTGTAACATTTGGTTGTTATTTTACACTAATTCTTTGATGATAAAATACATACTATTTCAAATACAATACTTGTTTTCTCAAGTAAAATTCAATCGAAAAAGAGAAGCTACAAAAAGATTAAAAGAATCTTTTGGAAAAATAAAAGAAGATTCCTTTGATTTTGAAAACATTAAGAGCTACTTCCGAAAAAAAGAGAACACAAAAGCCTATCAAATCTTATCTGACAAGACATGTAATGATTTGGATTTTGATGAATTGTTTATGCTTCTAGACCGAACGAATTCAAAAGTTGGTCAACAATACCTTTACAATCACCTTAGAACGATACAGCTAGATGAAGAACAAACGAAACAAAACGAAGCGTTACTAACTGAATTTTCAGAAAATGAGGCATTCCGGATTTCAATTCAAAAAAAGATTGAAAAGCTAAAAAATAAAGATTCGTACTACATCTCTACGCTATTTCAAGAAGCACATATTCGTCCGCCAAAATGGTTCTTTATGGTAAAACTATTGTCGTTTACTAGTATTCTATCCTTACTTCTTTGCTTTTTTAATACCGCTTTTTTTCTCTTATTATTAGGTGTTTTCTGTGTTAATATTGTTATTCATTATTGGAACAAAAACAATTTAGTAGCCTATGTGAGTTCGATTCCACAACTTTTAAAAATGAATGCTGTTGCTTCTCATTTATTTGTTTATCCCTTATTAAAAAAGATAAATCCTGATTTACCGCAATCGATGAAAGTCATAAATGAGGTTAAAAACAGAATGTTCTTTTTTCAACTCGAAGCAAAACTTCAAGGAGAATTTGAAACCATCGCATGGTTTTTCTTTGAAATTTTTAAAACTCTTTTTTTACTGGAGCCTTTATTATTATTTGGTGTTTTAAAAAGATTAGATACTAAAAGAGAAGCTATAGAAAATGTTTTTCGATTTGTAGGACATATAGACATGTTGGTATCAATAGCTTCATTAAGAAAAGGACTGGATACCTACTGTTTACCCAATATTAGTAACGACAATACAATTGTTGCCAACGAAATACGTCATCCCTTACTTTTTGATTGTATTCCAAATGATATCACTATCACAGATAAGTCGATTCTTCTTACAGGTTCAAATATGTCTGGTAAAACAACATTCATTAGAACAGTGGGACTAAATATCATAACGGGGTTAACCATTAATACTTGTTTTGCAAAATCGATGCGTTTTCCTTTATTGAAGCTTTTTTCGGCTATTAGAATAAGTGATGATTTAATGAACGATAAAAGTTATTATTTTCAAGAAGTGTTAACTATTAAACAAATGCTTGATGAGAGTGTTAACGGAACTAAAAACTTATTTTTATTAGACGAACTATTTAAAGGAACTAATACAGTAGAACGCATTGCCGCTGGAAAATCTGTTTTATCGGCTTTGGCAAAAAACAATAATACTATTTTGGTTTCCACCCATGATATTGAATTAACCGATTTGCTGGTTAACGAATATGAATTGTATCATTTTAGTGAAACAGTAGAAGATAAAACGGTAGGTTTTGATTATAAGCTTAAGGAAGGTAAATTAAAAAACCGAAATGCAATTAAAATACTTGAAATTAATGAGTATCCAAAAGAAGTGGTACATGAAGCAATCCAAATTTCAAAAGAATGGGACCAAATCTATTTAAAAAACAAATAAATTAGCAACCACCTACTCCATTAATTATTTTTTTAATCATAGGTATCGCTTATCTTTGGAAGACATTATAAACCCTCTAAGATTAATTTAAAGAACAGAAAATTTGAACACTAAGAATATGAAAATCAAAATAACTTCTTTTTTATGCTTACTATTATCTCCGTTTGCATTTTGTCAAACCACCTTTATTGTTGCCGATTTCTCGGAAGATTATATGGGTAAAGTACACATTGCCGATACTTCAGAAGTGTTTAGTCCGGGTTGGGTGGCTATTATTGATAAACAAACCAAAAAAGAACTGATTAAAATAGATTCAGAAGAATTAACTTTCGATCTTGATAATGGTCTAGTAGAAGCGAATATAAAAGAACTACCTTATGGGAAACAAAGTTCTATTTTGTATGAAGATTATAATTTTGATGGCGTTAAAGATTTTGCTATTATGGACGGACAAAATAGTTGTTATCACGGACCTTCCTTCCAAATTTATTTAGCAACTGATAACGGATTTCTATTTAGTCCAGATTTTACACAACTTTCGCAGGAGTATTGTGGCATGTTTGCTATTGATCCTGCTACAAAAACAATTAGTACTATGACTAAAAGCGGTTGTTGTTGGCATCAGTTTTCTGAGTTTAAAGTAGCAAACAATGTTCCTTATCCTGTAAAAATAGTAGAAGAAGGTATGAGTGCTTCTGGAATGACTTGGGATTATATTGAGGAAAATTGGGTTGATGGAAAAATGGTTAAGTCTGAGTATCAAACTCTGGCTTTTGAAATCGAGGCAGATGATTTGATATTGGCTTTTGAATTTAAAAATAAAAAGAAAATGCAACTTTTTACAACAGAAGAACTCTTGTTTTATGTTTTTACAGACTCTGAAAAGGCTATAGAGTTATTTTATGAAGGCACTTTTAAGTATTCCAAAACTGAAAATAGTATTACTTTTTTTAACCATAATACAGAGTATGTTATTTATGATGATAAAATAATTGTAAAAACACCAAGCAAAACATTTGAAATGAAATCGGTAAGTAATACGAAAATAGGGTCATTATCAAAATTAAAAAAAATGTCACTTGAAAATGTGCATTAAAATATAGGTTCCAACCAACTGCTAAGTCTATCTTGTTTAGAACAATTAGGTTATTTCTAAAATAAATAACCTTGAAACAAAAAAGCTTTTAAATTGGTATTGAAATTTTATGCATAAGTAAATTTGCTGTATAAGATTGATTAACTCACAAAAAAATATATTATTTATTATTAAACCATACAAATAGATACCAAAAGAAAGAAAAAATAATGAATAGTTTTATTTTGAAAATAATGATTTGGTTCGTTTTCTTATTTAGTAAAGAAAAACTACCTACAAAATCTAAAATTAGTAATCCGAAAATGAGGTATGAAATTATGTCTGGAGCTTTTATTTGGGAAGATGAAGGATTATGGGAACTTAGAAATAGTAAATTAATACAGGCATTTAGATATGTTATTAATCATAGGATGAAGCTACTTGTGGGACCAGAAAATGACGTTGGATGTTTTCGCTCTTTAGATTTTGATAAACAAATTTATAAAATTGCGAAACGATTTTATCCCAATTGGATTGGCTTTGAAGAATCTAGATGCTCATTTAATCCTGAAATAGCCGATAAGATTATGAGAATTAAAAAAGTTGCTAAAGTAAAAATGGAAAGATTTTTTAATGAACATTAAAAGACTTTTTAATCTATTGCCTGTTATTAAAATAGTAATAAAACAGTAGCACCTCAACATAATAAATATGATAGAATTACAAACCCAATATCAAAAAGCGATGCGGTTTGCCGCTCAAAAACATGCAGACATAAACCAATTAGTTCCTGGTACAAACTTACCTTATGTGGTTCATTTGAGTAATGTGGCTATGGAAATTTTAATTACCGCTCAAAAGACAGCACATTTTGATTCTATATTTGCAGTTCAAGTGGCTTTACTTCATGATGTGTTAGAAGATACTGCAACAACATTTGATGAAATTGTTACAGAATTTGGAAAAGAAATAGCTGATGGCGTTTTAGCATTGACCAAAAACAAAACTATTCCAAAGGAAGAACAAATGGAAGATAGCCTCAATCGAATTAAAACATTACCAAAAGAAGTTTGGGCAGTGAAACTAGCAGACAGAATTACAAATTTACAAGTTCCTCCTAAACATTGGAGTCTTGAAAAAATTACAAACTATCAGAAACAAGCGGTTTTTATTCATGATTCTTTAAAAAGTGGCAATGCCTATTTGGAACACAGACTTTGGGAAAAAACAATAGCTTATTTAAAATATTGTACAAACGCTTCAGAATAAATTCATGAAAAGAATAATTGTACTACTATTAATTTTAATTATACAAAGCGTAATGGCACAACAAAATATGAAACCTGTATCTGAGTTACTAAACCTTACTGATTCAGGTTGGCCAATAGTTGAAGATTGGATTAACACAGCCAAAAATAAAGTTGAAATTCTAAATTTAGATTCAAATTCAGATAAGGATGCTTTATATCATACTCAAGTAACAACGCGTTCCCCTATGGGAGCTATAGTTTACAATTCTGGAGGATTAATTATAGACGATGGCTGGATTAGAATACTAGGTGCTGGAAATTCAAAATTAAATCGCTCTATCTCAAATTGGAATAAAGGTAAATCATTCTTAGAATATGGAGAACAGCCTTCTTTTCTTTTAATTGCAGATGATGCTATTGGTGGATTTTTTATTTTAAATGGCGGTGCCTTAGGAAACGACTTAGGGTATATTTATTATTTGGCTCCCGATAGTTTAGAGTATGAACCTTTAGAAATTACCTATTCAGAGTTTATTTTATTTTGTCTTAATAATGATTTAGACACATTTTACCAAGGATTTCGATGGAAAAATTGGAAAAATGAAGTTAAAAATCTAGGTTATGACAACATCTTTAGTTTTTTCCCTTATTTATGGACCCAAGAAGGAAAAGCAATTGAGAAAAGCACTAAAACAATACTTTTAATAGAAGAGCACTACTTATTGACTTTAGATTTGATTAAACAATTGAATAAAACAAACAAGTAATGCTATTTTTTGAAAGATTACTCAACATAAAAGTATACCAATGGAATTAGCTAAAGGAATCATTATACCAATTATTGCCGATTTTGTTTTAAGTCCAGACGTTTTATATAGTGATGCATTAACTGGCATTTATTTTCAAACTGAAGATGCGCAATACGGACGCATAACATTTGAAAAATTAGACGCCTTACAAATCTGTAGAGGTGAAATTTTGCCATATGCTGATAATTGGGAAACTGGACAAGAATATCCTTGGGTGTATCAAATTGAAAATTCAAAATGGCTAAAAGAACGTTTTAACTATGAACAAAAAAACTATGGTAATTCTTATGAATTTAATGGTAATGTAAATGAAATGCTAACCGATTTTTCTCATTATATTTTTAAATTTCATGATCAGTATGTAAGCGCTCTTGCAAAAGGATTTTGGTACGAAAAAGATAAAACAAGTCTATTTAAAAGAGAGTTTCAAATAGGACATCCTTTTTTAAACTTACCAAAAGAACCAATAGAAAGGTTTGTTTCGCACAATTTAACTTGCCAAGTACGAGTCAACCCAAAACCACAAGAACAGCTTATTTCTGATGCTAAATATTGCTCGCAAAAGTTGATTGAATTTGCATTAGAATTAGACGGAAGAGCATCAGTAAACCACACGTTAATTTTATTTTATAGAAATGGAAAACTGATTAGTAGTTTAAAAGGCTATTTTGGAGAAGAAATTGCAACATTTGATGGCATAGCAACATTGGAAGAAGCTAAACCATACCTAGAAAAATATATTGGAGAAGTCTATAACAGAAGAAAAGTAAAAGTAAAATAAATCTTCAAGAGCTTTTACTGGTTTTGATACTCAATAAAAAAAGTAAGGTTTGAAAGCAAAAGAAAATTTTATTTAATAAGGATATCTTCTAGGAAGGAGAAATAAATGTTATCTGTCCAAAATGTTTGGGAAAGGCAACATACTATGTTCAAAAAGTAATTAGAAATAGAAAATTGATCCAAATATTGAAAAAAAATTATTTGTAGCTTATATGGTATAAATAAAAAAATCTCTTTTTCACCTAAAGATTATTACTATTCAATTCCTGTGGGTAATAATTATCTTTATACTCAAACATTAGATAGTTTAAAAATGTTACTCTTCTATTATAAAGAAATTAAAAAGGTGTAAGGTTGATCCTGAGCAAGATTTTTCAAAAAAAATTATAAACATAGGCTAGAAATTGTAAAAAATAGAAAAAAGAATAGAATAAGAAGAAAAACAATACTTATACCTGACATACCGTTGTCACACTTCAATTTTACTTTTGTTTTATTATTAATTTAAAACAAAAGAAATGAGTACGTCAAATTTAGTATCCTTACGAATAATTACTGCCGACATGAAGCGCTTAGTCTCTTTTTTTGAAGAGATTACCGCAACAAAAGCAAACTGGGCAACAGAAGATTTTGCAGAAGTAAAATTAAAATCATTTACTCTGGCTATTGGCAGTTTACGAACATTAGCCTTTTTTGGAGAAGGTGTTGCTCAAGCGGCTACTAACAAAAGTTTGATTATAGAATTTCTTGTTGATAACGTAGATAAAGAATTTGAGAGAATTCAACAGCTAACTACCGAAATTGTTCAGCAACCTACCACTATGCCTTGGGGAAATCGTTCGTTATTGTTCCGTGATCCCGATGGAAATCTAATCAACTTTTTTACGCCTGTAAGTAAAGAAGCGCAAAAGAAATTTGCCTAAATTGTATTCCGAATCCTGCTAGATTAACCCCATCCAGATGCAATCTCTATTTTTTTTGGAAAAGAGAATCCGAGATTTGGAAAAATTTATTACCTCTTTCTTACTGAAATTTGTATCATAAACAATTTAAAATAAAAATTATGATTCCAGTAAAAGGATATGCAGCACAAAACGTAAATGAAAAACTAGCACCTTGGGATTTCGAAAGAAGGGAAGTTGGTAATCACGACGTACAAATTGAAATTTTATATTGTGGCGTTTGCCATACTGATATTCACAATCTTAAAAATGAATGGTTTCCTGGGATTTTCCCAATGGTACCTGGACATGAAATTGTTGGAAGAATTGTACAAATAGGTAACCATGCTAAAAAATTTAAGTTAGGCGATTGGGCTGGCGTTGGGACTTATATAGATTCTTGTAGAACCTGTGAAGAATGCAACAATGGACATGAAGTTTTTTGTACTGAAGGAGTACAAACTTATAACCACAAGGACAGAGAAGGCCAACCTACTTATGGTGGTTATTCCAATACTATTGTGGTAAATGAAGATTTTGTTTTTCATATTTCAGAAAAATTAGATTTACCTGCTGTTGCCCCATTACTTTGCGCAGGCGTTACAACATATTCACCATTGCGAAGATGGAAAGTGGGAAAAGGACATCGATTAGGAGTTATTGGTTTAGGAGGTTTAGGACATATGGCTGTTAAATTTGGTGTTGCATTAGGCGCTGAAGTAACTGTTTTTAGTACTTCACCAAACAAAGAAGAAGATGCAAAAAAATTAGGAGCACATCATTTTGTGGTTTCGAAAGAGGAAGCCCAAATGAAATCTGTTTTCCATTCTTTCGATTTTATCATAGATACGGTTTCCGCAAATCACGATATTAATCCTTATATTGGTATTTTAAGAACTAACGGAGTATATATTAATGTTGGGCTACCATCAAAACCTTGGGAAATTTCGTCCTTTTCAGTTGTTGTGGGTAATAAAGTGATTACTGGCTCTGGTCATGGTGGTTTAACCGAAGTTCAAGAAATGCTCGATTTTTGTGCGGAACATCAAATTGTTTCTGATATTGAGTTGATTGATATTAAAAACATCAATGAAGCGTTTGACCGATTAGAAAAAGGTGATGTTCGTTATCGTTTTGTAATTGACATGGCAACATTAAATTAAAAATCTGAAGAGAAGAGTTTTTACTTTTCTCTTTTCTAATTTTGTAATCATGAAAAAAGAGAATGATCCTATAAAAATAAAATCTATTTCTGATATGAATCTGATTTTGGGTTTACCCAAACCTAAACATCCTTTAATTACTGTTTTCCGGTTTGAAAATGCGCCCAAATATATCGGCAGTATGATAATTGGATTGTATTGTATTGCAATAAAAAAAGGAGTTGGAAAATTTAAATATGGGCAACGATATTACGACTACGATTCGGGAATTATGTCTTTTTTTTCACCAAATCAAGTTTTAACACATGAAGCAGGCGAAACCGATACCATTGATTGTGGTATAGCGCTCAATTTTCATCCTGATTTTTTGTCTGGTTATCCTTTAGCTAAAACTATCACAAAGTATGGTTTCTTTACCTATGAATTAAATGAAGCTTTGCACCTTTCAGAAGATGAAGAAAAGGTTATTGAACACATTTTACAAAATATTGAGCGTGAATATAAATCTAATATCGATCAATTTAGTCAGGATGTAATTATTGCCCAAATCGAATTACTTTTACAGTATAGTAACCGTTTTTATAATCGTCAATTTATCACACGAAAACCTGCCAATGACGATATTTTAATTCGTTTGGAGCATTTACTAACCGATTACTTTACTAATGAAGACCTCTCTGTTTTAGGAGTTCCTACAGTACAATTTGTTGCCCAACAATTACATGTTTCTTCAAATTATTTAAGTGATATGTTACGAAGCATTACGGGTCAAACAACACAACAACATATACATAATAAACTTATAGACAAAGCCAAAGAATTACTTAGTACTACAAATTTATCAGTCAGTGAAATTGCTTATCAATTAGGATTTGATTATCCTTCTTCCTTAACTAAATTATTCAAAAAGAAAACCGATATTTCTCCTTTGGAATTTAGACAATCATTTAATTGAAATGAAAAAATATTAATTTGTAAATCTAACCTACTTCTCTCCTCCTATATCGTGTAAAACCTAATAGACAATGTATTTCATTTCTCAAATTAAGGATTTACTTTTGTTTAAATACAAACAATGGTTTATATTTGAACTGTAGTCTGTGCCATGAATTACACGTTTAAAAAAACATGAAGAAAATACTTACCACCCTATTCACTCTAACCCTATTTATATTATTTGGACAATCTAAAAGCGACTATTTACAAAATCATCGTTTTGACTTACATGCAACGGAATTTGACTTTCCTGAAAAGAATTTCAAAATAGTAGGTTTTGGAGCCTATCACGGAAGTTCAAAAACCGAAAAAACAGAATATTTACTGCTAAAATCCTTAACAAGAAAAGGAATTATAAAATATTATTTGCCAGAAACAGATTTTAGTATTGCTCATTTTTTTAATCTCTATTTAAAAAAAGGAGATACATTGCTATTGAAAGATTTAGTAAAACATTACGGCATGCGAGTTCCGCAAGAAAAAAGCATTGAAACCTACCAAAAATGGAAAAACATTAAAAAACTAAACGATAATTTACCCAAAAACAAAAGATTTGCCGTTGTGGGCATTGATAAAATAGTGACCTATAAGTACACATCCAAGCATCTTTTAGAAAGTATTCAGTTTAAGGAAAACCAAGAAAAATCATTGCTAGACATTGTAGCAATGGTTCAAATAGACACCACAGACTTTTCTCCTGATTATGACAGTTATTCAAAAAGAATATTGAAAAGTTTTGTTTCTGATTATAAAAAAGATCCTTCAAAATTTGAAAATGATATCCATGATAAGTTTACTTTTGACCACATTATAACCAATCTAGAATTATCTTTTGATCCCTCTTCATATAGAGAAAAAATCATTTTTAACAATTACAACCATTTGGCTTCCTTCTACAAATTTAATAATAACCCTCAATTTTTAAGATTTGGTTTTGGTCATTTAGAAAAAAATCGGGAAGGTAATAATGTCTCCTTTTTTACGATGCTTATTGAAAATAAAATTTATAAAAAAGAACAAGTTCTTTCGGTTATTGGTTATTTAACTGAAAGTCGTGTACTCTGGGATTGTATTTACGATGACGACGGACATTATAAATCTTACACTACCGAAGGTGGGTTTGGAATTGGTGACTATGAAAAAGAATATTTTCGAGGAATAGATCATTTGAAAAAAAACAAAATATCCGATATTACACTATTCAAATTGAATGATAAAAACACCCCATTTAATGATGGTAATCCCGATTTAATTGAAATTATAATGACAGACGAAAAATCAAATGGAGATTTAGTGAAAGGAAAATCCACTACTGATTTTTTAGATTATTCGGTTTTGATTTCAAATTCTAAAGCCAATACACCTATTGAAGAAATGAAATGAGAAAGGGGTTTCAATAATAATACCAAATGAGAACATTACTATTCATTATAATCCATATACTAGTTTTTAGCTGTGCTGAGAAAACTAATTCTAATTTTTCTACCTATCAGCCAAAAATTAGTTCACCCAAAGATACTATAGAAAATAATATAAAACCAGATACACTTTTAGCTATTCTACAAGAAAATAGTCATTATATCGGCTATATAAAACCGTTTTATTTTTCTAATGAGCAGGAAGTTTATATTGAACTTTATTTTCTCAAAGACACTCTTAGCGTTGATGAATACGCAAAAATTGAAAAACTAGCAGATTCATTAATTTATGAAGATGATGATAATAGCAGACTAGGTTTCCCCAAAAAACTATCAAATTCTTATTTTGATCTTAGAGGACTTTCTAATCTTAAAGTATACGATGACAACCACCATTTTGTATGTAATGCAAATTTTATTCGAGTAGAGTATTTAAATCAAAATATTTCGCCTTGCTTTATTGCTGTTTATAAAACAGAAAAGAAAATAGATTCTGATCATTATTATTGCATCAGTAACATCAATACTACTTTTGAAAAGCTAAATTATGCTATTTTTAAAGATTCAGTCTTCACTCAAAAAATACGACAAGAACTTAGTTTAACTTTGCCTTATAATGCTTTTAATGAAGAAGGCACACACATTCGATTAAATAATAATACTACACTATCTATCGTAAATTCGAGTGATTATGCCTATATTGTCTTAAAGAAAGAGGGTACTTTTAAGGTACTTTACAAAAGTAAAGAAACAGAGAATATAACTGGTTTAACTATTTTACCTCTATCAAAAAATGAACTTCCTTATATCTTAGTTCGATGTATTGCACCAGAAAGCGATTTCATGTGGGAAGGATTGCTGTACTATGATGATAACAAATATACTTATGCCAACCGACAAAGAATGAAATAATTTGCTTAACTTGTATTCTTAATCTTCTTTATATTTGAATAGACTGGTGTAATTTCCTAGCACAGTTTTGCTAACCAAAAGATTACTATCTACTAAAAAAAAATAGATGAAAAAAATCTTCTTATTTGTACTCTTCCTCACTTTTCTTTTACAATCTTGTAACGGACAACATAAGAACGAAGCATTATCCAAAGAAATCTCAACAGAACCTACTCAAAAAGAAAATGGAATTACTCCAAATACTTCACCTTCCTTCTCTTTTATGGATAATAGTCCCATTAGCCAAGTAGTACGAACCCTTTTTCAAGATAGTCGAGGCAACCTTTGGTTTGGTACCGAAAATGGCGCTTTTTTATTGCGTAATAATGTTTTATTATCTATTACAGATATACAAAGTCGGTCTGGAAAAGGAGTAACCATTAAAGCAATTACAGAAACTAAAGATGGGACAATTTGGTTAGGGCATACAAATGGAATTAGTAGTGTAAAAGGAGAAACGGTAACTAATTATTATGAGTCGGATGGTTTACTAAGCAATGATGTTTGGTGTATTACCGCTGATCGTGAGGGCAAAATATGGATAGGCACAATTGCTGGTATATGTGTATTTGATGGAAAAAAATTTACCAATTTTGAATTACCCGAAGGAATAAAAGACACTACAGTAGGAATTTCTAGTACTAAAATGATTCACAAAATTATAGAAGATTATGAAGGTAAAATATGGATTGCCTCCAATGCTGGTCTTTTTTCTTATGCTAACAATCAATTCGTTCATGAATCTAAAAGATTAGGTATAACAACGCCTTTTGTTAATACACTTTTTGAAGATAGCAAGAAGAATTTATGGGTTTCAACCAAAGTAGGGTTATACTGTTTAAAAGAAGG
The DNA here is from genome assembly GCF_004303025.1 of Flavobacterium sp. J27. Lineage (GTDB taxonomy): Bacteria > Bacteroidota > Bacteroidia > Flavobacteriales > Flavobacteriaceae > Flavobacterium. The sequence goes on along the minus strand of NZ_PJQW01000004.1, from coordinate 281,529 downwards.
CGTTGCCAAGTTAATTACTCATGAAAAAATTGAAATAAGAAAAGGTATAGGAAGTATAGCTGAAGACAAAGATGGATTGATTTGGATTGTCGTAAACCAACATTTTTTATATACTTATGATGGAAACGAACTAAAAGAATTTCAGCAAAAAGTAGAGCAGAAAAGACCAGTTCCTTTTGAAATTTACAAAGACCAAAAAGAAAGATTATGGTTGGTAGGATTTGGTGGTGCTTCTCGATTAGAAAATGGAGAATTTATTGATGTTACTAAAAATGGTCCTTGGTAAAAAACAACAATACAAAAAGAGTGCTTTAACCGATACATTTCATATTAAAGAATTATCCCAATCTGAAATTTTAAGAAACGATTCCATCATCAATACCATTACTTCTGAAAAAATTGCGGTTACCTTAATTAATGATTCGCTTTTTACGAATTATAGTTACAAAGACACTCTTTTTCATATAAATGAAAATCATATTTTAAGAAAAATGAATAGGGTATTATTTCTTAAATACTGAAACAAATGATAATACCTAGGCAGTGCAAAAACTATTCTTACAAAAAGGCCAGTTATATATCAATACCATCATTTCTGAAAGTGAAATAACACTATTGGAAACGTTAACCGAAAGTAAAAAAGATACTGTAAAACCATTTGTATTAAAACCAACCAAAAAGCAATTCAAAGAATTTGTAAAAAGAAATGGTTTTACTGAAGGAGACAGATGTGTATTTAAGAAAATAAACTTTATCTTTTACCAAAAAGAAGCCTGTAACGTTATTTTTTACCAAATGGTAAATGGCAACTCATACCAATTGTTAATTTTGCAAGAATGAAAGAATTAATAACTTATTTATTGCAGTTTGGAAATCTCAATCCACAACAAATTGAACTCATTTCAAGCAAGACAACGGAAATACAACTTCGTAAAGAAGAGTATCTCATAGAAGCAGGCAATGCCTTTAATGAGGTAGTTTACATTATTGAAGGTATTTTTCGTATTTATTATTACAACAAAAAGGGAGATGAAATTACGAAATATTTTATTGATGAAAATCATTTGTTTGCCAATCCTTATAAAAGCGAACCACTAACCGAATACATTCAAGCAATTACTGATTGCAAATTGCTTGTTTTTTCTCAAAAAGATTGGAACGAACTGTCAAATACCATTATAGGTTGGGACAAAATTGCGAATAAGATTTTTCAGAAAGGTTTAACCGAAAAATTAGACAGAAGGAGTTCGTTAGTTTCAGAAGATGCCACTACTCGTTATCTTACCTTTTTAGAGAAATTCCCAACTCTGGCAAATCGAGTGCCTCTTTCTCACATAGCTTCTTATTTAGGAATTACACAACAATCGTTAAGTAGAATACGAAAAAATATTCGATAAAATTGCTTTTTACCAAATGGTAAACTTTTTCATTTTTGGTTGATGCAACTTTGCAGTATCAATTTAAAATTATAAAAAATGAAAACAGCATTTATAACTGGAGCCAATAAAAGTATTGGTTTCGAAACAGCAAGACAGTTACTACAACTGGGGTATTATGTATATCTTGGAAGCAGAAATTTAGAAAACGGGCAACAAGCAGTAGCACAATTGCATGCAGAAGGATTAACTAATGTAACCCCTATTGCTATAGATGTAACAAATTATAATTCGGTACAAAACGCTCGAATGGCTATAGGGAAAAAAACAGCTGTTTTAGACGTGCTTATAAATAATGCAGGTATTAGCGGAGCTAAGTTTGATGTTGATGGAAATTTTATTCCTCAAACTGCCACAGATACTAGTGTAGCAGTATTTAAAGAAGTGTATGAAACCAATGTTTATGGTGTAATTAGAGTTACTCAAGCCTTCTTAGATCTTTTACAAAAGGCATCACAACCCCGAATTGTGATGGTTAGTTCCAGTCAAGGGTCTATTGCGCTACATAGTGATCCAACATATAAATATTACCACTTTAAAGGAGCCGTTTATTTATCTTCAAAATCGGCATTAAATATGTATACGGTTAATTTAGCTTATGAATTGCGTGATACTCATTTTAAAATAAATGCTGTAAGTCCTGGATTTACTAAAACAGATTTCAATAATCATCATGGCACAGGTACAGTAGAAGATGCTGGGAAACGCATTGTTAAATATGCAATTATAGATGATAAAGGGCCTACAGGTAAGTTTTTCTGTGAAGAGACCAATCCAGAAACGGGAGAAATTCCTTGGTAATAGAATGAAAATTTCAATACGTTTTAAAATGTAAAAAGCGGTTTCCAATGGAAACCGCTTTTTTATGTTTAAAAGGTTTTATTTTAAAATAGGCTCAAAATTAGGTTTAAAATAATTAGGTCCTTTCATTACTTTACCATCTTCACGATAAATTGGTTTGCCATCTTCCCCTAACTTACTCATATTGCTTCTTTGAATTTCATCAAAAACTTCTTCTATTTTATGTTGTAAGCCATGTTCTAAAATAGTTCCACATAAAATATACAACATATCTCCTAAAGCATCGGCTATTTCAACCATATCGTTATTTTGAACCGCTTCTAAATACTCTTCGTTTTCTTCTTTCATTAATTCAAATCGCAGTTGGTTTTTTTGTTCACCTAAATCTGCTTTCAATTCATTACTTACACCTAGACCGTATGTTTTATGAAATAAGGCTACTGCTTCTAATTGTTTTTTCATTATTCATGTATTTTATTCCTGTAAATGTATTCAAATGCCTATTTCATTTCATACTTTTGTAAAAAATTTATAATTATGTTTTCAACAGGTCAACAATATTTTGCCATATTCTTTGTTATTGCTTTTATTATAACTATGATTTATGTCTATCGAAAAGACTTAAAAGAGATGAAACAGCAATATAAAGGTACCTATTGGATTCTATTTGGTTTTCTGTTATTCATTGGCTTATTATTTTTTATAAAATTCTATTTAAAAGATTAATTTTATATATTTGGAGAACCACAAATTTTCCATAACAATGAGAATAGCAAAATATATTTTTCTCCTTTTATTATTACTTTTTATCGCTTTTATTGTTTTTGTTGCAACCCAACCAAATTCTTTTGATTATAAAAGTGAAAAAACAATAAACACTCCTAAAAATACGGTATTTCAATACATTAATAATTATAAAAATTGGAATAATTGGTATCCAGATCTAAATTCAAAAATAAAAATTTCTCTTTCTGAAATACCTTCGGGTGAAGGGGCTTTTATGCAATGGAACGAAACTAAAATCATGACGACCAATGTTTATCTTAATGACTCTATTTTTCAAGTAAAAGAAGAAGGAGATAAAAAATATGATTTATATTGGAAATTTGATGGTAATGGAGCTGAAACTAAAGTTACATGGGGTATTAAAGGAGATTTAAGCTTCAAAGAAAAATTAGTTGCCTTTTTTAGAGGTGGTAATGAATTTTTATATACTTCAAAATTAGAACAAGGGTTAGAAGATATTAATGATTATTTGGTTAACGAAATTACGAATTATAACATTCTTATTAATGGCGTAATAAACAATCATGCTAGTTATTATATTAAACAAAAAGATTCTAGTAGTACGGCTGATTTTCCTATTAAAACAAATAAAGCACTTCAGAATGTGCAAGACTTTGTAAAACAGAATGATATTGTAATTAATGGAGATGCTTTTATTCAATTTGCAGGTTGGAGCTTACAAGAACCACTTTATTTTGCTGCTTGTGTTCCTATTGAAGAAGAAATTTTAACAACACCTTTAAGTGATATTACGGGTCATTATCAAGAAGAATATAGTGCTTTAAAAATTACGCTAAAAGGAAGTTACTATCATAGAAAAGAGGCGTGGGAAAAAGGAATGAATTTTATAACTGAAAATGAAGAATATACGTTAGATAAAAATAATTTTATTTCAGAAATACGCAAAAAAGACCGTTCAAATACGACAAATCCATCAGAGTTTATCACCGAAATTTTAATTCCAGTGACCTATAAAAATGGTACTCCGAAAGCAGTTACAACAAAGCCTGTGGCAACACCTAAACCGATGATTGTTCCAAAAAAAGATACGGTTAATTAAAGATATTGTTACTGCAAATAAATCATGCCATTTGCTATTGCACAAATATTATAGTTGCACTATACTCTTTAAAAGAATTCCTAAATTCTACATAAAATGAAAAAGTAGTTAATCTATGTCTAGATTAACTACTTTTTTTACAACAAATTAAAAATTATATTAATTCTCTTTTGATGCTTTCATTTTTTTAATTTATCATCTTAGTTTTTCAATTTTAAACATACAATGTACATCGATACCTGTTTTAACTCTAGCTGCTTCAATAGTTTGCTTTCCTCTTTCTGTTTGTCGATCAATTCTACTAATCCATCTAAAATTATCAGCTTGTAGGGCAATAAAAAATTCCCCATTAGTATTAGAAAGTTGCATAACCTTAAATTGAGTAGTAATATCAGAAGAATCCATTTTGATGGCTTCAATTGGTTCTTCATCACTTCCTCTAGTTATCCTACTAAGCCAAGCTTTATTATCTGCCTTTAGAGAAATTTTTAAATCTTTATGGACGAGAACTTCAAATTTGCAATATATATCTACGCTATCTTTAGTAGCTTCAATCGCTTGTTTAACCCCTACATACTCCACTCTACTAAGATATTTACCATTGTCTGCTTTTAAAGTGATTATATCACCTGTTTCTAAGATGATGCTTTGATTATTTTCTGGAAGTTGAATAGAATTTTTCATGTTATAAATTATTTATTTGTTCTACCTACTCATATAGCTTTTCGGATTACGCTTCGTTTTTTTTGTAGTTTCTGAACTCTACTTTTTAATTCTTTAAGGAGTTAGATGGCCAAGCTAACCTTAGATTTAAAGACTTATTAATAAGAATTTGATACTTCAAAGAAATAAACTAAACAGCATAACTGAAATAGGTAGTCCTACTCATATTAATATACCAGCTTAAAGCAGGTGTTTATTGTTTATAGCAAATTTTAAAAGATTATTACTTCCTTTTAATCGCAATTTTTGAGAAATGTTATGGCGATGATTTTGAATTGTCTTTATACTTACAAAGAGATGAGTAGCTATTTCTTTGCTGGTTTTATTTTCTGAAATACCCTTTAAAACCAACAATTCTGTCTTAGTTAATGATTTTAATTCTTCCTTTTGATCTTCATTTTCATTGATGACTTCTAATTCAGAGATATATTTGTTTCCTTTTAATACCTCTTCTATAGCTATAACTAGTTCATCCACAACATCATCTTTTAATACATAGCCATCTATTCCATTTATTAATGCAGCACGCATAATATCTTGCTCTTTATGCATGGTTAAAAGTATGGTTAAAACCTTGGGGAACCATTTTTTTACTTCTGTAATTAAAGTAATTCCATTCATTTTTGGCATATCTAAATCTGAAATAACCAAATCAAATTTTTCTTTTATCGCCTTTGCAAGTGCTTCTTCAGGAAATGTAAATGAATGTATTATGAAATCTGGAAACGCATCCTGAATTACCTCAACTAAGCCTTTTAAAAAAATAGGATGATCATCTACTAATAGTACATTTAGTTTATCCATCATGGTTGTTATTTTGTTTTATTTATCTATTGGAATTAAAATAGTGACTTTTGTTCCTTTATTTTCTGAACTATCGATATTAAATTTCCCGTTGAGAATATTCGTTCGTTCTTTTATAGATGATAAACCATTCTTTGGATGCATATAATCTTTAAAATTAATATCAAATCCAATTCCATCATCTGCAACACTTATTAAAAGTATTTTATTTTCTTTACCAATGGTAATAGCTACATTTTGAGCTTTAGCATGTTTTATACTATTGTTCGTTAATTCTTGGAGTATTCTATAAATATTAATTTCTAACTCGTTTTGCACTAAATGATCAATCGGTTGAGGACAATCTAACTTAAAATTTATTTCTACCACTTCGTTTAACTTCCTAATCATACTTTCTATGGAAGCTGTTAACCCAATCGAATCGAGCATAGTAGGCCTTAAATTTTGTGAAATCGTTCTTATTTCATCTAACGTATCTGAAGTAATATGCATTAATTCTTTTAATTTTTCGCGATGCTTATCTTCAATATTATCTTTTCTCATTCGAATCATACTGTTTCTAATTACCAATAAATTTTGACCTATACTATCATGAAAATCTTTTGACAACCTTCTTCTTTCTTCTTCAATCGTATTTATTAAAGATTGAGAATACACTTGGGCGGATTCTTGAAGCGACTTACGCATGATTACTTGTTGTTTTATTAAAATTGAAAATCGCGTCCCTAAAGCAAAGGCTTGAATTAAAATTTGTGGTAAAATCACAAAATGTACCGAATGATTTGTCAGAAAATTAATGGATAGCAAACCCAAAAAAGTACATTGAGTAATTGTTCCAAATACATTGAGACTTATAACACTAACAAGCTGTATATAAAAATAATCTTTCTCTTTTTTTCTAATGCACAGAATGGAATAGAATAATAAAAGAACTTCAACAGTAGTTAGTACTAAATTGCTTTTTAAATACCAGTTGTATCCAATAGGATGCCAAAAAGACATTAATAATATGAACAAGAAAGCACAATTTATAAGTGCAAAATAAGTAGTAACTATTTTTTTATGTTGCCTTAAATTTAAAAATTCTACGATATAGTAGTTGGTAAAAATAAAACTTCCACAAAAAGCTATAGCTATTGATTGATTGTTCCAATACAATGAATTAGGAAAAAAATAGAGTTTAATGATGCCATCAAAATAAAAAAGTACTGCTAATGAAAACACATTAAAAAACATACTATAAATATAAATACGTTTCAAAGTGTTTAGAAACAAAACTAAATTTAACAAAAGAATTAAAAAAATTACACCATAAACGATACCGAGAATAATTAATTCATCTGGATTAGATTGTTCAGCCTCTTCAATTTTAGTAATTTGAAAAGGCAACATTAAAGGATGATCTCTCCCTATTATCTTAAAGTAAATAGTACAATTTTCATTTTCCGATAAAAAGAAATAAGTTGGATATCTATTTCTTGATTGAAAAGCTTCACCTAAGTAAGTTTTCTCAAAAGTATGTAATCCTTTTTTATAAACTTCAATAGAATCATTTATAATTGTATTGACTAAAATCTTATACCTAGCATACGGAATTACTTCTTTTAAATCTAATTTAATCCAATAATTAGACTTGGTAAACCCAAAATTTAACTTACTTTTATCTACTACAGAAATAAATTTTAAATGAATTATATCCTCAATAGCAAGAATATGCTTTGAATCCTCTAAATAAGAAACCTGAATTGATAAAGGTTCTTCTTTAGAAAAACCTAAAACTACAATAAATAATAAGCATATATAAGTAAGAGTAGTCTTCAACATTTAAGTAATCATTGACAATAAAATTCACCTATAACCTTACGAATTGACTTAAAACCAATTCTTTCTAAGTTAATCTCTTTTTTATTTAGCCAAATTAATTCCTGAATTTCATCTTTCGCTGTAACTGAAACTGTTTTTGAGACCAAAGGACATTCATAAAAAATATCCATCGTACGATAAGGCACATTTTTATATAAATAATCGTTTGGTGAAGTGGTAATATATCTTAAGTCTTGCGTTGAAACAGTTATTCCCAATTCTTCTTTAATTTCTCTACAAGCCGCTTCTTCAGCCGTTTCTTTAGGATCAATAAAACCTCCTGGTAAATCTAATTTTCCTTTATCTGGATCTACATTTCGAACCGTAAATAAAACCGCTTCTTCAAAAGTAAAAATAACTGCTACTGCAGCAGCAATATTATGATAATAAACAAAATCACAATCGTTACATTGAAATCTAAAATTGTTTTCAAAAGTAAAATGAGTGGATTTACAATTAGGGCAATACGTAAAAAATGACATGGAAATAAATTATAGTTTCAAAATTACGAATTATCAATTACGAATTACGGACCGCTAAATACAAATCACTAAAAAAAATCATTTCATTCTAAATTCTAAGTTCAAAATTTTAAATTTGCGTTATGCAAAAACACCTCGTTATCATAGGAACCGTTTGGCCTGAACCAAATTCAACCGCTGCTGGAAGTAGAATGCTGCAATTGATTGCTTTGTTTCAAAAAGAAGAATATCGAATTAGTTTTTTATCTTCTGCAAAACAATCTGAGTTTAGTTTTCCATTGGAATCACAACATATTGATACGCATTTTATTCAATTAAATCATGATAGTTTTGACAATTTAATTCAATCTCTTCAACCTTCCATCGTGCTTTTTGATCGTTTTATGATGGAAGAACAATATGGCTGGAGAGTAGCAGAACATTGCCCTAAAACAGTCCGAATTTTAGATACCGAAGATTTGCATTTTTTAAGAAAAGCAAGAGAAACTGCTTACAAACAAAATAGAGCATTAGTTTTTGATGATTATCTTTCGGATGTTTTTAAAAGAGAGTTAGCCTCCATATATCGTTGTGATTTGAGTTTGATTATTTCAGAATTCGAAATGGAATTACTAACTGAAACATTTCAAGTTAATACTTCTATTTTACATTACTTGCCTTTTTTGGTTAAACCAATTTCAGAAACATGGCTAAACCAATTGCCTAGTTTTTCAAATCGAAACCATTTTATAAGCATAGGCAACTTTTTACACGAACCAAATTGGCAAACAGTACTCCAACTAAAAAAATGCTGGAAATCGATTAAAAAAGCCCTTCCTGAAGCTGAATTACATATCTACGGTTCCTATATAACCGAAAAAGCAAAACAATTACATCAGGAGAAAGATGGTTTTTTAATAAAAGGGCGTGTCGATGAGGTGGCTACTGTTTTTAATCGTAGTAAAGTGCTATTAGCTCCTATACCTTATGGTGCTGGTTTAAAAGGAAAGTTATTAGAAAGTATGCAATGGGGTTTACCAAATGTTACTTCAAAAATAGGTGCTGAAGGTATGTCTGGCTCTCTGAATTGGAATGGATACATTACCTCTACAGAAGAGGAATTTGTTCAAAAAGCCATTACATTATACCAAAATGAAGAAGTTTGGCAACAAGCGCAATCAAACGGAATTACTATTATTAACACCCGTTTCGAAAAATCATTGTTTGAAACAGAATTTATAACCAAAATAAATGAGTTAATAGTCGATTTAAACAACCATAGGAATCAAAATTTTTTAGGTCAAGTCTTACAACATCAAAGCTTACAAAGCACAAAATATATGAGCAAGTGGATTGCGTTGAAGAATGGGAATTAGGAATTTGTTGTTGGTTGTTGGTTGTTGGTGAAAGCTAAGTTAAAAACTGTAAACTGAGAACCGTTAGCTGTAAACTACCCATGAATGGCTTCACCTGTTCCATAACTTGCTATTACTTTAGCTTCATGTTCTAACCATTCTTCCCAACGTTTTTTTACATCATATCCGTCTTCCGCTAAATCATTTGCAAATTGTAAAAAAGCAGTATAATGGTTGGCTTCGGATATCATCAATTCCCTATAAAAAGTAGCCAAATCTTGGTCTTTAATATTCTCAGACAACACTTTAAAACGCTCACAGCTTCTAGCTTCAATCATCGCCGCAAAGAGCATGCGTTCTACTATAATATGTTTCCGATTACCCGGTTTCATAAATTTAAACAAATCATTCACGTAGCTATCTTTTCTTTCACGACCTAAAACCCAGCCTCTTGCTTTAATAATTTCGTGTACTTGCTCAAAATGATCTAATTCTTCTTTAGCTATTTTAGTAAGTTCGGTAGTAATTTCAGTATATTCAGGAAGCATAGTAATTAACATAATTGCGTTGGATGCTGCTTTTTGTTCACACCAAGCATGATCAGTAAGAATTTCTTCTAAATTTCCTTCTGCAATATTAGCCCATCTTGGGTCTGTTGGTAATTTTAATCGAAACATGATATTCTATTTGGATTACAAAAATACATTATTCTAATTAATCTTTTAAATGAAATAAGACTACATAATTAAAACAAAATAAACAAAATGGAAATTATATAACAATCTAAAAAAATGCCATAAGAACTTTTTATAGAAACGCACTTAACTTGCACCTATGAATTTTAAAATAAATAATTATGAAAAAAGTAACAGTAATTATAGCTTCCTTAGTTATTTTAGCAAGTGTGAGTTGTAAAGAACAAAACGAAGAGCCACAAGTAGTGGAAAAGACCGAAACAGTTGTGATAGAAAAAGAAAAGCAACCCGAAGAAAATGACGGTACTTCATTAAGTATTAGTAGTGATGGTGTTGAATATTCTAATAAAGACGGAGAGAATAAAACAGAAGTTGATATCGACACTGAAAAAAAATAAATAAAATAGTATAAACTATTACAATGCGAAATAAATAAAAAGAGTTGGCAAATTGCCGACTCTTTTTATTTTAACCAAGGTACATCCCAAGATGTATTTATATTATAACTTATTTTTCCATTGTTAACCTCTAAAGGACAATCAAAATTATTCGTATATAAGCCTCCCGTTCCTAAACCTTGAGGCAATGAATTTTGCAATGTATAGGTAAATTGAGTAATTGCATTTAAACCAATATTACTTTCTAAAGCAGAAGTAATCCACCATTGTATCTTTAATTTTTCTGCAATATGAATCCATTCTAAAGTTCCTTTAAAACCACCTATTAAACTAGGTTTTAAAATGATGTATTGTGGTACAATTTTATGCAGTAATTTGAGTTTATTTTCTGCTCCAAAGACACCAATCAATTCTTCATCTAAAGCAATAGGCAAAGGGGTGTTTTTACATAGTTCTGCCATACTGTCAGTATTATTTTTTTTGATAGGTTGTTCAATGCTATGTAATTTATATTCAGAAAGTTGATTTAACTTACTTAAAGCTTCATTTAAAGTAAAAGCACCATTAGCATCTACTCTTATTTCTATGGTTTTTTCATCAAAATGTTGTCTAATAAACCCTAACAAACCCAATTCTTTTTGAAAATCTATAGCTCCAATTTTTAATTTGATACAACGAAAACCTTGTGCTAATTTTTCTTCAATTTGAGTTCTCATAAAACCCTCTTCCCCCATCCAAACCAAACCATTAATTTCTATACTTTGAGTACCTAAAGTAAATGCTGATGGAAACAAATCGAAAGGTGTTTTGGATGCTAAAGAAAGGAATGCCATTTCTACTCCAAATTGTATAGAAGGAAACTCAAGTAAAGCATCCCAAAGTTGCTCTTTGCCTAAGTGTATATTTTTACAAACCCATTGCAGTTTTTCTTCATAATCGGGTCTGTCATCTATTGAAAGTGTTCTGAGTATACCACACTCGCCTACTCCTATTTTATTGTTTTCCTTTAAAATAAGGAACCATGTCTCTTTTTCCGTTAAAACACCTCTAGACGTTCCGCTGGGTCTCTTAAAATTAAGAATATGCTTTTTATAAGAAGCTTGCATAGAATTAATCAATTATAGTTCTATTGATGCTCCAATTTCCAATAACATCAAATCTTTGTTTTTATCAAAAAACTTGCGTTTCGCTTCATCGTGGTTAATTTCGATATAACCAAAAGTATCAAAATGATAACCTAGTATTTTATCACATTGTACAAAATCGGAAGCTGTAATAGCATCATCAACATCCATGGTAAAATTACTTCCTATAGGTAAAATCGCTAAATCTAATGTCGTTCGTAAAGGAATTAATTTCATATCCATTGTTAATGCAGTATCTCCAGCAATGTAAATATTCTTTCTTTCTCCTTCAATTACAAATCCACCAGGTTGACCTCCATAAGTTCCATCAGGAAAAGAAGACGTGTGTATTGCGTTTACATATTTTACGGCACCAAATTCAAAATCCCAACTACCACCATGATTCATTGGGTGAAATGAATACCCTTTATTACCATAATATGAGGCAATTTCAAAATTAGAAACAATAACTGCATCTGTTCTTTTGGCTATTCTTTCTACATCGAGGGTATGATCTTGGTGCGCATGAGTAAGTAAAATATAATCTGCCTTAAGCGCATCGATATTAATGTGTGAAGCTTTTGGATTTCCTGAAATAAAAGGATCGATAAGTATTGAAACTTCGTTGACTTCAATTCCTAGACAAGCGTGACCATAAAATGTTATTTTCATTATTTATTTTTTAATCTTACAGCTTTATTTATTCTTTCAAAAATTTTGCTGTAATGCTATTATCATCTTTAAAGATAGTAATAAAATAAAATCCTGAAGACAACGAACTAATATTTATGTTTTTTTGCAACTCATTTTGCATCACTAATTGTCCGTTTATAGAAAAAATCTTATATTTTCCTTGTTCAAAAGTATCTGGAAAAGCAAGATGAATCGCATTGATTGATGGGTTAGGATAAATCATAAGTTCCGAATTAGATACTTCAAATTCTTCAGTACCTAATGTATTTTGATCAAATTTCATTACAAAACAATCTGTAATACCGTAAGAAGTTGTTGAGAAAGTATCTGTTGTTGTTCCAAAATCAAAAGAGCCTTGAAAAGAGCCAATTAAATGAACCGCTCCAGATGTATTATAATCTAAAGAAGTCATCTTAATATAGTCATTACCTCCAAAAGTTTTTAACCAATTTAAATCTCCATTTAAATCATATTTAGCTAGAAACACGTCTGAATTTGCTGTAGAATGAGAAGAAAACAAAGCCGTATTATTTCCACCACTAAAATCACAAGTACCCACAAATTTACCAGAAATTAAAATAGTATGATTCTCCGTTTCTATTATTTCCATACCTCTTCCAATAGCTTTCATTCCTTTAACCCAAACAAATTCTCCATTAGCATCTAATTTTAAAAGAAAAAATTCTCCTCCAAGTGTTGTTGTTAAAGTATTAACACCTGAACCTGAGTTAAAATCTGTTGTTCCCATAAAACCACCAGAGACATAAATTGCATTGCTAGTATCGACTAACAGGCTTGAAAATTCTAAATGACTTGTACTACCAAAGTTTTTTACCCAAACAAAATTACCATTAGAATCTAGTTTTAGAAGAAAACTAGCTATATAATTTGGTGTTTGCGGAGCAATAATAAATTCAGATAAACCAGGATCAAAATCGGTCGTATTTACAAAAATACCACCTGTATAAATATTTCCTTGTGCATCAATCTTTATTGCTGTAGGTCTTTGCGTGTAAGGTCCAGAACCAATTTGTTTGGCAAATAATAAGTTCCCTTCAGTATCATATTTTGCAATAAAAATGTCATAACTTTCACCAGTCCAAATAGGGTTTTGTGGGGTTAAAACTGTTCCGTCATGGAAAGTCATAGGATTATTAAAACAACCTGTAATATAACTATTACCCATAGCATCAACAGTAAATGCTTCTATTGTTTTTGTTCCTATTCCTTGTATTTGTCTTGCCCATAAAAATCCACCATCGGTATTTAACTTGGTTAAATAAATATTCATCTGAGCTGGTGGAGTTGTATTAGCACTCATATAATGTACGCCAGGGCCAAAGTCAAAATCTACAGTTCCAAAAAAACGTCCGGTAGCATAAAGATTGTTGTTATTATCAATTCCTAAACCAGTTGCATAACAATCTAAATAATTAGTGGTGTATTGTCCACTCCATACTATTTCTCCATCACCATCATATTTTACCATAAATGCTGAACGATGGGTATTACTCATAGTATGAACTCCTCCTCCAATATCAAAATTAGCCGTACCATAAAAGGCTCCTGTAAAATATACATTCCCTTCCGAATCACTCACTATTTCTGCCGAAACATCGGAATTTTGAGATCCAATATTACCTGCCCATTGCAATACAGGTTCAACTACTTGCCCAATGGACGATACTACAAAAAATAAAAATAGAAAAGTGTACTGTTTGGTCATAATTTTTTAATTAATTTAATTCCTTTAAAAATACATAATATTTAGTAAAAAAATTAAGCTAATTAGAAAAGTGCCCATGGCAACTATTTTTAGATGAGAATCAAGGAGAATTTGATTGGTTGTTCTTTTAACAAACAATAAATGTTTTATAAATAGTATACCACAAAACAATCCTGCTATTGGATAATCTTTTCTTACTACTTCAGAAACTGTAAACAATATCATTGGTAGAATAATCAAAAAATAGTGGTAGTATTTTGCTTTTTCAAAACCCATTTTAACTACTAAGGTTATTTTTCCTGCTCGTTTATCATTTTCAATATCTCTCATGTTATTTAGATTCAAAACTGCAACGCTTAGTAAGCCAATTGCAGTTGCTGGCAAAAATAATTGCCAATCTATTATTTTGGTAAACAAAAAATTAGAACCTATAACAGAAACTAATCCAAAAAAAATAAAAACAAATAAATCACCTAAGCCGTTATAGCCATAAGCATTACTCCCTATAGTATATTTTATAGCAGCAGTAATAGCAGCTATTCCTAATAGAATAAAAATCATACTTAGCACAAAGTTTTCTTTGCCAAAGGCTACATAAATAAGTAAAAGTGCTGCTATAAATGTTAGTATCGCTACAGTAATAACGGCTTTTTTCATTTGTTTCGCTGTAATAATTCCTGCAGCAACCATCCGTTTTTCACCAATTCTATTTTCATCAGTTCCTTTTACGCCATCTCCATAATCATTAGCATAATTAGATAATATTTGTAAACCTAACGTAGTTAAAAAAGCTAAAATTAGAATACTATAATTCATATATCCTTGATAATAAGCATAAGCACTACCTACAATTATACCTGAAAGAGATAAGGGTAATGTTCTTAAGCGAGCCGCTTGAATCCAATGTTTCATTTTTATGATTAGTTTTTAAATGCTATTAATAATATTATTGCTATTATAAGAGAGAAAGGAGCACCTATTTTTAAATATACTGGTCGTAATTTATGAGCGGCATTTCTCGAAAATTCATTATGCTTTTTTATGGGTACAAACATTAAAATTAATGCAGAAATTATTAAAAAATAGCCAACTATTTTAAACTGTATTGCATATTTAGTTAGTGTTGATGACAATACAAATGCCACTCCTACAAGTAATCTTATACTCAATTCTAAATAATTGATAAAATAAGTACTTCCCGCTTTGCTGATAATTTCTTTTGTTTTATATGGCTTAAAAAATAGCAAAAAACTTGCAAAAATTAGAAACAATGCAAAAAGAATGACAATATATTTTGAAAGTTGAATCATTATATTACTTTTATTACATCCAATTTTTAGTACTTACTTCCACTTGATATAACCACTTATTCACTTGCTCCTTTATTATGGTATAATTTGTAGTGGAAAACGAAATTCTACCTCCTGCAGTAAACAATACTACGGAACCAATATCAGTCCATTTTTGCCAAAAAAATTGATGGGTTTTAATTGCTTGAACCTTATATGGCATTATAATCTCCTGATCAATATCCCAAGCACCACTTTGTTTTATAATATAGTCATCTGATATAAATAAACGATAATTCTTAAAAGAAAAAAACAGTATAATTCCCATTAAAACAGTATAAATAACAGTTAAAACAAGGATTGTATTTATTGAGAATCTTTGGTTAAAAGAATTTATAAAAACACCTAAGCTTATTGGTATTATTATAAAAAACAATATGTTTATTAATAGTTTTCTGATATTTGGATACAAAACAATTTCATGATTAGGTAATTGATCTAATAAAAGTCTGATAATTTTTTCTTTTTCGTTTTTATTACAACCAGGAATTTTTGTTTTATCCTTAGCACTAGCTCTTTTTATATCGCTAGAAGCCTGAAAAATTTCAATTATATTTATGTTAAGTTTTTTCTGAAAAAAATTTTGGGTTAGTTTTATAATTTGAACTTTTTCCGGATTAATAATTGTATTCTTAATATTGAACAACCCATAAGTAAGTACAAAAGATTCTTGGTCTTTTTTAATTGTAAAATTGTAATATTTTACAACTGTTAATACAAGGTTTATTAGTAAAACCGCAGTAATAATAAAAATCAAAAATCCAAAAAACAAACTCATTACTGGAAGTTGTTCCAATTGATTCAAATTACTTTGCAGAACGTCTTCTCTTCCAATTTGTCTTAAATTCTCAGAAAGAGTTGAAAACAACAACACTAAATAAGCAAAACTTGCCAAATAATTAGCTGTAATACCTATTTTTAAAAGACTTGGTAAACCAATTGTGATAAAAGAAGGTGAAGTTTCAATATTGTTATTTCCAGACTTATCTTGAAAATTTTCTTTCGCACTAGTATCCAAAAGATTCTTCTTTAATTCAACAGCCATGTCATGAGAAATTGCTTTAATTGAAGCTTCTTTCTTATCGCTACCAGCTGTATCCAATTCTATTTTATGAACATTAAAAATTCTTTGAATGATACTTTGATCAATTGTAACTTTTTGAATTTTATGAAAAGGTATTGTGGTTTTCGTTTTATTAAAAATTCCATTTTCAATCACAAATTCTTTTAATTTATAATCTATGTAAAATTTAAAAAACCAATATCGTAAAAAAGCAATTACACTGATTAAGACAATAATTCCAAAAATACTGATATAAACTTGGAACGGTTCATAATTTTTATTCTTGAATAAGAAGACAATGATAATAGGCCAAAAAGCTCTTACCGATTTTTGTAAGGTATTAGCAAATAAAACAAATACACCAACTAGCGATTGTCTTTGAGGAACAGAAAAATCAAATTTAGTTAAAGACATCTGTATCACCGTTTAAATCAGATGAAACATCTGATTGATTTTCAATTTCTCTCAACTCATCGGCTGTAATTTCTTTTTGTTCTTCAGTAATTTCAATTATTTTTTCAGAAACACTTTCTTTTATTTTTTTAGCATCTTCTAATAAAAGCCCGTTAATTTTTAAATCACTCGAGCTTCCACCAGCTGTAAATAATTCGATAGATGCTAATCCAAACATTCTAGAAAGTAATCCTTGGTGTAAAGCCACATGTTGCACTCTATTATTTGTAACAATAACAGTAGTTTCACTAATTACTCCCGATTTAAAAATAACATCATGTTCGCGTAAAGCAAACCCTTTTTTACTAAAACTTATCCTTAAATATAGAAAACTTAGTAAAATAAAAAAACTCCATCCTATCATTACATAGCTTAACTTTCCTTCAAAAACACCACTATTAGAATTAAAAAAATACACCATCAATAAAGCACCTAATAATATGAGGAAGAATAAACTTCTTTGCAGTACCATTACAAAAAAATATTTTTTTTGTAAGGATTGTAATTCTGTGTCTTCAAATTTTAGTAAACTTGAAATAGTAATTGTTTTATTTGTAAAACCTTCCATTTTATTTTTCAATTTTTAAGGTAAAATTTCAATTTTTGTACCTATAGGAACATAATTATATAGTTCTTCAACTTCATCATTTGTAAGAGCAATACATCCTAATGTCCAATCAGTCCATCTGTGAAACTTTCCTATAAAACCCATTTTGTTTTTCAATCCGTGAATCTTTATATCACCTCCTACTGGTTTACCTATTTTTTTTGCTTTTTCAATATCCTTTTTATTAGGATATGAAATTCCTAAATTTTTATAATACCCACTATTAGGGTTTTTATCTTGTATAAAATAAATTCCTTCTGGAGTTTTTAAGTCACCTTCAAATTGTTTATCACCAATAGGATTTTTTCCCAAAGCAATAGAATAGGTTTTTACTATTTTTTCTTTAGAATATACGACTAACTTCCTTTTTGATTTATAAACAATTATCAAATCAATTTTTGCATTATCTGGCAATGCACTCCTAGGACAAAAGTAATAAAAAGACAAAACCAAAACAGCAACTAAAAAACTCCTTTTTAGCAACAGTGAAAAACCGCTTTTCTTTTTAACTTTCAAATCTTATCCTTTAAAAATTTTCTGTTATGGTAAGTATTTTTTTTCAAAATTTGGCTTACGCTTTTCCAAGAAAGCATCTCTTCCTTCTTTTGCTTCATCTGTCATATACGCTAATCGAGTAGCTTCGCCTGCAAAAACTTGTTGTCCTACCATGCCATCATCGGTTAAATTCATGGCAAATTTTAACATTTTAATAGATGTAGGTGATTTGGCTAATATTTCTTGAGCCCATTCATACGCTGTATCTTCTAATGCTTCATGAGGAATTACTGCATTTACCATTCCCATTTCAAAAGCTTCTTGAGCCGAATAATTTCTTCCTAAGAAAAAGATTTCTCTCGCTTTCTTCTGTCCGACCATTTTAGCTAAATAAGCCGAACCATAACCACCGTCGAAACTGGTTACATCTGCATCGGTTTGCTTAAAAATAGCATGCTCTTTACTCGCTAATGTTAAATCACACACAACATGTAAAGAATGTCCTCCACCAACAGCCCAACCAGGAACCACACAAATAACCGCTTTGGGCATAAAACGAATCATACGTTGTACTTCTAAAATATTCAATCGATGGTATCCATCTTCACCTACATAACCTTGATGACCGCGCGCTTTTTGGTCGCCACCACTACAAAATGACCAGATACCATCCTTTGAACTTGGTCCTTCAGCAGAAAGTAAAACCACTCCTATAGACGTATCTTCTTGAGCATCATAAAAAGCCTGAATTAATTCTTTTGTAGTTTTTGGACGAAAAGCATTACGCACATCTGGTCTATTAAACGCAATTCGAGCTACTCCATTACATTTTTTATAGGTAATATCTTCAAATTCTAAAGCAGTTTTCCAGTTTATTGTACTCATTGTTAATGTATTATTTTAATTATTATTTCAATTTTCAAGTTAAACTTTAATTTTTTGTCAAATTTTATATAATTTCAGGTAAAAATAATTCATTTTTTGCATTATATTGCACTAACTAAACAAATACTATAATGAAAAAACTATACTTAGGACTTCTGTTTGCTTCAGGAGTCTTATCGAGCGTTGCGCAAAATTATGAATTCCAAGAGGTTATCAATTTAGAATGCTTACCTGTTATTTCGCAAGATAAAACAGGAACTTGTTGGAGTTTTTCTACTTCTTCTTTTTTAGAATCTGAAATTATCCGATTAACGGGTAAAAAAATAGATTTATCAGAAATGTATCAAGTAAGGACTACCTATCCCAAAAAAGCATTTAACTACATAATGAGACAAGGTAAAGCGCAATTTAGCGAAGGCGGTTTAAGTCATGATGTTATCAATAGTATTGTGACCGACGGACTTGTTCCTGTGATGAGTTATAGTGGTTTATCGGAAGAAGAAAAAAATCATAACCATGCTGAATTAGTAGCTGTTTTGGAAGCTATGGCAAAAACATATGTAGAAAATCCGGGTAAACAATTATCATCAAAATGGAAAACAGCTATAAATGCTGTGCTTGATGTCTATTTAGGAACTATTCCTAATGAATTTACCTACGAAGGAAAGCAATATACTCCGCAAAGTTTTCTAGAAATGACAAAAATTAACCCTCACGATTATATTACTTTAACCTCTTTTACTCACGAAAAATACTATCTCCCATTTATTTTAAGTATTCCAGACAATTTTTCTAATGGTACTATGTATAATTTACCTTTAGAAGAATTTATTAATAGTATTGATTATGCTTTAGAAAAAGGATATACTTTAGCTTTAGATTGTGATGTTTCTGAAGCGACTTTCTCTGCTAAA
This sequence comes from Flavobacterium sp. J27, assembly GCF_004303025.1. Taxonomy (GTDB): domain Bacteria; phylum Bacteroidota; class Bacteroidia; order Flavobacteriales; family Flavobacteriaceae; genus Flavobacterium. The sequence continues at coordinate 261,838 of NZ_PJQW01000004.1, read as the reverse complement.
AATGGTGTTGCTTTTATTCCAGAAAATAGTAACGACATGAAAAAAGGATTAACGGAAATAATTACTGAAAAGAAAATTACTCCAGAATATCGTCAGCAAGAATTTGAAAATTTTAATACCACTGACGATCATTTAATGCACATAGTAGGAAAAGTAAAAGATCAAAAAGGAACAATTTATTATAAAATTAAAAACTCTTGGGGAACCAATGAATCAAAAGTAGCTCATGGTGGTTTTGTATATATGAGTGCTTCTTATGTAAAGCTAAAAGCAATATCTGTATTACTACATAAAGACGGCATTGAAAAAAAGGTTAAAAAGAATTTAGGATTATAATATGATTTACAAATCATGCATTAGTAACGCTAATAAAGTTATCTTTGCTTTTGTATTTATAATCATCATTTTAGCTACAATTCCTATTTTTAACAGTAATGATTTAACATCGTTTATAATTGTAGTTTCTATAAATCTAGCTGCGTTATTCTTTTTAGCTTGGATTTTATTTGATACAGAATACAGAATAGACAAAACACATTTATATTGCAAATCTGGTCCGTTTCAGAAAAATATTGCCATTGAAAAAATTAATAAAATTGAATATCACAAAGGCATTATTGTTCCTGTAACTTTGAAACTAGCATTAAGCCATGAAGGATTAATAGTTACCTATAACTATTATGATGAAGTTTATATTTCTCCTGAAAGTGAAAATGAATTTATAGACATTTTATTACGCATCAATAGTAATATTAAAATAATCCCCAAAAAAGATGAATTATAGATTTCTTTTTTTTATTGTAATCGTTTTCTTTTCTTCCTGCAAAGAAAAGAACAAACTTATTATTGCAAAAAAAGACGACATACATAAAGATACATTATCTCTTCTCCATTTTAAGCCATTAGATCAAACATATGCTGAGCAAAAAACAAAAGAAATTGCCCATTTTTATAGCAGTAAAATTAATTTAGATGATTTTAGTGGTTCCTTTTTAGTGGCAAAAAATGGTCAAATCTTATTTGAGAAATATATAGGTTACTCTAATTATGAACAAAAAACAAAAATTACTGCTTCTTCTGCCATTCATTTAGCTTCCATAAGCAAAGTAATGACAGCCACACTTCTTTTAAGATTAATAGATGCCAAAAAAGTATCGTTAGAGACAAAAGTTTCTCATTTCTATCCTGAATTTCCTTATGATGAAATAACTCTTCAATCATTATTAACACATCGAAGCGGTCTACCCAATTATCTCTATTTTACAGATAATGATACTATTTGGGATAAAACCAAAACCATAAAGAATGAAGACATACTAAAAATAATTAATACTAAAAAAGTAGGGTTAGATTTTGAACCCAACTCAAAGTTTAGTTACAATAATACTAATTATGCTTTATTAGCTTTAATTATTGAAAAAGTTACCAAACTTTCATTTCCTAAAGCGATGAAAACATTACTTTTTGAGCCACTTGGTATGAAAGATACTTTTGTATTTGAAATTGAAAAACAGCAAGATACAGTCGGAAAGAATTATAAAAGTACTTGGGAAGCTATTCCTTTTAATTACCAAGATGGTGTATATGGAGACAAAAATATCTATTCTACACCTAGAGATATTTTAAAATTAGACTTAGCCACTTATTCTGATGATTTTTTAAGTAAAGACATTAAATTAAAAGCTTATAAAGGTTATAGTTACGAAAAAAAAGGGGTAAACAATTATGGTTTAGGTATACGTTTAAGAGAATGGGATGATGGTACCATTATGTTTTATCATAATGGATGGTGGCATGGAAATAAAACATCCTATATTACCTTAAAAAAAGACACAGTTACCATGATAGCTTTATCTAATAAATACACTAGTAAAGTATATCAAACCAAACGATTATCTAGCTTATTTGGTAACTATCCTTTTACCATAGAAGACGAGGAATAAGAAAAAATATTGCTTTTGTAATAAGAATCAGGTAGCTTTATAGGAACAAAATAAACAATTATGAATTCTTACAAACCAGAAAATTACAATTCCTTATCTCCATACATAATTGCAGATAATGCTCACCAACTTGTCGATTTATTACAGATCATTTTTAATGCCACTATTTTAAGACGTTTTGACAATGAAAATGGTACTATTGCACATATAGAATTACAAATTGATGATAGTATCCTAATGCTTAGTAACAGTACCGAAAATTATAAAGCAAACACCACTATGCTACATGTTTATGTTCCAAATGTGTTTGAAACCTTTCAGAAAGCAATTGAGAATGGTTGTCAAATTATTGAAACACCTAGTAATAAAGAAGGTGATCCAGACGTTAGAGGTTCATTTTATGATTTTGCGGGAAATTATTGGGCAATTGGTACTCAACAATAATTTTTTAAATATAATCTAACCAATTTTCACGGAAGTCATTGTTAAAGAACCACCTACCGCTTTATCGTTAAAAAAAGTAACATCGTCATTAGCTGTTTGTAACGCTAGAATATACAATAAAGGATAATAATGATCTGGTGTAGGTATAGCTAAATTAGCAGCTTTGTGCAATTTTTCATAAGCCACTAAATCCATATGATTTCCTGTACTAATTTTTTGTTTAAAAATGGTGTTCATTTCTAAAGCCCAATCATAACCATATTCTGGTTCATTTAATTTATTCCAAGCCACCATTCTTAGATTGTGCACCATATTACCACTACCTATAATCAATATTCCTTTTTTACGCAGCAACAATAATTGTTTTGCCAATTCGTAATGATATTTTGCTGGTTTATGATAATCGATGCTTAATTGTAAAACAGGGATGTCTGCATTTGGATACATATGCTTAACAACTGACCAAGTACCATGATCTAAACCCCATTCATGATCTAATGTTATCGCTGGATTTGTGACCAAATTTTGAATTTCATTGGCTAAACTTGGATCACCAGGTGCAGGATATTGTACATCAAATAACGCTTGTGGAAAACCTCCAAAATCATGAATCGTCTTAGGATTTAACATTGCTGTTACAGCAGTTCCTTTGGTTAACCAATGAGCCGAAACGACTACCACTGCTTTGGGTTTAGGTATTTCTTTTCCCATTTGTTGCCAACGTTTAGAAAATTCATTGTCTTCTATAGCATTCATAGGTGATCCATGACCTATAAATAAAATGGGCATTTTTTGATCCTCTTCCAATAAACCATTAGACCAATTATAAAACGAATTGATATTTGACATAATAAGACCTCCTGTAATTATTTTTATAAAATTAGCTCTTTTCACAATACAACATTTGTATATACAAATGTATGAAAATAAAAAATCCTGAACCATAATAGTTCAGGATTTAAAAAAAAATTAACATTTATTCTAAAACTAATTCCATCCTCCGCCTAATGCATGATAAATACTTACCATAGCGTTCATCTGTTGCATTTTAGCTTCTATTAAATCAAATTTAGATTCTAAGGCATCACGTTGTGTTAACAACACTTCCATATAATCTGCTCTTGCAGAACTGAACAAATCATTTGAAATAGTAACCGACTGATTTAAGGCGTCTACTTGTTTCGATTTCAATTCATAAATGCTCTTCATATTTTCAATTTTAGCTAATTGATTAGCTACTTCTACATAGGCATTTAAAATTGTTTTTTCATAATTATAAACCGCTTGAATTTGCTTTGCATTGGCCGTATTATAAGTAGCTCTAATGGCATTTCTATTAATTAAAGGAGCTACTAAATCTCCAGCAATAGAATACAGCATAGATTCTGGTGTGGTAAAAAGATACTTAGAATCAAAGGCTCTTAAACCTATTCCTGCTGAAATTCCTAAAGAAGGATAAAATCTCGCTTTCGCTACTTTAATATCGAGTTTAGCAGCTGCTAATTCAAGTTCTGCTTGTTTTACATCTGGTCTATTTTCTAACAATTGCGAAGGAATACCTGCATGTATTGTATTTGGCACAATATCAATAAAGGAATCGTTACTTCTTTCCACTTTTTGTGGAAAACGACCAACCAAAAAATTAATTCTATTTTCCGTTTCTATAATCTTTTGAGAAATTTCAAATTCCATTCCTTTCGTATCAAAAACTTGCGCTTCAAAACGTTTCACGGCTAATTCAGTAGCGCGAGCAGACTCTTTTTGTAATTTCACAATTTTAAGTGCATTTTCTTGAATTTGGATATTATTTTTTACTATAAGTAATTGGTTATCCAAAGCCAGCAATTCATAATATGAATTTGCAATTTCAGAAATTAAATTAGTTACCATAAAATTTTTACCTTCTACAGTAGCTAAGTAACTACTAATAGCCGATTTTTTTGCATTATGCAACTTATTCCAAATGTCAATTTCCCAAGTAGCATAAGCTCCTACCATATAGTCTTGCAAAGGTTCAGGAGTTTCTACACCAGGTTTAATCTCAGTATTTGCATCATTGGCACCCTGACTTGTATATCGACCTACTTTTTCAACACCTGCTCCACCTTTTAATCCGATAAAAGGAAGATATTCTCCTTTGCGTGCTCTAATTTCATTTTTGGAAATTTCGATTTCTTGCAAAGTAATATTCAGTTCCTGATTGTTTTCTAATGCGGTTTCAATCAAGCTATTTAAATGCGCATCTACAAAATAATCTTTCCATTTTACAGTAGCTGAATTTATAGTATCATGAGAACTAGTATAACCTTCAGGGAGATTAGTATTAGCCTCTTTCATTGCTAAATTAGTAGTATTACAACCTGCTAAACTTAGAACAATTAGAACTACAATTGTTGTGTATATATAAAACTTATTACGAAGCATATTTCTATTTTTTTTATTTTTATTCTTCTTCCTCTTCTTCTTCCTCTGGAAAACGATCTAACTGATGCACAAAATCTTCACTTAATGAGCTATCTTCTTCATCATCAATTAATTTTCTTCCACTTGCTAATGAGCCAAAAATAAAGTATAATCCTGGTACAATAATAACTCCGAAAATAGTCCCAAAAAGCATTCCTCCTAAGGCTGCAGAACCTAATGTTCTATTTCCAATTGCTCCAGCTCCAGAAGCTAACATTAATGGAATTAATCCTGCAATAAAAGCAAATGAGGTCATCAAGATTGGTCTAAAACGTACTTTCGCCCCTTCAATAGCTGCTTCTAATATAGTTAGTCCTTCATGATGTTTTTGTACTGCGAACTCAACGATTAACACGGCATTTTTACCCAGTAATCCAACAAGCATGATTAAACCAATTTGAGCATAAATATCGTTTTGAAGTCCCATTAGCTCTAATAAAAAGAAAGTACCAAAAACTCCCACAGGTAATGAGAATACAACCGATAATGGAATGATAAAACTTTCATATTGAGCAGATAATACAAAGTATACAAATACCAAAACAATCATAAAGATATATATTGATTCATTTCCTCTACTGGCTTCATCATAAGAAAGTCCTTCCCAAGCAATATCATAACCTTTTGGTAATGTTTCTTTAGCCACTTCTCTAACGGCATCAATGGCTTCTGCTGTTGTATATCCTTTAGCAGGTAACCCTTGAATTGCGGCTGAGTTATACATATTAAAACGTGTAATCTCATTTGGTCCTTGTGTCTTTTTCAATTTCATAAAAGCAGAATAAGGCACCATTTCACCATGATCATTTTTAATATATAAATTCAAGATATCCGATGGTAATCTTCTAAATTTAGGATCGGATTGAACATATACCTTAAAGAAACGTTCAAATCGGATAAACCCTTGTTCGTAAGTACTACCAATCAAAATATCTAAATTTTCCATTGCTTTACCAATTGAAACTCCTTTTTGCATGGCTAATTGGTTATCAATTTCTAATTCATATTGAGGATAGTTCGCCGCAAAGAATGAAAAAAGACCTGCTAACTCTTTACGCTTCTCTAAATTCTCCATGAATTTTTTATTAATTTCATCAAAATCTTTATAATCAACTGTTGTACTCTTATCTAGTAAACGCATTGAAAAACCTCCTGATGAACCAAATCCTGGAATTGCTGGTGGTTCAAAGAATTCAATTTTTGCTCCTAAGTTTTTTGATTTTTCTTCCAACTCTTCCATAATCTCAGTCACCTTATGCTCTCTTTCCGACCATGGTTTCAAGTTGATCAAACAAGTTCCTGCATTAGAACCACGACCTTCAGTCATAATTTCATAACCAGCTAATGAGGATACTGACTCTACTCCTTCTACATCTTCACATATTTTTTGAAGTCTTTGAGATACTTGGTTAGTAGTTTCTAACGTAGAACCAGGAGGTGTTTGAATAATGGCATAAATAGTTCCTTGATCTTCACTTGGAATAAATCCAGATGGAAGAATTTTATTAACAAAGAAAGTACCTGCACAAAATGCAATTAAAACAAAGAATGTTAACCATCTTCTACTAACAATCGATTTTAATAATCCAACATACTTACCAGTAAGTTTATCAAAAACACTATTAAATTTGTCTAATGATTTTGTTAGAATATTCTTTTTCTTTTCTTTACCATGATTATTTTTAAGCAACATCGCACACAAAACAGGTGTTAATGTTAATGCAATAATTGCAGAAATAACAATAGAACTGGCCATTGTGATTGAAAACTGACGATAGAACGTTCCAACTGGACCAGACATAAATGAAATAGGTACAAATACAGATACCATGACAGCTGTAATTGCAATAATAGCACCACTAATTTCACCTAATACTTTTTTAACTGCTAAATAAGGTGTTATATGGGGAAATTCTTCAAACTTAGCATGTACTGCCTCGACGACGACAATAGCATCATCCACCACAATACCAATGGCTAATACCAATGCAAAGAGTGTCACTAAATTTATGGTAATACCAAAAAACTGAATTACAAAAAAAGCACCAATCAAGGAAACTGGTACAGCTAAAATAGGAATTAAAGTAGAACGCCAATCGCCTAAGAAAATAAATACTACTAGTGCTACCAATATAAAAGCATCACGTAACGTATCAATTACTTGTTCGATAGAAGCATCTAAGAATTTAGATACGTCATAACTAATTTTATAATCAAGACCAGGAGGAAAAGTTTCTTTCATTTCCTCTAATTTTTCTTTTACTTGTTCTATTACATCATTCGCATTACTACCATAATTTTGTTTTAATACGATAGAAGCCGATGGATGACCATCTAAATTAGAATAAATATCGAAGAATTCACTTCCTAATTCTGCACGACCAATATCTTTAAGACGAATACTTTCTCCATCAGCATTCGCTCTAATAATAACGTTTTCATACTGTTCTGGTTCACTAAACCTTCCTTTATATGTTAACACATATTCTAATGATTGTGCCTGAATACCAGAACTTTGACCAATACGACCTGGACGACCTACGATACTTTGCTCAGCTAACGCATCCATTACTTCATCGGTAGAAACATTATACGCTCTCATACGATCTGGATTTAACCAAATACGCATAGCATAAGTTCTACTTCCTAAAATTTGTGATCTAGCAACTCCTTTAATTCTATTGATTTCAGGAAGCATTTTTACATTGGCATAATTGTACAGGAATTTTTCATCCATGTTTTTACCCGTTGCATATAAGTTAACATACATCAACATACTAGGCTGAATAGGTGTAATTACTACTCCTTCTCTTTGAACTAGTTCTGGCAATAATGGCATTACTTGATCGACCCTTGTTTTTACCCTAATTACGGCTTGGTTGGGATCGGTTCCTGGTTCGAAAATAATTCTTAAGGTAGCTTCACCAGCACTCGTTGCATCGGTAGCCATGTATCGCATTCCTTGAACTCCATTGATGGAGTTTTCCAGTGTAATTAATGTAGATTTTACTAATACATCTGCACTTGCTCCTGGATAAGCAATAAAAATATTTACAGTTGTAGGAGCAATATCGGGAAATTGCGAAGTAGGCAATTTTAAAATGGACAGTGACCCCATAAAAACAATAATAATCGAAATTACAATTGCAAAAACGGGTCTATGTATAAATTTACTAAACATGTTTTTCTCTTTTTAATTGATTCAATTATTCTGCATAAAGTTCTAAATGAGATAAAACAGTTTCAGGTTTTTCCAATTTGTATTCTATTTTTTCATTTTCTTTTACAAGACGTAATCCTTCTAAAAGGATTTTATCATCTTCCGTTAAGCCTTCTTTTACAATAAATAGATGTGGGATTTCTGCAGCTAATTTTATTTCTCTAGATTTAACCTCATTATTCTTATCAATCACATACACGTATTTTTTATCCAATACTTCAAAAGTTGCTTTTTGTGGAATCAACATAGCATCTTTGTAGGGTAAGGTAACATGAATATTTCCTGTTTCACCATGTCTTAAAAGACTTTTTGGATTTGGAAAAGTAGCTCTGAAAGAAATATTACCCGTTTCATTGTTAAAATCTGCTTCAATAGTTTCAACAACACCAGGATAATCAAAATATTTGTTATTAGCCATTAATAAATTAACCGTTGGCTTTACATCTCCTTTTTGTTCTGATTTAAAATCTAAATATTCCGCTTCAGGCACATTATAATAAACCCACATTTTACTGTTGTCAGATAGATTAGTTAATAAATCTCCTTCTTCTACTAAACTCCCTAAACGCACATGAAATTTATCTACGATACCATCAAATGGAGCTCTAATTTGTGTAAATTGTAAATGTACTTGAGCTAAAGCTAATTCAGCATTTGCTTTATCTAATTTGGCTTTAGCCATGGCTAATTCGTTTGGAGCTACAACATTACTATCTGCCAAACGTTTTGTGTTTTTGTATTCAATTTCAGCAAAACTTGCCTCAGCTCTTGCTTTTTCCATTTCTGCTTCATACAATTTTGGCATAATCTGAAACAATAACTGACCTTGTTTTACAAATTGACCTTCGTCAATAAAAATTTTCTGTAGGTATCCACGTTCTTGGGCTCTTAATTCAATGTGTCTACTAGATTGAATTTGAGACACATAATCTTTAGTAATTAATGTATCCTTTTTTATTGGGTTTGTAACCAAAAAATGGGTGTTTTCCTCTTTTTTTTCAACTTCTTTTTTGCAACTCGTGTTTAAAAACAAAGTGCAGATACTCATAAAAATGAGAACTTTTTTCATAATAATATATATTTAAATAAAATGAGTGTGATTAATGGAGCAGTATGAATAATAAAATAGTTTATTATTTTTTTAAAGTTCCTTTAAAATTATTAAGTGTAATAACTTAAAATGAGAAAAGCAGGATAAGAATTTCCCGCTGTTAGTTAAATCATATTCTAAAGACTCTGAATATGATAAATAATTTTTTTATTGAAATATGAGAAGTTACTTCTCTTGAAAAAAGTTTTTCCTTTTGTTCTATTAAAAGGATTTTTTGTTTTGATCTGTAAAGATATTTACTTAAAAAAGCAGTTGAATCTAATGTTTTCTTTGAAGATGATATTTCATCTTCTTCAATTTCAACATCAACTCCATGAATTTTATGAGCTTCAACATCTACTGTAGTATGAATATAATCGTAAAAAAATAGACTTTTAGTTAACTCATTTCCTGCTAATACTTCTTGAGAGTTAGTATTAGATATTAATGAAGATAAGGATTGGCAATCATTCGCGCTAGCAAATAATTGAACATAACCAACAAGTAAGGTTATTAAACTAAGCAAAAAATATTTCACCGTCTTTCTTATCATATAGGGGACAAATGTAAAGCATTTTTTGGTTTTAACAAATAATAGTATGTTTAATAATCTGTTAAAAAAAATTATTTTTGTGATAATTCTTCAATGAATACGAAAGCTCTTAATTCTGCATACGAATAAACTTCATTTTTAAAGGGAAAAGCACAATGTCCTCCATATTTTGGTGTTTCTAAATACACATAATTGCTCTTTTCAGCAAAGCTATTTGGGTAACAATCTTCTCCTAAAAAAGGGTCATCTAAAGCATTAATAATTAATACTGGTTTTTGAATATTAGTTAAACTACGTGCTGGTGAAACTTTAAAATAATAATCTTCTTTATCGATAAAGCCATGTAATGGAGCGGTAAAATGATCGTCTAGATAATCAAATCCATCGATATTTTTAATTTTGGACCAATCCATTAAATCGGGAAATTGTTTGGCTTTATACTTTAGTTTTTTGGTTAAATCAAACATAAAGTTTTTCATATAAACTTGATTGAATCCTTTTTTTAAAGATTCGGCACTTGATTTAATCTCAATTGGTACAGATACAGCAACACCTGCCATAACTCTATCACTAATATTTTTTACTCTTCCAAAATAATTTAGCGTTTGCGCTCCACCCATAGAATAACCTATTAAATATACTTTTTCAACTTTTGTTAAAGCAAATTGTATAACGGCATCTAGATCTTCTATTGTAGCATGATGATACAATCTTGGCAATCGATTCATACTACCACTACAACTTCTATTATTCCATGCAAAAACTGAAAATCCTTTGTTTAAAAAATAAGTAGCACAACTATTCATGTAAGTTCGTTGCGAATTTCCCTCTAATCCATGACATAAAATAATTGCCTTTGTATTGGTTTTTAAATGATAATCTACTGCCAAAAAATCGCCATCTTCTAACTCTAAAACTTCTCTTGTGTATTGAGGCGCTGGAAATTTTTTAAATTTTCCTGCATATATAGTAGCTATATGACTGTTTTTATACAAAAATGAAACATGATTATTATATGACGAAGTAGCTATTACTGGCATAATTAAAAGAAATCTATTTTATAATATTTCATGACAAAGGCAATTGACATGATGTTAAAATATAAGGATACCCAATAATATTTATTCCAATCATCTTTGTTCTTGATAACTTCTATGAGATTAAATATGGGCAACAGTAAAACCAAAAACCATAAAAAAACCCAAAAAGGCTCTATTACCGTATTGTAAACAATAACTGAACCGAAAGATTGTAACATGGCTAAAAGTACTCCAAAAAAAGTAAGTACACTAAGCAACAACAGTATTTTATTTTTCGTTGTCATTAAATTAAATAAATACCATCCTCTTTTATTTCTATTCTTTTTTGACGGTATAAATTACCTACTGCTTTCTTAAAAACTTTTTTACTCATTTTTAATACAGTACGAATATCTTCAGGGTTTGAATTATCATGTAAGCCTAAAAAACCTTTATTTGATTTTAATTCATCCAAAATAATTTGCGCAGAAGGCTCAATAGCTTCTACTCCTAACTTTCTTAAGGATACATCAATTTTTCCATCTGGTCTTACATTTTTAATGTATGCCTTCATTCTCATACCTGGTTTTACTTCTTCAAAAACTTCATTTTTGTAGGCCAACCCCCTATGCCTTTCATTTATAATTACATTAATACCTGCTTCCGTAATATGGGATACAATAACATCTACTTCTTCCCCATTTTCTAAGTTTACATCATCGTTATTTAGAAATTGTTGTGTTTTACTAGACCCCACTAACCTATTGGTTTTATCATCCATAAAACAATACACTAAATAACGTTTCCCCTCTTCCATGGGTCTGGCTTGCTCTTTAAAAGGTACAAACAAATCTTTTTCTAATCCCCAATTCATAAAAGCACCAAATTTATTGATGTAATTGACTTTTAAATGGGCAAATTCTTTCAATTTAATGTAAGGTTTCAAAGTAGTTGCTACCGGACGTTCTTCATGATCCAAATACACAAAAACAGTTAATTCATCACCTATATTAAATTCTCTCGGGACATATTTATTAGGTAATAAAACATCGTTTTGTTCATTTACACCATCTCCTAAAAAAAGACCAACTTTGGTACTTCTTAATATTTTTAAGGTATTGAATTGTCCTATCTGTAACATACGCTATCTAATTATCGTGCAAAGGTAGTTAAATGGAACGTAAAAAAATTAAATTCCTATTTCAATCTGAAAACGAGCATACCAATTTGATGTAGACGGTGCTAGATAATAGTCTAATTCACTATAGGTAAGTTCACCTTGTAATTTAAACGTATGCTCCCATAAATAGCGCGTTAAACCAATGCTATATTGTTTAGAATTTGGAGCCAAAGCTTGTATTTCATCGGCAACATGTTGCGTTGAAAATCTTCCTATTATTTCATAATTGGATGGAAAAACATAACTCATTTGGTAATCAAAACCTTCTCCTGCAAATACATAATTAAAATTGGTGACATCATCTGGGTCATAGGTAATCAAATCTTTTGCTTTTCGATTCATATAAGCACTCATAAAACTCCAGCCATTGTATTTTATTAAAGCATCAAAAAAAGTAGATTTTGTGGTTCTTGGTTGAAAAAGTTCTTTTCCTAATTGTCCTTGTGTTCTTACCGCTCTATTATTTTGTTGAAAAGCACCAGAAAGCATCACTTTTGGTTTTTCTTCCCGTAAAATATCTCCTTCAAAGTACATTCCATTCTTTTTAAACGTTCCAAAAGGAAAGAGCTCTACTTTACCAGTTAGTGCAACACCGTCATCAGAAGTTTTTGTCCAATTTCTTCCCTCTCCTGTCGATATTGCTGTCTTTATATTATATGAAAAAACGTCCTTATTTTCATTCAAATAATACGCTTGTACACCAAAATCTCTATCAATAGTAAACTTAGCATTATTAATTGTTCTGTCAGTTAGTTGTAACGCTCCAGAAGAGTTAACTCGTTGTCTATTTCCTGGTAATTTTGTCTGCCCAAATATGAAATTCCAATTTTTATTAGGTCTGTAAAAAACAGCAGCATCTCTAATAATATTAATATTTTCTCCATCTTCAATAACACCTACATCACCAGGGGCAAAAGAAAGCTGAATAACATATAAAAACTTTGGATCACCTACATATCCATCAAAACGCAAACGCAATCTTCTAATGTGCGCTTCATATCTGTTATCTTCATTTTCTTCATTAATATAAGTAACTCTATTTTGCATTCTAAAACGAATATTCAGCTGAAAAATACTATCGGGAGAAGTCACACCTAAGCCTTTTCCGTAACTATAATAAGGTAAGGCTGCTAATTTAATATCATTATTGTGAAGTGAATCTTTTTTAAATTGACCAAATGAATACTGGCAAATGGCAAGTACAAGTAGAATAATTATTTTTCTCATTAAATTGAAGTTGTGTTGTAATTGCCCGCAAAAATAAAATATTTTAAAGAAATTACACACCTAATATTTACCTTTGCAAAAAAAAAACACCATGTCAAACGTTTATATAGGATATCATTTTACTATTGAACCAAGAGAATTAGGTTCAGAAATTTTACTAGCAGAATTAGGAGAAACTGCATTTGAAAGTTTTGTTGAAACCGAAACTGGACTTTCAGCTTATGTTCAAAAAGACCTTTGGACAGAAAATATCCTTAATGATATTTATATTCTAGGAAATGATGAATTTAAAATAACCTATTCTTTTGAAGAAATTGAACAGGTGAACTGGAATGAAGAATGGGAAAAAAATTTTGAAGCTATAGATGTGGACGGTATTTGCCATGTAAGAGCACCTTTTCATGAGAAAACCAACGCAAAATACGATATCGTAATTGAGCCCAAAATGAGCTTTGGAACGGGTCACCATGAAACCACACACATGATGATTCAGCATCTATTAGAAACTGATCTTACAGATAAAAAAACATTGGATATGGGATGCGGAACAGCCATTTTAGCCATTTTAGCAGAAATTAAAGGTGCTACTCCTATTGATGCTATTGATATTGACAATTGGTGCTATTTAAATTCGATTGAAAATGCTGAAAGGAATCATTGCAAAAATATTACTGTTTATGAAGGAGATGCCACGCTTTTAGTAGGGAAAAAATATGATGTTATTATTGCCAATATTAATAGAAACATCTTATTAAATGATATGGAACAATATGTGGCTTGTTTAAACGAAAATGGGATTCTATTCTTAAGTGGTTTCTACACAGAAGATATTACTGTAATTGATACATCTTGTACAGAAAAAGGATTAACATATGTTAAAAAATTTGAAAGAAACAATTGGGTTGCTTTGAAATATGTAAAACAATAATTACTTTTACATTAAATTTAAAACACTAAAAATGAGTACGATAGAAAAAATTAAAGAAGAAGTTTTAGTTGAAGAATTAGTTAGTTTAAATAACGAAATAATATTATATAATGATGATGTAAACACGTTTGATCATGTTATTGAAACATTAATACGAGTTTGTAATCATGAAGCTTTACAAGCTGAACAATGTGCATTATTAGTACATTACAAAGGACAATGTGCTGTTAAAACTGGAAGTTTTGATGAATTAAAACCACAATGTTCTGCTCTTTTAGATGCTGGACTCAGTGCTGAAATACAATAAAAAAAATCCCGATTTACATCGGGATTTTTTATTTAAAATAATTAAGCTAAACTTATATTTTTTTATAAATATAAATTATTTCCTTTCCTTCCACAGTTGCTTTGATTTTAAGTGTTGTGGCATCTAAAAGTAGAATTTCTCCTTTTTCTTCACCTGCATATGGAAAATTAATAATTAGATTATTATCTACTTTCTTCCAAGTCCCACTATCTACAGACATTTCACAATTATCAGCCCCGTAATAAAACACATCATTTACTTTACCATCTTCGAAAAATTCAACATAATCATTACCACACTTTTCTAAATGTTCATAAGAGAAAAGTAATTCCGCCTTACTTACTTTCTTTCCTTCTTGATAATACTTCCATTTTCCAATAACGGTTACCTCTTTTGATGTAACCTCACTGAAAGATGCTAAACATAAACTTAATAGCAATACTGATGCAATAGTTAATTTTTTCATAATTAATAGTTTTATTTGTTAAGTTTATACTAAAGAAACAACAAAAAAACCAATTATAAAAATTTTATCATCAAAACAATTACGAATAATCATTTTGTTAAATGACTGTCTAAAAAATTAAATATTTCGTTTTTTTTAATAAAAAAAATAAAAATTCTATAATCTAAGATAGTTTACTAATGAGGTATTTTATCTTTAAAAATACCATAGATAAAGTTACCAATCAACGCGCCTAGTAAAACGATACCTATGGAAGCAACACCTGCTCCAATAAGCACAAAAATAGGACCCGGACAACAACCTACAATTCCCCATCCTACTCCAAACATAATTCCTCCAATAATATATCTAAACCTAGCTTTCTCCTTATCTAAAATTTCAATAGGTAATCCTTTGTAATCTTTAATTTCTTTCTTTTTAAAAAATCGTATTCCTACCACGCCTGTAACAATCGCTGTAAAAATGATACCATACATGTGAAAAGATTGAAATTGAAACATTTCATAAATTCGATACCAGGAAATGGCTTCAGATTTTGTTAAAACAATTCCGAAGATGAATCCAACTAATACAAATCGTAATAATTTCATTTTAAAAAATTAATGGTATTATAAAATAAGATGCTATTAAGCCTCCAATGAAAAAACCAATAACAGCAATTAAAGATGGTAACTGTAAATTACTTAATCCTGTAATGGCATGACCTGATGTACAACCTCCTGCATAAGGTGTTCCAAAACCAATTAAAAAACCACCTGCTAACAAAACTATAAATCCTTTAAATGAACACATTGTTTCTAAACTAAAAAGAGCATCAGGAACTATCTTACCATTAGGCAAATCGATATGTAATTGTTGTAATTGTGCTATTGTTTTTGGATTTAATTGTAAAATAGTAGCTCCATTTAAAAAATGGGTAGCAAAATAACCTCCTAAAATTGCCCCAAGAACAACCGCTAAATTCCACTTTTGGTCTCTCCAATCGAAGTTAAAATAATTGGATTTATCTTTTGCGCCTAAAATAGTACAGATTGTTCTAAGATTGGAAGACATTCCAAAAGTTTTCCCAAAGTATATCAATAACAACATGGTAATTCCAATTAAAAAACCAGAAATAGACCAATGCCAAGTACCATAAAGTAACTCCATATGACTAATTTTTTGCAAAGATAAAAAATAGCGTCATTTAATTCTAATTATAATATTTTATATTAATTTTGAATACAAATTAAACACAATATGTTACAAAATTTCAGAATTGAAATAAAATGGGCCGTAATTTACACCATTGCCTACACTTTATGGATGTACTTTGAAAAGAAAATGGGGTGGCACGACAGTAAAGTATTACTAGAGCCTTTATACAATTTATTATTCTTACCAATTAGTATTTTCCTTATTGGATTAGCGCTTTTTGATAAAAAAAGAAATCATTATAAAAACGAAATAGATTGGAAAAAAGGGTTTATTTCAGGAATAATTTTATCAGTTTTGATTACCGTTTTAAATCCTGTTGTTTTGTTTATTACCCATAATTATATTTCACCTGATTTTTTCACCAATGCTATTAATGCTTCCGTTGATGAAGGGCTACCATTAGAGAAAGCAACAGCGAGATACAATTTAAATACAGCTATTTCTAATAGCGTTTTTGATCGATTATCATTTGGAGTAGTAATTTCAGCTACTATTAGTTATTTTATAAGAACTAAAAACAATTAAAACATGAAATTAATAGTATCTATAATTCTTGTATTCCTTTTATTTTCTTGTACTAGTACAAAATCAACAATTAAAAATATAGACCCTACTGCAACAAGACCTAAAATTTTTAATAGTGCTTTCGTAATTACAGAATATGCCAAAGATACTCAGTATGGTTATGATCCTGATTATCCTATTAATTTAGGACCAATATCAGAAAATTTGGAAGAAGCCACTGTTAAACTATTTTTTAATGCATTGGAAGGTCCAAATCAAGAGAAGATATCCTATTTAAAAACAGATACCTGTTGTCCTTTTCCAACTGAAAATACAACTATGGGTGCAGGAACGCTCTCAATTTATGAAGTAACATTTGAAGGAAGTTCAAACAAAATATCATTGCACTTTAATATTTATGAAAAAGGACAAATTGTATGTCCTAAAGGGTTAAAAATAAAAAAGACAAAAGAATAATAAAAAAACTTAAGACTAACTTAACTAACCTTTTAAACTGTGATTTAAAAGGTTTTTATTTTTATCTTTGCACTCTTAAAAACAACTACATAATGAATTTAGATACTATTCCACAAATAAAAAACACAAATAGCGGTAATTTCTTCTTATTATCAGGACCTTGTGCCATTGAAGGTGAAGAAATGGCTATGAAAATTGCCGAAAAAATTGTAACAGTAACAGATGCTTTAAAAATTCCATACGTTTTTAAAGGTTCTTTTAAAAAAGCAAATCGTTCCAGAATTGATAGTTTTACAGGTATTGGTGACGAAAAAGCATTAAAAATACTAGCTAAAGTTTCAAAAGAATTTGGTATACCTACTATCACCGATATTCATACTAATGAAGATGCCACAATGGCTGCTGAATATGTTGATATTCTACAAATTCCTGCTTTTTTAGTCCGTCAAACCGATTTAGTAGTTGCTGCTGCAGAAACAGGAAAGACTGTTAACTTAAAAAAAGGGCAATTTATGAGTCCTGAAAGTATGAAACATGCGGTACAAAAGGTGTTGGATTGCCAAAATGAAAAAGTAATGGTAACCGACAGAGGTACTATGTTTGGTTATCAAGATATGATTGTAGATTTTAGAAGTATTCCAACAATGCAACAATATGCTACAACTGTACTAGATGTTACTCACTCTCTACAACAACCTAATCAAACTGTTGGGGTAACAGGAGGCCGCCCAGATATGATTGAAACCATTGCTAAAGCAGGAATTGCTGTAGGAGTAGATGGAATTTTTATAGAAACTCATTTTGATCCAGCAAATGCCAAAAGTGATGGCGCAAATATGCTTCATTTGGATTATTTTGAAGATTTAATGAAAAAATTAGTGGCTATCAGAAAAACTATAAATCAATTTTAATACTTATAAATCCAAATGAAACAATCATTTCTAATGGTTGTACTATCTTTTTGTGTTTTTTCACAGTACACCTTTTCGCAAGAAACAGTTGAAATGCCTGAAAAATACACCAGTCACAACAAAGGAAAATTCTTCATCTTTTGGGGTGGAAATAGAGAAAGCTTTTCGAAATCGGATATTCATTTTACTGGAAGTAATTACGACTTTACACTCTATGATGTAGAAGCACACGACAAGCCAAAAGGATGGCATGTTGATTATGTAAATCCTGGAAGAATGACTATTCCTCAAACTAATTTACGAATTGGTTATTTTATTAACGACCATTACAATATTTCAATTGGTGTTGATCATATGAAATATGTGATGGATCAAGACAAGAGAGTTCGTTATAGTGGTTATTATCCAAATCCTGGAAGCTATAATGAAAACCCAAATAACAATGAATTAACCTTAGACAGTAAATTTTTAGAATTTGAACATACCGATGGTTTAAATTACATACATACTGAATTTTCTAGAGTGGATGATCTTTCAAAGTATATTGGTATTACTAATACAGATAAATTTCAAATTAATGTTACAGAAGGTTTAGGTGCTGGTTTTTTATTTCCAAAAACAAATTCTACACTTTTAATGAAAGATAATAATGATGCATTTCACGTTGCTGGATACGGTATTTCAGCAAAAGCTGGATTGAATTTCACCTTTTTCAAACACTTTTTTATTCAAACTGAATTAAAAGGAGGTTTTATAAATATGAACGATATTAGAACCTCAAAAGATCCAGTAGATAAAGCATCTCAAAAATTCTGGTTCTTTCAACGTATTATTGCTCTTGGAGGTATCTTTAGAATATAGAATACAAATAAAAAATATAAAAAAAGCACTTTTCAAGTGCTTTTTTTATAGGTATAATGTTTTTGCTTCCTCTATTACAGCTTTTAAAACGGAATTATCAATGGTTTCTAAAGAAAAATACCGCAATGATTTTACCGTATTTCTTTTTTCATCAACTAAAAATTCCTGATTTAATTGCAACTGAAAACCTTTGGCAAACCCTACATCAACAAATTTTCTTTTATGATTGGGTGCCAAATAACAAAAAGGCTTCTTTTTATAATAAAAGTAAGGAATTCCCCATTTGAATAGTAATTCATAATCTGACAATTCTTGTTCCACTACTGCTATGATATGCAACAACATCTTCCGATAAGTTTCTGGTTGTCTAAAAATATATTCTTCAGCAGGTTTCATTATTCAATTCCGTATTGATCCATTAAATAAACTAAAGATGTCATTGCCGCAGCTCCAAGTTCCAATTCTCTTTTATTAACCGCATTAAAAGTATCATTAGCAGCATGATGATAATCAAAATAACGTTGGGAATCGGGTTGTAATCCTGCTTTAACGATATGTTTCGATTGTAAAGGTCCAATATCAACTCCGGTATGTCCTTCAACAAATAAATGAATTAAATACGGTTCAAATAGTGTTTTCCAACTTCTTATTTTAGCGAAATTAGTAGCATCAGCTTCAAGAGAAAATCCTCTTGGAGAAAAACCACCTGCATCGCTTTCTAAAGCAAAAATGTGATTTTCATTATTTTTTTTGGCTAATTCTGCATATTGCTTTCCTCCTCTATTCCCATTTTCTTCATTCATAAATAAAACCACTCTAATCGTATGTTTAGGTTTGTATTCTAATCTTTTAAAAATAGATAAAATTTCCATACTTTGTACCACTCCAGCACCATCATCATGAGAGCCATCACCAAGATCCCAAGAATCTAAATGACCACCTATTACCATAATTTCATCTGGATTTTCTGTTCCTTTAATTTCTCCAACTACATTATATGACAAGACATCTGGTAACATTTCACAAGATTGTTTAAAATAAAATTGAATGTCTGGATTCTTTTTTAGCGATTCACTTAATAAATTAGCACCATTTGTACTAATTGCTGCTGCTGGAATATACTTATCTTTAGGTAAATCTCCATAATTTGTATTACCTGTATGAGGAAAATCATCCAGTCTTAAATTCATTGATCGCACAATAACACCTACAGCACCTAATTTAGCCGCTTCACGAGCACCCGCAGAACGCTGATCTATACAACCTCCATAAGCTTGAAAAGTTTGAATATGAATGGGTGTCATTGGTCGATTAAAAAAAACAATTTTGCCTTTAACCTTTTCTGAACCTAAAGCAACCATTTCATCAATTCCCATAACTTCAATTATAGGTGCTTTTAATCCATTTTTCGGAGTAGCAATCGAACTTCCTAAAGCACAAATAGGAACTTCTACTTTTCTTCCTTTACTTTCAAAATAGGCTTTTTCCTTTTCACCTCTTATCCAATGCGGCACCATCACTTCTTGTAAAAAAACACGATCCAAACCTAATTGTTCTAATTCTGCTTTGGTATACAAAACGGCTTTTTCTGCTGAAGTAGAACCAGACAGTCGTGCCCCAATAGTATTGGATAAATATTCCAACCAATCATAACATTTTGATTTTGTTAAAGCTTCATCGTAAATAGTTCGTAACATTTTTTCATCATTAGATTGCGCATTTGAAGAACAAACCATAAAAAGACTAATGATAAAAACTAAAGAAAATCTCATTATAGAAATGAATTAAAATTTATAATGTATAAAAATATTACAATTATTTTACTTAACGGTTACTACTTTGCAAAATGAGATTTTTTTAACAAAAAAACTTTTGGTAAATACAAAATTATTATTTTACTTTGTATTTCAAAGTACTTTATAATGGAAGCAAGTAAATATTTAAAAGACATTCAAGATATTAAAGAAATAATGAGTAAATCTACTCAATTTATATCATTAAGTGGTTTATCTGGAATACTCGCAGGAATCTATGCTCTAGTTGGTGCAGCATATGTTAATTATTTAATCAATTCTCATTATGGGCGTTATATCACTTTGGAAAGTAAAACTTTTAAACTAATTCTTTTAACCGCTTTTATTGTACTCGTTCTTTCAGTTGGTACTGCTTATTTATTAACCGCTAAAAAAGCAAAAAAAGCTGGAGAAAAAATTTGGAATCCTACTTCGAGAAGAGTTTTAATTAATTTTTTAATTCCTTTAATCACAGGTGGAATTTTTGCTTTGCTTTTACTAAAAAACAAACATTATGGTTTAATTGCTCCTGTTACCTTATTATTTTATGGTTTAGCATGTTTAAATGCCAGTAAATATACTTTAAGAGATGTACGTTACTTAGGTATCACCCAGATTATTTTAGGATTAATTGCCGTTGAATTTTCAGGGTATGGTTTGTATTTTTGGGTAATTGGATTTGGTTTTTGTCATATTTTATATGGAAGTATGATGTATTATAAATATGATAGAAACATCTAATACAAAATAAAATGCGAAAGTTTTTATTTCCCATAAGCGTCTTCATTCTATTTTTTATTTGTGTTGCTCATACAAAAGTTAAAAATGAGGCAAAAAACAAAACATTTTCTGACGTAAATTTACTTCCGAATAATAAAGTTGGTGTAGTCTTAGGCACAGGGAAATATTTAAAAAATGGGACTTTGAATCATTATTTTAAGTACCGTATAGAAGCCACTGTAACTTTATATAAAGAATGCAAAATTGAATATATTTTAGTTAGCGGTGATAATAGCCGTTTTGATTATGATGAACCTACCGATTTTAAAAATGAATTGATTGCGCAAGGTATACCAGAAGATAGAATTGTTTTGGACTATGCCGGTTTTAGAACATTAGATTCCGTTATTAGAGCAAAAGAAGTTTTTGGATTAACCAATTTTACTCTAATTTCGCAAGAATTTCATAATGAACGAGCTTTATATATAGCCTCAAAAAACAACATGAATGTGATTGCATACAATGCAAAAGATGTCTCTAAAAAGTATGGTTTTAGAGTAAAAGCTAGAGAATACTTAGCGCGTACAAAAGTATTTATCGATATCCTTTTTAAAGTAAAACCAAAATTTTTAGGTCCAAAAATTGCAATCGAATAGTAATAAAAATCAATTATAGTGAAAAATATCATTCAAAATATTAACAAAGCCTTTGATCACCGAATTCGTTTGGGAATCATGTCGGTGTTAATGGTAAATGAAAATGCTGATTTTTCAACTTTAAAAGAATTATTAGGTGTTACCGATGGTAATTTAGCTAGTCATGCGAAAGCTTTGGAAAACGAAAACTATATCACTGTTGAAAAACACTTTATTGGCAGAAAACCCAATACAAAATATATCGCTACTAAAGAAGGTAAAAAAGCCTTTCAGGAGCACATTGAAGCATTAGAAAAATTAATCTCAAATAGTTAAACCTATTTTTTTATTTAACAACTTTGAAATTCAAAGTACTTTAAAAAATATATGAAAGATAAATTTATTGAAAAAATGTATGAACTTAGCAAAAAACCATATCAAAAATGGTTTAAAAAGAATCGTCCATGGAATACCACAAGTGACGAATTAATTGCTCATCCAAAAGCCTCATTAGGCTATGAATTAGGCAACTTCCTGTTGCGCTATAATTTTGAAATTCAAGAAAAACTAGAGGATCATGATGTAATTCATGTTTTAACAAACACAGGTGTTTCTGTGGTAGAAGAAATAGGTATGCAATATTTTCTGCTAGGTAATGGAAAAAAAAGCTTGTATCTATTTCTGGTAATCACTACCGGACTTCTCTTCTACCCGAAACAAATAAATTACTATTTGAATCAATACGAAAAAGGAAAGAAAGCCCATCGTTTTTATGATTTAGATTTTTATAAAATGCTTTCTATACCCGTTCACACCCTTCGAACCACTTTTAACATTAATTAATATGCAACTCCTAATTAAAATTTATCAAACGAATAAAAAAGCCAATAGTTTTCTACTTGCCTTATGTTGTTATTGTGCTTTTTTATTACTCTGTAGAGTGAAAGTAACTCAATCCGTTTTCTATTTTTTTCTAATTTGGAATGCTTTTTTAGCGGCTATTCCATATTTACTATTCTTATTTGTAAAACAAAGGATTGAACTTTTAGAAAATACAAAAACAAGAACTTTACTTTTTATAATTTGGCTCTTATTTTTACCCAATTCCTTTTATATCGTTACCGATTTTATCCATTTATCCAAAGGAAACCCTAATCTATTTTGGTTTGACCTAATTTTGCTATCATCATTTGCTGGTTTAGGTATTCTCTTTGGTTTAGCTGCTATAGAAGAATTTAAAACATGCTTTTCACTATTTTTTTCACAAAAAAAAATACAATATAGTATTCCAGTTATTTGTTTGTTGAGTGGTTTTGGCATCTACCTCGGACGGTTTTTACGATTTAATAGTTGGCACATACTTACCAATCCAATGCAACTATTTATTGATTCATGTACTTGTTTAATTTCCACACAAGCAGTCTTATTCTCTATGCTTTATGGTAGTTTCATTTATTTGATTTACATCCTTAAAAACAATTTTTATGGAAACTAATTTTCAATTTAGAGAATTACCTTTTTCAACACAATTGGCAATTCTATCATTTTCACTAGGAACCTTTATACTAATATTACATTGCGTTTTCCCAGAAGCGTTTGTAATTATGGTTATTGGCTTTGGCTATTTATTAATGGCAACACTAATCAATTTTATTACGCTATTACATGTTATTTATCTCTTCTCAAAAGAAAAAAACACGGAAGATCTTGTTATTAGAATCTTACTTCTTTTGTCAAATATCCCTATAGCTATTTTATACGCTTACATAGCCCTTCATAATTAAAAAAACTGTTTAAAATAATTAAAATTTCATCTTATGGAAAATCCAATCGAATTACACAAATCTAGCGTTACTCCTAAACCTTCATTTTTACAAAGCAATACCGCAAAAATGATAATGGTAGGCATGCTTACATTATTTCTATTAATTCCTCTTAATTTGGTACAAAATCTAATTACAGAACGTTCTGAACGTAAAAATGATGTGACTCAAGAAGTGACTGAAACATGGGGAGAAAATATTCATTTTTATGGGCCTATACTTAAAATTCCTTACAAAACCTATTCTGAAACAGCTATTGTTGACGAAAAAAGTAGGGAAACTATCATCCAAAAAAGAGCATCCATACAATATGCTTATTTCTTTCCGAACACTTTAGAAAATAAAACGGAAGTTACTAAAGTAGATGACATTAAAAGAGGAATTTACAATCCAATTGTTTTTAAAGCCAATATGCAGTTCAACGGAAATTTTGAAAATGCTGCTCTAGATAAATTAAGTATTAAAGCGGAAGATGTACTTTGGGATAAAGCATCTATACTAATCAAAACTACCAATTTGAAAAGCATAAAAAGTGATTTAAAAATTACCCTAAACAAAAAGAAGTTCAGTTTGGAATCTAAACCCGATGAAGACCACTACTTTGGCACATTGGAAACGGAAACTTTTACATATGTTCCCAATCAAATGATTACTTTTAATTTTGACATGAAATATAATGGTAGTGATAACATTCAATTTGTGCCTGTTGGAAAAACTACTACTACAAGCATTAATGCTAATTGGGATTCACCAAGTTTTATAGGTAGTTTTGCTGCGAATGATACTACAAAGCAAATTACTTCTAAAAACTTTCATGCTGATTGGAAAATATTACATATTAATCGTCCTTTTTCACAACAATATGATACTAAAATCCCAGAGTTAAACAATTATTCTTATGGTGTTAAATTGATTGAAACCGTTGATCAATACCAACAAAACGAACGTGCTTCAAAATATGGTTTCTTAGTTATTGGATTAACATTTTTAATATTTTTCCTAATACAAACCATTAGTAAAAAAAGTATTCATATTTTTCAATATACGATGATTGGATTAGCTTTAATTATGTTTTATACTTTATTAATATCGATAACTGAACACTCTAGTTTTACAATTGCCTATAGTATTGCTGCGAGTGCCGTTATCATCATGTTACTACTCTACTCTATTTCTGTTTTAAAAGAAAAGAAATTCCCATTGTTCATTGCAGCATCTTTAAGTGTTTTATATAGTTTTATTTTTGTGATAATACAATTAGAAAACTATGCCTTATTGGTAGGAAGTATTGGATTATTCTTAATTTTAGGAGCCGTAATGTATTTTTCTAGAAAGATTGATTGGCATAATAACTAAAAAGAAAATTCTATGCATACAATCTCCATTTCTAATGTGTTTAAATTTGCTATTGCAGGTGCAATAGTAGCCTTGATAATTATTTTACTATTAATCTTTAGTGTACCTAATCCAAACCCAACGTGGGGAAAAGTTTGGTTTGTCAGACCTTTAGTTGTTACTCCTTTTATAACTTCTATTGGAGGTGCTCTATTTTATTTAATCAATACAAAAAAGACAGCTTTCAAATTTATAAATCTAATGCTATTTCTTTTTAGCGTTTTTATCCTACTTTTCTTTCTTTGGATAGGTACAATATTAGGCTTAGACGGCACCTTGTGGAATTAAAAACAAAAACCCGAATTAGAATAAACTAGTTCGGGTTTTTATTTAATATCGATTTTATTTTACAACTCTTCTTCGAAAGTATTGTGTTGGCTAATATTACCAGAGTTATACCCTTTCATAAACCATTTCATTCGTTGTTCAGAAGTTCCGTGCGTAAAGGAATCGGGTACAACATGACCTTGCATCTTACTTTGAATAGCATCGTCTCCCACAGCATGTGCAGCACTTAATGCTTCTTCAATATCCCCTTCTTCTAAATACTTTTTATTATAATGTGCCCAAAGACCTGCATAAAAATCGGCTTGTAATTCTAAACAAACAGATAATTTATTGGCATCTGCTTTACTTTTTCCTTGTTGTGCTTGACGCACTTTTTGAGAAGTCCCTAACAAAGTTTGAACATGATGTCCTACTTCATGTGCTATAACATAGGCAATTGCAAAATCACCACCTTTTGCTCCAAAACGGGTACGCAATTCTTCAAAAAAACGAAGATCCATATACACTTTTTTATCTGCCGGACAATAAAAAGGTCCTGACGCAGCTGTAGCACCACCACAAGCCGTTTGAACGGCATCTGTAAATAAAACCATTTTAGGTTTTTCATAAATACCTAATTGATTATCATTAAAAATTTTTGTCCAAATATCTTCTGTATCAGCCAGCACAGTAGCTGCAAATTGTCCTAAAGCATCTTCTTCAGGAGTTAATTCTCTTTGAACTGTTTCTTGTTGTGAATTTGTTTGGTTCATTTGTTCCAAAACTGGAGCTAAGCTTTGCCCAGTTTCACCACCAAATAATTGCAATAAAAGAACAATAATACCTATTATTCCTCCTCCTGCAATAACTTTACCTCCAGAAGACATCCCCCTTCTGTCTTCCACATTATCACTTTGTCTTCTACCTTGCCATTTCATGTTGCTATACGTTTTATTTATTCAAAGTTAATAAAAATTATTCTTCGTTTCTACCTATCTCATCTAATACATTATACTCTTCAACTCCTACTATATTATCATAAATTGAAAAAATCATTGCTACATAAAGAGGCATCGTAAAAAAGACACCTATACAAAAACCAATTAACCCTAAAAAAGCTCCAATTACTGCAATAACTAATGCTAAGATAATATGAAAAGGTTTTTTAGCTGTTAATTTTATACTGTTTTGTATCGCATCTGTGTAATTTTGATTACCAAAAATAACTAAAGGAATAAATAAAATGGTAAATAAGGATACGAGTATTTGAATAAGAACACCTATTAAATTTAAAAAAATAGTAAAGCTAGAAAAAGGAAAAACTTTAATTGCCGAAATAAAGGTAGTAGATGTTAAGGCTATAATAACTGATCCAATAATTATATCTTTTAAATATTTACTCTTGTAATAATCAAAAACAACCCCTAATTTTAATTCTTGATTTCTTTTAGATAAAAAACATAATTTTAAAAAACCAGCATTTAAAGGCGCTATTAGGGCAGCAAAAAACACAGTCATAATTATATTTCCTATAATAAAACGGATTTCATGTTGCATAGCTTCCATCTTCATCGCCCATTCTGCAATATCACTAACTCCATATAACATGGCTACTAAAAATCCGTAAAATAAAATTCCAAAAATAGATACCAACAAAAAACCCAACCCACCAATAAGGAATATTTTCTTATAAATTTCAAAACAGTCTTCTATTAATTTACCCAAATCTAAGTTAAAACCATTCCTTATTTTTTCTCTAATAGTAGTATTCATATTACATTTTTTTGTAAAAATAATTGTTTTTATGAGAACAAGAAATGATATCCTAAAAATATATAGTATAAAAAAGGGGGATTTTCCCCTTGTACGATTTTGGCATTACAAATACATTTGCCTCATAAACTTAAATAAATAAAACAATTATGAAAAAATTTAACTATGGTCTATTAACTAGTTTATTTTTGATTTTTTTGTTTCAATCTTGCACAGAAGTGGAAGTTAAACACGATGAGCCAACACAGTTAATATCTAATGATGTAGCTAAAGAATTGAATCAAAATTACAATAGAACTAGACATGCATTAATATCACAAAGCATTAATAAAGAAGACGCAAATTCAACTTGGTATTCTATAAAAGAATTAGAAAATTACATCTATTATATTAAGAGAGAAGGCAAGAACAAAGGTTATGATGTTGATGGTATTCGTTTTTATTTAGGCGCCTATCCAAATACCTCTCAGTATAGTCATAAGGCTAATATGACTACCATTTTTTTAACACCAACAGGTAAAAAAGTAGATGTTCAAAAAGGAAGCGTATTAAACCTTCCAACTATGATGCAAACGGAAGAAGAAAATCCAGATGTAGATGAATTAAGTCCGATGAATTTTGGTACAATGGGACATCCTCCAAAAGCCATTTATCCATCAAATTAAAATATCAAATTACTTTATCAATAGAATTAAAGGTGTTTGCTTTTAATTCTATTGCTTTTTTTTTAAAATATCATCAAAAGAATTAATGTTAGAAAATTTAAGATATTTCCCATTTGTTTTCGCCTTAATTTCGGCTGTTATTGGTCTACTCAATTGGTCAAAACTACCCAATTATAAATCAAAATTATTTCTTTTTACAATAATTTTAGGGGCAATAACTGAAATTTTAGGTGTTTATTTTACGGATTGGACAGGTCTATTAAATTACTATGTTTTTAATATTTATATTATTATTCTTTTTTTCATATATTTTTTTATTATTGGAAAAATCTTAAAAAAATACAAAAATAAAATAATTTCATTTTTATTGATTTGCATTTATTTCATTGGTGTTATAATTAGTTATGTATGCCATCATGAGAAGTTTGGGACAACAATACTTTCAGAAATATATGCTTTTGCTGTTTTGTTTTTCATTATACTTTCATTATTATATTTAATCGAATTATTTAATTCTAGCAATATTTTAAATTATAAAAAGTCAATCTTTTTTTGGTTTATCTTAGGAAACTTATTGTTTCACGTGCCTTTTTTGCCTTTTATGCTATCTTTAGAATGGTTTTTGATTGAATATAAAATATCAATATATTGGGTAATCATATTCATTCTTAATTTAATAATGAATAGTTGTTTTATAATAGGCTTTATATGGACAGAGAAGAAATACAATTATTAGTCATTTCGTTAAGTATTGTATTTTTTACTTTACTTGTCATTTTATTTGTTTTATTTTTCTTTTTTCAGAAGAAAAAAACACAATTTTTGATTGATAAAATGGAATCTGAAATTCATTTTCAATCTGAACTTATCAAAACACGAGTAGAAATAAAAGACCAAACATTAACGGAAATAAGCAAAGAACTACATGACAATATTGGTCAAATTATTTCTGTTGCTATTATGCAATTAAATATGTATGCTCAAAAAGAAGAAACTGTTAGCAAAGCTGAACTTCTGGAAGTTAAAACGGTTATGGCAAAATCGTTAGACGAAATACGAATTTTATCAAGAATTATTAATAAAGATAATCTAATAAATACTAACTTTATTGAATCTATTGAAAATGATTTCAAAAGAATAGAAAAATTAAAAAATATAGACTGTAAATTGAACATTAATTGCGAATTCCCTAAAATAAATATAGAACATGAATTAATTTTATATCGTATTTTTCAGGAATCTATACATAATAGTCTCAAACATTCTTCGAGTAAAAAAATAGAAATGAACATTAATTGTAATGAAGACCTACTCACAATTAATTTAAAAGACTTTGGTATTGGTTTTGATTCTAATCAAAATCACAAAGGCTTAGGTTTAAATAATATCAAGTTTAGAGCAAAATTGATTGGCGCCAATTTGACTCTAAATTCAAATGAAAACGGAACTGAAATTTTCTTACAATACAACTTAAACAAACAAAATGAAGACAAAGAAAAAAGTAATAATAATTGATGATCATTTATTATTCTCTCAATCATTAAAATATCTAATTAATAGTTTTAATGATTTTATAGTAGTTGATAATTATGAAAATGGCAAAGATTTTATTGATAGTGTACAGGCTAACAAAATTGACACAGATGAGATTGAATTAGTCCTTTTGGATGTTAACATGCCTGTTTTAGATGGCCTTAAAACCATGGAGTGGATTAAGAGCAATAGAGAAGATTTAAAAGTGATTGCATTGTCTGTAAATGATGATGAAGAAACTATTATTAAAATGATTAAACATGGTGCTAAAGGGTATCTTTTAAAAGATACTTCTCCTCAAATATTTGAAGAAGCCTTAAAAACGGTTTCTGACAAAGGTTTTTTCTTTACAGAATTAGTTTCTGGACTTTTAGTAAATCGTTTGGATAATAATAATCAAAAACACGAATTAAAAGACAAGGAAATTGTGTTTATTAAACATGCATGCACAGAAAAAACATACAAAGAAATTGCAGATGAAATGTGCTTAAGCCCAAAAACCATTGATGGTTACAGAGAAAACTTATTTTGTAAATTAGAAATAAAAACCAGAATTGGGTTAGTTCTTTATGCCATAAAAAACAAAATTGTTTGTATTGAATAGAACTTTTACTTTGTAACTTGTATACCTACACCCAGTACATTTGGCAAATATGCTGCATTGAATTTATTGGTTATAATTACTAGATAAGTTCCTTTTTGAAAAAGAGTATTATTTTTAATGTTATAATATAAGTCACAAACATCTCCAGAACAATCTGCTATGTCTTCTCCTTTTTCATTTTTTATTTTTAAATTGATAGGCAGTATTTCAGTATGACCATCAGGGTAAGTAATACCTACTTGTAATGGTATAGCATCAAATTGAAAATCAAAAATATGACCAAAATGTAACGCTAAATTAGCATTTTCATCTTTTTCCAAAGTAAACGTAAACGATCTACTATCATTTGATTCCCAATGATTTTTTTCAAAATTAGAATCAAAATCTCTATAAATACGGTTTTTGTCACATGATTGAAAAATAATCATGAATAATACAGCAATTAAGTAATGCAATTTCATCATCTTTAATTTTTTTTAAATATAAAAAAAAGACCTGAATATTCAGGCCTTTTATATAATGAATAATTCTAATATTATTATTCCTCTTTTTTAAATTCAGCCATTTTTTTAGCTTCTTTCTTACTCATGGTATCATTCATTACTGGTGTAGCAACGAATAAAGAAGAATAAGTACCCACTAAAATACCCACTAAAATAGCAAATACGAAACCTCTAATCGTTTCACCACCAAAAATAAAGATAGCAATTAATACAACCAAAGTGGTAGCAGAAGTATTGATTGTTCTACTTAAAGTTGAATTTAAGGCTTTATTTACCAATGCTTTAAAATCAGAAGAAGAATTGTAATCCAAATACTCTCTCACACGGTCAAATACAATTACAGTATCATTTAATGAATAACCAATAACCGTTAAGATTGCAGCAATGAAAGCTTGGTCAATCTCCATATTGAAAGGCAATATCGTATAAAAGAAAGAGAAAATCCCTAATACAATAATTACGTCGTGTGCAACTGCTATTACAGCACCAAGTCCAAACTGCCATTTTCTAAATGAAATCATTAAATAAAGGAACACTACTAATAAAGATCCTAAAACCGCCCATAATGAATTGGTTTTAATATCTTTTGATATAGTACCCGATACTTTAGAAGAAGACATGATACCCACTTGTTTTCCTTCGTAAAGGTTCACAAAATTTTCTTTTGTTAAATTTGATGGTAAATATTTTTGTAAAGCTTCAAATAATTTTTGATTTACTTCTGCATCTACTCCTTCACCTTCTTCATCTACTTTATATTTTGTAGTAATCTTTAATTGCTTGTCATTACCATAGATTTTAGCTTCAGCACTTTCAAAAACGGCTACTAAATCTTTAGTAACTTCTGGTGCAGAAACTGATTTATCAAAACGAACTTGATATGTTCTACCTCCAACAAAATCAACACCATAATTAAGTCCTTTAGAAACTAATGAAAAGATACTTAAAGCAATTAGAATTCCTGAAACTGCATAAGCAATTTTACGTTTTCCTAAGAAATCAAAGTTTAAGTTTTTGAACCAATTTTTAGTTACTGATGTTGAAAATGCAATATTTTCATTTCTTGATAAACTCCAATCTAAGAATATTCTAGTAATGAATACAGCAGTAATTAAAGAAGTAAGAATACCAATTAATAAAGTTGTTGCAAAACCTTTAATTGGTCCTGTACCTAAAACGAATAAAATTAATGCCGTTATGAAAGTAGTAACGTTTGCATCTACAATAGATGACATAGCTCCTTTCCATGTGTATGAATAACTAACCGCTTCTTCTACAGTTTTACCAGCATCAAGTTCTTCTTTAGCTCTTTCATAAATGATTACATTCGCATCAACAGCCATACCAATAGTTAATACGATACCCGCAATACCTGGTAATGTTAATACAGCACCAAAACTAGCTAAAGCTCCAAAAATGAATAAAATGTTAACTAATAACGCAAGATTTGCATAGAAACCAGCTTTACCATAGTAAACAACCATCCATAATAATACTAAAGAGAAACCAATAATGAAAGACATGAAACCGCTATCAACAGCCTCTTGTCCTAAAGATGGTCCCACAACTTCAGATTGAACAATATCAGCAGCAGCTGGTAATTTACCTGCTCTCAATACGTTAGCTAAATCTTTTGTTTCAGTTACTGAAAAACTTCCTGAAATTTCAGAACGTCCACCTGAAATAGCTCCTTTACTTACCCCAGGAGCAGAATAAACAATATTATCTAATACAATAGCAATAGCATTTCCTTGTTGAGAAACTTTGCCTGTTAATTTTTCCCACTCTTTAGATCCAGCACCATTCATTTGCATTGAAACGGCAGGTTTTCCTAATTGATCAAAAGTATCTGTAGCATCTACAATAACACCTCCACTAATAGGAGCTTTACCGTCTTTCCCTGTTCTTTTTAAAGCATATAATTCTACAATCCCAGGTGTTTTTTCATTTTCTTTACCCCAAACAAATTTTACATTTGCAATAGCATTTGGTAAAGTTCGGACAACATCTTTTCTTCTTAAATAGTTACCAATTGTTTCAGTATCTGCTACTTTAGCATAACCTAAAACAGAATATCCAGGTTGTTGTGTAATTTGTATTTTATCAAATAAAGGATTTACCTGAACAGCAGTAGAATCTGCATTATCAGTTAATAAAGCATCTAAATCTGTTGCTGTTGAATCTTTAACAGTTGAATCTTTAGCAACTTCTTTAACTTCTTCTTTTACTATTTCCGTTTTTTTCAAAACTTCATTAGCGGAAATTAAATAATTTGCTACTTCATCAATTTTATAGGTTTCCCAAAATTCTAACTTAGCAGTTCCTTGTAATAATTTTTTAATACGATCTACATCTTTAGCTCCTGGTAATTCTACTAAAATTCTTCCAGAATTACCTAACATTTGAATGTTTGGTTGTGTTACACCAAATTGATCGATACGTTTTCTTAATACTTCAAAAGCACTTTCTACAGATTCAGCAACTTTTTTCTTAATGATAGGCTCTACTTGAGCATTTGTCATGTTTAACTCTATCTCTTTATCTAAATTTCTATTTCTAAAAATATCAACGTTAGATAATTGAAGTTTTGCTCTATTAGCTTCTGCAAAAAATGCATCTATATAATCCTGATTCCCTTGTTGGTTTTTCTTAGCTTCTTCTAAAACTTTTAAAAAGTCTCTATTCGAAGTTTCATTAGCTAAACCAAATAAAATATCTTTAACCGATATTTGAAGGATAACGTTAAGACCTCCTTCAAGGTCAAGACCTTTGTTAATTTGATTATTTCTTACCTCTTCATAAGTATTCCAAAGAAAAACTTTTTCTTTACTTTTTGCTAAAGAATCTAGATAAGATACTTCTTTTTGAGTTTGAATTTCTTGTGGAAACTGACTTGCATAACTCTTTGCATCTTTCTCAATTCCATTTGCTACGAATGTAAAAGATAATTGGTAAATACATACCAAAGCAAAGATAATTGCGAAAAATTTAATTAGTCCTTTATTCTGCATTACTACTAAAATTAATTATTCTATATTTTTATAAAAACGGACAAATATATAATTTACAATAGGATTAACCAATTTTATTTCTTAATAAAATTGGTTTTTATTAATAATTTCCTGTTGAAAACTACATATAAAAAAACTGCCAAATTAAAATGACAGTTTTAACACTTGATTCTGAATATCTTATAATACAGATTTTAAATCTGCATTCATATTTCTAACTGCATCTGCACTCTTCGCAAATAATACTTTTTCAGCGTCATTTAATTGAATATCTACAATTTCTTCCACACCATTCTTTCCGATAATACATGGTACACCTATGCAAATATCATTTTGTCCATATTCGCCTTCTAACATAACTGAACAAGGAATCATTCTTTTTTGGTCATTTAAAATGCTATCTACTAAATAAGCAACTGATGCACCAGGTGCATACCAAGCTGAAGTTCCTAATAAACCAGTTAATGTGGCACCACCAACCATTGTAGAAGCAGCTACTTTATCTAATTCTTCTTGTGATAAGAAATTAGATACTGGAGAACCATTATAAGAAGCTAATCTAGTTAAAGGAATCATGGTTGTGTCTCCATGACCACCTATTACCATCCCTTGTACATCGTTACCTGGTTTTTGTAAAGCTTGAGATAAGTAATATTTAAAACGAGAACTATCTAAAGCTCCACCCATACCGATTACTCTATTTTTAGGTAATCCAGTCGCTTTTAAAGTTAAATAAGTCATTGTATCCATAGGATTTGATACAACTACAATGATAGCGTTTGGAGAATGTGTTAAAACATTATCTGCAACAGATTTTACAATCCCTGCATTGATTCCGATTAATTCTTCACGCGTCATTCCTGGTTTTCTTGGAATACCAGAAGTAATTACTACTACATCACTACCCGCAGTCTTAGAATAGTCATTAGTACTTCCTGAAACTTTTGTATTAAAAACGGTAGTAGTAGCACATTGCATAATATCCATAGCTTTACCTTCAGCAAAACCTTCTTTAATATCTAATAATACTACTTCACTAGCAATTCCTCTGTACGAAATAACGTCTGCACAAGTCGCACCTACGTTACCCGCTCCAACTATTGTTACTTTCATTTTTTTGTTTTTGATTATTTATAAGTTAAAATTGATATTGTACTCCAAAGTTAAGATTCGCAAATTTACCAAAAGCAAATGAACTTTGCAATGCAAATTTGTTGATATGGTATATCCCTGTAATTTCAAAAATAGTATTTATTTTATCTTTTTCTATTCGTGTGAGCAATTCATTAATTATTTGTTGTACAGGAATGATTTCTTCAATACTTCCTTTAGGTCCGTTTACTAAATAATTAAAAGTACTATAATTAAGGATAAAGTTCCCGTTTAAATCTAAATTCTTAAATTCTTTAGAAAAAAGAAGATCCAAATGCCAAGTATCTACAATACCATTAATCCTATTAATTCCTAAATTTCCGTAAGCTGTATTTACATCAAGAAAATCAAAACTAACATCTGCATTAGAATAGATACCTGCAACTGCCAAATGAATTTTCTTGATTTCCCAATTTTTAAAATGTTGACTAAGGTTATATTTCAAACCAGCTCCATATACTTGATAATTTCCTTTTTTTAATTTAGTTTTTGGAGAATACCTACCTATAAATTCAAAACCATAAGGGAGCTCTACACTTGCTTGAAAATAAGGGTATATAATAGTCTCCTGATTGACTCCTTCTGGTGTTTTAAATCGTACGGTCTCTCCTCCTATTTCACCGATTAGAAAATGGGGATCATTATTTCCTAATGCAGTGGGGACTGTTGCTGTTGATGCTCCTTCAATTTCGAAAAATTGAAAATCAGAATTTTTGATTTGGAAATCACGATCTTTATTAGGAACAAAAAAAACATTGGTATGAATACCTAAAGTAACCTCCCATTTTTCTTTCTTTTTAGGAGATAATACCCAACCAGAAGAAGCCTGATAAACTGCAGCATCAGTCATAGGAATAATATACTTTTCTGAATAGAAAAGGGCATCTGTTAACAGATACCCTATTTTCTCTATATCATTAGAGTTTTGTGCTTTTATTTTCGAACAAAATAGTATTGTAATTAAAAAAACAAAAGGGTGCTTCATTTATACATCAATTTTGGCATAAACGGCATTCTTTTCGATGAATTCTCTACGTGGTGGCACCTCATCACCCATCAACATAGAGAAAATTCTATCCGCTTCAGATAAACTATCTATGGTTACCTGACGTAATGTTCTGAAGTCAGGATTTAAAGTGGTATCCCATAATTGTTCCGCGTTCATCTCTCCAAGACCTTTATAACGTTGTATATTAACACCTCCACCCATTTGTTGTGCTATTCTATCTCGTTGATCATCATTCCAAGCGTACTCTTTTTTATTTCCTTTTTTAACTAAATATAAAGGTGGCGCTGCGATATAAACGTGTCCTCCTTCAATTAATTCTTTCATAAATCTAAAGAAGAACGTTAAAATCAGAGTAGAAATGTGAGAACCATCCACGTCGGCATCACACATGATTACTACTTTATGATAGCGCAATTTTGTAAGGTTTAATGCTTTGCTATCTTCTTCTGTACCTACAGTAACTCCTAAAGCGGTAAAAATATTTCTAATTTCTTCATTTTCAAAAACCTTATGTTGCATTGCTTTTTCAACATTAAGAATTTTACCTCTCAATGGTAAAATAGCTTGAAACATCCTATCTCTACCTTGTTTAGCTGTTCCTCCAGCCGAATCTCCCTCGACAAGGAAAATTTCACATTTTGCTGGGTCTTGTTCAGAACAATCGGATAATTTACCTGGTAATCCTCCACCGCCCATAACGGTTTTACGTTGTACCATTTCTCTAGCTTTTTTAGCAGCATGACGCGCTTGAGCGGCTAAAATTACTTTCTGTACAATTATCTTAGCATCATTAGGATTTTCTTCCAAATAATTTTCTAACATTTCAGCTACAGCTTGCGAAACCGGTGAAACTACTTCTCTGTTACCTAATTTAGTTTTGGTTTGCCCTTCAAATTGAGGCTCTGCTACTTTAACAGATATAATTGCAGTTAATCCTTCACGGAAATCATCACCAGAAATTTCAAACTTTAATTTATCTAATAGTCCAGAAGAATCAGCATATTTTTTTAATGTTCTTGTTAACCCCATTCGGAACCCTTGTAAATGTGTTCCTCCTTCATGAGTATTAATATTATTTACATATGAAAATATATTTTCAGAATAACTATCATTGTAAATTAAGGCAACTTCAACTGGAATTTCTCCTTTTTCATTTTCCATTGAAATAACATGACCAATAATGGGCACACGATTACCATCTAAGAATTTAACAAATTCTTTTAACCCTTCTTTAGAATGAAATACTTCAGAAATAAAGTTACCGTCTTTATCTACATTTCTTTTGTCGGTAAGGGTAATTGAAATTCCTTTATTTAAGAAAGACAATTCACGCATACGAGCTGCTAATGTATCATAAGAATATTCTAATGTTTGAGTAAAAATAGTACCATCTGGTTTAAAAGTAACCATTGTACCTCTTTTTTCTGTAGTACCAATTTGTTTAACAGGATATAATGATTTTCCTCTTTCATATTCTTGTTCCCAAGTTTTTCCTTCTCTAAAAACGGTTGCTTTTAAATGATCAGATAAGGCATTCACACAGGAAACCCCAACACCGTGAAGTCCTCCAGATACTTTATAAGAGTCTTTATCAAATTTTCCACCTGCACCTATCTTAGTCATTACTACTTCTAAAGCAGAAATCCCTTCTTTTTTATGGATGTCAACAGGAATACCACGACCGTTATCTTCTACTGATATGGAATTATCTTCATTAATCGTTACAGATATTGTATCACAATATCCAGCTAAAGCTTCATCAATTGAGTTATCAACTACTTCATAAACTAAATGATGCAATCCTCTAACACCAGTATCTCCAATATACATGGAAGGACGCATCCTTACGTGCTCCATTCCTTCTAAAGCCTGAATACTGTCTGCTGAATAATTGGTTTTCTTATTTTCTTCACTCATATTTTAATTCTTAAAACTCATTATGTTTAACAGACAAATATAACCATATTCAAAAAAATTTAAGTCACAATCATTTGTTTTTCCCTAGAAGTTATTAACAAATGTTGAAAATTTCAATTTTAAGATGGTTTTAAGCTAAAAAAAACAAAAAAACGTCAACGAGTACCGTTGACGTTTTAAAAACAAACCATAACCAAGATATTTAAATCACATCTTAATTCTTAACTCCATCATTTTTCGATGCTTTTGGGAACACTTAAAAATGAACTCTATATTTAATACTCTGATTTTTAAACTTTAACCAATTTCACATAGGCATCGTCATGTACATTAGCAACTGCTCTGCCTGAAGGATCATTTAAGTTTTTAAAAGCTTCATCCCATTCTAAAGCAATTTTGGTACTACAAGCTACACTAGCCTCTTGTGGCACACTTAAAGCCGCTGCATCACTAGGAAAATGCTCTGCAAATATGGAACGATAATAATACTCCTCTTTTGAAGTTGGTGTTTGAATAGGGAACTTATATTTCGCATTTGCCAATTGTTCATCTGTAATTTCTTTGGCAACCAACTCTTTTAAAGTATCAATCCAACTATATCCAACTCCATCACTAAACTGTTCTTTTTGTCTCCAAGCTACACTTTCTGGTAGCATGTCTTCAAATGCTTTTCTCAACACCCATTTTTCCATACGTTCTCCATTAATCATTTTATCTTGTGGATTAATTCGCATGGCTACATCCATAAATTCTTTATCTAAAAATGGAACACGTCCTTCAATTCCCCATGCTGCTAAACTTTTGTTAGCTCGTAAACAGTCATACATATGTAATTTACTCAATTTACGAACGGTTTCTTCATGAAATTCTCTTGCATTAGGTGCTTTATGAAAATACAAATAACCACCAAACAATTCGTCAGAACCTTCACCCGATAAAACCATTTTAATTCCCATTGATTTAATCACACGTGCCATTAAATACATTGGAGTTGAAGCTCTAATGGTAGTTACATCATAGGTTTCAATATTATAGATTACATCGCGAATGGCATCTAAACCTTCTTGAATCGTAAATTTAATTTCATGATGAATGGTACCTAAATGATCCGCTACTTTTTGAGCCGCTTTTAAATCAGGTGAACCCTCTAAACCCACCGCAAAAGAATGCAATTGTGGATACCATGCATCTGCTTTATCTTCTGATTCAATCCTTTTTTGAGCATACTTTTTAGCAATAGCAGAAGTAATGGAAGAATCTAAACCTCCTGAAAGCAGAACTCCATAAGGTACATCACTCATTAATTGTCTTTTTACTGCAGCTTCTAAGGCTGTTTTTATAGCCTCAATACTCGTTGCATTCTCTTTTACAGCTTCATATTCTGTCCATTCTCTATGGTACCATTTTACAAATTCTCCGTCTTTACTTGACATATAATGTCCTGGAGGAAATAATTCAATTTTAGTACAATATCCTTCTAAAGCTTTTAATTCAGAAGCTACATAAAATGTTCCGTTTTGGTCCCAACCAATATATAAAGGAATAATTCCCATGTGATCACGAGCAATGAAATACTCATCTTTTTCCACGTCATAGATAGCAAACCCAAAAATCCCATTCATTTCATCTACAAAATGCACTCCTTTTTCTTTGTATAAAGCTAAAATTACTTCACAATCGCTTTCTGTTAAGAATTCATATTTACCTTCAAATTGCTTGCGTAATTCTCTGTGATTGTAGATTTCACCGTTAGCCGCTAAAACTAAACTTTTATCTTTTGTAAATAAAGGTTGCTTTCCAGAAGCTGGATCAACAATAGCCAAACGCTCATGCGCTAAAATAGCTTTATCATTACTATATATTCCACTCCAATCTGGACCTCTATGACGAATAATTTTTGACATTTCTAAAACTTGAGGTCTTAATACCTCAGCTTTTTGTTTTAAATCGAAAGCACATACAATTCCGCACATTTTATTTCTATTTTATAAAGTTGATACGTTTAAAAGTGTAATCTTAAACGTGATTATTATTTCATTGATGAAGCAAATTTGATATATTAACTATAAAATATAAACTATAAATAAATTATTAGTTATAATTTAAAACTTAAAATAGTAATATAATTACAAAAAAGAAGTCAAAAAGGTGTTTTTTATTGCAGTAAGTTACAATTTATAAAAAAACCACTCCTAGGAGTGGTTTCAAATTTATTCTATTTCTAAGATTCTATAAGTAGCAGTATTAAATTGAACTTCATCATTTACTTTCTTACCTATTAATTGTCTTCCTAAAGGAGATTGTGGAGATAGTGCAATTATTTCTTTCTCTTGAATTTTTATTTTTGGTAGTGCTTGACTGATAAAAAATGTTAGTGAATGCGTATACACCAAACTTCCTAAACTAACGACTACATTCTTTTTGGCAATATCAATACTATCTAAAATGGCTTTTTGCTCTAAAGCTTCTTTCACTTTCTGGTTTAATTTTTCTTGTTCCAAATGCATCATCGACAAAGCCGTTTCATGTTTATCTCCTGCAGAACCTTTGGCATCATTTTGAGCATCAATTGCTAAATCGGTAATTTGAGAACGAAGTACATTTATTTTCTCTTCAATTAATTGATTGTAATGAGAATAAATTTTTAGTTTTAGAGTCAAGATAAAAATAATATAATTTTCAAAAGTGAATATTTTAAAGAATTGTCAATTATAGCATTAAAATTAAAAATAATACAAGCCTAAAAAAGAGATTATATATTAAATACAGATTTTCATTTTAGTACTTCATTAGTTTTTAGAAACTTACTCTTTAATAAACTTTACTGTATCACCATTTTCAAATTCAATAAAATATATTCCCGCTTTCAGGTATTGTATATTAATTAACTGATTATTAGATATATTTCCACTACTTATTTTTGAACCAACAACATTATAAATTATATAATTTTCAGTTTCTTCTAAACCAGAAATAGTAATATTATCACTTGAAGGATTTGGATACAATTTCAAACTCCTTATTTCTTTATTAAATTCTTCATTACTCAAAGTTCCTATATTAATATTAATATTATCAATGTAAAGTAATTGACCATAACCACTAATATTAATAAAAGCAATTTTAACATCACTTGCATTATCGTATGCAGACAAATCAACTGTTTCAGTTCTCCACTGAGTTGGTGTTGGAATAAATTCTGTGGTTGTTTCATCTGGAGCAGTTGCTAAGTCAGAACATGATTTATCATACACTTGGGTGTAACTGGTATTATTATCAATTGACACTGCAACAACGAGCTGATCACAGTAATCAACATCGTATCTTGCATAAGCAACATCAAAACTAAGTATAGCCCCTTCATTAAAATTCATAAGAGGTGTAACAACCCAATCATAGTTTCCATTTTCATTACTAGTATAATTATCAAAATAAATAGAACCATTTCCTATACCAAAGCCACTTGCTGTTGAAGTGTATTGCCATTGCGTATCTGCATCAGAGTTATATATTGTAAGATTTGAAGGCATAACCCCAGATTCAAAGGATTCACTATAATTTTGCGCATTTAAGCAATTTAAATTAGTCAATAATGCTATTAAAAGCAGTAAGTAAAATTGTTTCATAAATAACCTTTTTATATGTTAAATTAGTTCAGCAATTTATTTATAAATTTTGTAAATGCAAACTAACTTCAAAATTTAACAAGAATTATTCACAATTATACTTCTCTATTTTATAAGATTTTGCAAAATTTCCTTAATTTTTGACCTTTGTTTAAAATTATTCTTTATAAAATATTGTTTATAAAACTTTTAGCTTATTATAGCAGATGCTTTTTTAGATTCACACTTCTAATACAATAAAAAAGCACACAAAATAAATTGTGTGCTTATGTTATTTTTTAATTACAAATTAAAAATCAAATTTATAATTTGCGCCTAACAATACTTGAACTCCTTGTACAGGATAGTTAGCCCAACGGTTGTATTGTTGGTTCGCTAAATTATTCCCTTTTAAAAAGGCTGTTAATCTATCGTTGTATTTATAACCAACATGTGCATTTAAATCGAAATAACTATCTAAAGTTACTTCTTGTAGTTGATATTCTGGTGGAAAAACAGCAGCCACACTTTGAATAGAAACTCTATCTTTTCTTTCTCCAACAAAGAAAATATTAGCACCAGCGTACCATTTGTCAGTAATATCAAAATCTAAGGTTGTTCCAATATTTAACTGTGGTAAATTCCATGCTTCCGCTTGGTTATCTGTGGTATAATTATTATAGGTTCCATTAATTCCAAAACTTACATGTTTTGAAAAATCGGCTTTTATTTCTCCAAAAATACTAGCTGTTTTTACATTATCATAAACCACTTCAAAAGAATTTCCATTGGTATACCCTTCTGTATTTGGGTTATCAAAAACATATTCATTACTTACAAATAAAGGCTTGTAATCTTCATTTTTAAAAGTACCTCTCACATTAAACGCTACTGCATTTGCTAATTTTCCTTTCAAACCAACATAAATATCATATTTGTTATCTGTTGGTCCTACTAATAAAGTAGGAGAAACAAACGGATTTTGATCTACAAATTCTGCATAGGAATTTTGGTTTAATCCTCCTTCTGCTCCTGCATAACCTACTAAAATATCACCTACAATTCTATAAGATGCTTTTACATTTGGGTATACGAAAATTTTTCCGTCACTTTCCCCATTAATTTTCCCAGTGGTATAAAATACACCCACACCCAGATTAACGGATAAATCATCTTGTTGGTATAAAATACTTGGTTTTGTTCCAAAAATAACATGACTATATTTGATTTCGTTTGTGCCTTGGAAATCCTTTTCAAAAGTACCGCCTACATAGTCTACAATAAAATTAGCTTTGATTTTTTGTTCCATGACATCAATATCAAAATTTGGTTTTACCAAAAAACGATTTTCGCCTGAACCAAAAGCATCAGAAAAACGCTTAAATTGTAAACTAGCTTCGTTTAAAAAGCTTTTATCCATACTTAGTTTCCCACTCAAGGAAATTGTATTATACGATTGTTGTGGATCAATAGCTCTAATCGCATCATCAGTAAATGTAATATTCTCTATTGGCAAACCATACCAATTGTAAATTTGATTTTTCAAACCTAAATCTACATTCCAACTCATGTCTCTTTCTCTAGAACCATAAGTAACATCTAAACTAGTATTATAATATTTATCATCTAATACGGCATCTTTTATTCCTCCTTGAGAAGATAGATGGCGTAACATTCCACCCACATAACTATTTCTACCAAAATTTTCAGTAATAAACAATTCGCCATTCGCAGTAGCATAAGTACCAAAACCTAGAGTTGCATAATTTCTGTAGATTTTTTCTCTTTCAGTTTTATCAACAGCGGCTGCTTTTCCTTTGGCAGGTGTAAAAGTTGAAGCTACTGGAAAAGAAAAGATATTATATTTAATTTCTTCTTTTTGCATGTTATCTTCATCTTCCAAAACAGGGGTTTCTTTTACCTTAAAGGCATCAGAGATAGTTGGTGTATAGGCTTTTACAATATTCACCACTTCCGAACCTATGTTTTCGTCTTTTACTTGAGAAAAGGAAGCATAGGAAAGGAATAAAGCTAGGGTTGTTGAAAAATATATTTTGATTTTGCTCATATTTTATATTTTTTAATTGTCTTTATTTGGTTACCCAAAAGAACACAATAATAGAAACGAATTAATTTGATATTGATGAATTTGTTTTAGACTCTTCTGCCTTGATTTTAGCTAATTCAGTTTTAGCTTCTTCAATAACATCTGGATAATCGGTAAAGTTTTTGATAACACTATCTAGAATATAAGTCGCTTGAAAGCTATCTTTTAAACCGTAAAAATTCTTAGCCATAATTACTAATCCTTTGGCACCGTAGTATTTATAACCAGAATAATCTTTAGCTATTTTTTGTACTACCGTATTAGACGCTTCAAAATTACCTTCCTTATTTTTAAAATAAGCATCATAGTATAAAGCTTCAGCAGCAAGTTCTCCTTTAGCAATTTTTAACAAATCGGCATAAGCTTGCTTCGCTT
Organism: Flavobacterium sp. J27; assembly: GCF_004303025.1. Lineage (GTDB taxonomy): Bacteria > Bacteroidota > Bacteroidia > Flavobacteriales > Flavobacteriaceae > Flavobacterium. The sequence goes on along the minus strand of NZ_PJQW01000004.1, from coordinate 218,161 downwards.
TTGTTTCATCTTTAGTTTTGATTGCTGATCGAGCTACAATAATTTGTGCATCACTTTTAATTCGGTTATCAATTTTATCATTTGCTAAAACACGTTCTGCATAGATAACAGCCTGACTATAATTTTCTTTTTCATAATAAGATTTCATCAAATTAGATTGTGCATACGTAATATTTTGAGGAAAATCGGCTTCAGATTCTAATCGTTTTAAAACAGGAATTGCTTTGTCATAATTAGTTGCTTTTAAATGTACCTGACATAAACGTGCTAAAGCTTGTTCCGTAAATTCGTTCCTTGGTTGATTAATTACATATTCATAATGTTTTACGGTATTACTTTCTAAACCATCGGCATAATACAACTGAGCTAAGTAAAAGTTTGCTTTTAGTGCATGTAACCCATTTGGAAATTTAGCTACATAATTACTAAAACCAGAAATTGCCTGCTTCACATTATTGGTTAAATATTGTTTTTCAGCAGATTCATACGTTGCATTATCTAAATCAGCATCTGAAACCTCAACAAAACTTAATGTTTTTACCCATTGTGAATACTCATCTACCCTACCGTTATCAATATAAATTAAACGAGCAGTTGAAACTGCTTGCAACGATTCTGGAGAATTTGGAAACTCGGCTGCCACTTTTTTGAATTTTACTAAAGCAGGCTCACTTTTGTTGTTATTATAATAAATTAATCCTTGTTTTAAAATAGATTTAGCTACATATGAGCTTGATTTATAATTCGCAATTAATTTATCGTAAGTTGCGATAGCTTTAGATTCATTTTCAATATTTACATACGTATTTCCTAGTTCATATAACGCATCGTCAGCATATTGCGAATTAGGATACGATTTTACAAATTTCTCTAAATCGTCTATTTTTTTATCATTTTTACCAACAAATCCATAACTAATTCCTTTTTGAAAAGCAGCATAATCGGCATTCACACTTTTCATTTCAATAGCTTTATTATAAGCTTCCATTGCAGGCCAATATTTTCCAGAAATAAAGTTACAATCTCCTAATCTCAAATAAGCGTCCGATTTTCTAACGTTATCATTTTTAACCTCTTCAATGAAATTGGTAAAATGATTTATGGCATTTTCATATTCTTTTAGTTTGAAATAAGCATACGCCAAATTATAATTTACATTCGTAATTTCTGGAGTAGATATTGCTTGATTATTATTTATAAATTGTTTGAAGCTTAACATCGCTTCATTGTATTGTTCCAAATTGTATTCGGTTTCAGCTTTCCAAAAAGTAGCGCGAGCAGTAAATTTGGCATCTTTATTTTCTGAAATTGATTTTTTGAATAAATCAAACGCTTGTTGGTAATTACTATCTGTATACAATTCTAGACCTCTGTAGAATAACACTTTTTGATAGGCTAATCTGTTTTCAGGGGTTTTGTTCTTTTCTAATAAACTTAATGCTTCTTTATAATTTTTAGAAGTGATATAAGAACTAATTAGTAGATTATTAATCTCTTGTTTATTAGGCGTATCTGGATATTTACTTAAATAAGCATTGAGTACTTCAGGAACAGACTGATACGGATTACCAATTTCATAACTTAATTTGGCATAATTTAAAAAAGCATCTTCTTGAATTTTAAGATCAAAATCCATTTCTGAAGCTGTTTTAAAGGCATTTAAAGCTTGTTGTTTTTTATTTGTTTTTAAATAACTTTCAGCCAAATGGTAATACGCATTTTGAGCAACAAAATCGTTCCCATTAATGATTTTATTAAATTGAGCAATTGCATTTTCATAATCTTTTTGCTGATAATAAGCATAACCTAATTGATAGTAATCGGTGTTGTTCCATTTACCTCGTTTTCCTCTATATTCAAGTAAATATGGAAGCGCTTTATCATATTGTTTTAAATTAAAGTAACTTTCTCCAATTATTTTAGATAATTCACTTTTCTCAATGGCATTTGATTTTGGCAATTGTTCTAAACCTAATTCTATTGCTTTTTGAAACTTACCTAATTTAAAATTCATATCGGCTTGAAAATAGCCCATTTTTTCCTTGTACTTGTCTTTGTCTTGTACTTGATCAAAATATTGATTGGCATTTTCATAATCGTCGGTTTCATAAGACATATACCCTAAATAGTACTTTGCCTGACTGCCATAAGTTTTGGAATTAATTACTTTATTGAAATACTTAGAAGCCTCCGAAGTGTTTTTTACTGTAAAATACACATATCCTTTTTGAAAATTATATTTTTCCTGATCTTCATAAGACATTGAACTTTCGTCTACTTTATCAAACCATTCTAAAGATTTTGAGTAGCTTCCTTGGTCAAAATAGTAATGTGCAACTTCTATATAAGCTTGATTTTGCTTTGTACTTGTAGGATAATCTTCAACAAATTTTTCAATTAAGTCATCAGCACCCATTTGATTTAAACGTATCGCACAATTAGCAATATAATAAGCACAATCGGCTTTAATTTCCTCGTTAGGAATTGTATTTTTTATTTTATCAAATAAAATTTGAGCCGACTGGTATTGTTTGTCTTTGTATAAAGCTACGGCTCGATTATACTCTTTTAAATCATGAGTGTAAATAGCAGATTGTTGTGCCCAAACATTTGGTATCACAAAAAATAGAAATAAAGAAATTTTTAAGATTTTTATCATTTCGATGGTTTTTTTCATAGACTTCAAAGATACTATTATCTAAAAGTATTAACGAAAGACATTAACATATTATTGTAAATAATTTATAAACAAATTTTTGTTGGAAACCCTATTTTTTCACTTAATTGACGATAAATTTTGATAGCGGTAACTAAGTTATTACATTTACATTTTTAAATACTCTTAACTATGTCACAAAGTATTCTTTCATTAAAAGATATCTCTATTTTTCAAGAAAAAAATCCGGTTTTAACCAATGTTAATTTAGAAGTCAAAAATGGTGAATTTATCTATTTAATAGGGAAAACAGGTTCGGGAAAAAGTAGTTTTTTAAAAACACTTTATGCCGATTTACCTTTAACAATGGGAGAAGGAAGCATCGTAGATTATAATTTAGGTGATTTAAAAGAAAAAGACATTCCATACTTAAGAAGAAAACTAGGAGTGGTTTTTCAAGATTTTAAATTACTTCCAGATCGTAATGTAAAAGAAAATCTATTATTTGTTTTAAAAGCAACAGGATGGACGATTGCTGAAGAAATGAATGTAAAAATAAATGAAGTTTTAGATAAGGTTGGTATGAAAAATTACCAATCAAAAATGCCACATCAACTTTCAGGTGGAGAACAACAAAGAATTGCTATTGCGAGAGCTTTATTAAATAATCCTGAATTAATTTTAGCCGATGAACCAACGGGGAACTTAGATCCACAAACTAGTGTAGAAGTAATGGATGTACTCCGAAAAATTAATAGTACTGGAAAAACCATTATTATGGCTACACATGACTATGCTTTATTGTTAAAATTTCCAGCAAAAACATTAAAATTTGAAGGAGGTCAGGTTTTTGAAGTGGTGCAAAGAACAGTGTAAAATTATTCTTTTTTATAATAGTGAGGGTTTTCTTTAATTCCTTTTTTGAAAATTTTTCTAATATTCATTCTTAAAAAACTATCTGCTTGTAGTAAAATATCAATTATCTTATTTTCTGGTCTACCTCTAAACGAAGTGACATGAAAAAAATCATCTTCTTTTAATGGAGTATCAGAGAAGTAATAATTAGAAATACATTTTCTTTCTACCTCTTTTACAATTGGTGATACCGAATGGAGTGAGTTATTATGAGTAGCCATAACGACTAAACGATTGCATTTACTTTCAATTGTGATAGGTTTTTTTTCTAATCCGTTTGGCCAAAGTTCTAAGTTACCACCGTTTTCAAATTCCCAATTAGGAGAAACATAATACAATAAATTAAATACCCGCCATCTTTCTCTTTCTTTATTATGAGAGTTGTCTAAATGTGGATTTAAAAATTGATTTTTTCGCATTAATGAAATTCCTCCAGCGTATAGTTTATCGTCTGGATATATCTCTTTTAAACCAACAATTTCGCTAATTATATCTACAACTTTTTCGTCCTGAAATGCATATAATACTTCTTCAAGGACTGATGCATACTTATCCATCTGAACACCAATATATTTGTTTTCTCTTATGCTCTTCTTTAAAACCATCTCCTCTACCTTAGGAAAATCGTTATATAATTGCGTTACTATTTCATCCGGTAATAATGCATCAAGAAAAAAATACCCAATTTCGCTTTTGGAATTAATATATTGTTTCTGTAAAAAATCTTTATTTTTAAATATATTTGCAAATATTATTTCAGCAAAATCTTTTCTTTTCATAAACCTTTGTTATTAAACAAATTTAGCAATTTTCAGTAAATAAAAAACTATGCTTTCCATTTTAATTCCTACATATAATTACAATGTTTATCCCTTGGTATTAGAATTAAAAAATCAAGCTGAAAGATTAGCCATTAGTTACGAAATAATTGTTCAAGATGACAATAGCACTACCTTTTTAGAAGAAAACACCTTAATTAACACATTAGGAAACTGCCTATTTGAAGTAAACAAAAAAAATCTTGGAAGGACATTCAATAGAAACATACTTGCTAAAAAATCAAAAAATGAGTTACTGTTATTTTTAGATGCTGATGTTTTCCCGAGCAATGCTACTTTTTTAGAAACTTACATTAACCTAAGTGCTACACATAATGAAACTATATTTGGAGGTTATGAATATGTAAAAAATAAGTATGATGTATCTACTGTTTTGCGTTATAAATATGGTATTGAAAGAGAAGAAAAAGCTGCCTCTATTCGTAATAAAAACCCATATTCTTATGTGTTTTCTGGAAATATGCTTATTCATAAAAGCGTTTTTTTTGAATGTAATTTTAATTTAGAAGAAAACTTATATGGCATGGATAATTATTTTGGATACCAATTATTTAGTCAAAAGAAACCCATTATACACATCGACAATACTATCATTCACAAAGGTTTAGAGACAAATGCTATTTTTTTTGAAAAATGTTTGAATAGTATTCAAAATAGAAAAAAACATTTGGCAAATAAAGAAGGTATAGATAAAGTAAACTCCCTTTTAAAATATTATATACTTATAAAAAAATTAAAACTAACCTCTATAGTTTCTTTTCTTTTTAAGGTTTTTAATAAAAATCTTAAAAAGAAAATAGTGAATGACAATCCTAATCTATTTTATCTTGACATTTATAGATTGGGCTATATCTGTTTTATAAAATAAAAAATATGTACAACAATTTCAAAAGATTGGTTCATTTGATGGTTCCAAAAAGAATGACTTTCAAGATTGAACCTTATTTAAGAGCGGTTTTTTCTATTACTAAAAGAGGTAAAAATCATTGCTGTACAATTTGTAATTTTGAATCTAATGAATGGATTATAATTGAAAATAAAGATTGCTTATGCGCAAGATGCGGAAGTTTATCAAGAGACAGGAGGTTATGGAATATAATTTCAACCCACTATTTAAAAGATAATATCAAAGTATTAGATTTTTCACCATCTAGGCCGCTTTACCGTGCTTGGAAAAAACAGAAAAATATCTTTTACTCTGCTACCGATTTATCTGGTGATTTTATAGCAGATACAAAATACGATATCACTAATATTGCTCAAAAAACGAATTCTTTTGATTTAATTTTATGCTATCATATTTTGGAACATATTATAGACGATAAAAAGGCTATGAATGAGTTATATCGTGTTTTAAATCCAAAAGGCACAATACTTATACAAACACCTTTTAAAGAAGGAGAAATTTATGAAGACTACACGATAACTTCCGAAAAAGAGCGATTAAAACATTTCGGGCAGGCTGATCATGTAAGAATCTATTCAGTAAATGGTTTAAAAGAAAGACTAGAAAACGTAGGGTTTAAGATTGAAATTTTGCAATTTAAAAAAGATGCTTTTTTGGGTTTTTCAGATCATGAAACAGTATTAATAGCCGTTAAATAGTTTGTAACAAATCCTTCCACTTTTTCATAATTACTGAACAATCATATTGCATTGAAGTTCTTTTGGCATGTATTCCTAATCGATCTCTTAACTCTCTATTTTCAATTAGTTGTATACAATTTTCAGCAAATTCTTCTTCATTTCTAGCAATCAAACAATAATTTGAATTTACTAAATCTGTTTTTAATTCAAAACTAACTATAGGTAAACCAAAAGACATGGCTTCCAAAATAACCATTGAAAAACTTTCATAAAAGGAAGGATGCACTAAAAAATCGGAAGTACTATATTGTCTTTCTAAATCATTCACTGGCATTAAAACTTTTACATTTTTTTTTAAATTCAAATCTTCAATTAAAGGATTCAAATTATATTTAGAATCGATTTCACCATATATTTCAAGATAATAATCTGGATGAAGAGCAATCACTTTTTTCCAAATTCTTAATAGTCTATCCCAACCTTTTTCAGGAACTATACGTCCTACTGCAATCACTTTTTTAAATGGTTTCAAATTTAAATTAGGAGCTATTATTTCTTTATTTAATACCACTGGATTAGGAATAACCACTTGCTTATCGTTTGAAATAGATTTGAATTTCAGATTAGAATTCAGTACAACAACCTTATCATATTTGTTTAAAAAATAGCCAATGCTTTTACTTGAAAATAGATCTTTATTCTTATTTCCCATGTATACAAAATTATGATTCGTGGCATGCATTTCGTAAATGCTTTTTATAGTACGAGAAATGAAGAGAGGAACAAACAATCCTTTAAAACCATTATCTGTAACAATAACAACATCGGGCTGATACTTTTTGATGTAGGAAATTATTTCTATAAAAAAAAATATGAATCTGATAATCTTATTTTTTTTTGGAACAAATTTAAATACGATTAAATTGGAGAAATGAAAAAATGTTTTTTGTGAAGCATCATTTGATGAAACGATATGCACTTTATGATTTAATTGTTCAGCAAAATAATTTGCTTTTAATGAAACAACTTTGGCCACACCTCCTGAATTTGTAATGCCTGTGCTTATGTACAAAATTTTCATATTCCTATTTTCATTACTTCTAACCATTGTTTTCCTATGGAATTTAAATCAAATTTTAGCACCGACTTTCTTGCATTTGCTTTACAATAATCATATAAACTTACGTCAGATAATAATCTTTTTATTGCATTAGCTAAAGCGGTTTTATTTTGATTCTCCACTAATAATCCATTATACTCTTGACTAATTATTTCATTAGGGCCTGAATAACAATCGTACGATATCACTGGTATTTCACAATACAAAGATTCTACTAAAACATTTGGAAAACCTTCAAATGCGCTACTCATAACTAAAAGTTTTGCCTTAGCCATATATTTATAAGGATTCTCTTGAAAACCAACAAAGAATACCTTATCATGAATTTGCAAATTTTGGGCTAATGCAATTAATTTTTGTTTCAATTTGCCTTCTCCACAAATCACTAATGGTAAACTAACATTACTTTGATGATAGGCTTCAAGAAGATGATCAAATTGTTTTACATTAGAATCCATTTGCCCAACAGCAAGAATAAAATTATCCTGAAACGCTTCCGTAATTTTTTTATTAGCTAATGTATCTATTATTTCGGTATTAACGGTATTATAAATAGTTTGAACATTATCAAATGCATATTGTTTTTCTATCGCATCTTTTATAAAATTGGAAACAGTAATAATAGCAAAACTTTTTTCATAAATTTTCTGTGCCCAAAACCTATTCAATGGGATATAATGATCCAATGCAGCACTATGTATGGTAAATATAGTTCTACTACTGTATAATAATTTTGCAATTAAAAATTCTTGAAACGGTTTATTTCTAAATCTAAAATCGATAATAAAATCATATTTTTCTTTAGTGAATATTTTTTTCAAAGCAATTAACCTAGAAATCCTATTAAAAATACCTGTTCCTACTTTTAATTTTTGGGTTGCAATTACTTTTCCTTTATACTCATATCCATATTGATCAATAACTGTTATAATATGAGTTTCAATACCTAGGTTATCCAAAAAAATAGATAAATTAGCCATTACGCGCTCGGCTCCTCCTACACCCAACCGATACCCTACTAAAGCAATTTTATACTTTTTTTGAAATTTCATTCCTAATATTTACATTTGAGAAAAAAATCATGTTAAATGATCCTTTGGTTACTGTAATTTGCACTTCTTACAACCATGCTCTTTATGTTGAAAGAAGTTTAAATTCTGTAATTAACCAAGATTACAAAAATATTGAATTAATAATTGTTGACAATGCAAGTCAGGACAATTCTGTTGCAGTCATTGAAAATTGGTTGCAAAAATACCCGTCTACTCTATTCCTAAAAAACACAATAAATATAGGTAATAATAAATCTTTCAATCAAGCTGTTGCACTTTCAAAAGGAAACTATTTAATTGATTTAGCAGCTGATGATGTACTTACAAAAGAAGGAATAACTAATCAAATTCATACTTTTTTAAATAATCCGAATGCAGGATTAGTTTTTGGTAATGCTAAAATAATTGATGAAGACGATCTTTTATTACATTATCATTTCCCAGTTAATACAAATTTAAAAGTAAAGGATACATCTATTTTTAATACTAATTATGAGAGTATTTTAAAAGGGGGTAATTGTATGTGTTCGGTAAGTGGCATGTATAAAAGAATGGTTTTTGAAGAACTAAATGGTTATGATGAAAATTTAGCTTACGAAGATTTAGATTATTGGTTACGTGTTGCTAGAAAACACAACCTTATTTATATCGATTTGCCTTTAGTAGAGAAAAGATTCTTAACAAATTCTCAGTTAAGCCATTTTTATAAAAAAAGTGTATATGAAAAAAGAATCAATTATAGTACGTTTATGATACTAAAAAAAGCTTTTGGTATGAATACTAAAACTAGTGAATACAACGCTTTGTTAAAAAGAATACATCATGAACTCATTCATAATTTTAAATTGAGAAATATTTCTTTAGTGTTTAAGCTAATAATTTTAAAGGTAAAGACGGAGTATAAAATTAGAGTAATGAATTAATTATTTAATTAATTCATTATTTAAACTTAAAAACACTTCAAAATCTCTTATATAATCTTCTTCTTCAAAGACATCTGAAGCAACAACCAAACAAACCGAACCAGAAGAAAAATTTTTTAATTCTCTCCAAATGCCATTTTTTATCAAAAGACCTTCATAAGGTTTATTTAAAGAGACCTTTTGTTCTGCTTTTCCATCATTTAAAATTACATCAAAACTTCCTGATAGCGCTACTAAAAACTCTTGTTGTTGAATATGAGAATGTCCTCCTCTCTCTGCTCCACTTGGCACATCGTAGAGATAATACACTCTCTTAATTTGAAAAGGAACCACATCTTTTTCAATAACTGACAAGTTTCCTCTTCTATCTTCTATCTTAGGAATTGAAATTATTTCTATTTTCATGAATCTTTATTATTTTTCAAAAGTACTTATTCTTAAATCATTTTCTGATACAAAAAACCATGTCTAGATAAAATATACTAGGAATATTTCTGATAACATATATTTAGGTTATATCAAAATTTAAATCTTTTTTAAATAGTTATCTAACAAATCTTTTTCACCTTCCCAATCTCTCGTAATATTTTCTTTTACTAATTGAGCTGGAACACCTCCAATTAAAATAGTATTTCCTAAAGAAGTATAGTCTTTATTACACAAACTATTTGAGGCAACTGTACAATAATCTGGTGTAATCGATTTGGATAAAAACGTAACTCTATTACTTATAAAATTATAGTTTCCAATTCTAATAGGTGCATGCATAGGGAACTTTTGGTGGGTTATAGTATCCATCATTTCATGAAAATTGGTATCAATAACTTGGCATTCAGAACCTAGTCTAGCATACCTTCCAAAAACAATTTCTTTGGTACAAATAATTTTTCCTTTGGAAGCAATGGAAGACATATCTCCCATTTGTAAAACACCTTCTTTTGTTACAAATACAAAATAATCTTTCCCAAATTGAACATGTCCTTCAAAAATAATAGTCCCTGCCAGCATTATTTCTGCAATGCCACTGGAAAGTGTATTCATTTCATAAGGCTTTCCAAAACCAATCATTCCGGTTTGTATGGGAGCATTAATACTTATTTTTCCCGATATATTTTGAAATTTTACGCTACCATAAAATAAAACTGGCATCTTTTTAGCAATAGCAAAAGGAAATTTTTTAAAGTTAAAATAAATGGATTTAACCCAATTTACCTTTAAGATTCTCTTTATTTTTGATATTACTTTCATTTCTTAAACAACTCTTTTAAAACTACTAATTTATTAATTTTATAAAATGTATAGCCAGCACTTAAAACAAATAAAATGGCAATCAAATATAAATGAATTTGAGAGGACAATCGCATAATAAAAAGCGCAACTAATAAAGTAAGGAATTGGCCGATAAATAAATAAATGTCTTTCTTTTCAAAAAAATGCATCTGATATCTTTTTTGGGCTATAAGATAAACTCCTGTTAAATGAAGAAAAAAATAAATTGCAATGGCTATTCCCATACCTTTAAATGCTCCTATTTGATACCCAAAGTATAGCATTAAAAAATACAAAATATTAAAGCCTAATGAAGTTTTCATAAAAACTTTGGAATCAGCTTTTGCAATAAACAAATAACCTATCGAAAAAGAAATGGCTTTAAAAAACATACCTATAACTGCCCATTGCAACAATTGATTAACTTCTAAAAACTCTTTAGAAAATAGAACTTGGATTATAAATTCTCCAAAGCCAATAAAAAAAATCACTACTGGAACTAATAATAAAGTGCTTACAATGGCTTGTTGCTTTACCGTAATGGCTACTTTACTACTATCCTTTTCTAAACTTACTAATCGAGGATAGTATTCCAAAGACATGGCATTAAAAAGAAAACCAACATAGGTATTTAAAATAATATTGGCCACATTAAAAAGACCTACATTTTCAATACCATCTTGCTTATTTATTAAGATTTGAAGCGTATAATTGACTAATAAAGGTAAAAAAGACATAATCATTAATAAGCTACCAAAATAAATAATTTCTTTTCCTTGCGATACGGCTTCTTTAAATGTTAAAAGAGCATTCAAGACCTTGATTTTTCTTACAAAAAACCAACATACCATCATGTTGACTAAAGCTGTAATTATGATAGCCGGAATGATAAAATCTTTTTTGAAAAAATAAAAAAAAGGGATGGTAAAAAGCAAACCAAAACCATTTGATAATAAATTTGATTTTGCTAATTTATTAAAGAGACTTTTACCTTGTAAAATAGCATTAAAAGCACTTGTAATTTGTTTGAAAAACACGGCTAACCCTAAAAAAACAATAAGGTACCAATAGTCATAAGTAAAATACAAGTATTTGCTAATAATTGGAGAAAATAAAATCGTAACAAGACATCCTAATATACCTGTTAAAAGAGATAGTTTTAAAACTATTTGTGCTTTAAAATTACTATTTTCTTGGCTTGCTATTGCTTTTACTGCGCTATTATCTATCGACAAACCTGAAATAGATTTAATTAAATCGACTATAGAATTTAACATTCCAAAAATACCATACCCTTCTGCTCCAATAAAAATGGATAACAGTTTGTGTTTAACAAATGAAAAGAAAAGATTTACAAATTGCATACTTCCAAAAACAGAAGTAGCAAATAGAATCCTCTTATATGTGCTCTTTTCCTCACTCACTATTAATACGCATTTAGAACATTAATAATTCTTTCTATCTCTTCTTCACTTAAAATTCCGTTTAAGGGAATACTCAATACTTCTTCATGTATTTTCTCTGTAATTGGAAATGAAAGCGCATGCCATTTCTGTAAAGCTTCTTGTTTATGTGGTGCAATAGGATAATGAATCATCGTTTGAATTCCATTAACTTTTAAATAATGTATTAATTCATCTCTGTTTTTGGCTCGAATCACAAATAAATGAAAAACATGATTGTTACTCTCATTCCAAAAAGGAAGCTGTATTTTTCCATTATGTATTTCTTTCAGATAACGTTTGGCTATATTTCTTCTCTTTTCATTTTCGTTTTCCAAATGGGGTAACTTTACATTTAAAAAAGCGGCCTGTAATTCATCTAATCTTGAATTGGTTCCTAAAATTTCATTTTCGTATTTAGTTTTCGAACCATAATTTCGCATAGAAAAAAGTACTTGGGCTAAATTCTCATCATTAGTAGTTATAGCACCCGCATCTCCTAAAGCTCCTAAATTTTTACCTGGATAAAAACTAAATCCTGCAGCATTTCCTAAGTTTCCAGCCTTTCTCTTATTCCAATTAGAAACAGCACCATGTGCTTGAGCCGCATCTTCAATAACTAATAATTTATATTGCTTTGCTATGGTATTAATCGCTTCCATATCTGCTAACTGTCCGTATAAATGAACCGCAAGAATAGCTTTAGTTTTAGCGGTAATTTTTTCATGAATTAAACGAGTATCTAAATTATATGTTTTGTAATCAGGCTCTACTAAAACAGGGATTAAATCAGCTTGAAGTATAGCCAAAATACTAGCAATATAAGTATTTGCAGGAACAATTATTTCATCACCTTTTTGTAATTTATCTAATTGAATATACCCTTTAAAAATTAGGGTTAAAGCATCTAATCCATTGCCTACACCTATACAATATTTCGTTCCACAATAGGATGAAAATTCTTTTTCAAATACTACAACCTCATCTCCTAAAATATACCATCCTTTATCAAGGAACTTATTCATTTTTTCTTGAAAAGCGATCTCATAAGGTTTATTTATTAAACGTAAATCTAAAAACTTTATCATATTGTAATACTATAAGTATCTTGAGTATATAAAAAACATCCTAACTCTTCTTTTTGATTTAATAACCCAGAATTAAAACCTAATTCGTTATTCTCAGTACAAGTTCCCATATCAAAAAACTGACATTGATCTTGGTACATTTCAATAATTTTAAAATACAAAAAATCTAAAGCTCTTAACTTTTCTCCTAAATCTGTTGTAGCTCCATACTGAGATTTTATTCCATGTTTCGTTTTAAACAGCGTAATTCCAGCAACAATTTCATTATTAAAATAAATATCATACTGAATTATTTTTTCTGGAAATTTTTTTGACAAATATGTTATTTCTGCTAAACTATGCACTGGTTCCGTGTTATATTTATCTCTTAATCTTGGAATTAAAACCTTATTCCAAAAACTAGAAAAATCCTTTCCAGAATGTATCTTAAAATCTAATTTTTCATTTTTCCTATAATGCTTAAGTTTACTTTTTGAAATCCTAAACTCTTTATGAAAAGGAAGACATAAATTTAATTCTCGTTTCACTAAAATTGCATCCATTTCATTTAAAAGAAATAGATACTCTTCCGATGGCAATGTTTGATAATAAGGATTGATGGGTTTATAATTAATTTTTTTTATTTTTTTTTGACTTAAGTAATCGGTAATGGAGAAAAATAAGGCTCTTACTTCTGTAAACTTTACATATTTTGGCAATACTAATCCGCCATAAGTTAACCCTTGATGAGAATAAATAGTATCTCCTACTTTATTTGCAGGCAATATGGCTTTAAGATTATTTCTTTCATCAAAAACAAGAAGAGAGTAATCTTCAAAACGGTCACTATGATATTCTATAAAATCTCTATGAAACAAAAATGTTGCATTCTTGGCTTGGTCAACAAATTCATTCCATTTAGAATAATAGTCAGTAGTATATTTTTTTACTTGATATGTTTTCAAATGTTTATATTAAAGCCGAAAATTACTAATTTTTTAATTCATGCCAGTTGAAATAGAAAGATTTTATTAAATTAATTAGTATCTTAGAACATATTTTAAGTATAATTTAAAGTGTGAGGCAAAAAAAATACTTCCTGGTTTACTTCATTTTCCTACTTTTCCCAATCTTTTTGAATGGACAAGATATTACGCTCTACACTCAAATTAATGGTCGGTATGATTTTACCTTTATTGGTAACACCATGAATACTGCCGAAAACAACTTAACTGCTGGGCTAGTCACTGGTACTTCTTCTTCCGCACAATTAAATCTATCTCCAGATGACACAGTAATTAAAGCTTTTTTATATTGGTCTGGAAGTGGTGATGGTGATTTTGAAGTAGATTTAAACGGTACAATTATGACACCTGAAAGAACATTTAGTCATAGTAGAATTTCTGGAGTGAATCAAACCTTTACCTATTTTAGTGCTTTTAAAGACATTACTTCTTTTATCCAAACCAATGGCAATGGAGATTATACTTTATCTGATTTAGACATATCTGCCTATGAAGTGTACCATAAACAAATTTCTACCAATTTTGCGGGTTGGGCCATACTAATCATTTATGAAAACAGTAATTTACCCTTAAATCAAATAAATGTATATGATGGTTTACAAGGGGTTCCAAGTAATTTAAGTATTGATTTAACTAATCTATATGTAATTGATAATAACAATGCAACGGCTGGTTTTATAGCATGGGAAGGTGATATCTCTTTAGCTACGGAAACATTTGCTATAAATGGAACTGTCATAAGCAATGCTTCTAATCCTATAAATAATGTTTTTAACGGAACAAACTCTATAACTGGCGCAACCGATTTATATAATATGGATTTAGATATTTATGATATAGAAAATTATATTCAAATAGGAAATACCAGTGCAAACATTACACTTTCATCTTATCAGGATTTTATTATGATTAATACCGTTGTAACTAAATTAAATAGTCAATTGCCAGATGCTACCATAACCATAGATGATTACCAATTAGCCTGCAACAATCGTAACATTCCAGTGAGTTTTACCGTATACAATGTTAATAGTACTGAGATTTTAGCTGCCAACACTCCTATTGCCTTTTATGCGGACGGAATTGTAGTGGGTTCCACACAAACGCAAAATCCAATTCCTATTGGTGGAAATGAATCTGGAAACACCATAATAACAATTCCAAATACAATTCCTTCCAATTTTATATTGACAGCTGTTGTTGATGATTTAGGAAATGGAACAGGTGTTGTTACGGAATTAGTAGAAACAAACAACAGCTACTCTACACAGATTGAATTATTTATTTCCCCTACTTATAATATATTACCACCATCAATAAGTTGTAATTTAGGGTTTACCAGAGGCATTTTTGATTTTTCAAATTATGAAGAAGAAGTAAAAACAAACCCTTTTCACTTGGTTACTTTTCATGAAACTTATGATGACGCATTAAATAATATAAATCCTATTTTGAATACTAGTTCTTATGAAGCAATAACAACTCCTAAAGAAATTTTTATACGGATAGAAAATGAAAATAATTGTGTTAGTATCACTTCATTTTTATTGCAAGTTGAAAATTGTCCACCAATAATTTATAATGCTATTTCACCTAATAATGACAACTTAAATGACACCTTTTTTATTGATGGTTTACGAGATATTTTTATCCATTTCCAATTAGAAATATATAATAGATGGGGTAAATTACTCTGGTTAGGAAATAATGACAAACCAGATTGGGATGGCTATGTAGCAGATGGAATTGGAACAAAAACTGCCCCAGACGGAACTTATTATTATATTTTATATTTAAATGACCCTAGCTATCCAGAACCTATAAATGGGTATTTATATCTTAGCAAATAATTACATGTTTTGAGTATAAAAATTATAATCTTTTAATAATGTCCTTATAAAATCTTCATCATTACCTGATTGATTTTTAATTTCAGTTACAGCTATAATCTTGTCTCTTAATTTAATTAAAGTATTATAATCTCTATTAATCAATGCCGCTTCAAATGTTTCTTTTATAATTCGAACATCATTATC
Organism: Flavobacterium sp. J27; assembly: GCF_004303025.1. GTDB lineage: Bacteria > Bacteroidota > Bacteroidia > Flavobacteriales > Flavobacteriaceae > Flavobacterium. The sequence goes on along the minus strand of NZ_PJQW01000004.1, from coordinate 202,230 downwards.
TGAAAGTTTGATTACCAATGGATAAGTAGGCACATAATCATCATTTACTTCTTGCAAAATAGTATGATTAATATTTATATTATTTTTTAATGAAATTACTGCTGTACCAGCACCCATATCGCCTAAACGCTGATTTCTATTATTAAAAATGATTGTAAGAACGCCCACAATAGTAAAAGGAGGTAATACTTCTATGATACGAAACAACCATCGAATTAAATAATCTCCAAAACCAGCTTGATAACCATCTATTTTTATCACTTTCATCTTCATAATCTTTTTACCCACAGTTCTACCTTCCCAAATACTCTCTAAAATAAGTGTATAGAAAAAAACAGGTAAATAAAGTAATATATAAACAGCCATTGCAGACCAATCATCAATCGTGGTTAAAAATGATTCTAAACCACTCAAATCTACAATGTATCCTACAACAATACTATAAGCCATCATTACAAGTAAATCAAGAATTTGACCTAACAGTCTTTCTCCAACAGAAGCTGCTGTGAAATTAATTGTAACATTTTGTGTCGTATTTATCGTTAATTGTGACATATTTTATATTTTAGCACTTCATGAGAGAAGTTGCTTTTATTAAACAAAATAAAGAAAAATGGCTTGAATTTGAACAAGCTATTTTTGGTAAATCTAAAAAAAAACCTGACGAGTTAGCCAATTTATATATTCATTTGGTTAATGATTTAGCTTATGCTCAAACCTATTATCCTAAAAGTAAAACGGTAACTTATTTAAATTATTTAGCTTCGCAAACCTACCAAAAAATTTATAAAACAAAAAGAGAAGATACGAATCGTTTTCTATATTTTTTTAAAACTGAAGTACCTCTTTTAGTTTATGAATACAGAAGATATATTTTATATGGTTTTTTAATTTTTATCATTTTAACTTCAATAGGGATTGTCTCTGCAGTTAACGACGACACATTTGTAAGATTAATATTAGGTGACTCCTATGTAAATATGTCATTAGAAAACATTAAAGAAGGAAACCCTGTTGCTGTTTATAAATCGGGAAGTAATTGGGGGAGCTATATTAGTATTACTTGGAATAATTTGCGAGTAGGCGCATTATCATATTTCATGGGAATTTTTATAGGCTTTGGTACTTTTTATGTATTTATGAAAAACTGCATCATGCTTGGTGCTTTTCAAACTTTCTTCTATAAAGAAAATGTCTTTTGGGAAAGTGTGAGAGGTATCTGGATTCATGGTTCTATGGAAATTTTTGCCATGATTATTGAAGCTGCTGCTGGGTTTGCATTAGGTGCAAGTATTTTATTCCCCAAAACATTCTCTCGTTTCAACTCGTTTAAAATTGGCTTCAAGAATACCTTCAAAATCTTTTTAAGTACTATGCCTTTTACTATTATGGCAGGTTTTTTGGAAGGCTTTATTACAAGATATTCTGTAGACATGCCTCATTTTTTAAGTGTAGGAATAATTTTAACTACTTTAGGGATGATTAGTTTTTACTACTTAATTTATCCTTTTATAGTTTATAAAAAAGTAAAAAAATAATCTCGATTTAATAGTTTTTGAAAGTGAATAAAATAATAGCTTTGATTTTGATATTCTTTTCATCCTTTGGGTTTTCTCAATCCGATAGTATTGTTGCTCTTACTAATGAAGCTAAAATTGATTCTATAAGAAATCTAATGGATTCTGTATACTTTAACGAACCCATTGTTGTTACACCTAAGCATTTCGAGTCTAATTTTAGAGAAAAATACAACTCAAGCGATTTTAAATACGATACTGTTGTCGATTCTAAAAATGCAACAGCTTGGCAACGATTCTGGAAAGCTGTTGGTGATTTCTTTGGTCGTATATTCAATTTTAAAAATGGGGAGAAGGCTTTAACTGGTTTTGAAATTTTCATGAAAATAGCGGCTTTTTTCATCATAGCATTTGTAATCTATCTGCTTGTAAAACTACTTGTCGGTCAAGAAGGACAATGGTTATTCTCTAAAAATAAAAAGAAAATAATAGTATCAGAAATGGTAGAAGAAAATATACATACTATCAATTTTAATGATATTATTTCTAAATCAAAAGCAAATAAAGAATACCGAGTAACCATTCGTTACTATTATTTATGGTTATTAAAATCATTATCCGATAATGAAATTATAGAATGGGATATAGAAAAAACAAATTCAGATTATTTATATGAAATACAATCTCAAATAGTAAGAGATAATTTCAAATACCTTTCTTATATCTATGATTACATTTGGTATGGCGAGTTTGAAATCAATGAAAACGACTTTTTAAAAGCGGAAACCGTTTTTCAAAAAGCAATTGCAAATAAAAAATAATGCTAAAAAGTATTAAAATACCAATCATTATCTTGGTGCTTATTCTAATAGGAATAATCGTTTTAGAAGCTAATAAACCTAAGCCAGTGAACTGGTCTCCAAGTTATAGCGTGAAAGAGAAAATCCCTTTTGGATTATTTGTATTAGATAATGAATTAGATTCTCTGTTTAAATCCAAAAGCTTACACCGTTTTGGAGTAACTCCTTATGAATTTTTAGATGACAAATATTCTTACGAAGATAGCTCATATATTATAAAAGGTACTGTATTACACATCGATGGGGTATCTCATTTAGATGATGAATCAGCTCAAGAATTACTATATTTTGTATCACATGGAAATACAGCCTTTATAAGTGCAGACAATTTTCCTGTAAAACTTAAAGATTCTTTACATTTTGAATCTTCTTATACTAATATATATACCGATTCTCTATATTTATCTGTAGATAGAGGAAAAGAATTCAGCTACTTAAAAGGTTCTGATAATGTTTATTTTACCGATTTTGATTCCACTCAAACAACTATTTTGGGTTATCAAAGAAATAATATAAAAGACACTTTAGCCAATTTTATAAGAATCCCTCATGTAAACGGTTACTTCTATCTTCATACACAGCCTATTGCATTTACCAATTATTATCTATTAAACAAAAATTATCAATATGCAGAACAAATAGTATCGTATATAGACGATTCTAATATTTTTTGGCATAGAGAAGGAACTCGAGATCAGATTGAAAACGAAATGGATTATATCCATAGCCAACCTGGTCTAAATTGGGCATGGAAAATTGCCATCATTAGTCTTATCATTTTTATTTTATTTAATGCCAAACGAAAACAGCGTATTATCCCAATACTCGAGCCTTTAAATAATACAACCGTCGATTTTACAAAAACCATTGGTAATTTATATTATCAAGAAGGTAATCATCAAGACATTATTAACAAAAAAATAAAATTTTTCTTAGAAAAAATAAGAAATGAATATCTTATAGATACTTTCGATCTAAACGAAACATTTATCAATCGGTTACATCAAAAAACAGGAAAAAACAAATCAGATATTGAGACAATTGTAAACCTTATAAAAAAATATAGAAATCAAATAGAAAGTTCTGAAATTGACTTAATTAATTTTAATAAAGCTCTAGAAAAATTAAATTTATAACATTAAGAATAGCTTCAATTGAAATGAATCTATTCTACAAAACAAAGAATAAGAAATAAGAAAAACATATGGAAAATAATTTCGAAAACAACGAAAACCAAAATGAAAAGCAAGCTGAAAATCTTGCAAATCAGCCATTGGAACACACTTTTAACAACAATCCTACAACTCCTGATGCTCCAATTGAAAACGAAAATGTTAACTTTCAAACTCGTTTAGATTTATCACCTTTACAAGAAAGTGTAGAAAAAGTAAAAGCAGAAATAGCAAAAGTTATTGTAGGACAATCGAAAATGATTGATCAATTATTAGTCGCTATACTTTCCAATGGGCATGTTTTACTTGAAGGTGTTCCTGGTGTTGCCAAAACAATCACAGCTAAATTATTATCTAGAACTTTAAGTTTAGATTTTAGCCGTATTCAATTTACTCCAGATTTAATGCCTTCAGACATCATTGGTACTTCAGTTTTCGATCTATCAAAATCTACTTTCGAATTTAAAAAAGGTCCCGTTTTTTCAAACTTTGTATTAATAGACGAAATTAACCGTGCTCCAGCTAAAACACAAGCAGCGCTTTTTGAAGTAATGGAAGAACGTCAAATTACAGCAGATGGTACAACATATCCTCTAGACTTGCCATTCCTTGTTATTGCTACACAAAATCCTATTGAACAAGAAGGTACCTATCGCCTACCAGAGGCACAATTAGACCGTTTTTTATTTAAAATTAATATCGATTATCCAAACTTATCCGAAGAAGTTGCTATTCTTCAAAAAGAAAATAATTTACAAAACAACGACAAACTTGCGGCTATTGCTAAAGTTGTTCAAAAAAGTAATATTCTTCAATTCCAAAGCTTGGTAAAACAAATTTTAATCGAACCAAACTTGTTAGAATACATTGCTAAAATTGTATTAAATACCCGTCAAAATCAATTCCTTTATCTAGGTGCTTCGCCAAGAGCTTCTATTGCTATTTTAAATGCTGCCAAAGGTTTTGCTGCTCTTAAAAACCGTGATTTTGTTACTCCTGAAGATATTAAAGAAGCAGCCATTCCAGTTTTACAACACCGTGTTGTGGTAACTCCAGAACGCGAAATGGAAGGAGTGACCAGTACTGTTATTATCAAACAAATTATCGATTCAGTAGAAATTCCTAGATAAACGATTCCAATTAAAAACCAACAGTATTCCCAACATAGAATGAAACATTTTTTTAAACAACTTTACCTCAATAATTTTCTCTTTTATTGCCTAATGGGTATTATTACCTTATTTGTTGTTTCTTATTTTTTTCCAGTTATTTATAATGCTTGTTGGTATCTTTTATATGTGCTATTGGTCTTCTTAGCAATCGATATGCTATTGCTTTTTGGATTAGGCAACAAACTTGAAGCTACAAGAAATACTCCTGAAAAGTTATCAAACGGAGATGAAAACCCTATTCATATCAAAATAAAAAACAAATATACTTTCCCTGTAATTGTAAAAATTATTGACGAAATCCCTATTCAGTTTCAACAACGCAATTTTGAAGTTATTCGTAATATAAAGGCGAATACAAATGATGAATACCAATATTTTTTACGACCTACAGAGCGTGGTGAATATGTTTTTGGAAACGTAAATTGTTATGTTAGTTCTCCACTTCAACTCATTGCTAAGAGATATACTTTTGATAAAGATGAAATGGTACCTACTTACCCTTCTTATATCCAATTACGAAAATACGATTTAATGGCATTTTCCAATCAATTGTTCCAATACGGTTTAAAAAAAATCAGACGCATTGGGCATACTATGGAATTTGAACAAATTAAAGAATATGTGCAAGGAGACGATATTCGCACCATTAACTGGAAAGCGACTGCTAAGCGCAACCAAATAATGGTCAATCAATTTCAAGATGAAAAATCGCAAAATGTATATATGGTCATCGACAAAGGTCGGGTTATGAAAATGCCTTTTAATGGCTTAAGCTTATTAGATTATGCCATCAACGCTACCTTAGTTTTATCTAACGTAATTATCAAAAAACAAGACAAAGCAGGTATGTTTACCTTTTCTAAAAAAGTAGAAAACCGTGTCGTTGCAGAAAAAAGACAAAGCCAAATGCAAAACATTATGGAAAGTCTTTATAACATTAAAACCGACTTCTTTGAAAGCGATTACAGCCGATTATATGTAGACATTAAAAAACATATCAACCACCGTAGTTTGATTATGTTATATACTAATTTTGAAACCTTAGACGCGTTACATCGTCAACTACCTTATTTAAAAGGAATTGCTAAAAACCACTTACTTGTAATTGTCTTTTTTAATAATACCGAGCTCAACGAATTAATTGAGAAAAAAGCAGAAACCGTTCAGGAAATTTACGATAAAGTAATTGCCGAAAAATTTGCTTTCGAAAAAAGACTTATCGTTAACGAATTGAAAAAATACGGTATTTATTCGGTACTCACTCAACCCGAAGACCTTACTTTAGAAACGATTAATAAATACTTAGAGATTAAATCTCGAGGTATTTTATAAGCCTAAATCCCACAAACCTGTCATTCTGAACTTGTTTGAGAATCCATCATCCGTCAGTTCGAGTGTTTTTTATGCAATGAAATGAAATAAAAAATGTATCGAGAACCTACTCAAAAAAACGCCCCACTTACAATCGACTATCTGTAACCAAATATCGACTAACAATGTAAAAAAAGTTAAAAGCATAATAATTTATTAAATACAACCCTAAAAATTAAAAAAGGGAATACAATTTGTAACATTTAGAATCATAAGAAACATTAAAATAATAAAATATGAAAAAAATTCTTTTTACATTGTTTTGTTTAGGGATGTTATCAAATATAACAGCTCAGGAAAACAAATTTAAAATCCATTCTGCTGAAGTTGGATTTGGTGGATTTTATTTTAAGAAAAATCTTTCGGAAGGTGGAGGAGCAACATTTACTGCTAATTTAACAACCTCTTATCGTAAGAACCTGTTCTCTACTTCATTATTAACTGGTGCTGAAATAGGTATAGTAGGAAGTACAAATTATACTTTCAACGAAGTTAGTTTACAATATGGAAGAGAAATTAAATTAAAAGAATGGATTAAATTTGAATTATTTGCAGGACTGGGTTATTATGATCAAACTAGTGATGCTAGAGATGTACAAGATGGCACTACAATTTCTTACCCCTTAAAACTGAATACTAAATTTTATTTTAATAACCATTTTGGAATGGGGATTAACACAAATTACAGTATAAATAGTGTTAATAATAACTTTTCATCAAATCTAATTTTCCATTACCGATTCAATTAGACAACTTACCATATTACTCATTTTTAACTCCTTGCGTTATTCAACACGAGGAGTTCTTTTTTAATAAATATTTTCCAGTTCTTAGGTTATTCAAAAAAAGATTAATAAAAGATTGCAAAAACTAATAATTATTCTCCCTTTTTGCCTCAAACATTACAAACTAACAAAAACATCTTAATGCTACTCAAAACTATAAGACACCCTTATTTCCTTATTTATTAGCAGCATACATTTACACTACTTTTTGAAAAACTTCAAACCATGAATACCATAATGGAAAAAGATAATGCTCTGTCAGCCCAAATGTTTTTTATATAATGAAAAAAAAATGTAATATTACGTCAGTTCGAGTGTTTTTTATGTAATGAAATGAAAATACAACGCTCCGTCAGTTCGAGTGTTTTTTATGAAATGTAATGAAATAAAAAATGTATCGAGAACCTAAACAAGACAAAACCATCAAATAAGAAATACTTTTCGATATTGCACGAATTAAAACAAAGCATTAGATTTGGGAAGAATAAAAATAAAAACGGCTTTGCTAATTTAAAAATGACAACAGAAAATAATAATTACAATACAGAAATAAATTACGCTTCAGTAATCGATAGAATTAAATCAACAACCATAGATTCCATTATAATTATAGGTTTCATTTATTTATTAAGTGATATTCTTACCGATATGAATAACACTTCTGAAAACTTACGCATTATACTTTTCATAAGCATCCTAATGTACGAACCTATTTTTATTACCTTAAATGCTACTTTCGGAAATCACAGAAGCAACATTAGAGTTCGAAAAAATAAAGACACCACTAAAAAACTTAATTTTTTCCAATCGTTACTTCGTTTTGTTTTAAAATTTTCTTTAGGTTGGATTTCACTTATTTTCATTCTTCTAAACAAAAAAGGAAGAGCGCTCTACGACATTGTTAGTAGTAGTGTGGTAATAACTGTGGAAGAATCATAATCTAAAAATAATCAAATGGGTAAACTATTTTTATTTTTACTAGCAACCATCACTTCTAATTTGGTAAACGCACAAGAAAATACAATTGCATATCTTCTCGATTGGGAAACTGAAAATGCTATATATCAGTATATAGAATTTCGAAAAATAAATAAAGAGACTATTACTTTTGAATTTGAAAATCTAGATGCACAAAATATTAAAATACACCTTTCCCAAAAAACAACTAATGATATAAATTCAGACAGGAAACTATTCATAAACGATCGTTTATATCCTATTATCTTTAGTACAGATAATTGGTTTTATACCCAAACAGAAAATAATTTCCCACAAGTTTTAAAAGAAATTACAATGGATAAAACAATACAAGTTCCCATTCCAAATCTAGAAGAAAGAAAAAAGAATGCAACACAATATGGGTATTACAAAAAAGCTGTAATAAGAGATTGGAGCTTCTATTGGGTCGTCGATAAAAATGGAAAATTAATTGATACCAATGCAAAAGTGGAATAAAAAATAATAATTTAAACTAGAAAAAACAATACATAACGAAATCTAAAAAAATACAACTCACACTAACTAACTCCTAATCACTTTCAACCAAAAACCTAACAAAAAACCCTCATCTACAAGTAAACGAGGGTTAAATCCAAATAATAAACTATAAAACAACTATAAAAAACTATAAAAACTTAAAATACAATGTCATAAAAAAACCAACTATTTATTTTCTTTTTTAATTATAGTGTAAAGATAAACAGCTATTTATCCTTATTAGCATTTTTTAGACGAACTCAAAAGATTCTGTCGACCAATGGTCTATTTCTACCGATAAACAGATTAACTAAAAATCAAAGTTCTAAATTACACAAAGTTGTATGCTCCCTCAAACGTTAAAAAAAACAAAAAATAAAATCGCGATATTAGGCTTCAACCTAATTCTTGTTATATTTAGGGCATAAAACCAACCCTAATCAAAAATAACATATGAGAATTTGTACGTTCTTAGTTGTTTTACTTTGGTCTTTTATTGGAAATGCACAAGAGTATTTTCCCAAAAACGACGGGGTAAAACAATCCTTTAAAAATCATGTTGCCATTACTAATGCAACCATCTATGTGTCTGCTACTCAAAAACTAGACAAAGCAACACTCCTTTTTAAAGATGGAAAAATTATAGACGTAGGTACAGCCGTTAATGTACCCAAAAATGCTACTGTAATAGACGCAACAGACAAAGTCATCTACCCTTCTTTTATAGACATCTATAGCGAATTTGGTATAAATAAACCACAACCAGCACCGAGAAGAGGATTTGTAACGCAATACGATGCTTCAAGAGAAGGTTATTACTGGAATGACCACGTAAAACCAGAATTTAATGCTTACGAAAATTTAAAATATGATGATAAAGCAGCCGCTTCTCTTCGCGAAATTGGTTTCGGAACAGTAGTAAGCCACCATAACGATGGTATCATAGCTGGAACGGGGCTTTTATGGACTTTAAACGATACAGATAATAATGCAAAACGAATTTTAAATACTAAAGTATCTCAGCATTTCACCTTCAACAGAAGTAAATTTAGTAACCAAAGCTATCCCTCCTCTTTAATGGGAAGTATGGCTTTAATTCGTCAAGTATACCACGACGCAAAATGGTATGCAACTGGAAGTTCTAAAACCAAAGACTTATCTTTAGAAAGTTTTAATGCTAATAAAAACCTAATTCAAATTTTCGATGCAGGCGACATATTAAACAAACTTAGAGTTTATAAAATAGGTAAAGAATTTGGTGTAAATTATATTATCAAAGGAAACGGTGACGAATTCGAAAAAATTGAAGAAATAAAAAAAACAGGTGCCACCTATATTATTCCTTTAGACTTCCCAGAAGCTTATGACGTTTCAGATCCATATCTAGCCCAACAAGTGAGTTTAAGCGATATGAAATTTTGGAACCAAGCACCATTCAATTTAAAAATCTTAGCAGAAAACAATATTAATTTTGTATTGACTGCTAATGATAATAAAAAACCAAAAGACTTTTTGGAAAACCTTAGAAAAGCAGTTTTATATGGTTTACCAAAGGAAAAAGCCTTGGCAGCTTTAACAGAAACTCCTGCTAAAATCTTAAAACAATCAGATGCTTTAGGTGTATTGAAAAAAGGAGCTTTAGCCAACTTTATTATTGTTTCTGGAGATATTTTCGACGATAAAAGTACCATTCATGAAAACTGGGTACAAGGAAATAGAAATATCTTAGACAAAATGAATGTGGATGATATTCGTGGTACTTATGATTTGGTGTTTAACCAACAAACATTTGAGCTTGCTATCACAGGTGAATTAGACAAATTAGATGCAAAAGTTAACAAAGACAGTCTCAACTACGGAACAAAATTAACCTATAAAGAACCGTGGATTACATTAGTAATTAAAACAAAAGACACTACAAATACTTCTTTCTATCGCCTAACTGGTATTAAAAACAAAACTATTTTAGAAGGAAAAGCGGTATTGGAAAATGGGTCTGAAACCACTTGGGTAGCTAGTAAAAAAGAAACCACTGATAAAAAAGACGATAAAAACGATAAAAAAGACGATAAAAAAGTCCCAGAAATGGTTCCCATTACTTATCCAAATATCGCTTACGGTAATACAGTAAAACCAACACAAGAAACGATTTTGTTTAAAAATGCAACGGTTTGGACAGGTGAAAAAGAAGGTACTCTTACAGAAACCGATGTATTAATTCAAAACGGTAAGATTACTCAAATTGGTAAAAATCTTTCAGCTCCAAATGCAAAAATCGTAGATGCAACTGGTAAACATTTAACAGCGGGTATCATCGACGAACACTCGCATATTGCTATTTCTAGAGGTGTGAATGAGGGTGGCCAAAATTCCTCAGCTGAAGTAACGATTGAAGACGTAGTTAATTCAGATGATATTAACATCTATAGAAATCTTTCTGGAGGTGTTACTTCTGCTAATTTGTTACACGGTTCAGCCAACCCAATTGGTGGTCGTGCTGCATTTATCAAATTAAAATGGGGCTATACTCCAGACGAAATGTTAGTAAAAGACGCTCCTAAATACATCAAATTTGCTTTAGGTGAAAACGTAAAACAATCCAATTGGGGTAGCGGTCGTTTTCCACAAACTAGAATGGGCGTAGAACAAGTATATGAAGATTATTTTACTAGAGCTTTAGAATACAAAAAAGAATGGGCAGACTACAATGCAAACAAAGCAAAAAACAAAGTAGCGCCTCGTTTTGATATTGAAATGGAAGTTTTAGGACAAATCCTAGACAGAAAACGTTTCATTACCTGTCACTCTTATGTACAATCTGAAATTAATATGTTAATGAAATTAGCAGAACGTTTTAATTTCAAAATCCAAACGTTTACGCACATTTTAGAAGGTTACAAAGTGGCTGATAAAATGGCAGAACATGGTGTAGGTGGTTCTACTTTTGCAGATTGGTGGGGTTACAAATACGAAGTGAAAGATGCAATTCCTTACAATGCAGCCTTAATGAACGGTCAAGGTGTGGTGGTTTCTATTAATTCTGATGATGCTGAAATGTCGCGACGCTTAAACCAAGAAGCAGGAAAAGCAGTGAAATACGGGAATGTCTCAGAAGAAGAAGCTTGGAAATTTGTCACCTTAAATCCAGCAAAATTGTTACAAGTAGATGATAAAATAGGAAGTATTAAAGTAGGTAAAGATGCTGATGTAGTACTTTGGACTGCTAATCCACTATCTATTTATGCAAAAGCTGAAAAAACAGTAGTAGACGGAATCATTTTCTATGATTTGGAAAAAGAGAATATAACACTTGCCTCCATTCAAAAACAAAGAAGCGAATTAACAAACAGTCTTTTAGAAGCCAAAAACAAAGGTTTAAAAACCCAAGCTCCGAAGAAAAAAGATGTAGGGCACTATCATTGTGACACCTTAGGTGAAAACTGTGTCGTTTCTCATGCCAAATACCAATAATCTTAAACGCTGAAATCTTATGAAAAAATATATATTCCTATTCTTATTAAGTAGTTTGACTTTTGGTCAGCAAACACCTGCTCCAAAACAAACTAAAAGTATTTTAATTACTGGAGGAAAAGCACATTTAGGAAATGGAAAAGTAATTGAGAATAGTATCATTTCTATTAAAGAAGGGAAAATTGCTATGATTCAGGATGGAACTAATTTCAAACCTGAAAAACACGATATTACTATTGACGCTTCAAAAAAACATATTTATCCTGGTTTTATTGGCGCCAATGCAACACTGGGTCTTGTAGAAATTGATGCTGTTAAAGCTTCCGATGACGAAAGTGAAATGGGCGAAATGAATCCACACATTAGGAGTATCATTGCCTATAATACAGAATCTGGTTTAGTAGAAGCGGCAAGACCAAATGGTGTTCTATTAGCACAAATTGCGCCTAGAGGCGGACGTATTTCTGGAACCTCATCTGTAGTACAATTAGATGCTTGGAACTGGGAAGATGCTGTAATTAAAGAAAATGACGGCATTCATTTAAGTTGGCCAAGAAGTTTTTCAAGATCGGGTTGGTGGGCTGAACCAGGAGGGATTGAACCTAATAAAAATTATGAAAAACAAGTTACCGAAATTCAAGATTTTTATAACGATGCTAAAGCCTATTTTACAGCTAATTCTTCTGTAAGAGACATTCCATATGAAGCCATGAAAGGTTTAGATACAGGAGATAAAACACTTTTTGTTCATGTCGATGGTGAAAAAGAAATTGTTGATGCTGTTTTATTTAAAAAGAAAAACAACATTAAAAAATTGACATTAGTAGGTGGTTATTATGCTTTTAAAAACATTCCGCTATTAAAAGAAAATAATGTTTCGGTTTTATTACGTCGCGTACACGATTTACCGCTTCTTGAAGATGAAGATGTTAATTTACCTTACAAAAATGCCAAATTATTAGATGATGCAGGTGTTTTAGTTGGGCTACAAAATGCAGGCGATATGGAACGTATGCAAATTAGAAACTTACCATTTTATGCAGGAACATGTGTAGCATGGGGAATGAATAAAGAAAAAGCCTTACAATTAATCACTTCTAATACGGCTAAAATTTTAGGTATCGATACACAATATGGTACTCTAGAAGTGGGAAAAAGTGCCACTTTATTTATTTCTGAAGGTGATGCTTTAGACATTGCGTCAAATAATGTAACTACTGCTTTTATAGATGGTCGTAACATTAGCTTGCAAAGTCACCAAACTGAATTATATGATCGCTATAAGGAAAAGTTTGAATCTCAAACTAAACAATAAAATAATTACTTTACACATCAATACAATCTCACAATACAAATTATTGTGAGATTTTTTATTTTATGAGAACCTGTATAAAAAAAGAATATCTTTTGTAATTTTACAACAAATAGTCGCTTCTAGATGAAACAAATCACTTCCGTACAAAATCCATATATCAAATCATTAGTTCAATTACAAGAAAAAGCCAAAACCCGAAAACAAACTGGCACTTTTTTAATTGAAGGAAAAAGAGAAATTGAATTAGCCATTAAAGGAGGTTATGTCTTAAACACCTTACTTTTTTGCCCAGAAGTAATGCAAAATACAGATTATCAAAGTTTTGGCGATTCTAATATTGAAAGAATTGAAATTTCTAAAGAGGTATATCAAAAATTAGCCTATCGAGACACCACCGAAGGTATTTTGGCTGTTGCTCAAACCAAATCATTGTATTTGTCTGATTTAAAACTAAGTAAAAACCCGTTAATTTTAATAGCAGAATCGATTGAAAAACCAGGAAATATTGGCGCTTTACTACGAACCGCTGATGCCGCAAATATCGATGCTGTAATTATTGCAGATCCAAAAAGTGATTTATACAACCCTAATATTGTACGCTCAAGTGTGGGTTGCTTATTCACCAGACAAATTGCTACAGGAACTTCAAGTGAAATTATTGCTTTTTTAAAAGAGAATGGAATTGCTTTTTACAGTGCCACTTTACAAAATTCTAACGAATACCATAAAATTGATTACACCTCACCTACTGCCTTAGTCGTAGGAACAGAAGCAACTGGTTTAACCGATATTTGGAGAACTGAAAGTACTCAAAACATCATAATACCCATGCAAGGAGAAATTGATTCCATGAATGTTTCGGTAGCAGCTGCTATTTTACTTTTTGAAGCCAAAAGACAAAGAGGGTTTTAGATGAAGTGGTTGTTTTTTTGGTTGTTGGTTGTTGGTTAAAGGAATACTTTTAATTTTCAACTTTTCTAACTTCTGATTTCTAAATTAGCTATTGCACAATCCATAACTTTGTTATAACTTTAACTGTTATAAAGATGCCCTATGACCGAGATTGATTTAGAAGCAGAAAATAAAGCTATTGCGCAAGAATACAAAGAATTGTTACGCATTAGTTATCAAACACTTACTACAGAAGATAAAAAATTAATCAGAAAAGCTTTTGATGTAGCTGTAGATGCACACAAAGATCAAAGAAGAAAATCTGGAGAAGCCTATATTTTCCATCCTATTGCTGTGGCAAAAATTGTAGCATCTGAAATTGGTTTGGGAGCTACGTCAATTGCTGCTGCTTTAATGCATGATGTTGTTGAAGATACTGATATTACTGTAGATGATATTACCAAAATGTTTAATCCCAATATTGCCAGAATTGTAGAAGGATTAACTAAAATTGCTAAAGTAAAAACAGATCAAGATGTTTCTGTACAAGCAGAAAATTTCCGTAAAATGTTACTCACGCTTAATGATGACGTTAGAGTAATATTAATTAAAATTGCAGACCGTTTGCACAATATGCAAACTATGGACAGTATGGCAGAGTATAAACAAGCCAAAATCGCATCAGAAACCTTATACATTTATGCTCCTCTTGCTCACCGATTAGGATTATACAATATAAAAACCCAATTAGAAGATTTAGGCTTAAAATATACAGAACCAGATGTATATCAAGAAATTGTAAGTAAAATAAAAGAGACTAAACAAGAGCAAGATGCTTACATAAAAACAATTTCTGACGTACTTTCAAAATCCTTAGAAGAAGAGGGTATTAACTTCACCATTAAAGGACGACCAAAATCGATTTACTCCATTCGAAGAAAAATGAGAGTACAAGGAGTTACTTTTGATGAAGTATACGACAAATTTGCATTACGAATTATCTATAAATCTAATCCACACGATGAAAAATTCTTAGCGTGGAAAATCTATTCGGTAGTTACTGACCATTACAGACCTAGTCCAAGTCGTTTACGTGACTGGATTTCATCACCAAAATCGACAGGTTATGAAGCGCTTCACATCACTGTAATGGGACCCAAAGGACGATGGGTTGAAATCCAAGTGCGTAGTGAACGAATGGATGAAATTGCAGAAAAAGGATATGCGGCACATTATAAATATAAAGGTGTAGGTTCTGAAGAACATGGTTTAGAAATTTGGCTAAATCAATTAAAAGAAGCTTTAGAAAGTCAGGCTGCAAATGCGGTAGATTTTGTGGAGGATTTTAAACTCAATTTATATTCTAAAGAGATTTATGTTTTTACTCCTAAAGGCGATTTAAAATCATTACCAAAAGGAGCCACCACGCTCGATTTTGCTTTTAGTATTCATACAGATATTGGTTCTAAAACTAGAGGAACAAAAGTAAATGGAAAATTAGTTCCCTTAAATTACATTCTCAACAGTGGTGATCAAGTAGAGGTTATTACTTCTCCAAATCAAAAACCTACAGTACAATGGCTTGATTATGTAACCACTTCTAGAGCAAAAAATAAAATTAAAAACTCACTCAACGAGAACACTAAAAAAGTAGCCGAAGAAGGAAAAGAAATTTTAAACCGTAAGTTACGTCATTTAAAAATTACTTTAAATGAAACAACCATAAATGAGTTAGTAAACTATTTTAAACTACAAACTAGCCTCGATTTGTTTTATCGCGTAGGAATTGGCGCAATCGAAAATCAAAAATTAAAAGATTACGCTGCTCAAAAAAGCAACACACTAGTAAATTTCTTAAAAAAACCTTTTAATAGAGGAAACGTAACAAAACCAGAACAAATCGAAAAAAATGAAATTAGTAAAAAATATGACATGCTCGTTTTCGGTTTGGAACAAGAAAAATTAGATTATAAACTTTCTGCATGTTGCAACCCAATTCCTGGTGACGAAGTTTTTGGTTTTATTACTATAAGCGAAGGAATAAAAGTACACCGTAAAGATTGTCCGAATGCCATCAGCTTACAATCTAATTACGCTTATCGAATTATTCCTGCCAAATGGATAGATTCTAGTCAGGAAGAGTTTAGAGCCATGTTAAACATTACTGGAATGGATACATTAGGTTTAACCAATGAACTTACCAAAGTTATTTCTAACCAAATGCATGTAAACATAGAAAATATTGCTTTGAGTGGAAAAGCAGGTGTATTCAATGGAAAAATAACGGTTATAGTCCCTAATAACACCATCTTAAAACGACTAATCGATAATATTAAAAAAGTAGACGGAATAGACAAAGTGACACGTATTTATCAAAATTAGGATATTAATTACCCTTTTAGCTAACTAAGTTTATTCTATTTAGAATCATTTGGTTCATTTGTAAGAATTACTTATCAAACACTTTTGTTAAAAAAAAATAAGAACTACTAGGTACTAACCTTTAAGTTTACTTATCTTTGCATTTATTTAGTTAACCAAATGGAAAACAATAAAAATCAAGAAATTGTAAAAAACGTATTTACCAAATACCTTGAAGAAAAAGCGCATCGAAAAACACCAGAACGTTATGCAATTCTTCAGGAAATATACAATTCAAAAGAACATTTTGATATTGAATCTTTGTATATCAAAATGAAAAACAAAAACTACCGAGTAAGTAGAGCTACTCTTTACAACACTATAGAATTACTTTTAGAATGCGGTTTAGTTAGACGCCACCAATTTGGTCAAAACCAAGCACATTATGAAAAATCGTATTTTGATAAACAACACGATCATATTATCATGACCGATTCAGGAGAAGTAATTGAATTTTGTGACCCAAGGATACAGCAAATTAAACAAACTATGGAGGACATGTTTGGAATTGATATTCAAACCCATTCTCTTTATTTCTATGGTACAAAAAAAGAAAACAAGAATTAAAAATAACTGCTTAAATAGACTAAACGACAAACAACTAAGATTACAATGACCGTAGATTTATTATTAGGACTCCAATGGGGTGACGAAGGAAAAGGAAAAATCGTCGATGTATTAACTTCAAAATATGATATTATTGCTCGCTTTCAAGGTGGACCAAATGCAGGTCACACACTAGAATTTGATGGCATAAAACACGTTTTAAGAACCATTCCATCAGGAATTTTTCATAAAAACGCAATTAATATCATCGGAAATGGTGTTGTAATTGACCCAGTAGTTTTCCAAAAAGAATTAGAAGGTCTTGAAAAATTTAACATGGATGTAAAATCTAAATTATTTATTTCAAGAAAAGCACACCTTATTTTACCAACACATCGTCTTTTAGACGCAGCGTCCGAAGCTTCGAAAGGAAAAGCAAAAATTGGTTCAACTTTAAAAGGAATTGGACCAACTTACATGGACAAAACTGGAAGAAACGGTTTACGTGTAGGCGATATCGAATTAGAAGATTTCAAAACACGTTATAGAGCTTTAGCAGATAAGCATGAAGCAATGATAGCCTTCTATGATGTAGATTTACAATATGATTTAAAAGAAATGGAAGAAGAGTTTTTTGATGCTATTGCAGGATTAAAAAAACTAACTTTTATCGATAGTGAAGAATACTTAAACAAAGCGCTAAAAGAAGGAAAATCAATCTTAGCAGAAGGAGCACAAGGATCTTTATTAGACGTAGATTTTGGTACTTATCCATTTGTAACTTCATCTAATACGACTGCTGCTGGAGCTTGTACAGGCTTAGGAATAGCTCCAAACAAAGTTAAAGAAGTTTTTGGAATCTTTAAAGCTTACACCACTCGTGTAGGTAGTGGTCCATTCCCAACTGAACTTTTTGATGAAGCAGGACAAACAATGGCACGAGTAGGCAATGAATTTGGTGCAGTTACGGGACGCCCAAGAAGATGTGGTTGGTTAGATCTTGTAGCATTAAAATATGCAGTACAGGTAAATGGTGTAACACAATTATATATGATGAAAGGGGATGTTTTATCAGGTTTTGAAACCCTAGATATTTGTACCGCTTATAAATATAATGGAGAAGAAATTCAACATCTACCTTATAATATAGAGCCAGAAAATGTAGAACCCGTTTTCACAACTTTAAAAGGTTGGCAAGCCGATTTAACAGGTATGACAAATTATGAAGAGCTTCCAATAGAACTGAAAGAATATATCGAATTTATTGAAAAAGAATTAGAAGTTCCTATTTCTGTTATTTCTGTAGGCCCTGATAGAAAACAAACTATTATAAAATAACATTGAATTGCTTTCCTAAGGAAAGCAATTCAATTTTTAGATGTAACTGTAAAGAATATGAAAAGATTAATTCAAAAAATATTTTTTTTCTTTTTTTTTTGTAGCATTAACTTCTTGTAATGAAGATTATGATGACAATAGCAGAAATAACCTTTCTTTAAATCAAAATAGAGATTTAATTTTTCTAAAAGTGGACTACCAAACCAAGGCGTTTATGGGAGGCAATGCGTTTCAATTTAACAACATCCCTTTTACAAATTCAATCCCTCTTGAAGAAATCTATATTCAACCTGGAGACTTTGGAAGCTATACTTTAAAATATACTCCTACTGATGAAATTGTATTTCAAGGACCCATACACTGGTTAAGTTTCTCATACAATTACCCAGTTTCATTAACACCTAGTACCTTCGCTCTTTCTAATAATAGTGCACCCATCACTCTTTCAAATGCCGTTTTTTTTATCCCAACCCAGTATTATTTAGATAGTGAAAATATTAACACAAATTTTGATTATCAAGAAATTTGGGACACAGTAAAAAATTTAGAAATTACAAATCAATATGTAAACCAAGGAGCTAAAGTAGGATTTCTATTTTACACCCCTGGATTAGGATTTTTTCAACCAGAGACTGCTGCTTGGTTTGTTATTCTCTATAAATGATTTTTTATAAAAATATCTTAATAACAATCGCATTCTCTTCTTTTTACTTATTTTTGACCCAAAATAAATAGTTTGAAAAAAATTGCTTATCACATACTAAGTTTTTTACTTTTAGGAACTTTAGTTCAGGCACAAGTAAAAAAAACAGAACAGCCAAACAAAACAAACCCTCAAGATTCGGATAAAATTATTATAGAACATTCCGATTTTATCGACATGAATCAATATGAAATTCCTGGAGCCACTGTATTTACAGGCAATGTTCGTGTCATTCATAAAGGAACGAAAATCAATTGTAATAAAGCCTATTATTTTACAGATGAAAATTATGTAAAAGCATTTGGTAATGTAAAAATCAATCAAGGTGATTCTATTACAATGAATAGCCGTTATGCTGAGTATGATGGTAAAGACGAATTTGCATTTGCAACTGGTGATGTTAATTTAAGATCTCCAGAATCTACTTTAACTACCGATACAATTTTCTTCGACAAAAAGAAACAAATTGCCTTTTATAACAGTTATGGGACTATTATAAATAAAGAAAACACTTTAAAGAGTAAATCGGGCCGTTATTTTGTTAGTTCCAAAAAATATCAATTTACTTCTGCTGTTACTGTTACTAATCCAAAAGCTGTAATTAAAACAAATCATCTTGATTTTTATGAAAACTCAGGCCACGCTTATGTTTTTGGTCCATCTACCATTACCAGTAAAGATAATGTAATTTACACCGAAAACGGATTTTATGACACCAATAACGACATCGGTAAACTCCAAAAAAACAGCAAAATAACCTACGACAATAAAATAATTGAAGGTGACGATTTATATTATGATCAAAAAACTAATTTTTCAAGAGGTATCAATAATGTAAAAATTACAGATACTATCAATAATATGGTAGCCAAAGGTCATTATGCAGAAATGTATCGCAATCCAGAAACTAGAAAAGATTCTATTATTTTAACAAAAAGAGCCGTTGTAATAACCAAAGTAGAAAACGATTCTTTGTACATGCATGGTAAAAAAATTTTGGTAACTGGCCCTCCTGAAGACAGAGTAATCCGTGCATTTAATAATGTTCGTTTTTACAAAACTGATATGAGTGGAAAATGCGATTCGATACATTCTAATAACAAATCGGGACTAACTCAACTGATTGGCAATCCTGTTTTATGGAACAATGACAATCAAATGACTGGCGATGTAATGCATTTAATTGGCAACAATACCACCGAACAATTAGACTCTTTAAAAGTTATCAATAACGCCTTTATTGTTCAAAAAGACACCTTAAGCGAAAACGGATACAATCAAATTAAAGGACAACATTTATTTGGAAAATTTAGAGATAATAAACTAAGCGAAGTAGATGTAATTAAAAACACCGAAGTAATTTATTACATGTATAACGATGAAAACGAATTAGTAGGCATCGATAAAAAGAAATGTAGCAAATTAAATTTTATCTTTGAAAACAATCAAATTATTTCGCAAACAGCTTATAATGCCGTTGAAGCAAAAACCTATCCCGAAACTGAATTTCCAGAAAACGCAAGAAAACTAAGAGGTTTTATTTGGCGGGGAGATGAAAGAATTAAATCTAAAGAGGATATCTTCCCTGAAGAAGAGAATAAAATACATGAACAAATTCTAATAGAAAGTAAAAAGAAAGCATTAGAAGAAGACGTTCCAATGGAAGTATTGCCCGAAACTTTAGATTACGATAAAGAAAATCCAAAGCCTAAAGAAAAAAATAAAAAAGAGTAATTTATATTATTCCAACTAAAATGATTGACGATTTTTTTAAATACCAAGCTCAAACTTCTCCACATCCTTTAGCAATGGAGATTTCTCATGCAAAAGGAAGTTACATATTCGATACAAAAGGGAAAGCCTATTTAGATTTTGTAGCAGGCGTTTCTGCCAATACTTTAGGGCATCAACCCAAACGAGTAAATCAAGCTATAAAAGAACAATTGGATAAATATTCTCATGTAATGGTCTATGGAGAATATGCGCAAAAACCAGCTACAGAATTATGCAAACTCCTAGCTTCACTCCTACCCGAACCTTTAAATAAGACTTATTTGGTTAATTCAGGAACAGAAGCTATTGAAGGTGCCTTAAAATTAGCCAAACGAGTTACAGGAAGAAGTCAATTAATCTCATGTCATCATGCTTATCACGGAAATACCATGGGAAGTATGAGTGTAATGGGATTTGAGGAAAGAAAACAAATTTTTCGTCCATTGATCCCTGATGTTGATTTTATTACATTTAATAATGAAGAAGACATTGAAAAAATAACTACGAGAACCGCTGGTGTTTTACTTGAAACAATTCAAGGAGGAGCAGGTTTTATTCAACCAGAAAATGACTATTTAGTCAAGATAAGGAATCGTTGCAACGAAGTAGGTGCAGTTTTGATTTTAGACGAAATCCAACCTGGTTTTGGACGTACAGGTAAATTATTTGGTTTTGAAAATTACAATATGGTTCCAGATGTCGTTGTCATGGGAAAAGGAATGGCTAGCGGAATGCCTGTAGGTGCATTTACTGCTTCTTCAGAAATGATGGATTTGCTTAGCCATGATCCAAAATTAGGACACATTACCACTTTTGGAGGTCATCCTGTTATTGCAGCAGCTGCATTGGCAACCCTTCAAGAAATTACTGAAACAAATTTAATGGAAGAAGCACTAGAAAAAGAACAACTTTTCAGAACTTTGCTAGTTCATCCATTAATAAAAGAAATAAGAGGCAAAGGATTAATGCTCGCTGCCATGACAGAAAGTCCTGAAATAACCAACCAAGTCATACTAGAATGTCATAACAGAGGATTGGTTTTATTCTGGCTTTTGTTTGAAGGCAAGGCTATTCGCATTACTCCTCCATTAACTATATCAAAAGAAGAAATAAAAAAAGGATGTGGCATTATTCTTGAAGTACTTAATGAAGTACGACAATTGAAAATGGAAAATGCTGAAGAATAAAAAAAGAAAGAAGCCTATAATAAAACAATGATTTTTAAGCTTCAAAATTGTTAATTAAATTGTTTAAAACAATTCGTACTAAAATTAGAGAACCCCATAAAAAGTCTTATTTTTATTATAGGACATAACCCATAAAATTGATTGGTATGAGATTGAGTCATGAAGAAGAAGAAAACAACTTATCCCTATCTAAATTTGAATCAATGCTAAAAACAAACAAAGTGTTTTTCTTTGATTCAGAAGAGTTTGAAGATATTATTCTTCATTACATGGATACAGGTCGAATGAATTTAGCCAAAAAAGCATTAAAACTTGGACAAGAACAGCATCCTAAGTCTACAGGTCTTAGACTGGTTCAAGTTGAAATGTTAATTTATGAAGATCGATTGGACATTGCAGAAAAAATTCTTACCGATTTATTTGCAATTGAGCCAACTAACGAAGAAATCTACATTCAACAAGCGAATATCTTTTCAAAGAGAGATCAACACGAAAAAGCAATTGATTCTTTAAAAATTGCTTTAAAATTCACAGATGATTATGCCGATGTCTATTCTATGATTGGAATGGAATACTTGTTCATGGATGAATTAGAAAAAGCAAAAGATTATTTTATCAAATGTTTAGAAGAAGATCCTGAAGATTATTCTGCACTGTACAACATTATTTATTGTTTTGATTTTTTAGACCAAAACAACGAAGCCATCGCCTATTTAGAAAAATTTATAGACAGAAAACCATATAGTGAAGTAGCTTGGCATCAATTAGGAAGACAGTATTACACTTTAAAAAATTACGAAAAATCGGTTTGGGCATTTGATTATGCAACGCTTATCGACGAATCTTTTTTAGGTGCCTATTTGGAAAAAGCAAAAGGTCTTGAAAAACTAAAGAAATACCAAGAAGCCATAGATTGTTATACCATTACTATGGAATTGGACGATGCTACTTCTTTTGCCCTATTAAGGGTAGGTAAATGTCATGAAAAGTTAGGAAGAAAAGATTTAGCCTTAAAATTTTATTTAAGAACAGTTCATGAAGATCCGCTTTTAGACAAAGCTTGGATTGCTATTACCGATTTTTATATTCGTCAAAAAAACTTTCAAAAAGCCATTTATTATGCAAATAAAGCTTTAGGAATTGATGGTGATAACAGTTTGTACTGGAAACGATATGCCGCTATTAACCATGGGCTTCATTTCTATGAAGAAGCTGAACTTGGATATAGAAAAGCCTTTGAAAACGGAGATATTCATTTAGATACATTCGTACTTTGGTCACAAATGCTTCAAGAATTAGGAGAATATGAAAATGCTATTGAAATTCTATTGCAAGCCAGTGAAGTTTTTCCTGATGAATTTGAAATAGAATATCGTTTAGCTGGTTTATATCATTTAACTAAAGAAATTCAAAAAGGAAATTTTCATTTAAATAATGGTTTGCGTATTAATTTTAAAAATCATACTATAATTGAAGAACACTTCCCAAACATTTGGAAGAAAAAAACCGTTCAAAACATTATTGAAAAATATCGAAACTAAAAATAGTTTCTATAAATTTGCCATTCAGAATTTACACATTATTTTCTGAATGGCATTTTATTTTTTTAAGACATGAGAAAACTTTTTCCCGATTATCTGTTAATTACATTAAAAGGAATCGCTATGGGCGCAGCAGATGTTGTTCCTGGTGTTTCAGGTGGAACTATTGCTTTTATTTCTGGAATTTATCAAGAATTAATAGACAGCATTAATAAAATTAACCTTTCTACCTTAAAAAGTAGTAAAGAAAATGGGATAAAAGCTACTTGGGGTGCTATTAATGGTAATTTTTTAGTGGCACTCGTTTTAGGAATAGCTCTTAGCATACTTACATTTTCAAAAATTATTACTCATTTACTAAAAAACCATCCTATTCTCGTATGGTCTTTTTTCTTTGGTCTAGTATTAGCTAGTATTTTATTTATTTGGAAAGAAATTACAAATTGGTCTTGGAGAACGATACTCTCACTTATAATTGGCATTCTTATCTCCTACTATATTACAATTGCAAAACCAACAGAATCACCTGACAGCTACTGGTATCTTTTTTTATCTGGTTTTTTAGCTATTATTGCCATGATATTACCTGGTGTATCAGGAGCATTCATCCTTTTGTTAATGGGATCATATCAAACGGTAATTGGTACAATTAATCAATTTAGAGAAGGCATTTCTTCTATGAACTTTGAAATCATCGGTCAGGCTTTATTAAAACTAACCACTTTTGCTCTTGGAGCTATCATTGGTTTAAAACTTTTCTCAAAAGTATTAACATGGATGTTTTCAAATCATAAAAATACTACTTTAGCACTGCTCATTGGTTTTATGGTTGGTTCTTTAAATAAAATATGGCCTTGGAAAGAAGTTTTGGAAACAAGAATTAACAGTCATGGTGAAGCGATACCATTTATTGAAAAAAGTATTTTACCGCAACACTTTCAAGGCAATCCGCAAATTTTAACAGCTATAATTATGGTAGTTTGTGGATTTATGTTAATTTTCGGTTTAGAAAAGATAGCGAACCGATTAGGAAAAAATTAAGCTATATGTCAAAAAAGAAAAAAAACAAAAAACAAATTAAGTTTGGGCTCATTGGAAAAAACATTAGTTATTCCTTTTCCAAAAAGTATTTTACAGAAAAATTTAAGTTGCTTCATTTTGACAATTGTGAATATTTAAATTTCGATTTACAATCTATTAAAGAGTTTCCTAAGACATTATCAGAAACGAAAGGATTAAAAGGACTAAACGTAACTATTCCTTATAAAGAAGACATCATTCCCTATTTAGACAAGTTATCTAAAAATGCTAAAATCATTGGAGCTGTTAACACGATAACAATATCAAAAAAGAAAAAACTAAAAGGTCATAATACCGATTATTATGGTTTTAAAAAAGCATTAAAACCATTGATAACAGACACACATAAAAGAGCACTAATTTTAGGAACTGGTGGTGCAAGCAAAGCTATTGCTTTTGCTTTTAAAAAATTAAAAATTGAATACGATTTTGTATCTCGTACACCAAATGAATTTCAATTATCTTATGAGGAATTAAATAAAGAAATCTTTGAAGAGTATCAAATTATTGTAAATACAACACCAGTAGGCACTCACCCTAATATTGATGAAGCTCCTCCTCTGGATTATACTTTGTTTACCAAAGAACATATTGCTTTCGATTTAGTGTATAATCCTGAAGAAACTACCTTTTTAAGAAAGGCGAAAGCACAAGGAGCAAAAACTAAGAATGGTTATGAAATGCTAATTTTTCAAGCTGAAAAAGCTTGGAGTATTTGGAATGGCTAATTTTTTAGCTCTATTAAATAAAAAGCAACATCTTCAGAGTATCTTTTCTTCTTAGGTTTAAATTATAAAAGACAAGTAGTCCATAAGATAAACTCTGCATTATCATTAGATCTTTATCAAATTGCAATAAAACAGTTAACAAACAGAATCATACACACGATTACATATAAAAATACGGCTTTTTCTTTGAATTTTGCATAGCCTTTAGTATCTTCGGTCGCAATTAGTAACCTTAAGCATGTAATGATGTTAGAAGAAAAGAATGATAACCTGCAAAACGCAGACGGACAAAAGGAGCAAGAGTCTCAAGAAAATGTAATTACAATCAACAAATCGGCTTTAGAAGAGATTGATAATTCCAATGCAGAAGAGAACGAAGACGACTCTATTCAGGATAAACACATTATCCCAATGTTAGACTATGATTCTCTTACAATGGAAGAACTAACCACTGAATTGGACAAGTTAGTGCACAACCATAAAGTAATGGCTATTAAAGATCATGTAGAAGAAATCAGAAAGTCGTTTATGAATCAATACCATCATTTAATTGATGAAAAAAGGGATGAATTTAATGAATCAAATACTGACGAAACAGCTACTTTTGAATATCATTTCCCATTAAAAAATAAATTTGATGCTGTATATGATGATTATAAAACGAATAGAAATAATCATTACAATCAACTACAAAAAAACCTAAAAAATAATCTTAGCGTTAGAAACGAAATTATAGAAGAGTTAAAAAATCTTGTCGATGGTACAGATGAGACGCTGTCTATTGCTGATATGTTTAAAAAATTAAACGATATTAGAGAACAATGGAAAAATGCAGGTGCCATTCCTCGAGATAAATATAATATTGTATGGAATAATTTCCATTTCCATATTGAACGTTTCTACGATTTAATTCATCTAGACAAAGAAGCTCGCGATCAAGATTTTAAAAACAATCTAGAACAAAAACAAGCTATTATTGAACGTGCAAAAGCATTATTAGATGAAGCCGATATCTTAAAAGCATTTCGTGAACTGCAATTATTACACCGTGTTTGGAAAGAAGAAATTGGCCCAGTTGACAGAGAGCACAGAGAAGCAATATGGAATGAATTTAGCGAAATTACGAAACAAATACATGATAGACGAGAAGCTTTTTTTGGACAAGCCAAAGAAAGAGAAGTAGAAAATTTAGCAAAGAAAAAAGAAATTATTGCTGAAATTGTAGCTTTAGGAAATGAAGATATTCATTCACACAACGGGTGGCAATCTCAAATAAAAAAGATGGAAGCTTTACGTGAGAGTTTCTTTAAAGCAGGAAAAGTTCCCGCAGAAGTTACGGAAGATACTTGGGCAGCATTTAAAACTGCTGTAAGAAGTTTCAACGTGAATAAAAATGCTTTTTATAAAGAAATTAAGCATGAGCAACAAGAAAACTTATCAAAAAAATTAGCTTTAGTAGAAAAAGCAGAAGCATTAAAAGATAACGAAGATTTCAAAACCACCACTCCAATCATGAAACAAATTCAAGAAGATTGGAAAAAAATAGGTCATGTACCTCGCAAATACTCTGACAAAATTTGGAAAGACTTTAAAGATGCATGCAATTATTATTTTGATAGAATGCACGCTGTAAGAAATGCAGAGAACGAAGACGAAGTGAAAGCATTTGAAAGTAAAAAAGACTATTTGGAAAACTTAAAATCTTTTGAACTTACAGGAAATCATAAAACTGACTTAGAGGCTATCAAAAGCCATATTGAAGCTTGGAAAACACTAGGACGAGTACCATTCAACAGAAGACATATTGAAGGTAAATTCAACAAAATTTTAGATGCCTTATTTGAAAAATTAAGTTTATCTAAAAAAGATACTGAAATGATGAAGTTTAATGCAAAACTTGATCAATGGGTAGAAAATGAAGACAGTCGTTCTCTTGAAAAAGAACAATTCTTTATCAGAAAAAAAATAGATGAAGTTCAAAATGAAATTTTCCAATTAGAAAATAACATTCAATTTATTAGTTCTAGTTCTAAAGGAGAAAATCCTTTTATCAAAGAAGTTCAAAAAAACATTGAAAAGCATAAAGAAGAACTAAGAATTTGGAAAGAAAAACTAAATAAACTTAGAGACATTTAAAAACATATAATACATTTTATAAAACTCCCATTATTTTCATAATGGGAGTTTTTTTATGGTAAAATCATAAAACTAGAAGCCATTTTTGTAAAAGTACGTATAAATACGTAGTAAAAAAGGCAAAAAATACGTATAAATACGTATTGACAAAGATGGCTCATTCTTATAAATTTGGTTAAGAAGGTTATTACTATTTTTCTAAAGTAATTATTTTATTGCTAATTAACCAATAACCAATAAAAATGAGACACTATGGGGAATTTAAAAATTAACATCCTGAACGATGAAGGAAAAATGACAGGTTTTCTAATTGATAGAGAAATTTTGAGTGGATTATATATAACTTTCGATTTCTCTAAAGTGGAACAAAATTATGAGCGTTTCAATATCAACTATAAAAATCCAAAAGAAAATCAAATGAACAGCGTTACTCATAACATGGACGAAATTACAATCGTGAGTACCCAGTTAGACGCTGATAATCATGTTCAATTTCTTATTGAAGAAAATTTATCTTTAAAAAAATTAAGAAGAGTTCCTGAAAACATTATCCCTCTCGAATTTAAAAAAATGATTCGAAATGCCTACAAGAAATATTGTGAGAACAATTTTCTAACTAGTGTGGCCTCTTAAATTGTATTTCTCTCTCCAAATAATTTATTTTGAAAAAGTCATTTAGAATTTATTTTCTAAGTGACTTTTTGCTTCATTATTCTTTAATTATTTGTAATATTGTTAGTACAGATTTTTTCTAAAAAACGAAACTATTTATCATCAATCAAAAGATTTTTTTAGATTTTAATTTGATAGTTGAAAAAATCATAATATAAAACTATATCATAATTTTAAAGAATATGTTAGAACTAAACTTTTCTCCTTTTCCTGTTTTAGAATCGGAACGATTACACTTTAGAGCACTTCGAGAAAGTGATGCCAATGAAATTTTTGCCTTACGCAGTAATCCAGAATTAATGCAATACATTCCTAGACCATTAGTTACCAATATGGAGGAAGCTTTAGAACACATCAAAATGATACAAGATAAAATAGATGCAAATGAAGGCATCAATTGGGCAGTTACAGAGAAAGGCAAAGACAAACTCATTTCACTCATTGGATTTTATAGAACACAACATGAAAATTATCGTACTGAAATAGGTTATATGCTTTTACCTGAATATCAAAACAAAGGCTATATTACCGAAGCAATACAAACACTTTTGGATTATGCATTTGACAAAATGGGAGTTCATTCTGTAGAAGCTATTATCGATCCACGAAACATTGCTTCTGGAAAAGTGTTAGAAAAAAATGGTTTTAGAAAAGAAGCACACTTTGTTGAAAATTGTTTTCATAATGGTGTATTTTTAGACAGTGTACATTATGGCTTATTAAAACAACACCACATAAAAAAATAACATGACAGCATTCGAAAAACAATATAATGAAGTTAAAGAACTTTTACAATTTGATGATTTTAATGCAGTTGTTAAAAGAATAATTGATTTTACTTTAGACACAGAATCGATTCCATTTTATAAGAACACCACTGCTTTATTAGATTGGTTAGATACCAATGAAAATAATACAGCTGAAAAAAAACAAAAACTTAAAACAATATTACAAGAATTATATTCATTTTTAAGTAATAAAAACAGCTCTGAACATCAAACAATTATAACTGTTGATAATCTTAAAAAAAAGTATAACTCTAATTTTTCGCTTGGGCCAATTCAGTTAGAAATTAAAACAGGAGAAATTATTGGTTTAGTAGGAGAAAACGGCAACGGAAAAACAACACTTTTAAGAAGTTTGTGCGGTGAACTTGCTCCCACAGAAGGAAAAATACATTATCATTTTGAATATGATGATATATATGACTTACGAACAAAACTAGTTTATATCCCGCAAAGAACTAAAACTTGGCGAGGTTCAATGTATGAAAATCTTGAATTTACAGCAAGTTGTTATGGTTATTTACCTGAAGAAAATAACCTTATCATCGATCTAATTATTACTCGTTTAGGTTTAAGAAAATTCAGAAATCATAACTGGAGTGGCCTATCTTCTGGATATAAAATGCGATTTGAATTAGCCAGAATGTTACTTAGAAAACCTAAAATTCTTTTAATTGACGAGCCTTTGGCAAATTTAGATATTTTGGCACAACAAACCATTTTAGATGATTTTAGAAATATTGCCAACTCCCCTTTTAGACCCATTGCTATTGTTTTAAGTTCGCAACAATTGTATGAAGTAGAAAAAACCTCTAATCAAGTGGTGTTTCTAAAACAAGGCGTTCAGAAAAATTTAAATTCAGAAAACAATGCGATTAAAAATTGCATTATAGAGTTTGAAAGTACCATAAACATAAGCGATTTAAAGGTTACTTTTTCTAGTTTAAGCATCATTTCATTGCAACAAAATGGAGGAACATATATTGCTACTTTCCCAGAACACATTTCGATGAATGATTTTATGAAAACACTTATTAATCATAATATTTCCATTTCTTATATGCGAAATATATCGAATTCAACACGTCGTTTCTTTGTTCATTAATACTTAAAAACTCATGTTAAAAAACATACAAAAACAACTTTTATTAAAATATCCTTTGCTTTGGAATACCAAATTTATTCCTATGCTTAGTATTGGAGTAATATTTCATTTACTTTATTTCACTTTAGGCTACATAGACGGAACTATCGATTTTTCAAATCAAAATAATATAACAATAGAAACTTTTAGTATTTTATTTGGTATATTGTTTTGCATTGTAACTATTATTCTTTGGCTCGTTTTTTATTTTAAAAATAATGCATTAAAATCATTTTATAAAAAATCGAAAGAAGCTGTTTTTTACGAATGGCTTCAAATTTTTATCATTTGCTTACTATTAACTTCTTTCTATTTACCTTTCCATTTTGGAAAACAACTCCATCAAAAAAGTTATTTCTCTTTAGAAGAAACTAAAAACAGATGTCGCATGATCAGTAATGCCGATTTTTTTATAGATGGAAGTTTTAGAGGGACTGAAATAGATTCTTTAGCCTCTGGTCTTATTGACAGCTTAGGCAACAAAGTGAAAATATACGATGAAGACAACGATTATTATAGAAGAGAAGACATAGTTTATTTTGAATTCATTCAATTCAAAGACAAAAAATATGATAAATACTCATTATTAAATAGAAATATTTTTCCTTTTACTATAAATACAACCAAAGAAGATTCAATTCAAAGGATTATGGTTCAAAATTGGCTACATACTAATGATAAATTAGCTGTTAAAAACCTGATGAGTAACTATTTAAAAATGGTAAACGAACATCATTTAAAAACGAATCTAACTTTAGAAAAATGGTTCGAAGTTACTTACAACAATCCAGATTTTAAAAAGTTTCTTTACATTAAGCCTTATTGGGAAGAATATAATGAATACGAACCTTATAATGAATATGAAGAGCTAGACCTCCAACCTTATAACAGGTATGACAATTCAAAATATTCTAAATTTTATGTTCAACAAAATGTATTAAAAGAAAAATATGATATCATTTCTGATGCTCATACTAATCCTTACTTTATAAATGAAATGCTATTAACATTTTTATATATCGCATTAGGTTTATCTATTTTAATTTTTTCATTTAGAGTAGCATCTGGTAAAAGTTGGTTAATAGCCTTAGTTATCTTTGGAATATTAAATATTATAGCAGGTTTTGGATCTATAACAATTGGTTATTTTTATCGTTACTCTATAAAAGAAGAAGTAGTTTATATTATTATATGTCTCTTCTTTATTTTATTCTTTTTAGTTTATTATTTTACAAGAACACATATTTATAAGAAAAAAAAATATACCGAAATAGCATTAATTCTTGTCTTATGGTCTTATACTTTTATTATACCTTTTATTTATCTCTGTATTTTAGGCTACTTTAAAAAAAAATATGAGTTAAATGAATTTAATGAAAGAGTAAGACCTCTATTGTATTATACATTAAAAGATAATTTTGAACTTATGTTACTTTTAAATTTTATTATTTCAGTATTAACTTTATTTATCTTTTCGTATTCTATCAGAAAATGGAAAGGATTATCAGAAGAATAATATGATTGTAACAATTAAAAATAAAACCATTTCGGCATCAATAGCAACAAAAGGTGCCGAATTATTGACACTTTCCAAAGATGAAAAAAATTACATTTGGGAAGTAGACACACTCTATTGGAATAAAACATCTCCTGTTTTGTTTCCTATTGTAGGTAGATTAAAAAACGATTCTTATACATATAATAATAAAGTATACACCCTTTCTAGACATGGTTTTGCCAGAGACAACACCTTTTCAATTGTACACCAAAAAGAGGACGAAGTTGTTTTTTCTTTTACACATAATGAAGAAACCTTAAAAAGATATCCCTTTCAATTTGAATTACAAATTGGTTATTTAGTAACTGATATTGGTTTAAAAGTAAATTATAAAGTTTATAATAGTAATCCTTTTGATTTACCTTTTTCTATTGGAGCACACCCTGCTTTTGCCTTACCCTATCCTATTGAAGAGTATGATTTACAATTTAATATAGAAGAAAATTTAGAAAGTCATGTTTTGGAAAATGATGTTTTTTCTGGAAAAACCAAAACAATTCCTTCTGAGAAAGGCAATATTTCGCTTCATTATGAATTATTTAAAGAAGATGCTTTAGTTTTTAAAAACATCAAATCATCTGAAGTGACGCTTTTACATCAAAAAAAAACGGTCTTAAAAATGAATTATAAAGAATTTCCTTACTTAGGTATTTGGACTAAAGAAAATGCTCCTTTCCTTTGTATTGAACCTTGGTATGGTCATGCAGATACTATAAATACCAATGGCAATTTAATAACTAAAGCAGGAATTCAACTCATAAAACCAAATTCTAAGTTTGAATGTTCCTTCGTTATAGAATTATATTAACTAAAAAGAGCTGTTTTAAAAAACAGCTCTTTTCATTTAATCAAATTATTTTGTGAATTCGGTTTAAAGGGATAACAACTCCTTGCTTCAAAATAATCCGATTATCTGTAACTCCCCAAATCGTTGTCTCGGTCATTTTTAAACTGGTATCATCTTCAAAATAAATCTTCATTTTTAGATGTTCCAAATTACCTAAGGCCAATGCCCTTTCGAGGTCGCTTTTACGTTGCACAACCTCCTCTTTTTCTTGTAATACTTCCGTATTAGGAAAATGCAATGAATTAATAAATTCTTTGTCAATTTGCTGGCATTCTATAGTCATATTGAGAAAATGTTTGGGGTTAATAGAATTAAATGTACAAAAAAAAACAATTCAAATTGAAAAGAAATAAAAAAAGACCGCATTTAATAAATTAAAAACGGTCTTTTCAGAATTAATAATTGTATGAAATTTATTGTACTGCTAAAGAAGCATTTACGTTTCCATAGCCATATTCCGAACTCTTATTTGGATACAAAGAAGATGATTGTTTCATTTTGTTTAGTACTTGGTCTTTATTCCAACTTGGGTTTTTAGACCAAACTAAAGCAGCTATTCCAGCTGTTGTTGCCGTAGCCACAGAAGAACCTCCCACATAATCAGATTGGTTCTCATAATAGCTTAATACTGGTGCTGTGTTTCCAGAAGCAGAACGTTCCATTACTACTGTAAAATCAATTTCATTTCCTGAATGACAATTAGAACATTTATTATAACCAGAACCTTCTTTAATACCTGTAACAGCTACTGTTTCACTCATCCAAGCTGGAAAAATTACTCCTACAAAATTAGTGAAACTGGTTGATGTACCTCCAGCACAAAAAATTAATTTCCCTCTATTGTTAGCATATCTAACACCATCTTCAATTCTACCTACTGAAAAAATGTGCCCCATAGACATTGAAATAACTTTAACAGCAGTATTATTTCCTAATCCTACAAATGCATTTTGAACTCCTTTTTGTTCATGATAACCTTCCAACACTACATTAGCAGCTGCTCTATACGAAATTAAATTAGCATTATAAGCCACACCTACAGGCAATCCTTTGTTGTTTCTAGGAGCTGTTGCTGTTGCGGTCATACTGGTTCCATGACCACATTGATCATTTGGCCCATCAGTCGAAGTAGACCAAGGCCAAATAGAATCTACATAAGTACCATATTTCTGAACACTTCTACCGTTTGAATCTCCATTGTTAAAATTACTACCTAATAAAGATTGATTTGGTGAAACACCAGAATCTATGACTCCAATAGTAATTCCAGAACCTGTACTTTTACTCCATGCATTTGGTATATTATGCTTATAAAAACTCCAAGGCACTTTAGCATTTGGGCTAATTGAAGTATAATCTGCCGAACTTAAAGTTTGTGCATCAAAACCACAACCAGACGAACCTGAGCTTGAACTTTTCATCGTTCCATTTTCTGCTTCATATTGAAAAAAACGATAATCTCCTGGTTCAATATATCTAATATTACTATTCTTTCTTAAAGCATATAACGTCTTTTGATCTTTAACAATAACATCAATAATATTTAGAACTGGGTCGCTATAAATCAAGGTTTTTTCAACTGGATTAGATTCATTATCAGCAATAATTTTCAACAATTGTTTCTCAATATCAGAAGATTTTGATGTGCCCAATTTCTCAAAGTCATTTTCAGAATTGCCATAACCAATAGTAATTACATTTTGACCGTGTTGAGAAGCACTCCATAACATTTGTAACGAAGCATCTTTCCAATAAAACTTCCCATTTTGTTGTAAAGAATTTTTTATAACATCATTTATTTGATAGGTAGTTAATAGTTCTTGGTTAAAGTTTTCCACCTCTTCTACTCTTTCACTTTCAATAGTATCTTCTGTACAAGATACAGATAAACCAAGGAATGCCAGAAAGCATAACTTGAATACAGTTTTTTTCATATTTGTTTGTTTAATGTTTGAAATACGAATTTATAAATTTTTTATGTAAAAAAATACCAAAATAATAATTTTAAATATTTTTTTTTAAATATTACACACTTAAATATCCAAAACAATATTTTTTATAAAAATTTCAAATTCTAATATTTTAAATTACATTTGCAATCCAATGCAAAAAACGATTAACATACTCAATAAAAGAGCCAAATTCGATTACGAAATTATCGATAGATATACGGCAGGTATTGTTCTAACTGGTACCGAAATAAAATCTATTCGTTTAGGAAAAGCTTCTATTGCAGAAAGTTTTTGTGAATTTCATAATAACGAACTTTTTGTAATTAACTCTACCATAGAAGAATATCTTTTTGGCACACATTATAACCACAGAGCCAAAAGTGAACGCAAACTATTACTGAATAGAAAAGAATTAAAGAAATTACAAAAAGATAGCGATAATAAAGGGTTAACCATTATCCCTTTACGTTTATTTACAAATGAAAAAGGCTTGGCTAAGTTGGACATTGCTCTATGTCGTGGTAAGAAAAACTATGACAAAAGAGAAACAATGAAAGAAAGAGATACCAAAAGAGATTTAGATCGTATTAAAAAATCATATTAATTTTTATCTTCTAAAAGAGGTACAAAACGAAATTCACCAAACTCGTGTTTTTCAAATTGGGATTCATTTTTTCTGACTAACATGGTCATAATTTGATGTTCTTCTCCTAAGGGAATAACTAATTTACCACCTATTTTTAATTGTGCCATCAAAGCAGGAGGAATAAATGGTGCACCCGCTGTCACAATAATACTATCAAAAGGGGCATATTGATGCAATCCTTTATAACCATCTCCAAAAGAAATATGCTTTGGTCGTATCCCTAATTTTGGCAACAATAACGACGTTATTTTAAAAAGCTCATTTTGCCTTTCTATGGTATACACTTTAGCCCCCATAGTACACAAAACTGCCGTTTGATAACCACTTCCAGTTCCAATTTCTAAAATTTTATGTTCTTTCTTAACCTCTAATAATTGACTTTGAAACGCAACAGTATAAGGTTGAGAAATAGTTTGTCCTGCTGCTATAGGAAATGCTTTATCTTGATACGCAAAATCTTCAAAACTTGAATTTAAAAAGAGGTGACGAGGAATTTTTTTTATAGCATCTAACACATTTTTATCTGTAATTCCTTTTTGCTCTAATAATCTAGCAAGTTGATTTCTAAGTCCTTGATGTTTGGGTGTATCTTTCAATGTATAGGCTGTTAGTTTTTGGTAAAAATAGCAGTAAAAAAGACAAAAAACAAGCCATAAACTTCAAAAAAAATCCAAGTTGCATCCTAAAAACTTCAAACAAATATGTATTTTTGTTGAAAATACTTTATTATGTTGAAAGTTGGCGTTCTAGGTGCGGGTCACTTAGGAAAAATACATTTACGTTTATTACATCAATCCTCAAAATATGAACTAGTTGGCTTTTATGATCCATTTGAAGAAAATGCTAAAAAAGTAGCTGCTGAATTTGGTTATAAAAAGTTTGACTCTATTGAAAGCCTAATCAACGCTGTAGATGTTGTAGATATTGTTACCCCTACCCTTTCCCACTATGATTGTGCAGTAGTAGCTATAGAATCTGGTAAACATGTTTTCCTAGAAAAACCAATTTCAAATACTATAGAAGAAGCCGAAAAAATTATGGCTTTAGCCCAAAAACACAATGTCAAAGGACAGGTAGGACATGTAGAACGATTTAATCCAGCATTTAAAGCTGTAAAAGATAAAATACAACATCCGATGTTTATTGAAACACATCGATTAGCAGAATTTAATCCAAGAGGAACTGATGTTCCTGTGGTTTTAGACTTAATGATTCATGATATAGACGCTATTTTAAGTGTGGTACAATCCAAAGTAAAATCGGTCAACGCAAGTGGTGTAGCTGTTATTTCTGATTCGCCTGACATTGCCAATGCCAGAATTGAATTTGAAAATGGTTGTGTAGCCAATGTGACTTCCAGTAGAATTTCAATGAAGAATATGCGAAAATCTCGATTTTTTCAAAAAGACGCTTACATTTCTGTAGACTATTTGGAGAAAATATGTGAAGTAGTTAAAATGAAAGATGCACCAGAAGTACCAGGTGATTTTGATATGATTTTACAAAATGCGGAAGGGATAAAAAAACAAATCTATTTTGATAATCCTAAAGTAAATGCTAACAATGCCATTTTAGAAGAATTAGAGACTTTTGCAGATGCAATTAACAATAATACAACGCCAATTGTAACCTTAGCAGATGGTACAGAAGCTTTACGTGTAGCTTACATGATTATTGAATCCATGGAGAACAAATAATGAATACAATAAAAAATAAAGCACTTATTAGTATTTTAAATCTCATTATTTATGTTCTAATTATTACTTTATTTTCATTAGATAATTTTGTTACAGATGTGATTTTTTCAATTGGCTTAATTACTATAGTAGTTAGTACTTTACTTTTTTTATTAAAAGTAAATTTGGATAAATTTAAAATTTTTATTTGGATGAATTTATTTCTTTTTCTACTTCTATATTCCTATTTTTTTTATGTTGAATGCATCACATCATTTAGAAATAACTTTAGTACTATTATATACCATTTAATATTTTTTCAATAAATAACTATCAAAACTCAATTAGTAAAAATGAAACAAATAGCAGTAATAGGTGCAGGAACTATGGGCAACGGAATTGCTCATACTTTTGCACAATCTGGATTTACAGTAAAATTAATCGATATCTCAGAAGCCGCAATAGAAAGAGGCATGACTACAATCGCTAAAAACTTAGATAGAATGGTTGCCAAAGGTAGCATTTCTGAAGACGATAAAATAAAAACGATAAGCAATATTATTACGTATACAGACACTAAAGATGGTGTTGTGGGTTGTGATTTAGTGGTAGAAGCTGCCACAGAAAATGTAGATTTAAAATTAAAAATCTTCAAACAGTTAAGTGATATTTGTGATCATAATGTGATTTTAGCAACCAATACTTCTTCTATCTCTATTACACAAATTGCAGCACAAGTAGTACATCCCGAACGTGTTATTGGAATGCACTTTATGAACCCTGTACCAATCATGAAATTAGTTGAAATTATCAGAGGATACAATACCTCAGATGAAGTGACCAAAATTATCATGGATTTATCAGAAAAACTAGGCAAAACACCAACAGAAGTGAATGATTACCCTGGTTTTGTTGCCAATCGTATCTTAATGCCAATGATTAATGAAGCTATCGAAACTTTATACAATGGTGTTGCTGGTGTAGCAGAAATTGATACCGTAATGAAATTGGGAATGGCACATCCAATGGGTCCTCTACAATTAGCCGATTTCATAGGGTTAGATGTTTGTCTTTCTATTTTAAATGTTATGTATGATGGCTTTAAAAACCCAAAATATGCACCATGTCCATTATTAGTAAATATGGTTATGGCAGGTAAATTAGGTATAAAATCGGGTGAAGGCTTCTACGATTATGCTGAAGTTAAAAAAGCAGAAAAAGTTTCAAAACAATTTAGTAAATAAAGTGAATGGTGATTAGTGACTATTGAAAAACTAGTTACTAATCACTAATTACTAATCACTCAAAATGTCAAAAATAATTCCTTTTAAAGCGGTACGACCTGCTCCAGATAAAATAGGATTGGTTACTTGCAGAAATTATGACGATTATAGTCCGGCCGAGTTAGCGGCTTGGCTTAATTTCAATCCGTATTCGTTTTTGCATGTTATCAATCCTGCTTATGCGCATTCGCAA
Source organism: Flavobacterium sp. J27 (assembly GCF_004303025.1). Taxonomy (GTDB): domain Bacteria; phylum Bacteroidota; class Bacteroidia; order Flavobacteriales; family Flavobacteriaceae; genus Flavobacterium. Next base: position 163,991 of record NZ_PJQW01000004.1, on the reverse strand, counting down.
AAAATTAGTTGGGACAAACGCTTTAAAGGAGTAGCTCTGAAATATAAAGATTTCAAAAACGAAGGCATCTTTATTCAAGAAGAAAAAGCTGTTTTTTATGTGTATGAAATTCAGACAAAAAGTCAAACATTTACAGGTATAATTGCAGGAACTTCTGTTGAAGATTATCAAAAAGATGTAATCAAAAAACACGAAGACACCTTACAATATCGTGTAGAATTATTTAAAGATTATTTACATCAAACACAATTTAACACTGAACCTGTTTTAATAACCTATCCAGATAGTACTGAAATTAATACATGGTTATTGTTAAAAAAGCAAAGCGAACCCATTTATGCTTTTACTACAACAACTAAAGAAAAGCATACACTTTGGAAAATAGATACACAAAGTGATATCGATTGGTTACAAGAACATTTTGAAAACATTCCTAATTTGTATATTGCAGATGGGCATCATCGTTCAGCTTCAGCAGAAATGCTATATGAACAAGATAAAAAAACAGGGCAAGTAAATTTAGAGTATTTTATGAGCTTTTTAATTGCCGAAAGCAATGTAAAGATTTATGAATTTAATCGTATTATTCGAGATTTAAATGAGCATTCTAAAGAAGATTTTTTAATTTTATTAGAGGAACATTTCATTGTAAAATCTAAAGAACAAGAACTTTGGAAACCTGAAAATAAATTTGAGTTTGGTATGTATTTGGACGGCAATTTTTATGCATTATTTTATAAACATCCCCTACAAGAAAATACAGAAATTTCGATTTTGAATACTTTAGATGCTCAAATTTTATACAATACGGTTTTACACCCTATTTTAGGAATTGGAGATTTGCGTAATGATGAACGAATAGAGTATATTCCTGGAAAGCAATCCATTACAACTATTAAACAAGTGATTGATGAAGGGGATTTTGAAGTAGGATTTATGCTCTACCCTTCTGATATTTCAGAAATAAAAACATTGGCAAATCATAATTTAATTATGCCCCCAAAAAGCACTTATATCGAACCAAAATTTAGAAGTGGTTTGATTGTGTATGAATTATGATTATAATTGATATGAATAGAGGAACATAAATTTAAGAAATTTATCAAATCTGTACTTAAAAAACAAAAACAAATGACCATAGCAACTAATCTTAACAACATAAAAAAAACGATTCCTCAACAAGTGACACTTGTGGCGGTTTCCAAAACCAAACCTGTTTCAGATTTGATGGAAGCTTACCAAGCTGGCCAACGTATTTTTGGTGAAAACAAAATTCAAGAAATGACTGAAAAATATGAGCAAATGCCAAAAGATATTGAATGGCATATGATTGGCCATGTTCAAACCAATAAAGTGAAATATATGGCTCCTTTTGTGAGTTTGATTCATGGTGTTGATAGCTTAAAACTACTACAAGAAATTAACAAACAAGCGGCAAAAAACAATCGCGTTATTCCCTGTTTATTACAAATGCATATAGCGGAAGAAGAAACGAAGTTCGGACTAGATGAAAAGGAATTAGATGAGATGCTAAAACAAGTTCAGCATGACAAGTATGAGAACATAAAAATTGTAGGTTTAATGGGAATGGCAACTTTTACAGAAAATCAAAAACAAATAAGAAAAGAATTTCAGCATTTAAAGTCACTATTTGATACGTATAAAAATGTAGCTACAAAAAATTGTAACATAAAAACACTTTCAATGGGAATGTCTGGTGATTATGAATTGGCCATTTCGTGTGGAAGCACTATGGTTAGAATAGGAAGTAGTATATTTGGAAATCGAAATTGATTCAATGTCAATTGCAATTACAAAAATCAATAAATTATAAATTCAAAAGACCAAGAATATAGAAATATGGAAGAAAATACTATTTTTAGTGAGAAAATATTCAATTTTGAAGACAGACTTGTTCGTTTTGCTGGAAAATGTATTTTATTTACAAGAAATTTAAATAAATCTTATGAAAATGAATATTATAAAAATCAGTTAATTAGATCTTCTGGAAGTTCATCTTTAAATTTTGGTGAAGCACAAGGAACAATAAGTGATAAAGATTTTATTTTTAAAGTAGGTTTAGTTGTGAAAGAGCTAAAAGAATCTAGAAACTCATTAAAAATATTAAATTACATACATGAAGGAGATAAAAAAACTAGAAGCTTATTGCTAACTAAAATAGAAGAATTAATTGCAATTGCTTCAAAAATGATACTAAATAAAAAATAATTTTTCAATAGCAATTACAATATCAATTTCAAAATTCAATTTTTAACCATTGTTTTTTTAATTGGTATTGACATTGAGATTGGCATTGAGATTGAAAATGTACGCAATACTCGACATAGAAACTACTGGTGGGCAATACAACGAAGAAGGTATTACTGAAATAGCCATTTACAAATATGATGGACATGAAGTAATTGACCAATTTATCAGCTTAGTTAACCCTGAAAAACCCATTCAACCTTTTGTAGTAAAATTAACAGGTATAAATAATGCTATGTTACGTTCTGCTCCTAAATTTTATGAAGTAGCCAAACGTATTATAGAAATTACAGAAGGGTGTATTATTGTGGCACATAACGCTTCATTTGATTACCGAATTTTAAGTACCGAATTTAGAAGACTAGGTTATACCTTTAAAAAACCAACTTTATGTACAGTAGAATTAGCTAAAAAACTTATTCCTGAACAACCTTCCTATAGTTTAGGGAAATTAGTACGCTCGTTAGGAATACCTATTGCAGACAGACATAGAGCTAGCGGAGATGCTATGGCTACCGTAAAATTATTCAAGCTATTATTATCCAAAGATTCTGGAAAAGAAATCGTTACAAATTTTGTAAAGACGGAAATAAAAGCAGGTTTATCACCAAAACTACTAGACATCGTTGATGCAGTACCTTCTAAAACCGGAATTTATTATATCCATAATGAAAAAGGTAATCTCATTTACATTGGTAAAAGTAAAAATATAAAGAAAAGAGTTAACCAACATTTTACGGGAACTTCGCAAAAAAGTAAAAAGATACAACGCGACGTTTACACCGTAACTTATGAAGAAACTGGAAGTGAATTGATTGCACTTTTAAAAGAAAGTGAAGAAATAAAAATCAACAAACCTATTTATAACAGAGCATTGCGAAGAACCCTGTTCAGTTGGGCTTTATATGCTGAAAAAAATGAAAAGGGGTATCTTAAACTTACCGTTCAAAAAGCAGACGGACGTAAAAAAGAGATTACTTCTTTTACTACATTACAAGAAGGCAAAAACGCTTTGTTTAAAATTACAGAGAAATATCATCTTTGTCAAAAAATTAATGGGTTATATGACACTAAAAAAAGTTGTTTTCAATATGATATTAAGCAATGTTATGGTGCTTGTATTAACAAAGAAACTCCAGAAGTATACAACAAAAGAGTAAACCAGTTTATCGACGAAAACACCTTTGCAAAGAACAATATGGTCATTATAGATAAAGGCAGATCACATGATGAAAGAAGTGCTATTGTCATTGAAAATGGCATTTTAAAAGGGTACTGTTTTTATGATTTAAATTATCAGGTAACTAATTTAGATATTTTGCAAAAAATTATCATTCCAATGCAGAATAATCGCGATTCTAAAAATATCATTCAAGGTTATTTAAGAAAACACAAAGTAATGAAAGTGATTCCTTTTTAATTTTTAAATTTGTATCATGAGTAAAGAAAGAAGTGCTTTTCAACAATTTAGAAAGAAAACATATATTGTCATTTATGGTACCAATACTTTAGCCGGTAAAGCTTTTGATCTTATTTTATTAGGTGTCATTTTGCTCAGTATTTTATTAACCATGATGGAAACGGTACAAAGCTTTGAAACCAAATACCATAACCTGAGGATAACTTTAGAATGGGGAATTACGATTTTTTTTACCATAGAGTATTTTTTACGCATCATATCTATTAACAAACCATTAAAATACATTTTTAGCTTTTACGGAATTATCGATCTTATCGCTACTTTACCGATGTATTTGGCTCAAGTTTTTGTGGGTTCAGGAGTGTTGTCTATTGTACGTTCACTTCGTTTATTACGACTTTTTAAAGTATTAAATCATCCTCAATTTACGGGGCAATCTCAGCAGTTAAAAGATGCGTTATTAGCCAGTAAAGGTAAAATTTTGGTGTTCATTTATTTTGTTTTAATTAGTACAGTACTTATCGGTTCTATCATGTATGTTGTAGAAGGTAGAGAAAATGGCTTTACTAGCATACCTACTAGTATTTATTGGACGATAGTAACCTTAACAACTGTAGGCTATGGTGATATTTCACCAGTAACGCCATTAGGACAATTTTTAGCTTCCTTAGTCATGATTTTAGGTTATGGTGTTATTGCTGTTCCTACTGGAATTGTTTCGGCTGAATTAGCCAAAGCAGATCAGAAATTGGCACTCGTTGACAAAAACCCTTGTGCTGATTGCGGTGCGGAAGGGCATCAAGAGAATGCTAAATTTTGTTATCAATGTGGCAATAATTTATTAGATGATTAATAATGAATATCAGTTTTGATTTAGACAATACTTTAATTCCCTACTCAGACGAATTTAAGACGGAGAAAAGAAATTGGTTAGCCAAATACATTGGTATTGAAAAAATAAGAAAAGGAACTCCTAATTTAATCCATTCTCTACAAGACCAAGGACATAAAGTTCATATTTATACCTCATCTTATCGAAAAAAAATTAAAATTAGAATGACTTTTAAGTATTATGGAATAAAGATTGGAAAAGTGGTTAACGAATTTGAAAACAGATGTAAACTAAATCAATTAGGAATTACAAGCTCAAAATATCCTCCAGCATTTGATTTTAATGTTCATGTCGATGATTCTGAAGGCGTAAGAATAGAAAGCGAAAAATTTAATTTTAAAGCTATAATTATCGAAACAAACGATACTAATTGGGATAAAACAATAAAAAACAAGATTAAAAATTTAGAACAACTAAACATCTAGAACTTTGAACTACCTCATTACGATCATAGGTCCTACTGCCATTGGAAAAACAGCATTGAGTATTCAATTGGCGCACTATTTTAATTGTGAAATTCTTTCTTGTGATAGCCGTCAGTTTTTTAAAGAAATGAGAATTGGTACAGCTGTTCCCAATACAGAAGAACTAGCTGCCGCAACACATCACTTTATACAAAATAAAACAATTCATGAAGCCTATTCTGTAGGAGATTTTGAAGAAGAAGCCTTAGCTAAATTAGATACTCTTTTTCAAAAGAATTCCGTCCAAATAATGGTAGGTGGTTCTGGTTTGTATGTAGATGCTGTTTTAAAAGGATTTGATTCTTTTCCAGATATTGAAGCTTCCGTTCGCAACCAAATTAATACGAGGTATGATATCGAAGGGATTTCGTATTTACAAGAACAATTACAAACTTTAGATCCAAATTACTATCAAGCAATACTGACAGATAATCCGCAAACCTTACAAAATCCACAAAGAATGAAACGTTTTATAGAAGTATGTCTTGGAAGTGGAAAACCCTATTCGAGTTTTATTGGTAAACGAAAAAATACGAGAAACTTTATACCTATTATCATTGGTTTAGAAGCCGAAAGAACCATCATGTATGAGCGAATCAATACACGTGTCGATTTGATGCTACAAGAAGGTTTATTAAATGAAGTACAGCAATTGGCACCTTATAAAAGCTTAAATGCGTTACAAACTGTTGGCTATCGTGAATTATTTGATTGTTTAGAAGGGAAAACAACATTAGATTTTGCTGTTGAAGAAATCAAAAAAAATACGCGTCGTTTTGCCAAAAGACAAATTACTTGGTTTAAACGAACTGAAAATGCCAAATGGTTTGATTATAAAACCAATATTCAAGAAATTATTAATTACATAAAATTACAATTATAAAATGCCTATTTCAAGCAATTTTACCTCTATATTTGAACAACAACAAGAAATCACATTTTTACATTGTTACCCTAATGGGTATTTAAAATATACAGACTTATGTAATTTACTCCAATTAACCGCTGGTTTTCATGCTGATTTAGGCGGAATTAGTTTTACAGATATGCAAGCCTTTCATCAGGCATGGGTAATGAGTAGAATGCGTTTGGAAATAAAAAAACTTCCTCAATGGCGAGATGTAGTTACTATTAAAACTTGGGTAAAAACCTTAGAAAATTCACGCTCTGTTCGTTGTTTAGAAATGTATCTGAATGAGGAAAAAATTGTAGGTTGTGAAACCTTTTGGGCAGTAATTAATACACAAACTAGAAGACCTGAAGTCCTAGCGTTGCCACATGAGCATTTTCAAAAATTTGATATAGAAGCTACCCTTTCTTCTACCAAAAAGGTTACTATTAATGCAGATACTCCGATTATTGGAAAAAGAAAAGTTGTTGTGTCAGATTTAGATGTGGTAAACCATGTTAATAATGTAAAATATATGGAATGGTGTCTAGATTTAGAAGATCCTAAAAGATTATTAAACCAAGAAATAGAAAGTCTAGATATTAATTTCATTAAAGAATTAAACTTAGATGATGTGGCAGTAATTCAAAAAGAAAGCCACACAAATCATTCTGTTTATAGTATTTCAAAAGAGGATAAAAATGCTTATGCTTTAGAAATTACTTGGCGCAAAAAAAATAAATGTTAATAATTATGTTTAAAATATAGTAGTTAACGGTAATTTAATACAAATTTTATGTTAATTTTATATTAATATAAACCAAAACTAAATAAAACCTTAACCAAGACTATATGATAAAAAAAATACTCTTAATAGATGACGATCAAGTAACCAATTTCTTAAATAGAAAATTAATTGAACAAAGCAATACACCTATAGAAGTTAAAACGGTTAGTAGTGTTATGGATGCCATTGTTTTTCTTAGAGAAAATAAATCAAATTGGATTCCAGATGTAATTTTTATAGACATTTTTATGCCAATTAAAAGTGGATGGGATTTTTTAGAAGAATTTCAGCAAGAATTTGAAAGTCAAGCCACTACAATTAAATTATACATGTTGTCCTCTTCTAGAGAAGACGAAGATATTACAAAAGCGAAAGATCATTTTTTGGTCAAAGATTACATTACTAAACCCTTAACCTCTAATATATTAGGAGATATTTTAAGTTAAAATAGATTAAAATGAAAAAGCTTCGAGGTCTTCGAAGCTTTTTTATAGTATTTTTTTAAATAAAAGCTACTTTATTTTTTTACCACTAATCTAAATCCTTCACCGTGAATGTTTAGAATTTCAACATTTTCATCACGTTTCATGTATTTTCTTAATTTAGCAATATACACGTCCATACTTCTAGAAGTGAAATAATTATCATCTCTCCATATTTTCGTTAAAGCTAATTCACGTGGCATTAAATCATTTTCATGAAGCGCAAGCATTTTTAAAAGCTCACATTCTTTTGGAGATAATTTAATTGGTTCTTCTCCTTGATAAGACAAGAAGCGTAATTTAGAGTTTAAATGGAATTTTCCAATTTCAAATTCAAACTTAGTATTATCTGGTTTTACTTCAGAGGCTTTTCTTTGGATAATCGCTTTAATTTTCATCAATAAAACTTCAGAATCAAATGGCTTATTTAAATAATCATCTGCTCCTACTTTATATCCTTTTAAAACATCTTCTTTTAATGTTTTTGCCGTTAAAAAAATGATAGGTACTTCCTGATTTTTCTCACGAATTTCTCTAGCTAAAGTATAACCATCTTTGTATGGCATCATTACATCTAATATACATAAGTCGTATATATCCTTCTTAAACTTTTCAAAACCTTCCATACCATTTTTAGCTAAGGTTACATCAAAATCATTTATGATTAAATAATCTTTCAGTATCGCACCAAAATTGGGATCATCTTCAACTAATAAAATTTTTCTTGTTTCCATATTTCTTTAATTTATTAAGGGCATTTTTAAAATAAACACACTTCCTTTTCCTTTTTCACTTTCCACAAAAATCTGTCCATTATGATCATCTACAATTTGTTTTACATAAGCTAACCCTAAACCATGACCTTTTACATTATGTAAATCTCCAGTATGTTCTCTGTAAAATTTCTCAAAAACTCTCTTCTGAGCTACTTTACTCATTCCAGATCCTTGATCTTTTATTTTTATTACTATATAATCTTTTATATTTTCAACATATATATCTATAACTGGTGGACCAGGAGAATATTTTACTGCATTATCTAATATGTTAACCAATACATTTGTAAAATGAACTTCATTTAACAATATAGTAGCGCGTTTAGCATCTATATGTTTTGTAATCTGTCCTTCTCTATCTTCAACAATTAATCCAATATGTTCAACGGCATCATCTATAATTCCTAAAACATCGGTAGGTTCTTTAGATATATCTAATTCTTTCTTTTCTAATTTTGAAATACGCAATACATTTTCCACTTGAGCATGCATTCGTTTATTTTCATCTTTAATCATTTGAAGGTAACGTTGCACTTTATCCTTATCATCAATAATTTTTGGATTTTTAATAGCATCTAAAGCTAAATTTATAGTAGCAATAGGTGTTTTAAACTCATGTGTCATATTGTTAATAAAATCTGTCTTTATTTCAGAAATTTGCTTTTGCGTAATTAACTGATTTAAAGCACTTGAAAATGTTAATACAATAATTAAAGTAAATAAAATAGACAACAAGGTAATTCCTAAAATGGAAGAAAAAAAGAATTTGCTTTTTTGAGGAAATGTAACCAATAATTGATACTGACTCATTCCTTCATTATCTTGAAAAATAGGAATTCCATAAGTAGATTTTTTATCATATTTAAAACGATCTGAACGAATTTTTGTAGCTAACCCATTACTGTAAACTGCATATTCATAAGGTGTTCTAATTTGATACTTTTGCAACTCATTAGTTAAATATTTATCTAAATCATCTCTACTTATCCTATCCTGAATAGGTCTTTGAGAAACAATATCTCTAAAAAACAATTGATAATTTGCTTTATCTAAAGAAGATAAACTACCCGATTTTTCAATAGTAATATCTGGTTTTCTGTTCATCTCTACTGAACTATTATCTAAAGCAGTTCCTGCGTAAATTTCAGTTTTTCTGTTAGTTAAAATGTTACCAACTTTAATTGTATCTGCGTTTTTATCAAAGAACGAACCATTAATTCCATAATCTTGAGAAACTAACGAACTTGTATAAATAATAGTTTCATTGGTTTTCTTATTTCGCTCCATAAAGAAAAACTCTTTGAGCGTTTTTGTTTCTGGTTCTTTACCAATACTATCTCTAATTTTATAGTATTGCCTGTAAAAAGAAATATACTCCTTTTCATTAATCATTTCTGCCACACGACCTATAACTTGCTGAACGTGAAGCTTAAACTCTTCTTCGCTCTTTTTCAAAGAAGTATTTATCCAGTATAATTGTACTAAAATTATCCCAATGAGCGACACACTCATTAAGAAAACCAATAGTCGAAACCTTTTCTTATTCATCAATACAAAATTAGTATTTTAACATTTAGCCTATGAAAACATTAACCAAAGATTAACATTAATGTCATTTTTTACGATATATTTAAAAAATTAAGAATTTCATCAACCTTCTTAAATGTGTCGTTTAATTTAACATTTGTTACAACAAAATCGCTTTTCTTTAACTTTTCTTCATCCGAAAGCTGATTTTTCATTCTTTTTATAATTTCTTCTTTACTAATTGCATCTCTTTTTATGATGCGTTGTATTTTGACATCTTCTGGTGCGGTAACCAAAATAACTTTATCACAAGCTTTCTCTCCTCCCGTTTCAAAAAGAATAGCCACTTCCTTTACTACAAAAGAAGCGTCTTTATATTTTGCAAGCCAATTATCAAAATGTTCTTTTACTTTTGGATGTACTATACCATTTAATTTTTTTAATAAATCTGGATTTTGAAAAACGATAGTCCCTATTTTTTTTCTATCTAATTGCCCATTTTCTAGAATCACATTTTCTTCAAATAAACTTTGGATTTCATGAATTACTTTATCATTAGACATAATTATTTTTGCTTCATCATCAGCTATATAAACTGGCACACCTTTAGAAGCAATATACTTTGCAACGGTAGATTTTCCACTACCTATTCCGCCTGTTAATCCAATTATTCTTGTCATGTTTTTTTAAAAAAAAGTTCTGGATGTGCTATTTCTGGCTCCTTCTTCAATAAAAATATATTTGTATATGCTTTTACAAATCCTAAACCGTATCCATAAAACTGAATAGCTGTTGCTATTATAGAATAGAACGCAATTATTGTATTTTTATTTTGTAGTAATGAACTTACAAAAATTATTCCAAAGTAAGCCAAAAAGGTAAAAAACAAATAGGGCATTGCAAAGCAGAACAAAATGACACTGAATAAAAACCCAAATAAAAACAAAGAAGGAAACCAAAAGGTCATTTTGGCATATTTTGGATACCAATGATTTAAAATAGGTCTAGCTTTACCAAATTTATTTACTTGTATATAAAACTTTCTCCAATCAATTCTGCGTTTATGATAAACATAAGCCGCTTTGATTAGTCTTGTTTTAAAACCTAAATTCCAAAGTCGAATAGAAAGATCCGGATCTTCTCCAGGATGAATATTACCAAAGCCATGAGAAGCTTGAAAAGCTTTTTGAGAAAGTCCCATATTAAAACTTCTAGGCTGAAATTTATCCACTTTTTCACTTCCTCCTCTTATCCCTCCTGTGGTTAGAAAGGAAGTCATTGAAAAATTAATGGCTTTCTGAATAACTGAAAAAGATTCCAAAGCTTTATCGGGGCCACCAAAACAATCAACAAAATCTAGTTCCAATGCGCTTGAAACTGTTTTTAAATAGTCTTTTGGTAAAATACAATCTGAGTCTAAAATAATAAAATAGTCTCCTTTTGCTTTTTGCATACCAAAATTTCTAGAATCTCCAGGACCAGAATTATTTTTAAAATAATAAGAAATAGTTATTTTCTCACTATACTTATCTATAATTGAGTTGCACATAATGGTTGAACCATCTTCTATTACAACTACCTCATACTCATCTTCATAATCTAATTGGGCAATACTGTGAAGCAATTCATCAATTTCATCAGGTCTGTTATATACAGGTATTATAAAAGAAAAAAGCATCTTTGTTATTTTTAACAAAGATACTCTTTATAAAATTCAAGAATACATCTATTTTATTTTTTTGTTCAAAAAATGAACACTAACTCATTCATAGAAATATTCCAGAAACATGAAAAAAAAAATTCTTTATCTCTTTATGAAACAGAATTCATACCAATTAATTCGCAACGGTAATCGTTCTGTTTACAATGTTTTTATCTGTTTTTATAGTTACAAAATACACTCCTGGTTTTAACGTATTTGTATGAATTGCAACACTTTCTTTTTGATTTGATTTTAAATTTCCAGCATACACTTCGTTTACCAATTGTCCATTCAAATTGTACATTGTTACAGTAACAGAAGTATCATAATTAAAAGAAAGATCAAGAGTAGCATCATGTACCATAGGATTAGGATATACTGAAACTGCTACTGATTTTTCTGTATAGATATCATCAGGACAAAGTAAATAACCATTATTTGAGTTTCCTCCATCATAATTTTCGTTAATCGCTGTAGCAGCAGCATTTAATTCACTAAAAGAATAGCCTGTAATACAACCTCCTATAGCACTATTAGCTAATTCTAGAAAATCATAAACAGACATACCTTCAAAAGAACCTTCTGCTATTATTAAATTTGCAAAGTATTGGTAATTAAAACCAAAATCTTCATCATACTCATCAAAACCAACAGCTAAAGTAACTCCTACTAATTGAGCTGCTAGTACATTTCTGTAAGTTCTTCCAGGATCTATCATAGTGCCTTCTTCTAAAGCTCTTGGTGTAGAACCTGAAGGCAAGAAATCTTGAACCGCTTCTGAAGACGTAAGCAATAATACGTTGTCTCCACAACCTATTGTTAAACCGTTTGGAAAAGCTAAATCAAATAAAGTATCTCTGTAACAACCTGGATTTTGTCCATGACATTTTGAACCCCATCCGCCAATGGTAAAAGTTGTAAAACCATCGCAATCTTGTGCCGACAAATTTGTAAAACTAAATAATGTAATTGCAATAATTAAGAATAGTCTTGTTCTCATAAAAAATTGTTTTTGTTTGTTTTGTTTTTTGGCTTACTTAAAAGCCTTTTTCGTTTAGATGTCTTATTAAAACAGTTGAAAAAAAGAAAACCCTACCCTGTTTTTCTCTTTTTTTAAAAAAACATTTATTTCTCTAAAAAAGCGTAAATAAGGCACAATATCTAGTCATCCATATTAGTTATTTAATATATTTGCGTTCATTAATTAACAAAAAACAGTATGAAAACCTCCCCATTAAAAACAAAAAAACTATTAGCCATTTTTGCTTTACTACTTTTATTTTCTGTTCCGCAAGATCTATTTTCACAAGGACCTCCTCCATGGGCACCTGCACATGGATACAGAGCGAAAACGAAACATATTTATTTTCCTGATCAAAATTTTTATTACGACATTGAGAAAGGTGTCTATTTGTATCTCAATAATGGCAATTGGTCTGTTTCTGTTTCAGTACCATCCATTTTTGGTAGTATCAATTTAAATACAGCTCGTAAAGTAGAATTAGAAATTGGTGGACACACTCCTTACCAATATAATGAGAAACATATTATTGCCTATAAAAAACCTAAAAAGGAGAAAAACAAAAGTAAAGGAAAAGCAAAAGGCAAAAAACATTAAGAAAAAGCACTGCATTGCAGTGCTTTTTTTACCTATAACACATTTTTTTACAATCCATTTTAAAAAGAATATCTTCAAAAAATCAAATTGTTAATCCTAAAAAAATGATTATATTTATTTCACTTAGTAGTATTGCTATATGAACAAAGAAGAAAAAGAGATAAAACGCTTAAAATCATTACTCTCATACAACGTAATAGATACGTTAAGGGAAAAAGAATTTGACAAATTAGCGCAATTAGCATCTATTATTTGCGAAACTCCAATAGCCTTAATATCTCTAATTGATGATAAAAGACAATGGTTTAAAGCCAAAATAGGTATTGACGCAGAAGAAATGCCAAAGGAGGTTACCTTTTGTCAATATACCATAGAAAAGGATGAACTATGGGAAGTAGAAGATACAACTAAAAATGAATTACTTAAAAACAATCCAAATGTTACTCCAGAAGATGGGATACGCTATTACGCGGGTATACCGCTTCAATGTAGCTTAGGGTATAATATTGGCACCTTGTGTGTTGCTGATTTAAAGCCTAAAAAAATCTCTGAGAAAGAAAAAATTGCTTTGCAAATCATCTCCGAACAAGTCATGATTTTATTAGAAGCAAAAAAAAGAAATGATAAACTTATTTCTGAATTACAGGAATTAGTAAAAGAAAAAGAGATTGAATCTCAAAAAATAATTGAAAAAAATTCTGAAGAAATAAAGATGTTTTACGATTCCATTTCTAACACAAATGGCATTATAGAAATTGACACTAATGGAAAAATTGTAAAGACAAATAAGCTAATTTCAGTAATTTTAGAACTAACATCAAATCATTTAATTCATAAAAACATTTCCGATTTCTTTGATATCGAAATTAATTCCGAAAATTTATCTCATTTAATAGAACAAAAGAATCATTTGTTCCAATTTAAAAACAATGTTGATCTGACGCGATGGATTCAGACTAACTTTATCAAAATTGAAAATATTGAAGGTAAAATTGAAAAAATAATTTTAGTTTGTCAGGATGTAACTAATAGAATTCAAGGGCAGAAAGATCTAGAAAATGCAAAGAATGTTTCTGATTATTTAAACAAACAAAAAGACCAATTTATTGCAACAGTAAGTCATGAAATTAGAACCCCTATTAATGCTATTTTAGGCTTTACAGATGTTTTAATTGAGATAGAAGAAAACAATTCAAAAATGGATTTTTTAAATTCCATTAAAGTTGCTAGTCTTGGTTTATTACATATTATTAATGATATTCTGGATATTTCCAAAATTGAAGCGGGTATGCTTCAAATAGATGAAACTCCTTTTCAATTAAGAGAAATTGTTTCCAATGTTTTTACCACGTTGAAATTAAAAGCGAGTGAAAAAAATTTAAAATTCTTATATTCTATTGATTCTGATGTTGAAAATGATTTATTAGGTGACAAAAACAGGTTAAATCAAATTTTAATCAATATTGTAGGAAATGCCGTTAAATTTACTGAAAAAGGAAAAGTTGAACTACGTATTAGTTTACTTAAAAAAGAAAAAAATCTTTCTTATTTAGAATTTGCAGTAAGTGATACTGGAATTGGTATTAATGAAAAGAAAATAGAAGCTATTTTTGATCGTTTCTCTCAGGCGGAAGTTTCTACTGCTAGAAAGTTTGAGGGAACAGGTTTAGGTTTAAGTATTTCCAAAGAATTAATAGAAATGCAAAATGGCACTATTGAAGTTGTTAGTGAAGAAAATAAAGGCACTACTTTTACATTTATTATTCCATATAAGATAAGCGATGAAAAAACAAACCTTTTAAACACAACCACTAAAACAGCAATTACAGAAGCTATTTCTAAGCATATTCTTCTATGTGAAGACAATGAACTGAATCAAAAATTGATTACAACCATTTTTGAAAAAACCAATCATACTCTAACTATTGCAAACAATGGCTTAGAAGCCTTAGACCTTCTCAAAGAAAAGAGCTACGATATCATTTTGATGGACTTACAAATGCCTCTAATGGATGGTTATGAAACCACAGCAATGATTCGAAAAGAATTAAAACTTAATACACCAATTATTGCTTTGACGGCTAATTCTCTTATTTATGAGAAAGAACGGTGCATTAATATTGGTATGAACGATTATTTGTCTAAACCATTTTCAAAAAAAGAATTATTTGAATTGCTTTCAATTTACTTTTATCAAGACAAAAAAGACAAAAAAAAGAATCCTTTAATCTCATTAAACTCTTTAAAAGAATACATTGGAAATGACACTGAGCAATTACAAATATTGATTCAATCGTTTGAAGAACAACTCAATAACTTTGAAATTTCTTTACAAAAAGCAACCATAAAAAAAGATTATGATTCTATAAGAAAAAGTGCACATAAAATAAAGACTTCTTTTGGAATGTTTAGTATCTATGCAAAGGAATTAGAAACTATTGAAAACACTTCAGATTTAGATTTTGAATCCAATGCAATTAAGGTTTTAAATCCTATCCGAAAACAAATAAAACAAATAATTGAAGAATTAAAAACGATCAAAAATGAAATTGGTACTTATTGAAGATGAAGATATCTTAAGAAAGTCATTAGCTTTTTTTTTAAAATCAAATGATTACCAAGTCCATGAATTTGATAATGGACTAGAAGGTATGCATTTTATCAATGAAAATCATAACGACATCAATTTAATAATTACCGACTTAAACCTACCTTTTACTAGCGGAAAACAAATTGTATTTGAAGTAAAAAAAAAGTATGACATTCCTGTTATCGTTTTAACAGCATCGAGTGTAGAACAAACCGAAATGGAAATTTTAGAATTAGGTGCCGATGATTTCATAGTAAAACCTTTTAGTCCTTCCGTATTATTGCAAAGAATGAAACGTATCATTAAAAAAGTGTAAAAGAATGAGTCTTATTATGAAATGGTGGCTTTTAGTATTCTTTATATTTATGACACCTTCTCTTTTTAGTCAAGAAGAAGCTCTAAATAAAATTAATAACTTAATAGAACAGAAAAACTGGACAGAAAGTATTACTGCGCTTCAAAATTTAGAAAAAGAATATCCAAAATCTAGTGATATTAAATTTAAATTAGCACAAGTATATTTTTGGAATAATGAGAAAAATAAAGCTTTTGATAAAGTTTCTGAAATTCCAGAAATAGAAACTAATGAAGAAATACTTCGCTTAAAAATTCAGATTCAACAAGAACGAAAACAATATAATGAAGTAATTGAACTTTGTAATTTTGGTATATCAAAATATGAGAATACTGAATTTTATTATATGCAAAAAACCATTGCGTATACCGAATTGAATGAAGCCGATTTAGCGCTAAACAGTGTCTCTCAAATTAAAATAACGGATGAAAACAGAGCTACTATTTCCTATTTAAAAAGTGAAATTACACGTAAAAAGAAAAATTTCATTACCCTAGGTTATTTACAAACAAATACCTTACATAACGATTTCCCAATATGGTATTTAACGAGTTTAGAATATGGTCATAAATTAAATAAACATACCATAATAGGTCGTGTAAATTATTCGTTTTTATCTAATTTAGAGGCACTACAATATGAAATCGATTGGTACCCAAAACTTTCCAAAAAAAAGTATGCTTTATTGAATTTTGGAATTTCAAATGATGTTTTATTTCCAAACTATAAGGTAAGTGCAGAAATTTTTCATGAAGACAAGCAATTTACCGTTTCTTTAGGTGGTAAAAAATTATTTTTTGACACCTATAATAACGTTACTATTACAACAGGACACATTGGTTATACTATAGATACTTACAAAATTATGTATCGAAGTTTTTATATTCTCCATGATCATACCAAAGGAACCTTTTCACATTATGTAGGATTAAGAAAAAAGTTTGATGAAAAAGATACTTATATTCAATTAGAATTAATGCATGGAAGCGCTCCTTATTTTTATTATACAAATAACAATTTTTCTAAAGTATCAAATTACAGAATAGGTTTGGTTTCACGATTTAAAATTACAGAAACTTTTGCTTTTTCACCCAACATTCAATTTGAAAGAGAAGAAGTTTCACCAGATTATTTCCGAGATAAAATTCATTTTCAAGCTAACATAACCTATCATTTTTAATGCGAATACTCTTTATACAATCTATTCTTGATCAGGAAACTGAACTTAGGGTTTTACTCGCTCTAATTGCTCTTTTTGGTGTAGGTTCTGTATTTACATTACTGATTACTTTAATTAAAAGGCAATTAAAAATAAATATGGTTTTGTTAAAAAAAGAATATGAAGCTCAAATAGAAAACGCTGTTTTAAATTTTGTTTTTAACAATAATGAAGAAACTATTGCCGATTTCATACAAAATCCAAATGCTAAAAAGATACTATTTCAAAAATTAGCCATAAAATATTGTATCGTGTTGCATCAAAACTATTCTGGTACCATACAAGATAAAGTACTAGATTTTTTAACTCGAACTCATCTTATTGAATATTCTCGGAAAAAATTGCATGCCACATTTTGGAAACATAAAATAGAGGCCATTAGAGATTTATCCACATTGAAAGACAGAAATTCTATAGCTTTAATACAAGAAGCACTTACCAATTTAAACCAAAAAATTGCTATAGAAGCTATTATTGCTCTGATTAAATTTAATGGTATTGCTGCTGTAACTCATTTAAAAAAATTTAATATCATTATAGATGAATGGTCACAAGCATTAATTCTTTCAGTTATAAAAAACAACAAAGTTCCTTATGACAATCAAATAGAAGTACTTCGTAATTCAAAAAACAAATCGCTACAAGTTTTAGCAACTCGAATTATTAAATTTTATAATTAGTCTTTACATGACAGAAATTAGTTGGTTAAATACAGACATTGCCTTTTTTAATACCTTTATTTTAGCTTTTGCTTTTACAGTGATGCTATCGTATTTAATCTTGGCTGTAATTTCTGCTTATTCTTTAAAGCAATATTTAAAGAAAAACCGTTTAGTACCTTATAAGTCTTTATTAGCTTTTAATGATGCTCCGAAAATATCAATCATTGCACCAGCTTATAATGAAGGACGAACAATTAAAGAGAACATCCTCTCATTACTTTCTATCCAATATAACAATTTTGACGTAATTGTTGTTAATGATGGTAGCAAAGACAATTCTATGGAAGTATTATTGACTTCATTTGATTTAGAAGAATGTAAAGATCCTTATATAGAAAAAATTAAGACTAAAAACGTTCGCAAAATATATGTTTCTAAAAACCCTACCTATTCCAAATTAATTATTATTGATAAAGAAAATGGTGGTAAAGCAGATGCATTAAACACAGGAATCAATTTTTCTAAAAATCCGTACGTCATGTGTATCGATGTGGATTGCATTATTGAAAAAGATGTTTTACTAAAACTTTCAAAACCATTTTTAGAAACTGGAAAAGAAAGAATTATTGCTACAGGTGGAGTGGTTAGAATTGCTAATTCCTGTGAAATTAAAGCAGGCAAATTAATTAAAGTTCATGTTCCAGATAATCTCTTAGCAAGAATACAAGTTTTAGAATATTTAAGAGCCTTTATATTAGGAAGAATGGCTTGGGAAAAACTAGATGGCCTGCTTTTAATTAGCGGAGCTTTTGGCATGTTTGATAAAGAAATTGTATTAAAAGTAAACGGTTATAATACCAAAACGGTAGGTGAAGATATGGAATTAGTGGTTCGCATGCGTCGCTACATGGTAGAAAACAAGCTACCTTATACTGTTAAATTTATCCCCGATCCACTATGTTGGACAGAAGCACCTGAATCATACGAAATTTTAGGGAAACAAAGAAGTCGATGGACAAGAGGTACCATGGAAACACTTTGGATACATCGTCGTATGTTTTTAAATCCAAAATATAAGATTTTGGGATTAGTAAGTTACCCCTATTGGCTATTATATGAGTATCTAGCACCTATTATAGAACTTACGGGTTTATTAATCACTCTTTTAATGGCGTTTTTAGGTATTATCAGTTGGAGCTTTTTTGCTCTATTAGTCTTGTTTGTCTATGTTTTTGCTTTGTTTTTTTCTTTTTTAGCAATTTATTCAGAAGAGGCTACATTTAAAAAATACGAATCTATAAAAGATATTTTCAAACTAGTTTGGGCAGCCATTTTAGAACCTTTTATCTTTCATCCTTTCTTAATTTATGCTGCATTAAAAGGGAACTGGCAAAAAATTAAAGGAAGTCATTCTTGGGGAGAAATGACCCGTAAAGGTTTTGATAAAAAGCCGTAATTGCTTACGGCTTTTATAATGAATGAATTAAATTCCAGCTATTTCTTTTATTTCTGATACAAATCGCTCAGCTAAAACGTCTGCTTCATTTTGAGAAAGTGCTTCTGTATAAATACGAATAATGGGTTCGGTATTTGATTTTCTCAAATGAACCCATTCAGTAGGAAAATCTATTTTTACGCCATCAATGGTAGAAATATCTTCATTTTTATATTTCTCAGTCATCGATTTCAATAGCAAATCGACATTTATTTGAGGTGTTAATTCAATTTTATTTTTACTCATAAAATAGTGTGGTAAACTTGCTCTTAAATCTGCAACAGAAATATTTTGTTGTGCTAAATGAGTTAAAAATAAAGCAATACCTACTAAACTATCTCTTCCATAATGACTTTCTGGGTAAATAATACCTCCATTTCCTTCTCCACCGATGATAGCGTTCGTTTCTTTCATTAATGTTACTACATTTACTTCACCAACAGCGCTAGCTTGATATTGCCCTCCATGTTTTTCTGTAATATCGCGTAAGGCTCTTGAAGAAGACATATTAGAAACCGTATTTCCTTTGGTTTTACTTAAAACATAATCTGCTACTGCTACTAAAGTATACTCTTCTCCAAACATTTCACCATCATTGGATATAAAAGCCAATCGATCTACATCTGGATCAACAACAATCCCAAAATCTGCTTTTTCTTCCACAACCAATTTACAAATATCTCCTAAATGCTCTTTTAAAGGTTCTGGATTATGAGGAAAATATCCGTTTGGCTCACAATATAGTTTTACAACTTCCACTCCCATTTGTTCTAATAAATTAGGAATAACAATGCCTCCAGACGAATTCACACCATCTACCACAACTTTAAATTGTTTCTCTTTTACAGATTCAACATCTACTAAAGGTAAGGCTAAAACTTCGTCAATATGAATATCCATATAAGAAGAATTCTCAATTACTTCACCTAAATGATCTACTTCAGAAAAATCAAAAGCTTCTTCTTCAGCGATATTTAAAATGGTTGCACCATCTTCTCCATTTAAAAATTCACCTTTTTTATTTAATAGCTTTAAAGCATTCCATTGTTTTGGATTATGGGATGCTGTTAAAATAATACCTCCATCCGCATTTTCCAAAGGCACTGCAATTTCAACTGTAGGAGTGGTAGACAATCCTAAATCGATGACATCTATTCCTAAACCTACTAATGTATTCTGTACTAAATTATGAATCATTGGTCCCGAAATCCTTGCATCTCTTCCTATAACAACTTTTAATTTCCTATCCTTTAAAATTGAACTGTTATTTTGTTTTAAAAATGTACCGTAAGCCGAGGCAAATTTAACGGCATCAACTGGTGTAAGATTATCTCCTACTTTACCTCCAATAGTGCCACGAATTCCTGAGATTGATTTTATTAAGGTCATATTATTTTTTAGTATTAATAACGCAAAGATAAGAGAGTTCATCTTGAAAAAAAAACTTAACAAATTTTACTATATTTACGAATAATATTAAATTTAATTTAAAGTTATACCCCATATCTTGCCCATGAACTTTTTAGCACACATATACCTTTCAGGAGATAATGATTTTATAAAAATCGGGAATTTTATGGCCGACAGTATTAAAGGTGACAATTACAATAAATATCAAGAGCATATAAAAAAGGGCATTTTGTTACATCGGGCTATCGATTCATTTACAGATTTACATCCTGTTTTTAGAAAAAGTAAACACCGTCTACATGATCGATATGGGCATTATTCTGGAGTTATTATGGATATTTTTTACGATCATTTTTTGGCAAAAAACTGGTTAAATTATAGCAAAATACCTTTAGAGAAATATGTTTTTGATTTTTACCAATTATTAGAACAGCATTTTGATATTCTTACTGTACGCATTCAGAAAATGTTTCCTTCTATGGTTAGAGAAAATTGGTTATTAAGTTATGCCAGTATTGATGGAATAGCTAAAATTTTATATCAGATGGATTACAGAACAAAGTTCAATTCCAAAATGCAATATGCTGTAGAAGAGTTACAATTATTTTATGAAGATTTTGAAATAGAATTTACTCTTTTTTTTAAAGATATTCAGAAAATGGCTATAGAAAAAATGGAGAATGATTAGCGTATTTTTTATTTATACCCTAACTTCGCATAAATTTTAAATTTTCTAATGTCTGTTCAGAAAAAAAAATCAATTCTTCAATTATTAGGCAGAAGCTTCAAAAAATTAGAACGATTAGTTTTTATTCTAAAATCGCTATTAACTCCAAGACAATTTATTTATTTTTCATGTGTTTTGGTAGGAATTTCCTCTGCATTAGCTGTAATCATATTAAAAGCATTTGCCCACTTAGTTTATAATTTTGCTCAATATCTCAACAACTTATTGCATTTACCATATAGTAATAGTATTTTACCAATTATAGGGATACTTGTTACAGTGGTTATTGTAAAAAAACTATTAGATGGATCAATTCAAAAAGGGACATCTCACATTATGTATGCCGTTGCAAAAAAAGGAGGTATAATGCCGGTAAAACAAATGTATTCTCAAATTTTAACTAGTTCGTTTACGGTAGGACTTGGAGGAAGCGCTGGTTTAGAATCTCCTATTACCATAACAGGTGCTGCTTTTGGAAGTAATTATGCTCAAAACTATCGATTAACATATAAAGATCGATCCTTACTTTTAGCTTGTGGTGTAGCATCAGGAATTGCTGCAGCTTTTAATGCACCAATAGCGGGTGTGCTATTTGCTATAGAGGTTGTTTTAGCAGAAATTAGTATAACAGCCTTTATTCCAATTATGATTAGTGCAGCGACAGGTGCTCTTGTTTCAACAATCATTTTAAATGAAGACATTCTTCTGGTTTTTAAGCAAGGAGAAGACTTTGATTATCATAATATTCCACAATATATTATTTTAGGACTTTTGTCTGGGTTTATGTCGATATATTATTCTCGAATTTTTAGAAAAGTAGAACACCACTTTTCAAATTTAAAAATGGGACAATATCGAAGAGCATTATATGGCGCTGCAATATTAGCTGGATTAATCTTTTTATTTCCTTCTTTATTTGGTGAAGGATATGAGAGTATTAAAACCTTGGCGAATGCAAATCCAGGAAAAATACTAGAAAATACTTTATTGAGTGATTTTAAATCAAACCAATGGATACTCTTATTCTTTGTAGGTATCACGATGATGATTAAAGTATATGCAACAGGTTTAACACTAGGTTCCGGTGGTAATGGAGGTAATTTTGCACCTTCCCTATTTGTGGGTTCTTACTTAGGTTTTTTTATTGCTCAATTATCTAACTTATTAGGAATTACAAAACACTTATCAGTTAGTAATTTTACATTAGTTGGTATGGCTGGTGTTTTAAGTGGTTTATTTCATGCACCACTAACTGCCATTTTCTTAATAGCAGAAATAACCAGTGGTTATAACCTTATGGTACCTTTAATGATTGTTTCTTCTGTTAGCTTTGCTATTTCCAAACGATTTGAACCTTATTCTTTTGACATTAAACACTTGGCAGATAAAGGAGAAGTTTTTACCAATGATAAAGACAAAAACATACTTACTTCATTACATATTTCAAGTTTTATTTTAACCAATTATAAAGCAATTCCTGAATCCAACTCTTTGGAGAATTTGGTTGAAATTATTAAATATTCAGACGATACTGTTTTTCCTGTGTTAAATGAAAAGAAAGAATTATTAGGATTGATAAATTTGGATGATCACAAGATAAGAACTATAATTTTTTCGGCTTTCAAAGTGAAATACACTTCCACTCATGAAATTATGCAGGCACCAAAAGAGATTATACGACATAATGAAAATATTGAATGTGTTTTAGATAAATTTGAAAAAACAGACACTTCCCTCTTACCTGTGTTTAAAAATGGTGTTTTTATTGGCTTCATTAATAAGACCATGATTCTTGAAAAATACAGAAGTCAATTAAAAGAAATGGTAATCGAATAATTTTTTTATTTCATATTTAAATGATATTTTTATTTTCTTAACCCAAAGTATCATGAAAAATAAATTTCTTCTAATTGCTGTATTCTGTGTTTTGCAGTCTTTATTTTCCCAAGAAAAAGAAAAGAAAAACACTTTTAAATTCGATAAAAATGGCTTTTTAAAAGAATTAGCTGAAAATGCCTGTCAATGTATTGATTCCATAAGTACTGCAAACAAAATAACCGATTCTATCGCTTCAGAGATAAATGTTTGTATTGACAAACAAGTTACAGCTTATCAATTAGGAGTACAAATTTTAAATTTAGAAATAGACACAGAAACGATTACCGATAGTACAAAAACAAAACAAAAAGATTTAGATATAGTTATTGCTTCCAATCCTGATTCAGAACAATATAAAGAAGCTTATTATGATTTAGAGCGCTATTTAGTGAATAATTGTGTTGCTTTGAAAAGTAAAATTGCGGTTAATGACAAATTAAATAATAAATCGTTATCAAATAATCCCTTAGCAATAGAATATTATAATAATGGTTTAGATGCCTATGATGCTGAAGATTACGAAAAAGCGATTAGTTTCTATAAAAAAGCTGTAACCGTTGACCCGAATTTTGCTTTTGCATATGACAATATGGGAGTTTGTTATAGAAAATTAAATCAATTTGATAATGCTATTAAAGCTTATGAAAAATCTTTAAAGATAGATCCAAATGGATTAATGCCTTTACAAAATATTGCCATAGCGTATTCCTATAAAAAAGAATACAAAAAAGCACTTAAAGCCTATGAAAGACTAAGAGATATTCAACAGGATAATCCAGAAGTTTTTTATGGTATTGGATTAATCTATTTTCAAAACCTAAATGATTTTGAAAAAGCTCTAGACAATATGTGTAAAGCATATGTAATATACATTCAGCAAAAATCGCCCTATCGTTCTGATGCAGAAAAAATAATACAAATGTTATATACCGAATTTAAAAACAAGAATAATTTAGACACCTTCAATACCATACTTGAAAAAAACAATATTAATCAAAATTAAAAAAGCCCTCTTAGAGGGCTTTTTTGATCTATTTAATTTACAACAGTAGCTTAGAATTTCCAATCAAATTCATCTTGATTTGTAAATACTGCTCCTATTTCAATTTTAAAAACTTGATCATAATCCACATTTACAAAAAGCCAAGAATCTTCAAAGAAATAATTTTCAGTTCCGTCAACAATTTCAGTTTCGAAATCTTTCAGCTTGTTACTGTGAAGTAATTCTTTCACTGTATTCCAAGATTTACCTATAATCTTTGCATCAAATAGTTCTAAATTTTCATTGGTAGAAGTAATATATCCTAAGCGCAACTCTTCCTCATCATAAAAAGTTAAACGCATTTTAGAATCATTGTAAACATATACAATATTATCTTCTTCATCGATGTATTGTTTGTTTGGTTTTCCATAAATAGACTCCACATCATTTTGTTTCATCCCAAACAACAATTGATCAATACCATATTTTAATTTTACTTTCATAATAGTTGTATTATATAAAAAAACTGCCTTTTTCAAGGCAGTTTATAATTTATTTACATTTTAAAACGTTTTCTGTCGTTCTCATTTAAATAAATCTTACGTAAACGTAACGATTTAGGAGTAACTTCAACATACTCATCTTTTTGTATGTATTCTAATGCTTCTTCTAAAGAGAATTTTATTGCAGGAATAATTCTTGCTTTATCATCTGCACCAGAAGAACGAACGTTTGTTAATTTTTTAGTCTTAGTTACATTAACCACCATATCATCACCACGAGAGTTTTCACCAATAACCTGACCTTCGTAGATATCTTCATTAGGGTCAACGAAAAATTTACCACGTTCTTGTAATTTATCAATCGAATAAGGAATTGCTTTTCCATTCTCCATAGAAATTAAAGAACCACTTAAACGTCCTGGTATTTCACCTTTATAAGGTTGATATTCAATAAATCGGTGCGCCATAATAGCTTCACCAGCAGTAGCGGTTAACAATTGATTACGTAAACCAATAATTCCACGAGAAGGAATATTAAATTTAATAATCATTCGCTCTCCTTTTGGTTCCATACTCAACATTTCACCTTTACGAATGGTCACAAATTCTACAGCTCTACCCGATAAATTTTCTGGTAAATCGATAGTTAATTCTTCAATTGGTTCACATTTTACACCATCTATTTCTTTAATAATTACTTGAGGCTGTCCAATTTGTAACTCATATCCTTCTCTTCTCATCGTTTCAATTAAAACCGATAAGTGAAGTACACCACGACCAAAAACCAAGAATTTATCAGCACTATCCGTTTCTTGTACACGCAATGCTAAATTTTTCTCTAATTCTTTTGTTAAACGATCTTTAATATGACGAGACGTTACAAATTTACCTTCTTTACCAAAGAAAGGTGAATCGTTTATGGTAAACAACATACTCATTGTTGGCTCATCGATTGCAATAGTTTCTAATGCTTCAGGATTTTCAAAATCAGCAACAGTATCACCAATTTCAAATCCTTCTAAACCAACTAAAGCACAAATATCTCCAGCGACAACTTCTGTAACTTTTTTACGACCTAACCCTTCAAAAGTATGTAACTCTTTAATTTTTGTTTTTATAATTTTCCCGTCTCTTTTTACCAAAGAAACATTCATTCCTTCTTTTAAAACGCCTCTTTGCAAACGTCCAATAGCAATACGTCCAGTAAAACTTGAAAAGTCTAAAGATGTAATCAACATTTGAGGTGTTCCTTCTGAAACTTTAGGCGCAGGAACATTTTCTAAAACCATATCTAATAAAGGTTCAATGTTTTCTGTTTGATTTTTCCAATCATCAGACATCCAGTTGTTTTTAGCAGAACCATATACCGTTGGGAAGTCTAATTGCCACTCTTCGGCTCCTAATTCAAACATTAAGTCAAAAACTTTTTCATGAACTTCTTCAGGTGTACAGTTTTCTTTATCAACTTTGTTAATTACCACACATGGTTTCAGTCCTAAACTGATTGCTTTTTGTAATACAAATCGTGTTTGAGGCATAGGTCCTTCAAATGCATCCACTAATAAGCAAACACCATCAGCCATATTAAGTACACGTTCCACTTCTCCACCAAAATCAGCGTGACCTGGTGTATCAATAATATTAATTTTAGTTCCTTTATAAATTACAGATACATTTTTAGATGTAATTGTAATACCTCTCTCACGCTCTAAATCGTTATTATCAAGGATTAAATCACCTGTATTTTCGTTTTCACGAAATAATTGACAGTGATACATAATTTTATCAACCAATGTAGTCTTACCATGGTCAACGTGTGCAATAATTGCGATGTTTCTAATAGACGTCATTTAACTATTTTTTTGAAGGTGCAAAATTAAGGTATTTTTTTGGATAAAACACTACATATGAAATAAGTAAATTACAAATAACATAAATATAATATAAAAAAAAGCTCTCAAATTGAGAGCTTTCTGTTATTTTTTAATTATAATTATTAAATTATAATGATGCTACATGCTTCGTTAATTTAGATTTTAAATTAGAAGCTTTATTACTATGAATAATATTTTTCTTAGCTAATTTGTCAATCATTGAAATTACTGAAGATAATTTAGCTGAAGCTTCTGCTTTATCTGTAGCCAAACGAATAGCTTTGATTGCATTACGAGTAGTTTTGTGTTGGTATCTATTTAATACTCTTTTTTTCTCGTTACTTCTAATTCTCTTTAAAGCAGATTTATGATTTGCCATTTTGTTCTTTTTTTAATTGTAATAATTGTTATAAACTACTAGTTAAAAAAGAAAAACCTCCCACAATTACATTCAATAATCACTTTGGTTTTAACTAATAAAATAAGACTTTGAGACACTAAAGTTTTATTTTATAAAACTATTTCACAACTAATTTGTAGCCCGTAGGGGAATCGAACCCCTCTTACCAGGATGAAAACCTGGCGTCCTAACCGATAGACGAACGGGCCATTGAGCTTAATTTTGTAGTCCGTACGGGAATCGAACCCGTGTTACCAGGATGAAAACCTGGCGTCCTAACCCCTAGACGAACGGACCATTATTTCTCGAATGCGGATGCAAAACTACAACTTTTTTTTATTCCTGCAAGTAACTTTCGAAAAATTTTTATTTTTTTTTAATATGCTTTTGCAAAAAGCACCCTTCCTTTAGACTGAAGCCCTGTAAATACGCACTTTCCAGCCTCTTCTACTCGATCTAAAGGAATACAACGAATTGTTGCTTTAGTAAGGTCTTTTATCTTTTCTTCTGTCTCAGGTGTTCCATCCCAATGTGCGGAAACAAACCCTCCTTTATTTTCTAAAATATCTTTAAACTCATCAAATGTATTTACTTCGGTTGTATGAAGCGTTCTATAATCAATAGCACGTGAAAACAAATCTCTCTGAATGGTTTCTAATAAGTTTTGAAGATAGACCTCAATTCCTTCTTTACCTACCACCTCTTTTGTTAAAGTATCCCTTCTAGCTACTTCATAAGTTCCATTTTCTAAGTCTTTTGGACCAATCGCTAAACGAACTGGCACTCCTTTCAATTCCCATTCTGCAAATTTAAATCCTGGTTTATGTGTATCTCTGTTATCAAACTTAACTGAAATATTTAGTTTTCGCAATGCTTTTACCAACTCATTCACTTCTTGGGAAATAACCTCAAACTGTTCCTCAGTTTTATATATTGGCACAATAACTACTTGAATAGGTGCTAAATTTGGAGGCAGAACTAAACCATTATCATCTGAATGCGTCATGACTAAAGCCCCCATTAATCGGGTTGAAACTCCCCACGATGTCCCCCAAACATGTTCTTGTTTTCCTTCTTTACTTGTAAATTTTACATCAAAAGCTTTTGCAAAATTTTGTCCTAAAAAATGAGATGTACCAGCCTGCAATGCTTTTCCATCTTGCATTAATGCCTCAATACAGTAAGTTTCTTCTGCTCCTGCAAATCGTTCTGATTCTGTTTTCAATCCTTTTACCACAGGGATTGCCATGAAATTCTGTACAAAATCAGCATACACATTCATCATTCTTTCAGACTCTTCAATAGCTTCTGTTCGAGTTGCATGAGCTGTATGTCCTTCTTGCCATAAAAATTCTGCCGTTCTTAAAAACAAGCGAGTTCTCATTTCCCAACGAACCACATTTGCCCATTGGTTAATTAAAAGAGGTAAATCTCTATAAGATTGCACCCATCCTTTATAAGTACTCCAAATAATAGCTTCACTCGTAGGTCTTACAATAAGCTCTTCTTCTAATTTTGCTTCTGGATCAACAATCAATTTTCCCTTGTTCTCTGGATCATTAGTTAATCGATAATGAGTTACAATAGCACATTCTTTAGCAAATCCTTCTGCATTTTTTTCTTCCGCCTCAAACATACTTTTCGGGACAAAAAGAGGAAAATAGGCATTAGTATGTCCTGTTTCTTTAAACATTCTATCTAATTCTCCTTGCATTTTTTCCCAAATTGCATATCCATATGGTTTAATAACCATACATCCTCTAACTCCTGAATTCTCGGCCAAATCAGCTTTAACTACTAATTCGTTATACCATTTTGAATAATCTTCTGCTCTTGTTGTTAAGTTTTTACTCATTATCTAGGTTTTGGCATAAATTTTGTTTATATTTATTTTAACTAAAAGTTACGCAAAACTAACTATTTTTGTGAAGTCCAACAATAAAAAAAAACGTTATGAAAGTTTATCTACCATTTTTAAGAAAATTTCACTTGTTTTCTCTTACAGGAATTCTAAGTGTAATATTAGTTTCTTGTGGTTCTTACCAAAACTCATCGTATTATGATAATGATGGCGTTTATGGTTCAGACCAAAGATACGAAGCTAATGTTGACAATAAATATTCTGAACAAAACATTGAAAAATCGAACAAGTATTCAGAACAGTTTAGAAACATGCAAGATGACTACACCTATTTTACAGATGTAGAAGATTATTCGTCAGAAAACAACGATACTGTTGTAACTGTATACAGAAATTATGATACCAATTCTCAATATGCTGGTTGGGGAAGTAATTCTAGCAATGTAACTATTAATTATTATGACAATTGGGGTTGGAACAATTGGTATTCTCCATATTGGGGAATTGGTTGGAACAATTGGTACGGCTCAAATTGGGGATGGGGCTATCCCTATTATGGTGCTTCTTGGGGTTGGAATTCTTGGTACGGACCTAGTTGGGGCTGGGGCTGGAATTCTTGGTATGGACCTGGATGGGGCGGTTATTATTCTCCATACTATTCAGGCTATTATGGATATTACGGTTACAATGGCTACTATAATAGAGGAGGAAGAAATGTAGTTTACAACTCTGGGAGAAGAGGTGGTTCTAGCTATTATAGTTCTAATGGTAACCGATACAGCAACAATTATAGCGGCGCAAGGAGAAGCAGTACATCTACGAGAAATTTTAATGGAACTAGAAATTCTGGAACTAGAAACACTTATTCTAGTACAAGAAATTCTTCAAGCACAAGAAATTCCTATTCTACACCAAGAAATAGCTCTACAAGATCTAACAATTACTCAACACCGAGAAGTTCATCATCAACTCGCTCGTCAGGTAGTTATAGCCCATCAAGAAGCTCAGGTGGCTCTTATGGTGGTGGAAGATCATCTGGAGGTGGTGGCGGTCGCTCTAGTGGTGGAAGAGGTGGAAGAGGATAATATTTACTTATCAAGTTAAAAATAAATAAATCTAAAAAAACAGAATCAAATTGCTATGAATTTATCATTTGTAATTACACAACTGTAAAAGTTAAGAATCCTTTTGTGTATTACTAATGAGAATTACATGTGTGAATTCTAAAAAAAATCAACACATATGAAAAAGTTTTATATACTAGCCTTACTCTCTTCTTTTTATTTTGGAATGAGTCAAGAAACAACTGTTGAAGACGCCTTGCGTTACTCAACAGACAATTTAACTGGAACGGCCCGTTTTAGAGCAATGAGCGGTGCTTTCGGTTCTTTAGGAGGTGATTTATCTGCAATTAATATTAATCCTGCTGGTTCGGCTATTTTTAATCATAATATGGCTTCCATAACAGCCAGTAGCTTTAACACCAATAATAATTCTAATTATTTTGGTACAAGAACATCCGAAAATTACAGCACACTAGATTTAAATCAATTAGGAGCTGTTTTTGTTTTCGTAGATAACAATAATACAGGTAACGATTGGAAAAAATTTGCCGTTGCTTTAAACTATGAAAACACAAATAATTTTGATAATCGTTTATTTTCTGCTGGAACTAATCCAAGTAACACCATTGGGAATTACTTTTTAAATTTCGCTCAAGGAATTCCTGTTAGTGTATTAGATAATTATACCTATTCTGAATTAAGCTTTGCTGAACAACAAGCTTATTTAGGCTACAACACCTATCTTTTTGATCCAGACTCTCCAGACACCTATACCAGTAACATTCCACCGGGTAATTTTTATCAGGAAAATTATATGGTAAGTACTGGTTATAATGGAAAACTAACTGTTAATTTTGCCACTTCTTACAAAGACAAATTATATTTAGGGATCAACCTTAATGCTCATTTTACAGATTATGTAAGAAATTCAACCGTTTTTGAAAGAAACAACAACGATCCAAATATTGGAGTAGAGCAAATTAGATTTAGCAATGATTTATACACTTATGGTGGTGGTTTCTCTTTCAATTTAGGGGCTATTTACCAACCAGTTGATAATTTTAGACTAGGTTTTGCTTATGAATCTCCTACTTGGTATCGTTTAAATGATGAGTTATCGCAAAGAATAAGAGCCGTTTCAAATGATGGACCCGACGTGTATGTAGACTATTATGACCCAAATGTGTTGAATGTCTATCCAACTTACAAATTACAAACTGCACAAAAAATTACTGGTAGTGCGTCCTATATTTTTAACAAGCAAGGTTTAATCAGTATTGATGCTTCTTTTAAAGATTATAGTATTACTAAATTTTCGCCAAGTAATGATCCTGCCTATATCGGCATTAATTCTTTTATGGCCGATAATTTAAAAACGGCATTAGAATTGCGTATTGGTGGCGAATATAGAATCAAGCAATTTAGCTTAAGAGCAGGTTACAGATTTGATGAAAGTCCGTATAAAGTAGATTATGCACTAGGTGACTTAACAGGTTATTCTGGAGGTGTTGGCTTTAATTTCGGAGAAAGCAAATTAGATTTAGCCTATTCACATAGTGATAGAAATTACAATCAAAGTTTTGTTTCTTCAGGTATGAATGATACTGCAAGAATCAGAACCAGACAAAATAATGTTACCCTTACCTACTCTATTAATTTTTAATGATGCAATTACGGTAAGTATTTATTCGAAATCCTTCTTAACGGAAGGATTTTTTTTGCTCAAATGTTTTATCTTGTCTTGATAAAACTATTCTCGCTTTTAAAGGCACATATCTAACATATAACATCTTTAAAGTTTGAAAAGCAGAAACAAACTTTTTAAAAAACTCACAAGCCTAATGCTTCTAATAAATAATTTTACGTAATTTTGCGCCCTAAATCTTCGATTGAAATTTAAGCATATGAGAACCAAATCGTTAAAGAAAAATAAAATCAATGTAATTACACTAGGATGCTCTAAAAATGTGTATGATAGTGAAGTTTTAATGGGACAACTAAAAGCTAATGGCAAAGAAGTTACTCATGAAGCAACAAAAGATGAAGGCAACATTATTGTGATTAACACCTGCGGTTTTATTGATAATGCAAAAGAGGAATCGGTAAATACGATTTTAGAATATGCTGACAAAAAAGAGCAAGGATTAGTAGACAAAGTATTTGTTACTGGCTGTTTATCTGAACGATACAGACCCGATTTAGAAAAAGAAATTCCTAATGTAGACCAGTTTTTTGGAACTACTGAACTGCCACTACTTTTAAAAGCCTTAGGTGCCGATTACAAGCACGAATTAATTGGAGAACGTTTAACAACTACACCAAAAAATTATGCTTATTTAAAAATATCGGAAGGCTGTGATAGACCTTGTAGTTTTTGTGCCATTCCTTTGATGAGAGGAAAGCACGTTTCAACTCCTATTGAAAAATTAGTTATTGAATCTGAAAAATTGGCTAAAAACGGAGTAAAAGAATTAATTTTAATCGCTCAAGATTTAACCTATTACGGACTTGACATCTACAAAAAAAGAAATCTTGCCGAATTATTAGAAGCTTTAGTGAAAGTTGAAGGTATCGAATGGATTCGTTTACATTATGCTTTTCCTACTGGTTTTCCAATGGAAGTATTAGACTTAATGAAACGCGAACCTAAGATTTGTAATTATATTGACATTCCATTACAACATATTTCGGATAGCGTTTTAAAATCGATGCGAAGAGGAACTACCTATGAAAAGACAACTAATTTATTAAAAGATTTTAGAAAAGCAGTTCCAGAAATGGCTATTCGTACTACATTAATTGTAGGTTATCCTGGAGAAACGGAAGAAGATTTTCAAATTTTAAAAAATTGGGTAACTGAAATGCGTTTTGAACGTTTAGGCTGTTTTGCTTATTCTCACGAAGAAAATACCCATGCCTATAGTTTGGTTGATGATGTTCCAGATGAAATTAAGCAACAACGTGCTACAGAAATTATGGATATACAAGCTCAAATTTCTTGGGAATTAAATCAGGAAAAAATTGGTAACGTTTTCAAATGTGTTATCGATAGAAAAGAAGGAGAATACTTTATTGGTAGAACCGAATTTGACAGTCCAGATGTGGATAATGAAGTATTAGTTGAAGCTTCTAAGCATTATTTAAAAACTGGTGATTTTGTACAATTAAAAATCACAGACGCTACTGAATTTGATTTATACGCAGAGCCTGTTTAAAAATTACATTTGTTTTTTTTGTATCTTTAGGTAAAAACAAAAACATGTGGAAAGAAATTGATAATAGTTTACAGCGAAGCTTTGAATTTCAAAATTTTATAGAAGCTTTTGCTTTTATGACTAAAGTGGCTTTTTTAGCAGAAAAAATGAATCATCATCCCGAATGGAAAAATGTGTACAACAAAGTTGAGATTACACTTACCACTCATGATGCTGGCAACACTGTTACAGAAAAAGACCGAAAATTAGCAGAACAGATTAATCAATTAGTAGCTTAAAACCTACTGTCTTTTATTATTTCAAACTACTTGAATTTTAACTTTAATTTGTCAATGACTAACTAGGGTAAATTAAGGTATTGCCTTACATTTGTGAAATTGAAAAAGTATAATTACTAACTCTCGATTATGGATTCATTATCACAAATTGTTTTAGGAGCAGCAACATTTGCATTGGTAAAAGATAAAGAAATTGGTAAAAAAGCTTTACTATATGGAGCCATTTTAGGCACTATTCCAGATTTAGATGTCCTACTGAATTCTTTTTTCGACCCTATTCAGCAATTAGCCATACATAGAGCTTTTTCACATTCTATTTTTTTCTCATTACTATTAAGTTTACTCTTTGCTAAATGGTTTTCACATAAATATAAAACTCCCTATCTCTCTTGGTTTTGGGCCAGTTTTTTAGCCTTATTTACGCATCCATTACTAGATATTTGTACCACTTATGGCACACGTATTTTATACCCTTTAAGTACCTCTTTTTATAGTTTGGATAATGTATTTGTTATCGATCCATTGTACACGATTTGGTTATTAATAGGTTGTATTATATTGCTTTTTATGAAGAATCAAAATTCTAAAAGAGCTTTAGTTATAAAAGGGTCTTTAGCTTTATCAACTGCTTATTTAGTATTTGGTTTAGTAACCAATTTGTATGTTCGTCACCATTTTAAGAAGGAATTAGAAAGACAACAGATTGCATATACCCAATTAAAAATTGTGCCTACTCCTTTTAATACGATACTTTGGCAAGGAATTGTTAAAACTACAGAAGGGTTTTATTTTGCCGATTATAGTTTGTTTGATTCTAAAAAAACACTTTCTTTTCATTACGAAAAAAACAATGTTTCCTTTTTAGAAAGCAAACAAAAAATAGAAGCTTTAGCGCCTTTTTTTAACTTTACGGAAGGCTATGCTTTAGCTCGTGAAGAAGGCGGAAAAATGATGATTTATGGAACAAAATTTGGTCCAATAGCGATTAAGAATGGGCAAGCAGAATTCTTTTTCCCTGTAATTTTTAATGAGGATGGAAGCTATACTTTGGTGCAAAAACAACCTGACAATTATAGCGAATTATTAGAAAAACTATTCCTTAGACTGAAAGGGAACTAACGTTTTTATATTATAATACATTCATTTTATTTCCCCTTTTAGAATACATTACTACCATTTATTATTTTATTTCTGAATGATATTTATCATGTGATAGCTACTTATTTACTTCTATTTTTGAATAGAAATAAAAGCATTTCCTATGATAGTAAAACACCAATTAATTATTGATTTTCCAGAATTTGAAAACAAAATACATCAATTAAAAATTGAGGATGCCCATTTTAAAAAGCTTTTTGAAGAATATGATGCAGTGGATCATCAAATTTACCGTATTGAAACTGATGCTGAACCAGCTTCTGATGATGTATTAAACAGTTTACGCATGGAACGCGTACACAAAAAAGATGAAATTTATTCTTACTTACATAAGAACTAATTTGCTGTTATAACTAACTTTTAAAAAAAATCCTATTATTTAAATGTATAATAGGATTTTTATTACTTGTGTTTTTAAGGTTTTAGGCTGCGTGCCAGTTTTTAATATCTTAATTCAAGGTGTTTTTTGAAGTTAAAACTACCCTAATTTTTAAAAAAATACAACTAAAAGCCTTGTCTTATTTTTTGTTTTCTACCAATAGTAAAATATAAAAGGGCGCCAAAAAAGTTACTCAACAACACAACAAGTACCCAGATTACTTTATTATTGCCTTTAAATTCGTTACTTAAAATATCAACCAATGCAATAACAGTAAGTAAAATTGTTATTAAAAAAACTCCTAATAGCATTAACTGCCAAATACCAACCATTCCTAATTGCACCATTTTATTTCATTTTAGAAGGATCATTTTTTATGCTCCCAAATTTTCGGCAAAGGTAATTTATTTTATTTTAGATTGATTTGTTGAATTTGCTTTTTTTAATAATTTATTAAGAAAAAAAAACTTTTTGTTTTCATTGCAAGTATAATGATTCGTTTTCTTAGTTGTTTCTTGAGAATCTTAAATTAGCATGGCTTATTCTTAAACTTGTAAGTTATATTTCTAATACATCATGTTCTTATTTTAATTTGAACATCTATTATTCTAAATTGTCATATCATTATCTTTATCTGCCTTTTCATTATTCTAAAATAGCGCATCCTAATTTTTTCTTGTGAAGCATTAATTCTAAATCGTTTAGAAAGATTCTTATTTGTAGTTACTATTTTTTTAAAATACCATGTTCTATTTTTCTCCATATGTTTTATACTCTTATTTCGGCTTTTCAAATTTTATTTTTAGATACATAAAAATAAAACGTACTACTATCGTAGTACGTTTTTGAATCTATTTTTTTGAAATGAAAAGCTTACTTTCTGGGTTTGGTAAACATGATTCCTTTTACCTGTGCAAATTGTGGGCTTGATGCTCCATAAACAGATTTAATGTATTGCTTTATATCTTTAGCTGTTTCCACGAGACTTTCATTAGCATTATATAATATTTCATTTCTAGCTATTCTTGCATTACTTATAGTTGTATATGCAGCTACTACAGTAGTATTTTTAAGTTGTAAATCTACTATTTTAGCTTGTATTGACGCTACTTGTAAATCGGTTTCATTTGGAGTATAACTAGTTTCTGTTTCTAAAATTGATTTTAAACCAGCTAAATGTTGTATTAACTGATCGTAAGACTGCTGACTCGATGAGATTGTTTTGGGAGCTGGGTTTTCAAGGTTATTTTCTATCTGCGATGTTCCTGCTTTTTTTCCCTGCATTTTTCGATTAAAACTCTTTGCATTTCCAATTGTTTCGTTTGTAGCATTTGTAGTTTGCAAAGCATTTAATAATCGTGTTGCGTATATTCTTAATCCACTAAACGCATTGATGCGCTCATTCACAGCATTATTATAAGCTGTATTTTTTGCAATAACATCTAGCAATTGGGTTTCTGCTGCAATTTTCAGAGCGTTTAATTGTGGTAGTTTGAGACTTTCTTTGGATGGATTGTAGGCTGTGCCATAAGCGGTTACGAATGTAATTAATTCTTGGAAATTGGCTACATTTTTAGCATGACCTGTTTCTATAACAGATATTTTCCTTTTTGAAGTGTTCTCACTTACTGTGTTCATAGATAAAATGTTTATTTGTTATTTAATCCTCATATTTAATCAAATTACATTCCATATTTTGTTATGATTATGTTAATTTTTTTAAATAAAACCCAATTAATAACAATAACCATTTTTTTAAACTTGTCGGAGAATTTTTTCCATTTTTCTCCCTTTGGCTAGTTCATCTACTACTTTATCTAGATAACGGACTTGTTGTGTTAACGGTGTTGTAATTTCTTCGATACGATAACCACAAATAACACCCGTAATTAAGTGAGCATTTGCATTGATTTTTGCGTCTTGAAAAAAAGTTTCAAAAGTTTCTTTAGCTGCAATACGGTTATCTATGTCTTGCTTTGAAAAACCAGTTAACCAAGTTACCACTTCGTATAGTTCGGAAAGAGTTCTTCCCTTTTTTTCAATTTTGGTAATATAATGTGGCCAAACAGAAGCTAGCGTTAATTTGGCCATTTTTTGATCGTGTTCTGGTGTGGTATTCATGATAACATCATTTAATTTGATTACAACGTATACTATTTACTTTAAGTATTGTTTAGATAACGAAACGGAAAGACATTCGTAAGATAAAACTACTCTTTTCAAATAAGTTATACAACATTATTTAAGATTTGTTCTATGGGTAAATGATCGCCATAGTGCTTACCGTAATATGCCATTACTAGAATGCCTTCTGGATTAATTAAAAATTCTGCAGGTAACAAATTAGAATCGGCATCGATTGTTATTTTTTTATATTTCCCTTTTAATGCTTTGTAGATTAAAACAGGATGGAATAGCAATTTTAAAGCAGCAAGATGAGAAGAACGTGTTACTTGATATTGTTTAAAGATGCCTTTTTTAGGATCAGCTATTAATGGGAATGGAGCTGTTTCTGTTGCTACATATTGCAACATATTTTGAATTGTAGAAGGCCAAATACTAATAATTTCAATATTCTTTTCTTGAAAATGCTTATAATTAGTAATTAATTCTCTGGTGCGCAAAACGCAAAACGGACAAGCGGCAAACCTATGGAAAGAAAGATAGGTCCATTGGCCACTTTTTAATTCGATTTGTTGCGCGTTTATGATTGCTTTAGCACTAAATTTTGGTGCTTTATCTCCTTTTTGTAGCATGCTTTATTTGTTTTTTAGAGTGAGTGTTTTGAATATATAATATTGCACGACGATTAATAAGGGTACATACACTACCACTGTAAAGTAGTTCACACCAAGAGGTAAAAGATAAACTTTTGTGTACATAGCAAGTGCTAATGCTAATGCCATATCAATACAACTAACAATGCAAAATAAAGTTATGAAGAAAGTGGTAAAACGACTTTTCTTTTTAATGATTAATAGTGTGATTAGAGCTAGTATCGCGGCTAAAAAATCGCCATGTGCAACCACTTCTTTTACCATTGTTGGAAAATTTTCGGACACTTGACCTGGCATATATAAAGAAAGTGGTAAATACCGAAACGCATTAATAAACAACAAAAAAAGAAGTATCTTATATTTAGGATAACTTACCATTTTGGGTTCGAGATACCATTTTCCTAACCATAAAAAAACCACACAACTAAAAGTACATTGAATAGCTAAAACGAATAAAGGATTCATAAGAGTTTTGTTTAAATTAACAAAACAAATGTAGCTTCCTAGGTTTTGAAATTCTAGGACAAAAAGTTCAAAAATAGTGATTTTAAGGTCGGTTTTCTATTTGATGTAAGCTTCTGTAGTAGGAAGGAGACATTTGGTAAAATTGATGAAATATTCTAGCAAAATAAGAACTGTCTTCATATCCTAACTGAAAACTAATTTCGGCAATAGAAAAATGAGATACGACGAGTAATTCTGCGGCTTTTTCCATTCTTTTTTCACGAATATACTGAGCAGGAGGAAGCTGAAAATGCAATTTAAATTCCCTTTTAAAAGTAGACATACTCATTCCTGCCAAAGCAGCCATTTCTTGTAGACTACAATTGGTAAACAAATGAGTTTGAACTAAGGTTGCAAGAGTTACTTTCCTAGGTGAAAATAAATGGTCAAATAATCCTTTAATGGTTTCTTTTTCATCCGTTTCAAGCAAGAGAAGGATTAATTCTTTGAGTTTTAAGTGTAGTAATTCGGCACTAACTACTTGTTGATTTTCGAAATAGAATTCGATACTTTGAATAAACTGAGTAATGAGATTTTTTTCAGGAATCTTCTTTGCAAAATAGGGTCTTTCAGCAACTTTTATAAACTCGGGAATTTCGTTTTTATAAATTTCTTTAAGGACTTCGGGGAAAAGATGAATGACATAGACTTCCGAAATATCAAGATTAGCATTATTAATAATTTCGGCAAAATAAGTTCCGCATTTCAATAAAACGCTTTCTTTGGTCTCGATATATACTTGCTCTGTAGGTGTAATAAGGGTGCTTCTACCCTCTTTAAAATAAAGGAAACAAGCCTCATTTTGAAAAACTGGACTTTGACGTAAAGAACCTTTAATTTGTAGTTTTTCAATTACTGTTTTGTCTTGTAAACGAAAATATTGGTGAGATAGAATCATGATTACAAGCTTGTTTTAATTTATCTAAGAAAGTAATTTCAAAAAATTATTCAAGTACTCTATTCACTTGCACAATTCTAGAAGCAAAGTACGGTTCTTTACTAGAGGAAATCATTACTCCTGAAGAAGTAGAAGCGTGAATAAACTTAATTTCATCTTCGTTAACTTCAGTAATTAAGCCCACATGAGAAATGCGCTTTTTTCTACCTGTAGCAAAGAAAATTAAGTCTCCCTTTTGAGATTCTTTCATTTTTATTTTTTCACCATATTTTGCTTGGTCTGAAGACGTTCTTGGTAAATTTAAATCAATTTCTTTAAACGTAGTACACATTAATCCAGAGCAATCGAAACCGTTTGAGGTTGTCCCTCCATATTTGTATCTGATACCAATATATTGTGAAGCTTTATCCACTAATAAATCGGCTTTTGAAGTAAATTCTTTAGACATTTTATTTACTATGTCTTCTTCATCATAGGAAAGTTCGGTATTTGAAGTAACTTCCGTTTCTTTTTCTACATCCTTTTTGATAATCAAGTCATACCCTACTGGAAAATCGGATGGCAGATTTGGATTTAACGTTTCTAATTCATGAATACTGATACCATATAATTTAGCAATACCATATTTGGTTTCTTTGCGTTTGATTTTATGTAAAATAGTAAAAGTAGAATCTTTCTTGATTTCTAAGGGGATACTTTCTTCTTTAACAGATTCTTCTACTTGATTAGCATCTACTATAACCAATACTTGTTTTGGACTTTGGTCACTATTTACTGGTTCTTCTTTTCGTATTTTTAAAACGACACCTTCTTTTAGTCTTTTAGGTTTTATTTTTGGATTTAAAGCTTCTAAATCGGGTATAGATAGGTTGTATTTTTTTGAAATACTATAAAACGATTCCCCTTTGGTAACTGTATGAGAATCGGGTATACTCGCCAGGTTTTCTTTTTCAATAGCTACTGTCTCATCAGCATTGTTTGAAGGCACTTTTACCTTAGCATTAACCTGAAGTGTTTTGCCTTTAAGTTTGGGGTTTAATTGATAAATGGTTTCAACAGAAGTTTTGTATTTTCTGGCAATAGCATAAATAGTTTCACCAGAAACCACTTTATGCTCTTGCATATTTTGACCAAAAGCCAAAGTACTACATAATACTAAAAGTAAAGATACTAATTTTAATTTCTTCATTATTTACAGCCTTCTACACTAAAATTCGAATAATTGTAAAACGAATATAAACGTAATTTATTTTAAAATATTTTCTATCTGAGTTAATTCTTCGTTTGAAAATGCTAATTTATCTAAACTTCCTAAACTATCCAACAATTGATTTACAGAACTTGCACCTACTAACACCGTAGTTATAATCTCTTTTTTAAGTAGCCACGCAATAGCCATTTGTGCTAAAGTTTGCCCTCTTTCTAAAGCTAAATTATTGAGAGCATTAATTTTTTGAATTTTATCTTCAGTAATTTCAGAAGATTGCAAGTAACCGTTTGGATTGGCCGCTCTTGAATTTTCTGGAATACCTTTTAAATACTTTGTAGTTAACAAACCTTGTGCCAAAGGAGAAAAAGCTACACATCCTAATCCGTTAGTATCTAAAACATTTAACAAACCATTTTCTACCCAACGATCTAATAGAGAGTATTTTGCCTGATGTACTATACAAGGTGTTCCTAATTCTTTTAATACAGCTATTGCTTTTTCTGTTTCTGCTGCACTGTAATTACTAATTCCAGCATACATTGCCTTACCAGAACGAACGGCATAATCTAAAGCAGACATCGTTTCCTCAATAGGAGTGTTTGGGTCTGGACGATGCGAATAAAATATATCAACGTACTCTACGTTCATCCGTTTCAAGCTTTGATTAAGACTTGAAATTAAATATTTTCTGGAACCCCATTCTCCGTAAGGTCCTTCCCACATTTTAAAACCTGCTTTGGTTGTAATTACTAATTCATCTCTTAAAAATCCTTGAAAATTGTTTTGAATAATTTTACCAAAGTTTTCTTCTGCTGAACCAGGAACTGGTCCATAATTATTTGCTAAATCAAAATGAGTAATTCCTTTATCGAAAGCGGTTACGGCTATTTTTTGAGCATTTTCAAAAGAATCAACTGAACCGAAATTATGCCATAAGCCAAGAGAAATTTGTGGCAGTAATAAGCCACTTTTTCCACATCTATTGTATTTCATTGAAAGGTTTTTTACAAATTTATAAATCAAATTGTAAAAAGAAACATTAATTTTCTATTCTTTTACTTTCTTTTCTTTATATATTTTCTAATTAACAAGTATAATTTGTCTCTATCGATAGGTTTAGAAATAAAGTCATCAAAACCCGTATTGTTAATTTTTTCAATTTCTTCTGGAAAAGAATATGAAGTTTGAGCAACTATTGGGATTTTATTGGCAAATATTCTAATCTTTTCGTAGGCTTCGTAACCATCAATTATAGGCATTTTAATATCCATTAGAATAAGTTTGATGTCTTTATTCTCTTTTGCAATTTGAATAGCTTCTTCTCCATTTTTAGCTCGAACAACTTTAAAATTGAGTAGTTTTAATAATTTTTCAATTAGTAAATAATTGATATTATCATCTTCCGCTACCAGAATAAGTTCGCCATCACCTAGTTCAATTTTATCCAAAATAATTTCGGTTTCAACCGTTGTTGCAGTATCAAAAACTAAAGGAATTGTAAAAGAAAAAGTAGAACCTAAACCTACTTCTGATTTTAAATTTATAGTTCCATCGAGCATTTCAATATATGCTTTTGAAATAGCTAAGCCTAGTCCTAAACCTTTGTTGTCTTGATCTGAAACAAAATCCACTTTATTGAATCTAGAAAAAATTTGTTCTTGTAACTCATCTGGGATTCCTTTTCCTGAATCTTTTACAGAAAAAAGAATACGACTATTAGACAAATCAAAAGTATAATCTAGAACGATAAAACCTTCTTCTGTAAACTTAATCGCATTGGTAAGCAAATTGGTAATAATTTGATTGAGTTTAACCACATCAGTTATTACATTTCTTTTGATATCTTTTTTAGGAGCAATTAATTTAAAGTCAATATTTTTATGAGTAGGCAATGTTACTTTGATAGCCTCAAAGGTAGCCTGAATCATATTTTTTAAATCGATACTACTGTATTTTGGTTCAATTAAATCGGAATCAATTTTAGACATTTCAACTAAATCATCTATAATATCGATTAAATTTTTACCACTTTTTTGAATGATTTTTAAATATTCTTCTTTTTCAGTTTCCTTCAAATCTTTCTTTAATAATAAATCAGAAAATCCCATAATTGCATTCATAGGAGTTCTAATTTCATGTGATAGATTCATTAAAAAAGCAGATTTCAATTTATCACTCTCTTCGGCCTTTTTCTTGGTTCTTTCTAACTGTATTTTTTGATTAAAATTTTGTTCAAATAATTTACCAATATATCGAAACTCTCCACGTATTCGCTTT
Organism: Flavobacterium sp. J27; assembly: GCF_004303025.1. GTDB lineage: Bacteria > Bacteroidota > Bacteroidia > Flavobacteriales > Flavobacteriaceae > Flavobacterium. Next base: position 121,450 of record NZ_PJQW01000004.1, on the reverse strand, counting down.
AAAGAATCTATAGCGGTCATATTTCCTTTTTCTAGTACTTCTTTAATTAAACGAATGGGTCTTTGTGCCCAACGTTTAGCATAATACAAGAAAATTAGAATCGATATACAAAATGCAATGAGTATAATGTATAAAATTTTACGCGTGTTAGAGAAGTCTACTTTGGCCTCTCTTTGAAAAAGAACCGCAGCTATTTTTTCTCCTTTAATATTTTTTAAATCTTTGACAAAATAGATGCTCTTATCCGCTATTTTTTTCTCAGAATTATAAAATTCTGCTGTAGCACTACTAACATTTTGAATATTCAAAAAATATCTCTTATCTAATAATTTAGCTATAAAAAAGTATCCTTGCGGACTTGTCTTATTTTTAAAAGGATCAATAGATGAGTGAATGGTAGCCCCATAAACAGCTACTATTCCTTCAGGAATTTTAGTATAAAATTTAATTAGTTTATCGTTTTTTAATTTTGGAAAAACCTCAGCAGGAATAAAACTTTTCGTATTTATCTTAGTTGTAGAAGCTTTACAAATAAATTCTTCTTCCATGGTATAAATATCGATATAATCTACTTTATAAGAATCGATTAAGTAAACTACCGAATTATCAAACCATTCTATGTTTTTGTTCTGTACAAAATTAACTAAATCATCCCAATAGGTAATTTCATTAATTAAAGAAGTATAGGATTCCGAATTTAGATCGATTAGTCCATTAATTTCTCTTTCTAAACCGACACAAGATGTTTTGTAAAATTCTTTTTCTTGCTTTTGATTAAAATAAAATAATGCCGCAAATAAGAGTACAAATCCAATAGAAACAACAAGTAATAAAAAAACTACTTTGGAATAGGTGGTTACTCTGAGGTTCTTTCTAGCAGTGGCAAACGACATATGTTTTATTTAATTCAATAAACTTAGTTAAAAAATTAAATATTACAAAAATAAATAGATAAATTATCACTAATTTCCAGTAAGTTACTTATAAAACTAACAAACCGTTATCCTTTACCAACTGCATTGATTTTGAATACCAAAATAACTCAAAATCATCAAAGTAAGTTTCAAAATCCTGTTTCATTTGACCTAATGTTCTTATTTGTTTATTCTGAAGTGTTCCGCTTTCTAAAAAACGACATAACCATGTTCCTTTTTCTGGTTCCAAAACAATAGAAAAGGTATTAATTTTATCGTGAAAAGTCAGTTGGAGCATTTCCCAAGATTTTCCTTTTTTAGTTTTAATTAATTTTTCTTGCATTGGTTTACCTCCAAGCCAAACTACTTTTGCATTTGTTTTTATGGTAAATACCGTTTCTTTTTCTAAACAAGTTGCAATAAAATCGGGGTGAATTTTTGTTTTTGGAATTTTAAAATCAAACCAATCTTGCAGTTCATAATCAAAGCAAACACCGTGCATGTAATTGAACAAAGCTTTTTTTAAGCCAAAACTAAATTTGTCGTGATTAATACCTGTTTTATCTTTAAAAGCAATGTCGTTGTTTGCGAATGTAATTTGCTTCGCCAATTCGCTAAAGCTCGTGCCATTTTGTTGTGGAATAACTCCAAAGGCATCTGGGTCGAGCCCAACAGGACTATGAGCCGTCATGGCAAATTGATGCCAAAAACCAGATTGAATCGTTCCTAATTCGAAAAGTTGACGCACCATTTCCAAACTATCAATGGTTTCTTGTATCGTTTGGGTAGGATATCCATACATTAAATAGGCGTGCACCATAATTCCGTTTATGGTAAAATTTCTGGTTACTTGAGCTACTTGTTCCACAGTAACTCCTTTTTTAATTAACTCCAAAAGTCGGTCTGAAGCCACTTCTAATCCTCCAGAAACCGCTATACAACCTGAAGATTTTAATAAATAACATAAATCGGCGGTAAAACTTTTTTCAAAACGAATATTAGTCCACCATGTTACTACTAAATTCCTTCTTAAGATTTCAAGTGCCACTTCCCGCATTAATGCAGGAGGTGCGGCTTCATCCACAAAATGAAAACCGGTTTCGCCAGTTTGTTCAATAAGCGTTTCCATTCGGTCTACCAAAAGCTTAGCGGCTATAGGTTCATATACTTTAATATAATCTAACGAGATATCGCAGAAGGTACATTTTCCCCAATAACAGCCATGAGCCATGGTTAATTTATTCCATCGACCATCGCTCCATAAGCTATGCATTGGATTAGCAATTTCAATAACTGAAATATATTGATCTAAAACTAAATCTGAATAATCAGGAGTTCCTATTTCGTTTTGTTTATATTCTTTTCGAAAGGTATTATTCTTGTAAACTACTTCCTCATTTTCCAAAAGGAAGGTGCGTTTGAATTCGTACTCGTTTTCGTTAGAGTTGATAAAATTACATAACAGTTCTACTGGTAATTCGCCATCATCTAATGTAATAAAATCAAAAAACTCAAAAACGCGTTTGTCTTTTAAATCTCTTAGTTCTGTGTTTGGGAAACCTCCACCCATTGCAATTTTAATAGCAGGATTATTTTCTTTAATCCATTGTGCGCATCGAAAAGCACTATACAAATTACCTGGAAAAGGAACAGAAAATAAGACTAGTTTTGGCTCTACTGTTACTACTCTTTCGTTTAAAAGTTTTAAAGTTATAGTATCAATGTAAGTAAGTTCATTTTGTAATTCGTTGTATAATTCATCAAAAGAATTGGCACTTCTACCTAATCGTTCTGCATAGCGACTAAAACCGAAATTAGCATCAACACATTCCACTATAAAATCTGAGATATCTTCTAAATAAAGCGTAGCCAAATGTTTGGCTTTATCTTGCATTCCCATAGCTCCAAAAGCCCAAGTAAAACCCTCTTCATCTTCGTTAAAAGCATTAAAACGAGAAGCTTCTGGTAAGAAATTACCACTGCAAATTTGCCTTGCTAAAGAAGCATTTTTTCCTTGTAAAAAAGCAATTGCAGCCTTAATAGTTTTACAATATTCATGTTGGAGTGTAAAAATACGTTGGGCATTCTCTGACCAGTTTTTTTTAGATTGCTTGGAAGCGTATTGAAAAATATTGGTCAATCCAGATTTAGAAAATAATTCTAAAATCACTTCTATTCCTAAATCCATTTGGAAAGAAGAAATACTTTTGGTATTCAAAAAACCTTTTAAATAAGCTGTTGCCGGATACGGTGTATTCAGTTGAGTAAAAGGTGGCGTAATAAGTAATAAATCTGATTTCATAGAATAATATCGGTACAAAATTACTCTATCTCTTTCAGATTATAATGCATTAGGTTCATTTTTATGTTATTTGCTTTTAACACAACTTCATAAATTTTATAATTAAATTGTAATCTAAAATGATTTCTAAGAATTTATACTGTATTTTTGCCAATCATTTTGGATCCAAATTATGAAGCAATTTTACCTATTCATTTTTTTAGTTTATTCGTTACACTCTTTTTCACAAAAACAAACTTCAGCAATAGGTTTTATTGAAAACAAAGGGCAAATTGTCGATCAAAAAGGAAAAGAAAATTCTCAAGTAAAATATCTATTAAATACCAATGGATTAAATGTTCAATTAAGAGAAAATGGCTTTTCATATGATGTTTATGAAACAGAACGCATATCATTAACAAAAAAAGATAAAGAATTTAATGGTTCTAACTCTAGTTTTGATAGGGGAATAAAAAATCCTGATTACTCTTTAAAGTATAATTTTCACAGAATTGATATTGACTTTTTGAATTCGAATAAAAACGTTGCTCTCGTTTCTGAAGATAAATCTGCTGATTATGACAATTACTACAATGTGGCTCATGCTCCAAATGGGATAACCCAAGTACATAAATACCAAAAAATTACCTATCAAAACATTTACACTAATATTGATGTTGTTTTTTTTATTCCAAAAGATAGTACAAAAGTAGTAGAGTATAATTTCATTGTAAAACCTGGAGGAAAAGTTTCCGATATTCAATTACAATTTAAGGGCGGAAAAACCGAATTATTTGACACAAAAATTAGAATGTATCTTCGTTTTGGACAAATGGAAGAAACACTGCCTTTGAGTTGGATTGAAGATAAAAACGCTAAAAAAGAGATCGCATTACATTATAAAAAAATTAAGAAGAATGTTTTTGGTTTTGATGGTGACGTAAATCATTCTAATAAAATGATTGTTATTGACCCTGTTCCCATTAGGCTTTGGGGAACTTATTATGGGATTGGACAATTTGATAATAATGGTTACTCTTTAACATCTGACAATTATAATAATGTATATTACTGTGGTTCAACAAGAAACAATACCAATATTGCAACAAACGGAGCTTACCAAACTACATTAGATGGTCTTTTTGATGGATTTATCGCCAAGTTTGACAGCAATGGTCTCAGATTATGGGGAACATATTATGGTGGGAGCGAAAGGGATGGTGTTTATTTGATCGATGCAAAAGACAACTACTTCGTTATTGCAGGTTCAACTCAAAGTCCAAGTAATATTGCAACAAATGGCACTCACAGCAATACTTACAATCCAGGTAATGGATCATCACATCAAAGAAACGATTGTTTTATCGCAAAATTCAATTTAGATGGAACAAGAATATGGGGTACTTATTTTGGTGGAGAAGCAAAAGACGACTTTTTAAGCATTTCTATCGACAATAATAACAATATAATTTTAACGGGGAGCACTTATAGTCTAATTGGAATTGCAACATCAGGAATTTTTAAAGAAACAAGAACACAGCCTGTAAACTTTAACACTACGGGAGAAGGTTTTATAGCAAAATTTAATAGTAATGGTAATAGGTTATGGGCATCCTATTATGGTCTTTGTGAAATACGAGCAGTAGGAACAGATAGTACTGGTAATATCTATTTTTCTGGTGATATCAGTATTTCTCCTGACCCAAATGAAAATTACATCTCTACTCCTGGAACACATCAGCCAATAGCTAGTTATAATATGCAGACTGGGGTTGGATTTTATGATTCTTTTTTAGTAAAATTCACTCCAAATGGTCAAAGAATTTGGGGAACTTATTTTGGAGGATATAGAGCAGAATATAATCATGGTTTAAAAGTTGATTTAGAAGATAACGTTTACATTTCAGGATATACAAGAAGTGATGAATTGATTTCAACAACGAACTGTCACCAATATACAAAAGGTGGAATTAATGATGATGCAGATTCATATTTAGCAAAATTTAATCCAAATGGCTTTGTAATATGGAGTACCTATTATGGAGGAGAAGAATTGGAACATTGGGGAAGCTATAAAATTGATGTCGATTTAAGTAATAATGTTTTTTTATCTGGATCCACATGGAGTACTAACAATATTTCTACAGCAAATGCCTACAATGTTTCAAATAATGGTTTTGCAGATATTTTTATTGTAAAATTTAATTCGTCAGGTAACAGAATCTGGGGAACCTATTTTGGAGGAAATGGTGTTGATTACAATTCATCATTATGTCTGGATCAAAATGGAGGTATATACATTCATGGTACTTCAAATAGTGCTAATGGGATAATAACTAATGGATCTCATCAACAATTTTCAAATTTTAGCCAACCCAATTTCATAGCTAAATTCCTAGATTGTCAATCAAATACGGTTGCAAATTCTAACTCACCCATTTGTATTGGTGAAAACTTAGAGCTGACAGCTTCCGGAGGAACAAATTATTCATGGACAGGTCCAAATGGCTTTACCTCAACTGAACAAAACCCAATTATCCCAAATGCAACTATTGCAAACAGCGGTCAATATTCTTGTGCTATTACTGGCTCAACGACAGGATGTGATGATACAATAACTATTGATGTTAGAGTTGGTGATAGTGAAGCTCCAATTCCTACTCTTCAAAATTTACCTACTGTAACAGGAGATTGTAATACTATCATAACTATTCCTACTGCCACTGATAATTGTGCAGGAACAATTACTGCTACTACTACTGATCCACTTAGTTACTCCAATCCAGGAAATTATACTATTACATGGCTTTATGATGATGGCAATGGAAATACTAGTTTGCAAACTCAAAACATAGTTATTACATCTGTATCATTACCCGTAGCCGATTTAGCACAACAATTCTGTTCACAAGACAACGCCACAATTGCTAGTATTCTAATTACGGGACAAAACATCACTTGGTACAATGCAGCATCAAATGGTACCGTTTTACCCGCTTCAACTGTTTTACAAGATGGTGTAACGTATTATGCTACCCAAACTGTAAACGGTTGTGAAAGTGAGACCATTCCTATAACTGTTACCATTCAAAATACAGTAGCGCCAACTGGAAATAACAATCAAAGTTTCTGCAGTACAGCGAATGCCACTTTAAATGAAATTGTTCTTGCTGGAACTGCTATCACTTGGTATGATAGCTTAAATGGAAATGTAATTTTACCTAATAACACACTGTTAACAGATGGAACTACCTATTATGCTACTCAAACTGTGAACGGTTGTGAAAGTACTTTAAGGCTTGCAGTAACAATTAGTTTAATCAACACCTTAAATGCTACTGATTATTCGCAATCTTTGTGTGATGATTTAAATAATGGATTTGAAATTTTAAATCTTACAACTTACAATTCAAATTTAATTACCTCAACTGGAAATACATTTAGTTATTACAATTCGTTGAGTGGAGCAGAAAATGAAATTACTTCTGATGAAATCACGAATCCAACGAATTATAATTTAACTGTTGGGAATCATGTCATTTATGTTAGAATTGATTCTCCCAATACTTGCCATCAGGTGGTTGAACTGGAACTTACCTTATATAGTAAGCCTTTCCTAGCTATCAATGATATTATGCCTATTTGTGAAGGCAGTTACATTACTATTTTTGCTGGAAATGGATATGATAATTACCAATGGTCAACAGGTGAAATGACTCCTTCTATTACTGTTTTTCAACCTGGAAATTATTCAGTAAATGTTTCAGAAAATCATGGTACACTGGTATGTTCCACTACCAAAAACTTTACTGTAGTTAATTCGAATATTGGAACTATTTCTCAAATTATTTCATCTGATTGGACAGATAATCAAAATACAATTAGCGTTTTATTACAATCAAATAGTGATGGTAATTATGAATATTCTTTGGATGGTATTACTTACCAAGACAGTCCTATTTTCACTGGTTTACCAAATGGTGAATATACGGTTTATGTGAATGACAAAAATGGATGTGGTGAGGTGACAGAAACTATGTACTTATTAATGTATCCAAAGTTTTTTACACCAAATGGTGATGGTTACAATGACTATTGGAAAATTAAATTCTCTGAAAACGAGCCACATCTAAGAGTTCAAATTTTTGATCGTTATGGAAAATTCATAAAAGAATTAGGAGCAAATTCGCAAGGTTGGGATGGTACTTATTTAGGTAATCTATTACCATCATCTGATTATTGGTTTACAGTAAAACGTCAAAATGGAAAAGTATATAAAGGTCATTTTACCTTAAAGAGATAAAAAAAGCGATACAATGTATCGCTTTTTTTATCTTGTATTATTTATTTTCAACTATTAACCTTCTTTTTTCGCCATTAATAGTCAGTATATAAATTCCAGATTCTAAGAAATCAATAGGGATTATTTCTACTTCTGCTTTCGCTTTTATTTGTACTTTTGTATTTCCTTTGTTATCTAAAATGAGAATTTCATCATCTATTTTTACTCCTTGAAGCGTTACTAAATCACTAGCTGGATTTGGATACATTTTAATTTCACCAAGTGATGCAACTTTCTCTTTAGCTTTTTCTCCATTATCTTGATTCTTTTCAGAAACAATAGTTTTCATTTCAAATTTTTTCTCATCAAGAGAAACCGACTGCTGGGCCATAACAAAAGATGACGAAGCAATAGCCAATAAAAGGCTTACTTTAATTTTTTTCATAATCATTTTTTTTATAGTTTTTTATAGTCTTTTTGTTTGCGATTGCAAAAATATCTTTTTATGATAACGAAACAACGCTACCGTTTATTTTTTTATTAAGAAAATTTGTTAATAAGTTTAACTTTTCTTTAATAAATCATCAAAAAATAGGTTTCTATAACGTTTATAAATAATATGTTTAGTAAAATGAAAAAAATTAAATCCATTCGTCAGCTTGCTTGTAATCTTCAGGAAAATAAGTTAAATATTGTACCAGTCTTGGTTTATCACCTCTGTTAGGTGTAGCGCAATGAGGTAATGCCTGATGCCAAATAATAAAATCACCAACATTACCAGTAATAGGCTTTGGTTGTAAGGTTTCTACAGCAACCATACGAGGGTTATCATGAGGGTGTAATGATTGCATCCAATTTTCAATTTTATTATGAAAACCGGGAACACAATGAAAAGCGCCATCATTTTCCTTACAATCAGACAAATACAACAATCCTTGCAAACGAAACGGAATAGGTTGTTTTAAGCTCACATCCCAGTGTAAATTGCTTCCTAAGAAATTATACTTTTCTGTAATGGGTGGATTAAAACTAACTTTATCTATTGTTTTATAAATTTTGTCAGTACCGTATAGCTGTTCGTATGCCTTTTTAATTTTTAATGAAGCTCTGTTTTTTTCCAAGATAGGATGGTCAAAAAAATGCACCATCAATCCTTTTTGTGTCTCGTGAAAAGTATACCATGTAAGACTATCATTAGGATCTTTTTGTAGAAAATTCCAAATTGCCTGCTGCGTTTCTAAGCAATCTTCCACAGAAATAGCATTCCTGATAATTACATAACCATTGTTTTCCCAAAATTGCAAATCTTGCTCTGATAATACATTCTCATGATACGTTTCTGAGTCAAGGGTTTTACTTTTTGCTTTCACCCAATGCTCAAATGCTTCTAAATCTGGTCTTTCCCCATACAAAAACTGTAAAGTGAGTTCCATACTTATTCCTAAACGATACAAATACCCCGTTTCTTCGTCCCAAGTTGTCGTTTGATTGGGTTCATTTTGCAAGGTTCTTCTCCAAAAATTTGAAATTATAATCTCATCCATTTTACAATTGTTATTCTCAAAAATACTTGATTTTCTTTTCGTAAACAAAAAAAGGATGCCTTTTAGCATCCTTTCTTCTTTTTGTCTTTTTTAGATTTCTTACCTTTTTTCTTTTTAGGTTTTAGAAGTGCTAGTTTCTCATTGATTCTTTTCTTAGTTTCTTCCAAATAATACGTATATTCATTTGAAACGACTAGTAACTGCAACTCTTTCAAGATTTTTTTGGCTGCTTTAAACTCTTTTTTTATTTCTAAAAACTGAATTTTCTTCATCAAAATCTCAACTTTATTGATTCCTTTTACGGTTAAAGCAAAGTCAATCAACGTAGCGGCTTCCTCAAGATCTTCATTCCACAATAAGGTTTGAATGTAAAAAGGATACACTTCAATCGCATTAATATTTATACCTAAGGCTTGTTCATAATAATTTTTCGCTTCCTCATAATGAAACAATTGCTCTGCTTGTATTCTCGCATACAAACATAAAGCGGTTGTATTCTTATCGTCATAAGATAAGGCATAATCTAAAGACGCTATGGTTTCTTCCAAACAATACGGATAATTATCCATCGCTTGAAACAAATATTTATCTATTGATTTCATATCTAGTAATTAGTTTTTAGTAATTAGTGGTTAGTAACATATACTCTTTCCTCTTTCCTCTGTCTTGGGCGTGCCCTTTCAGGTCAGGCTTTGCGCTACAAGTCCTCATTCGTTCCTCATTGTGGGCTTTTCGCTGCAATCCTTCACGCAAAAACTTGCTATTCATCATAATTTTGTCGTTTCCATTTCAAACGCTCTTTTTTATAACTTTTATCTTCTTTCTGCTTCTTAAAATCAGAACCTTCAAAAACCCGAACAGGATTACCGCGTTCTATTTGCATTTGATTGGACCAAGTATGTTGCTCCTGATTTTTAAATTGGTTCCAATTATTTTCTTCAATCTTTTGTTTTAAGCGTTCCGTAGCTAGCTTCTTATTTTGATGTTGTGATCTCGAATCCATAGCAACTACAGCAATACCTGTAGGAATGTGTGTCGCTCTAATGGCAGAACTCACTTTATTTACATGTTGGCCACCAGCACCAGAACTTCTCATAGCTTGATATTGCACGTCTTTTTCATGAAATGCAGTATCTTTTGATTGTTCAATTTCAAAAATACCTACAAACCAATTCTTACGTTGGTGGAACTTTCGAAACGTACTCTTACCAATCCATTGAATGGTGCCTACCCAAGAATCAACAAAAGTGCTTGCATTTTTACCTTCAAGGTGTATAATAGCCGTTTCAACCGTTCCGTTTTCCTGACCAGCTTCTCGTTGCACAACAGTTGCTTTTAGCTGTTTTTCATAAGCTTCTTCCAACACTTTTTTTACAACCTGAGCTACTACCCAAGTACATTCTGCTGGACCTCTTCCTGAGGTGATTTGTATTAGCCTCACCTCAATCCTCTCCAACGGAGAGGAAGAAAATGATTTCTTTTTATTATTGTTCATAATTTTACTATTTCGGTATTTCAGAGAGTTCTTTTCTTCCTATTGGATTGATTCCTTTCTCTAAAAATTCCTTTGCTTTAATTACCGCCCAACATTTATCGCTGGAATGTATATTAGAATAAAAACGCAACAACATTTCTGGAGATACCACTGTAAAACCATTGCATATTTCCGTTTGTAAATCAGTTCTTTCAAAAAAATCAATTGTAATTCGAAATGCTTTTTCATTACCTATTGCGATTATTTTTTCATATCGTCTAAAGTTTTCTGCACTATACAAATGATCATATCTTGTCCAAACTTTTTCAAAACTATTTTCTAATAACACTTCCATCACTTTTGCTACATTTTTAGGATGTACAAAAATGTCGATATCTTTGTGATCGTGAGCGTGTTTATACTCTATATGATTGGGTATGCTCATAAAATGCCAGGCCCAACCTCCTGAGAGAACGATGTACTCTTTTAAAAGATGCAAGATTTTTAAACTTTCATCGATTCTATTTTGATTCCATAGCTCACCATATCTGTTTTTATTATGTGGTGCTCCCATACTTATTATTTATTATAAACATGTCACTATTAAAACATGCTTGATTTAAAAATTCATTCCTTGTAAGAATCTTCTCGATACTTTTTTGTTTCGTTTCACTACACATAAACACTCGAACTGACGAGTAACTAGAATTAACTACTTAATCTCTCTTTCCAAAAATTCGATTGGTTTTCTGTTTAGCCCCGATTGTAGGAAGTAGCTCCCGATACAATCGGGACTACTTCGAAAAGCGGGAAAATGGTGAGCAAAAAATGCCCAAACCACTCGCTCCTACAAAAAATATTAGCGATCCATTCGTACTATTTTAGGGGTAAATGTACCTAAAACCTCCACTAATTCCGATTGTAAAGCCATTACTTTATGAATGTCTTTATACGCCATTGGAGCTTCGTCTACATTGCCTCCTATTAATTTTACATCCTTTGCAGCCAACTCTTTTTTTATCTGACTTTGCGTAAAATTTGCTTTGCATTTGGCCCTTGAAAACAATCGTCCGGCTCCGTGAGAAGCAGAATCTAAACTGGCTTCATTTCCTTTTCCCATAACGATAAATCCGGGTGCAGTCATAGATCCAGGAATAATGCCTAGAACTCCTTTTTGCGCTGGAGTTGCTCCTTTTCGATGCACGATGCATTCGTTACCATCAACTGTTTCTTTCCAAGCAAAATTGTGATGATTTTCTATCGTAACCACTACTCGTTTTCCTAATGCTTTGGCTATTCTTCTGTGAATATCATCGTGACACGCTTTGGCATAATTACCTGCTAAATTCATCGCCAACCAATATTCCTGACCATCATGTGTATTCAAATCGAGCCAAGCTAAATGCTGCACATTTTTAGGTAACGGACATTGTTTGGTTGCCAAATACGTGTAATGCTTCGCAATATTAGCTCCCAAACCTCTTGAACCACTATGTGATAATACCGCTAAGTATTCTTTAGGTTCTAATTTCCATTCGGGTAAGGGTTGCTCTAATTTTACAATACCAAATTCCACAAAATGATTCCCTCCACCAGATGTACCCAATTGTTTATACGCTTTATCTTTTAACTTTTTCAGTAAAGGAATCGTATCAAACTCGTTGCGATAAAACACCTCATGATCTGCTTTTATTTTGTGTGTTTCATACATACCAAATTGGGTATGGTCTTTTAAAATTGCTTCCAGTTGATGGTCTTTTCCTTTTAAAAAGGAAGCTGGTAAATCAAAAATAGACAAACTCATTCTACAACCGATATCGACACCTACTCCATAAGGAATCACAGCATTTTCTGTTGCCAAAACGCCTCCAATTGGCAAACCATAACCGGAATGTGCATCGGGCATTAAAGCCCCTTTAACTGCTACGGGTAATTTTAATGCATCGTACAATTGAAATTTCGCTTGTTCATCGATTTCGTTTTCTCCAAAAATGGAAAAAGGAGCTCTTGTGTTTTTTAATTGGTTGAATTTCACTTGAACTGGATTTACCAATCCTTCTGCTACTTTTCCCCAAGTACCGTGCATTTTAAACTTTTCTGGATGCAACAAAACCTCTTTGGCTTCATTTAAAATACTTTCCTTTTTTTCTCTTTTTCTGTATCTATTAATTTGCCCTAAAGCAATATTGATGGCGTTATTCTTTGGAAAGCCTAATTTGATTAAGTCTTTTCCTGATAATTTATTTCCCATAATCTATTCTTTTTTCGTCTACATAATCTTCGTAAAATTCCTGTAAACTTTTATTTTTATTTGGGTCACCATATTTTGGTTTTTCATCTTCATTATAATATCCTTTATAATGACCTCTCCCACTCTTTAATCTATTTATTTTATTGCGTAAATGATAGTTAGTAATTCGATTGTTGATCCATTGCAATTCACTTTCCAAAACTTCATCGATTGCTTTTCTATGCGTGATGATATTTGGTCGTACTCGCAAAACATATCTCCAAGATTCATTGAATTTGTAGTAGTGAAGAAACCTTTTAAATACTTCACTCCACTCTACAACAAATGTAAAATAGATCTTCTCTTTTTCTGTAAGACCAAATTTTTTACAATTCCAATGAAGTGGACAAACACGATACAATTCTTGATGTTCTTCGACAATAATTTTCTTACCTTTCTTTCTCACTTTTCTTGAAAATGATTTTGCATTGGAATATTTGTATGTATTAATTTTCGTTAGCAAATTCTGAAAAAAATCAGCATTTGGTGATCGTAATACATCTTCTCTCAATACAAAAAAACGCACCCAACCTTGTTGGTATGGCATTTCCAGTGGAACTAATGGCAAATCTCTTTTATCCTTAAACAACTTTTGTTCTCTAGCATAAATAGAAATCAATTGTTTATCAAAATCTTTTTTTACTAATCTTTTCTTACGTCTTGCACTTTTAAAACGACTAGCAAAAGCATAATCGTTTTCAGTGAAATTTCCCATTTGAAAAAATTCATTTAAAAAATTATAGCGCAATGGCTAACACCGCATTATCAAAATGATAATGTAAAAGTTCTTGTATTTCGGGAATTTTTGAAGGGTCTAGAATTAAAAAAGCCCGAATCTAAATAGCTTCGGGCTTTTTCATATTTTTAATTCTGATTTTACGAATGAAATAAGCCACGAAGAAAAGCAGCACCAGTCTCTACTGATGGGTTGCTTTGAAAGTATAAATTGAATAATGTCATTTTTTCTTCGTTTTTAATGTTATTTTTTCTGGGACAAATTTTTGTAATTATTTTTCACATTTCCAAATTTATTTTAAAAAAAATATTTTTTTGTAGTAGAAAAACTATATTAAGTGAATGTTAAAGCGTTTAACAACTTGTTTTAATTTCTCTATTTTTACAAAAAATTTAACCTATGCCAACCGACTGTATCAGCTACCAAAATTCAGGATATTTTTCAGATTTAATGATCGATTATTTAAATGAAAAAGACGCATTGAGGCCGCTGTACCATCGCTTTCCAAAGTTGGAAAACTTTAAAGACCAACTTATTGAAAAACAAAATAGTTTTACTTTAGAAAATAGAAAAATTTTAGTTTCAGCTTTAGAAAAACAATATACAAATTTTGAAGTTTCTGAGTTTACTTTAAAAAACATTCAGCTTTTAAAAAATACGACTACTTTTACCATTACAACCGGTCATCAATTGAATTTATTTACAGGTCCGTTGTATTTTTTGTATAAAATTATTTCTACTATTAATTTATGTAAAGAATTACAAAAAAAATATCCAGAAAATAATTTTGTCCCTATTTATTGGATGGCAACTGAGGATCATGATTTTGAAGAAATCAATTATTTTAACCTAAATGGTAAGAAAATCCAATGGAAAAAAGACAGCTTTGGACCTGTTGGTCGTTTATCAACGGAAGGTTTAGAGGTTGTTTTTGAGGAATTTTCAGCACTAATTGGGATTAGTGAACATGCCAATTACTTGAAAAAAGTGTTTCAAAAAGCCTATTTAGAACATTCCAATTTAGCTGATGCAACTCGTTTTTTGGCAAACGAATTGTTTAAAGAAGAAGGTTTGGTAATTATTGATGGTGATGATAAAAACCTGAAACAACTCTTCGTTCCGTATGCAAAAGAAGAATTGTTGCATCAAACCTCAAGTACAGAAGTTTTACAAACAAATGAGGCATTGCGTGACTATAAAATTCAGGTAAATCCTAGAGAGATTAACTTGTTTTACATTGAAGATCATTTGAGAGAACGCATTGTTTTTGAAAACGGCCAATACAGTGTTTTGAATACTAAAATGACTTTTTCGGAAAAAGAAATACTTACCGAATTAGAAAATCATCCAGAAAAATTTAGTCCGAATGTTATTTTAAGACCTTTGTATCAAGAAGTTATTTTACCTAATCTGTGCTACATTGGTGGTGGAGGCGAATTGGCGTATTGGTTACAATTACAATCTAATTTTAAGGCAAATAAAGTTCCTTTTCCTATTCTTTTGTTACGCAATTCGGTGCTTTTGACAACCGAGAAACAAGCCCAAAAAGCAGATAAACTGGATTTAAATTGGTCGGATTTATTTCAAAAACAGCAGGTACTTCTAACAGATAAAACCAAACAATTATCGCAATTTACGATTGATTTTTCAGCGCAAAAAGAACATCTGAAACAACAATTTGTTGGGTTAAAAGAAATGGCAAAACAAACAGACAAATCCTTTATTGGTGCTGTAGAAGCACAAGAAAAAAAGCAATTGAAAGGATTAGACAATTTAGAAAAACGCTTATTAAAAGCTGAAAAGCGTGTTTTAGTAGATCAATTAGAACGCATTACACTGTTACAAAATGAATTATTTCCTAGTCAAAGTTTACAAGAACGAAAAGTAAATTTTGCTGTTTTTTACGAAGCTTTTGGTCCTAAATTAATTGAAACACTTTTGGAAGAGTTGCAACCATTGGAACAGGAGTTTACTGTGGTGGTTTTGTAAGGATTTATTTTAGACTTTATACTGTTAAGAAGATGATTGAATCTAAAATTATAATTGGAAGTAAAGGAGTCAGTATAGAAAATCTCTACGTTTTATATCAGTTGAAAGTATACACTTGTAAACTTTTATCTTAAATTTACATGAATACTACAAGTAATAATTTCAAATGAAACAAGAACTCTCATCATTAATTTCTGCAACCGAACTTCTCGCTTTACTAGAAACTAAAAATCTAATACTCATCGATGCTAGTAATGGCAAAGAGGCTTTTAACAACTACTTAGAAAGTCATTTACTAGGCGCTTTATTTGTCGATTTGAATACGCAATTGGCAACTATTAAAGAAGATGTTGCTGAAGGTGGTCGTCATCCCTTACCTACTTTGGAGCAATTTTCAAAAGTTGTTGGTGCATTAAGTATTACTCCACAAAGTCATGTGGTTGTGTATGATGATAAAAGCGGAGCGAATGCTGCTGCACGTTTTTGGTGGATGTTAAAAGCAGTTGGTCATGAAAAAATTCAGGTTTTAAATGGTGGAAAAAGTACTGCTGAAGCTATTGGATTTCCATTAGCAAAAGGCTTTGAAAAGGCAGAAAAAGTGGGACTTTATCCTGTATCGAATTGGCAGTTACCACAAGTTACATTGAATAAAGTAGAAAAAGCGACCACAAATCCTGATGTAATTATAATTGACGTTAGAGAAACGGCTCGCTACAAAGGTCATGTAGAACCTTTAGATTTAGTTGCAGGTCATATTCCGAATGCTGTGAATGTTCCTTTTTCGACTAATTTGGATGAAAACGGTTTGTTTTTGTCTCCTTCCCTATTGAAAGAAAAATACCAAGCTATTTTAGGAAATATTCCTGTTGAAAATCGGATTGTACATTGTGGTTCTGGAGTTACCGCTTGTCATACACTATTAGCTATTGCAAGTGCTGGTTTACCGATACCTAGTTTGTATGTAGGCTCTTGGAGTGAATGGTCTAGAAATGGAAAAGAAATAGTGACTGAGGAATAAGTTTTGTTTGTAGTATTTACTTTCTATTAACAACAAACAAAACTTATATTGAAACTACATTAGGCTGTCCCAAAAGTACAATCTTGTCAAGCAGAACTTGTTTCAGCTTCTATAAATTATTTGATTTTCAACTATTAGATTCCGAAATCGAAAATTCAACGAAGTTAAATAAATTCAAAATGACAAATCAAGACTTTTTAGACAATCTCTTTCATGTTGTTATTCTTCTGTAATAGTATCTTCTTCAATTACAAATTCGTCTACTGTTTCTTCAAAATCCAACGGATCTTCCATCTCTTGTATTTCTAATTTTGAAGCTTTTACAGCGTTAAATTTTTCTAAGGCTTCCAAATTCCCTTCTTCTCCACTAAAATAAGGAAAAACGTCCATGATTGGAGATTCTGCAATAGCTGGAATGGTATAATCGCCCATGGTATTTTGCATGGCATGAAGCGTATTATCATAGGCTTCTTTTACATCATTAGCTTGTACCAATAAATAGATATTCGTTTTACGTTCTTTTCCGCTTTCTTCGTCATAAGCCACCAAAGCCACTTTGGATTTGAACCATCGATCGGCTTTTTCAAACGGATGAATTTCAGAATAATTGGCAAATTTTATATTGGTAATCTTAAATTCTTCGCTCACATAGGCTGCCATTTCTTCATTGATTCTTCTTTCGGCTTCAGTATAGGAAATCGCATCGACCAAATAAGGTTCGGTTACTACTTTCTGTACGCCGTTTTCATCTATTTTTCTATACTTTACTTTACATTCATACCAAGTTGCACTCATATTCTTTATTTTTTAAGGAGGCCAAAGATACTTTTTAATCAAAAAATAGCTTGTTAATTTTAAAAATAGATATTCACAATTTTAATAATCTTTGTATCAAAACCACTATTTTTAATCTATTTTTGTAAGGTAACCAAATATAAATAATTGATAATGAGAATAGCTTTTTTGACTCTTTTCTTTTTATATAATTCAATTAGTTTTAGTCAGAATATAAAAGAAATGAAACCTAAGTTAGGTTCTCTGATTGAAAAAAGTCCTGCTGGTGAATTAGCCTTTGAAAAAAGCATTGAAGATTGTAATACTCTTTTTGAAAAAATAAATCAAAAGAAAAAAGAAAGTTTTACACCTGAAGAGAAAAAACAATATGAAGATTGTTTAGAAGACAGAGAAGGATATTGGGATGTTTTAGGAGTAGGTTGTAGCTGGTATTGTGGTGGTGGTTTAGATACAATCTCTGCTTCGTCTGCCTTAAAAACAAATAAAGAGATTAACTATATTCCTAAAAACATTCATGATTTAAATTATAAAACAGCATGGATAGAAGGTGTTCCTGGCTATGGAATAGGTGAAACAATTACTTATCATTTTCCTCCTGAAAATCCAAGAATTACTGAAATTATAATTGTAAATGGTTATGTTAAATCAGATAAAAGTTGGAGAGAGAATTCGAGAGTTAAGAAGTTAAAAATGTATTTAAATGATATTCCCTTTGCATTACTTCATTTAGAAGACTCGAAAAATGAACAATCATTTTACTTTGATCCTCTTGGAAATAGCGATAGAAACGATTTCAATTCTTTACAAAAACAACCTTGGTGGACAATTACATTTGAAATTGTAGAAGTTTACAAAGGTGAAAAATATGATGATACCGCAATCACAGAAATTTATTTTGATGGCATCGATGTACATTAACATTAATATTTAATTTATAGATGTTTTCATTCTTTAAAAATAAAAATAAGCACGTAATTCCTGAATTCGAATTTATAAATACATTTTCTGAAAAAGACTTTTATTTTGTTCGAACAAAACAATGGATGTGGATTACAAAAGAAGAAATCGCTTTGGTTCATAAAAACGAAAAGGGTTCTATTAAAACAACGACAATGGACTTTTGGTTCCAAGAAATGTTTTTAGATGCAGATGGTGAAAAGACTATTTCTGAGTATTTATTGCTTCTTATAAAACAATTCCAAGACAGCAAAATGCAAATCCCTGATGATTTAGATCAATTTATGATTGAAATTCTTTTGAGTTTAAAAAATGATTTAAATGCAATTGAATTTACTCACATGCCAAATCAACTAAAAGAAGAATTCAAAAATCCTATCGAATAGTTTTTAAACTACAAACAAAAAGACTACTTTTGCACCAAATTTAAAAAAACAGAAGAAACGTTATGGCAACGAATAGAACTTTTACAATGATTAAACCAGATGCTGTTGAAAACGGACATATTGGTGGTATTTTAAACATGATTACTGAAGGTGGTTTCAGAATTGTAGCAATGAAATTAACGCAATTAACTGTTGCTGATGCTCAACAATTTTATGCAGTACATAGTGAAAGACCATTTTTTGGTGAATTAGTTGAATTCATGACAAGAGGTCCTATCGTAGCGGCTATTTTAGAAAAAGAAAATGCAGTAGAAGATTTCAGAACATTAATTGGAGCTACAAATCCAGCGGATGCAGCTGAAGGAACTATTCGTAAAAAATATGCTACTTCAATTGGTGAAAATGCAGTTCACGGTTCAGATTCTGATGAAAATGCAGCTATTGAAGGTGCTTTCCATTTTGCTGGAAGAGAGCAATTTTAATTGAAAATATATTAGCATTCAAAAATTATATTGAACTGTAACTAACAGTTTAACAAAAAAGTCAGTGTAAATTGATACACTGACTTTTTTTATCACTTTAATTCTTTTTCATTATCCTATTTATTTTTTACTTTCAAATGCTACTAACACTGGCAAATGATCACTTGGGTATTTAAAATCATAAAAATCATCAATTATGGCTATTTTTTTTACTTGTAACTTACTTTCTTTCGTACAAAAAACATAATCAATTCTATTTTTAATTTCTTCTTGAAAATGAAAAGCATTCCACGTTCCTTTAGGTCCGTATGGTTTTTTTACTGTTTTTTCATAAGTATCCCACAAATTTTCTTTTAAAATAGCAATCGTTTTTTCTTCTTTAGGAGCATTAAAATCTCCCGTTAAAATAAAAGGAATTGCTTTTTGTTGATGTAACTCATTGGTAAGAGTAACTATCATTTCAGCTGATTTTTCCCTAGCTTCTAAACCTTGATGATCAAAATGCGTATTGGCTATCCAATATTGTTTCTTGTCCTTTTTGTCTTTAAACCTTCCATAAGTTACAATACGATGGCAAGCTGCATCCCAGCCTTTCGACATTTTTTCTGGTGTTTCAGATAACCAAAGCGTTTGTTGTTCTTCAAGGGTAAAACGTGTTTCCTTATATAAAATACAAGAATATTCTGCCCATTCTCCTTCTTCTCTTGGCAAACCGATTACCTTATACGCTGGTAAGTGTGCAACAATATAATCGAGTTGAAATTTTTGAACTTCCTGTAAACCGATAAAATCGGCTTCATAATAATCTAATAGAGCCACTAGTTTTTCTTTTCTCATTTCCCAATTATTTTCTCCATCTTGGGCAGAACCCAAACGAATATTATAACTCATTACATTCATTTCAGTTTGCGCCATGATACAGTGGCTTACTAGAGTTACAAAAAGCGTTACAAAAAATTTCATTTATTCTACTTTTATAATTTCAGTTCTTTCACTTATTCCATTTGCATTGAAGGCTTCAATTTGGAAATAATAGGTATCTGTTCTGTCCATTCCTGTAAAGAAATAGTCGTTTTTCCCATAAACCATAATGCTTCCATAGAGTTTCTCAGGACTTTTACCAAAATAAATAACATAACCATCGGCTTCATTATTTTGTTGCCAACGAATCCAAGAACTTCTTCTTTCTCCAAATTTATTTTTATCTGCTCGTAGTACCATAAAATTTTCCACTCTTTTTGGTGTTTCTCCTTTTCCTTTACCAAAAACCCGAAAACCACTTAAAGCAAATTTTCCAGTAGGCATCTTTATATTTTCTAATTTAAGGTAACGTGCTTTAGTAGGTTGTACCAATTCTACATAATCATGAGGAACATCGGTTTTATTATTGCTTTTATCTACAATTACATGCCATTTTTTTCCATCTGTAGAACCATAAATTTTATATTGATGAAATACTCCTAGACTTTTTCCAGTAAAAGTAGCGTCTTGATCGGCATAATTAATTTGAATAGCGTTTATGGTTGCTATTCCCCCTAAATCGGTTTGAAACCATTCTCCTTTATCTCCAGTTTTAGCACTCCAATATGTTTTCATGTCTTCATCAACCGCAAAATTAGGTTGGTAACCACCCAAAGTAGAAGATACTTGAACGGGTTTATTGTAATTTAATAACATCCAACCACTAAATAATCCTTTGGTAAAATCTTTTCCTTGAGCAAATTCTGGTAAAAAAGTAGGATAATCACCATAAGCCGTATTGCAATACATGACATCGTCTTTATCAAAACCAGAAGGCCATATTCCAATACGTCGTTCAAAATTATTTTTTTGTCCTAAAATAATAGTTGAAACATGCCACCAATTACCAAAATTATCTTCATAAGTAGCACCATGTCCAGCACCACGGGCAAATCCTCCTGGTTTATACGATAAAGGATTATGTTTTTGATATGAAAAACCTTGTAAAGGATTAGTACTTACATAAACACCATCGGCATAACCACTAAACTCGGTAGCTGGCGCACCATACTGCAAATAATATTTGTTTTTATACTTAGTTACCCAAGCACCTTCCATAAAAGGTTGTAAAAAAGTATTATCGTTATACTCTCCAAAACGTTCCCATCCATGGTCTTCTGGATGTAAGGAAATCATTGGTTTTACGAATCCTTCCGATTGTAATGTCTTCGTATTAATTTCTGTTCCCAAAAGGGGAAACTCATTACTTGATCCCCAATATAAATACAATTTATCCTTCTCTTCATCATATAAAAAACCAGGATCCCAAGCACCGACTTTAAAATCTTCTACTGCAATTTCCCATTCATTCGCCATAGGGTTTTTACTCTTCCACAAAGCAAAATTAGGTCCATGAGTGGAACCAATAACATACATTTCATCTTTCATTACAAAAACTGCAGGAGCGCAAAGTTCGTCATATACCTTATGCTTTTCATCTAATTTATGATCTGGAGCAAAGCCGTTATCTTTCAAAGAAGGAAACTCATTTTCAGGTTTTAAAAATTTTTTTTCTATAAAATTCCATTGTAACATATCGTTACTCCACCAATAGCCCCATTGATTGGTTGAAAATAAAAAATAGTTGCCTTTAAAACTTACAATTACTGGGTCTGCAGTAGCTCTGTGCTTTCCTTGTTTGTAAAAATTAGGTATGGGTGTGTAACCGTAATCTACATTTATAGGGTTACAATACGTTTTTTGTTGTGAATAACCATTTGTTACGAATACAAAGAAAAGTACCGTACTTAAAAATTTGTTTATCATGATATAAATTTAAAAAAAATACCCTCAAAATATGTGTTTGAGGGTATTAGAAAAATAAAAACAGTTAATTAACTAACTCAAACAACATTTTGTTTTTGGTATCGGAATTGGTTCCAATAAAAACCTCGAATTGTCCTGGTTCTGCTACATAATTCAAATCGAAGTCATAAAACTTTAAATCTTCTTCTGTAATTGTAAAAGTTACTTTCTTAGTTTCTCCTTTTTTAAGAAATATTTTTTGGAAACCTTTTAATTCTTTTACTGGTCTAGTAGTAGATCCTACTAAATCTCTAATATATAATTGCACTACTTCTTTACCATCATAATTACCTGTATTACTAACATTTACAGTAGCTTCAATGCTTTTTTCTTTAGTTAATTTAGTATTTGAAATAGTTATTGAAGAATAGTCAAAACTGGTATAACTTAGCCCATAACCAAACGGATATAAAGGCGTATTGGCTACATCTAAATAATTTGATTTAAATTTTTCAAATTCTCCTTTTTCAGTTTTTTCAGGGCTTAAAGGTCTTCCCGTATTTTTATGATTATAATAAATAGGTACTTGACCTAAATTTCTAGGAAAAGTCATAGATAACTTTCCAGAAGGATTAACCTCTCCATATAAAACTTCTGTTATAGCAGGACCAGCCTCAGTACCTGGAAACCAAACGTTCAAAATAGCAGTTGCTACATCCGATTCTTCAGTAATAGCTAAAGGTCTTCCTGTAAATAATACGAGAACAATAGGCTTATTTAATTTTTTTAATTCCTTTAATAAATCTTTTTGCGCTTGTGGTATAGTAATATCGGAACGACTACTGCATTCACCGCTCATTTCAGCAGCTTCTCCAATAGCAAATAAAATAACATCTGCTTTTTTAGCTATAGCTAATGCTTCTTGATGTAATTCTTGATCTGAACGGTCATCACGCTGAATTGCTTTTCCAAAAACCCCCACTCTTTTTTCGAATTCTAAATCATAATCTAGATTACAACCTTTTGCATATAGTAAATTAGCTCCTAATTTTTCTGAAAGTGTAGTTTTTAAAGCAATTGCATTTTCAAATTTAGTTGCTACACTCCATGTTCCTGGCATATTTTCTTTAGCATCAGCCAAAGGCCCCACTAAAGCCACTTTTTGATTCGCTTGTAAAGGTAAAACTTGGTTCTCATTTTTTAACAAAACAAATGATTCGGTAGCTACTTGTTGTGCAAACGCTCTATGCTCTTGGGTGAAAATCTCTGTTTTGGCTCTATTTTCATCACAATATTTATACGGGTTTTCAAATAATCCTAAATCATATTTTGCTTTTAGAATACGTTTTACCGCCGCATCTAATTGAGCCATACTAACTTTTCCATCTTCAACTGATTTTTTAAGTGTCTTTAAAAAACCTTCTCCCACCATATCCATATCTGTACCTGCATTAATAGCTAAAGCCGAAACTGTAGCTAAATCACCCATACCATGATCTGTCATTTCGTTTACACCTGTATAATCAGTAACTACAAAACCATCGAAATTCCATTGATTACGTAAAACCTCTGTCATTAACCATTTATTACCCGTTGCAGGAACACCATCAATTTCGTTAAAAGAGGCCATTACAGAACCAACACCTACTTCTACAGCAGCTTGATACGGTTTAAAATAATAATTATACATACTAGTACGACTCATATCCACAGTATTATAATCTCTTCCTGCTTCTGGAGCTCCATATAAAGCAAAATGCTTTACACAAGACAAAATAGTATAAGGACTTGCTAAATCATCACCTTGATAACCTTTTACCATAGCTTTAGCAATTTCACTACCTAAATAAGGATCTTCTCCACCACCTTCTGCTACTCTACCCCATCTAGGGTCTCTAGATAAATCGACCATTGGAGAAAAAGTCCAACAAATACCGTCAGCGCTTGCTTCTTTTGCTGCTGTTTGAGCCATTTTTTGAGTTAGCTCCATGTTCCATGTACAAGAACTTCCTAATGGAATAGGAAAAGTAGTTTCGTAGCCATGAATCACATCCATTCCAAAAAGTAATGGAATTTTTAAACGACTTTTTTCAACTGCAACACGTTGAACATCTCTTATTTTTGCAACTGATTTGATATTAAACAAACCACCTACTAAACCTTCTTCAATTTTTTTTCCAATATCTGAATTGGTTGCTTGACCAGTAGTAAAATCTCCTGCACTTGGTAAATTTAATTGTCCTATTTTTTCTTCTAGAGTCATTTTTGCTAGCAATTCTGCTATAAATTGTTCTCTAGTATCTTTGTTTTTTGTAGTATTTACTTCTTGTTTCTGAGAACAACTCAAAAACAAATTTAAAGTTATAATAGGTATAAAGTATGTTAACTTCATTTTTTTATTCTTTTTTTATGGTATTAATTGGGCATTTTTTGTTGAAACATCCATTCATAAATGGCTTCATTGTCGTATACTCTTGTCCAACTATCATGGTTGGCGTCATCAAAAATGGTTAATTCGATATCGGTACTACAATTTTTCAATTTTTTATAAATATCTATAGAATAGCGAACGTCTACGACATCGTCTACTAAGCCATGAAAAATGCGTGTTGGAATATTTTTTATTTTACAATTTTCAAGCATTGGTACACGATCTACAAAACCTGCTATAGGCACTAAAGCAGCAAACATTTCTGGGTGAGCAAAAGCTAAATTCCATGCTCCCCAAGCTCCCATACTTAATCCTGTTAAATAGATTCTATTGCTATCAATATTTTTATTTTGTTTAATAACATCTTGTATTAGTTGATATAAAGATTCTGATTCCCAGTATACGTCTTTTGGACACTGCGGTGCTAAAACGTAAGCGTCTATATCATGAGTTTTAAGATACTTAAATGGTCCATGTACCTTTACTAGTTCTATATCCGTTCCTTTTTCACCAGATCCGTGTAAAAAAATGAGTAACGGTTTTTTGGTTTCTCCTTCTGGTTTATGCAAAGCGTACTGATATTGATATTTAACTTGTATACTTGTTTTAAAGGTTTTATGCGTAGTTTGAGCCAAAATAAGTTGACAAAAAACAAAACATAATAAAAAAATTATTTTTTTCATTAGAAACCGTGTTGTGTGGATGAAAATCCTAAAGTTTGTAATCCGCTTTGTATTTCTGGAGCTTGCATGAATAAATTCCATAAAAGTCCTGTTCTATGATTTTCAATCATAGGAGCAATTGTTCCTTGATCGATAGCTAAGTATCTTTGGGTTACCCAATTAAATTTAGGAGAAAAAGCATCATATGGTCCTGCAAAACCAACATATTGATTTTTCTTTTCTTCATACAGAAAACGAAGAAAACGCATAGCAGCATCTGGTTTATATGGAAATGAAGACAGAGCAGCGGTTGGTGAGATAACACCTTTGTCATTATTTGGTTGGTGAGCAGAATATCCTGTGGATCCATCTGAGTTTCTGGTATAACTTGCCGTTAAACCCCAACATTTTTCACTGTAACCAGTCCATCCAATAGGATTATTTACACAATAGGTATACATAATATCAGTATGATTTTTAGTTAAATCCCAATAATTAGCATATTGATCTGTTAGCCCTCTTGGATCCAAACCTAAATAAGAATAATGTGCCCAAAACATTGGCCCGACATTACCTGTAGCTCCGTTATGATTAAAAACCAAAGGAATATTATATTTTGAGCCAGCAGTAACTATGTCACCACTTCTAGCCCATCCTTGTTCATAAACTTCAGGAGTAATGGCGTGTGTAGGAGAAGCAACAGCCATAATGTAAGTAATTAAACACTCATCATACCCTTGAATTTTATGATTCAGTTGCCATTCATAATTTGGAGACCAATGCCAATATAAAGCATTTTCTCCTTTGGTATACCAATTCCATTCTACACCTTTCCATAAATCATCTGCCTTTTGAGCTAAAGCTTGTTCTGTTGTGTTTCCATTCTTAAAATACTCTCTTACCGCAAGTAAACCTTGACATAAAAAAGCAGTTTCCACTAAATCACCTCCATTATCTACAGTTCCAAAAGGAATTACTTCACCAGTAGTTCCATTTAACCAATGGGGCCAAGCACCGTGAAATCTATCTGCAGTTTCAAGAAAATGTAATGCAGTAGTTAGTCTAGAAACAGCTTCTGTACGAGAAACAAAACCTCTCTCTACACCTACTAAAATTGTCATTAAACCAAAACCTGAACCACCAGTAGTAACAATATTAGCTTCAAAATTTGGATTCTCAACCAAATAACGTTCACGAGCTAATTTTGAATTAGGGTTTGCCCAATCCCAAAAATATTTGAATGCATCTTGCTGCACTTGAGTCATTAATTCTTCATCGGTATAGGATTGATTTTCCGTTTGCGTAGTAGAAGACGAATTATCGGTACAACTTGCCGAAGTAAATAAAGTAAAAATAAATATAAGAGGTAATAATTTCATGATTTTAAAAACAACCAGATTATTAAAAAATAATCTGGGTTGTTATATTTTTATTGATTAGTAGAATAAAGTTCTTGTATTTGAGAAGCAGATAAAGCGACAGCGTATAATCTAAATTGATCTAGACTTCCAGACCATGATTTCATCCAACCTTCAGAAGGATTACCTGAACCTCCAATTCTAAAACCGTTTATTTTTGAAGTATTAAATACAACTGGTCCATGATTATTCCATATTTTTGTAGATTTAGCATCACCATCAATATATAAAGTCATTCCAGAAGTGTTTTCATCATATACAAAAGCTATATGGTGCCAATTAGAATCATAAAGCATGTCTAAAGTAGCGTCATTCACCCATTCAAACCAATGATCCCCTGGTTGCTCATCCACAAAAAATTTAATTGTAGGTGTGGTTGCAGTACCTTCAAAAAGAGCAAACATACTTGCTTTAGCCCAATTATCACTTGTTAAACTAAAAGCAAACTCTGTAACATCTGAATCATCATTCTTTGACCAATAAGCTACAGTG
Source organism: Flavobacterium sp. J27 (assembly GCF_004303025.1). Taxonomy (GTDB): domain Bacteria; phylum Bacteroidota; class Bacteroidia; order Flavobacteriales; family Flavobacteriaceae; genus Flavobacterium. Next base: position 94,533 of record NZ_PJQW01000004.1, on the reverse strand, counting down.
AAGCTCGCCGCTTTTTCAGCAAAATCATTGGCATTTAAATATCTTAAATACGCTTCCGCTGAACCACCTTGATATGCGGCACTTGAAACACCTTCTGTTTGAGTGATTGAGTTATCTGGTGTAAAACAAGGATAACCAGATAAATCGTCAGCAAATTTATATCTGATAGTTTCAGCATTTTTATCAAAAGGAACAAAAAATCTTAAATCTCCATCAGGAATGTTAGCAACATTTTGTGGGTAATCTCCTAAAATTGGTTCATCCATATCTTGACAACCTATTAATAAAAGAATACTCATTAGCAAAAAGCTTATTTTACTACTATTTTGGAATATTTTTTTCATACGATTACAAATTAATTTTTAACAATAATTTCTTATTAATAATTTGGATTTTGAACCAAAACTCCTCCCGATTGATCTATGGCATATTGAGGAATAGGATACCATGCATTTCTAGATTGATAACCTAATGGTCCTAATACCGAGATAGCATCTCCCCAACGTACTAAATCATAAAAACGTTCTCCTTCCAAAGCAAATTCAACTCTTCTCTCTTGTTTAATTGCTGCTCTAACAGAAACTTGGTCAGTTGTTACGATATCAGGCAAAATAGAGTTATTTCCATTTCTAGCCCTAGCCCTTACTTGATTAATGTAATCTACCGCTGCAGAAGATTGTCCTTGTTCATTTAAAGCTTCTGCATACATTAATAAAACATCAGCATAACGTAATACTTTTATATTTGCCCAATGGTTTTTATTTTGCGAATATTCTACTCTTTCACTTTTTAAAGTATAGGCTTTTTTATTCCAATAGGGTTGAGCTAATCCTGTAGGAACTACCAAAGCTGGAGTACTAATACCATCTGATTGTCCTTCAAATAAGATAGAAGCTTCTCTTCTAGGATCTCCAGTTTCGAAAGCATCTATCATAGCTTGCGTTGGTACATTAAACCCCCAACCTAAGTCCCATGAACCTGAGCCACGTACTCCTTGAGATTCCCAATAGTTATTAGAGTAATTAACTCCGGCTAAACGTAAAAACTGTATTTCAAAAATTGATTCTGGTGAATTATCACCTTCTTGCAAGAAAAGAGTTGCAAATTCAGGATACAAACTGTAGCCATAAGACATTACTTCTGATAATTCTGTTGCAGCTGCTGACCAATTTTGTTGATAAAGATATAATTTACCCAATAATGTTTGTACGAATCCCTTGGTTGCTCTTCCAGGATAACTAGCCCAAGTCATTGGTAAATAATCTTTTGCGAAGGTTAAATCTTCTATTATTTGCGCATCTACTTCTGCCACAGATGATTTAGGTGCAATTTCATCTTCTGGTATTAGTATTTTATTTAAAACAATTGGAATTTCTCCAAAATCTCTTCTTAATTCAAAATAAGCAAAGGCTCTTATGGCCAAAGCTTCAGATTTATTAATCATTGTTCCTTCATCCGTTAAACCTGACTCTTCAATAGCAGTTACTAAATCATTACAAGCATATATTAATCTATAATGTCCTTGCCAATTGGCTCTTGTTATACCGCCTTCTGCAGCGTCATAGTTATAAGAGTCAAATATACTTCCTAAATTTGAAGCATCTGAGGCAGTACTACCTTTGGCTGCATCGTCAGAGCGTATACTTTGAAACCATACTTTTGAAAAATCAGAAATTCCACCTTCTGTCCTTAATTTACCATATAAACCAAAAGCAGCTTCTTCAAAACCACCAGCCCCCAAATCTCCTTCAGCTGCCACTCCAAGTGGTTTTTTATCTAAAAATTCATCATCACAGGAAACTACTCCAAGTGCTACTATAGATGTGATTACAAATAATTTAATACTATTTATTTTTTTCATAACAATTTTTTTAGAATGTAACATTTATGCCTAGCGTAGTAATAGCTGGTACTGGATATGATCCACTATCAACTCCAAACCTTGTAGGTCCACCTCCAAATTCTGGTGAAAACCCAGAGTTATTTTTCCAAGTAACTAAGTTTTGTGCATTGATAAACATTTTTAATGTCTTGATACTCATCTTACTTAAAAAATTTGAACTAAAGCTATATCCTAATTGGATATTACGTAATCTTAAATAACTTCCATCTTCGACCATATATGATGAGTTTAATCTGTTATAACCCGAACCATCATTTACTCTTGGTTCCCAATTAGAAGTTCCAGGACCTGTCCATGCTCCTAATCTATCTGTTCTGTAGTTGAATTGAGCAAATGATGAGCCGTTACCCCAAGATCTAAAAACTTCATTACCATATACTCCTTGAAAGTCTAATCCTAAATTCCATTTATTATAATTTACACTAGCTGAAAACCCATAGGTAAAGTCTGGTGTTGGATTACCTATATTTGTTCTATCATCTGGTGTTATAACTCCATCTCCATTTACATCTCTATATTTAAAATCACCAGGTCCATAAGTACCACCTACATTACTAGTTGGAGATAAAAGAACATCAGCATCATTTTGGTAAACTCCTTCCACTTCATAACCATAAAAATAACTGATAGGTTGACCTGCATAAGTTCTAGTTGGATCTGAATAGTAATCAAAACCATCTTCATACAGACTTACCACTTTATTTTTTATGGTTGTTAAATTTGCTGAAATTGTGTAATCAAATCCGTCTCTAACAGTATTTTTCCATGAAGCAATGAATTCGAAACCATGATTATTTACTTCTCCCACATTTCCATAAAATTTATCAGTTCCATCAATAAATGCCAATAATCCTTTGGTAGTTTTATCATAATAATTCGCTTCAAAAGTTAATTTATTCTCAAATGCACCAACTTCAATACCAATTTCTTTTGATAAAACGGTTTCCCATTTTAAATCAGGATTTGTTCTAAAAGCCAATATGTATGCTGGAACTAAGTCTTCTCCAAAAACAGCACTTTGACCAGGTACATACAAAGGATATGTTGGGTAATGTAAGGAAGTAAATTGGTTTCCTTGTTCCCCCATAGATCCTTTAACTTTCAAATAATTTACATATTTGTTTTCAAAGAAACTTTCTTTTGAAATCTCCCAAGCAGCTCCTACGGCCCAAAAGTTTTGCGATTTTCTAACTTCAGAAGATTCATCATTTCTGAAAGAAGCATTTAACATATATTTCCCATCATAATTATACAATACACGTCCTAAATATGACATTGTAGCTCTTTCCCATTGATCTGAATTCGAAAATCTTGTTTCAGGATCTCCATAAGGAAAAACATTTAAATACCACCATCTTGGATCGTTTGGAATTTGATTTGTATCAATTCCATCTTCGTTGTAACTAGGGGCATATTGTGAAACCGTACCACTCATAGCAGAATAATATTCTTCGTATCTTGTATTTCCTACAAGAAGAGTTACATCGTGTTTCCCAAATTCTTTTTCGTAAGTTAAAGTATAGTCTTGCTGTAGATTTTGCTTATAATTATTAAATTGATTTACTTGAGTTAAGACATTACCAGAATATGAGGTCAAATTATCAGTTTCTGCAGCATAGACATCAAAAACTGGTAAATAGCCTCTTCCTTTAAAGAAATCTAAACTTGCCATGTAAGCACCTCTAAATTTAAAGTTCTTAAGAAAGGTTAATTCAGCAAACACATTACCTACGATACGTGTGTCTCTATTTAATTGTGTGCCATTTTTACCTTCCACTTCCAATAATGCATTTCCTAATTGAGCTGCTCCCATGTCTGTTGGAAGTTGGTTATAAACTCCTAAATCATAGTTATAAGGAGTCGCCAATGGTGTGGTATTTAAAGCCGTATTAAATCCACCTAATCTAGGTAAACGAGTATCTAGAAAATTAGCACTAATACCCATTTTCAAATAATCAGTTACTTTTAGTTCATCGTTTATATTAGCCGTAAATTTTTTATATAATTCATTTTTAATTAGTCCTTCTTCGTTAGAATAACCAAATCCCGCGTAAAATGAGTTGGCTTCAGAAGCATTCGAAAAAGAAAGATTATGATTATAAAATAAAGCATTCTCATTTGCTATTTCATCTACCCAATCTGTATCTGCATTGTATAAATTGTAGTATGGATAAGGAGGGGCGCCTTGATTTGCTCTTTGCATATCATATAAATACTTAAATTCCTGAGCATTAGTCATATCTGGTTTACCAGTAATATTTTTAAAACCAATAGAAGAGTTGTAAGAAATTTGTGTTTCTCCATTTTTTGCTCTTTTAGTAGTTACTACAATAACTCCATTAGCACCACGAGCACCAAAAACAGATAAAGAAGAAGGATCTTTTAAAACTTCAATAGATTTGATATCATTTGCATTAACATAATCCATTGTTTCTGAAAAGATACCATCAATAACATAAAGCGGTTTAGATTGATACAAGCTAATGGTTCCACGAATACGTACATCTGGTTCAACTCCAGGCTGCCCAGAATTAACAACAGTAAGTCCGGCTACCTTTCCTTGTAATGAATTTAAGACATTATTATTCGGTTTATCTGCAACTTCCTCTCCTTTGATACTCACAATAGAACCTGTAAGGTCTCTTTTTTTAGCAGTTCCATAACCTATCATAACCACGGTTTCTAATTCGGTTACACTTTGCAACAGAGTGACATTCATATTTTGAGAAGCCACTACTATTAAATCTTCCATACCTATCATAGAAAATTTAATCTCTTCACCAATATTTCCTTGGATTGTAAAGCCTCCATCAAAATCTGAAATTGCAAATTTATTCGATTTTAAAGTTTGAATGTTTACACCTGGTAAAGCATTTCCAAACTCATCAACAATAGTTCCTTTAATTTCTTGTGCATAAGAAATCATTGAAAAAATTATTGAGATTAATAAAAAATAAATTTTTCTCATTTTTAAATATTAATTTTTTGTTAAGGTTGATTTACCAAATGTACAGCTACAACGTTGTAATAACTAGTGTTTTAAACACTACAATACTACATCAAAAAGACATAAAAAAAACATAAACAATTAAAAAACAAATAGTTAAATTAATTAATTAAAATTCAAAATACATCATGTAAAGTAACCCGTGATGTATAAATGATGTATTTTAAAAAGTCATTTTTTTGATTAAAAAAATACACTATTCGTAAAAAAAAATACTTTATAATATGTTATTCATAAACACATTTAAGTTTATTGAAGAATCTAAACCTAACTTTTTACGCAATCTATACCTATGTAATTCTACTCCTCTATAACCTATATTCATTAATGGAGCAATCTCTTTGGAAGATAAATTCATCTTTAGATAAATGCATAATTTTATGTCTTTTGAAGTAAGGTTTTGATATTCATGTGCTATTTTCTTCACAAAATCTTCATTACTTTTTAATAGATTATCTTCAAATGACTTCCATTCATTTTTATTAATACTATTAATTTTTATAGCCTTATTAATTTTGGACTTTAAAGTACCCGAAGAAGTTTCAGAGTCTAATATTTTTTGAATACTATCGATTAATTCCGTTTGTTTTACTATGGAAAGAGATTTTCCTGCTAGTTCATTCGCTTTACTCTTTACTTGGTTTTCTAGAATATGTTTTTCATATTCTTGTATTTTTAATTTATTTTCTGCTTGAATTTCTAGCTTAATAATTTCATTTTTATGACGTAACTCTTCTTCTTTTAATTTTATCTTCTGTTTATATTTCATTTTATTCCAGGCATAGTACAAGAACAAAGCAAAAACTATAAATAATATATAGACTAATTTCATCCAAATAGATAAATACCATGGGTCTAAAACTGAAAAATTTAATCGTTTCATTTCTGAATATACTCCTTTGTCTACAGTAAAAATTTTAACTATATGATTCCCACTTGATAAATTTTTCAATTCGATAATTCCTTTGCCAACTGGCAACATTTCTTCATCATCTATACTATAGTAAAGAACGGCTTTTTTACTTCCAAAAAATTCAGAAATAACATATAGAGATAAAGGTTCTTTATAAGGTATTGATTCTTCATTTAGAATAAGTTTATTTTGAGAATCATAAGCTTCAATTATACTATTTTGCTTTTGATAATTATAATTCAAAGAATCTATCTGAAGAAAACCATCATCCATGTTAACCAAATATTTTCCATCAATTTGAAAAACTTTAGTTTCATTGTTTATCAATTTTCCTTTATAATATTGAACTGGAACTGGCATCCAACTAAAAGTGTCTTTATATTGATTAATAATATATAATGTACCCTCTTTGTTAACCATAAATGAATTATCATTAATAGGAATAATTTCTTGTATATTTTTAAAATTAGTATTAAATATATGATGTGGCACTAATTTATCATTTACTTTATCTAAAAAGTACCAAGTATCATTTATGTAAAACAATTCTGTTCCTTTATATTCAAATAAAGTAACACCATAATCGTTCTTAATCCCATTTTTTTCTGTTAGATTAGTTATCCTTTTGAAGGAGTTATTTTCTAACTCTAATTTATATAAACCTCTGTAGCCATCTGTAAAAAGAATAATAGAAGCTGTTAATTGAATAAAATCTTTAATTGGCTTCATCTTCTCATTTAACTTTTGAGAATGTGAAAAGTTTGTGCCTTCTATTTTATATAAACCAATATAATTGGATTGAATATAGCCATTTGAAAAATTATCTGGCTTTAATTTCCATCCTCCTACTAACTCATTAATTTTTGAATATTCTCCAGACTTCGAATAGTGAAAAGTACCTTCATTATGTCCAATAATATATTCGTTTTTTAAAGAAGTTATATTCCAAACCTGACCTTGAGAATTTGGAATTAATGCTAATTGATTATCAACTGCTTTAAAAACACCGTGATTTGTTCCTAATAAATATCCTGAATTAAATTTAGCAATGCTGTATACCGTTCCTAATTGCCCCGTATTATCCAAAAAAATTTGATATGGAGAATTTTGAACAACATGCGAAATACCATTATCAAGACCTAACCAATAATTTTTCTCTTTGTCAATAAAAATACTCAATACCGAATTATTACGTAGTGAATTTGACCGATTAATATTATAATAGTTCTTTTCTTTTAAATCAATAACATACAACCCATTAAAAGCCGTTCCAATAAGCATTCTATTTTCAAAAACAGTAGCTGAAATTATAATTTGTGTCTTTAATTTTTCATTAATTTCGTGCTTCCAAATCGCTAAATCCTTGCCCTTTTCTTTTATAAAAACACCACTCTTTTGAGTAAAAACATAATAATCCGTATTATTTTTTTCAATACCATAGATAATATTATTTTCAATTAAATTATAGGTGTTATCTTTATGAAAATGAGTACCATCAAACTGATAAATTCCTTTTCTAACTGTAGCTGCATAAATTTGGTTATCTACAACAAAACAATAGGAAATTTGAGCAGGAAAAGATATATTTTGAATATTTTTTTGATCATAAATAAACAATTCGTTAAACGTTTGAAAATATATTTTTGAATCAACTTCAAAAATTTTCCAGACTTCTTCACTTTTTGAATTGTTCTCAAAAAAATTATTGGGTTCAGAAAGAGACGTATACTCCATTTTTCCTTGAATTCTTTCCCAATATCCAAATTCATTATATGAACCTGTAAATATCCTTTTTCCAAATGAAAAAACCGATCGAATAATTGATTTATTGGGCAAGGTATATTTTTCCCATTTTACACCATCAAAACGGAGTAAAAAACTATTATTCGCATAATACATCGCATTATCTTCTCCTTGTGTTAAACTCCAAATTTGATTGTCTCCAGCATAATCTTGCTTTGAATAATTTTCTACAAAAGGTAATGTTTCCTGACTTCTACATGTGAATGAATAAATCAGCATAAAAAAGATAAGCAAATTAGTATTTCTCATTTGATAATTTTCTAATCAAATATAATACAAGTTCTTTTAAATGAAAAAAACCCTAAATTACTTTAGGGTTTTTTCTTATATTTTTTTATGATATTTATTCTTTATCATCTACAAAATCTTGAAGATAAGCAAAACGAGGTGTTAATTTACCTTTTTCGGTAACTTTGGCTCTAGCCAAAACACCGTTTGCATCGTTATTATAAAAAGAGGGAATGACATGTTTTAAAAACATTTCACCAAAACCTTCACTGGCGTCTTTAGGTAATTCACAAGGAAGATTGTCAACGGCCATTACCCAAATAGCTGCTGGATGACTTAAAGGTACTTCTTTGTGTTCTTTTGCTAAATAACCATAAACGGGATCGGCAATAGTACTTGGTCGTAAAGTACAAGCCACTGGTCCATCAATATCACAAGAAATATCGGCTACAACTTTTATACTACATTTATGCGATTGCAACATTTCTTTAGATAAAATAACTGGTGCATTATTCCCATGAAAATGGCCTGCGATAAACATATCAGAGACATCAGCAAATTTTTCAAAATCAGACTCATATTCTGTTGGATTATTATAAAAATCATACTTATCCAAGGTTTGTCCATCTTTTCTTTTATTATAATCCAAAACGTCTATCATTGTATAAACTGGTTCTGTATATTTTTTGGTAAGATAGTTTTCAACCGAAACCTGTTTTATCTTCATGGCATCTAACATTTCTTTGGCTCCATGTGCAACTTTTCCGCTACCTGTTAACACTATTTTAATGTATGGCAAAGGATGTTTTCTTAAGCGTTGAATTAATGCTTTTTGATCCGGTAAGGTTTCAGCTTTAGCCAAATTAAATAAATCGAATTTAATTCCGAAAGCCCTAATCCCATTATAAGCTCCTACAATTCCTGCATATCTTCCAAAACCAATAAGGCGTGCGTTTTTCTCATCTACAATTGTTTCATGATCATACAATGTAATATTTTTATCTAAAATAGCTTTAAGTAATTTTCTATTATAAGGCTGTTTCTTAATTGTATGGGAAAAGAAAAAATAATCTTTATTAGGAATTAAACTATTAATAGGTACTTCTTTAACTCCAAATAAAACATCACAATCAGATACATCCTCTGTCACTTCAAAGTCTTTTTCTTGGTATAAATTATCAGGAAAAATTCGAATATCTGAAGATTCTATTTTTATTATTGCTTCAGGAAATTGATTTTTAAAATTAACTAATTCATCTGGTGAAAAAACCACACGTCTATCAGGTGGATTTTTACGTTCCTTTATTATTCCGAATTTCATTTGTTATTTTTACATTAAGTTTTAATCAACAATGTTACAAATATAACTTTATAGATTTCTAAAAACAACTTTTTTTTAATCGAAAAAATAATGTAATTTTGGCACACTTTTAGAAGTCCTAATAAACGGGATGAAATAAAATGGGTAAAATACATTTTATATTTCTAAATTATAATTTCATTTGGGGTCGACTGGTTTTGACAGCGAGTGGAATTGAAAAGTAAGCATGCCGAGCATTGTACTTTTGGCTCGTAAATAATAATCGTACAACCTTATAAACGGCGAAAATAATTACGCTTTAGCTGCTTAATCCGAAGTTTAGTACGATTTGCCTAGTTCCAACAAGGTTGGAAAGCTAGATTCACCTCAACATCCTTGGTTTATGGAGTTTGATTTAGGTGGACCGTAAAAGTAAACCTAGGAAAGGTAAAGCTTTAAATCCTTTCTGACACTGATAAAGCTAAGCAAAAAGTGGTTGTTTTTGGCCTTGCTTTTTGTCGAAAATTTAAGCAGAAACTAAGCATGTAGAAAGCTCTTCGATTGCTTGTTTGGACGAGAGTTCGATTCTCTCCGACTCCACAAAAAACCCTGTAAAGTATTTATTTTACAGGGTTTTTTATTTTTAGTTGACAGTTTAGTTGATGCTATTTAAGATATTTAAAATATATTTTAGATATTTCTTCATCATAATTATCCTTTAAACTTTGTTCTATAATTATATGAAGGGGTTTTATCTTTTTTAATTCATCATAAATTAATTCATATTTTATCAATTTTAACCACTCTACTTTAAAAAGTGATAAGTCTGATTTTTCCCTATAGACAAAGAAATTCATATAATCTTTCAGGTTTTGCAATTTTTTTAGTCTTACATCCGATGATTTGATTTTCATCTGATATAAAAATAATATTGCAAAATAATTATTATAATTATTCCATTTTACTTTATTATATTCATAAGTGTAATCATTATTAATTTGTTGAACTTTATTTAAAAAAATTATATAATCATCAAAGAAAAGATTGTAATCTATCATTTTGACTTCACTTGCAACTCTATAAATCTCATCATTAAAATTATTGTTTAATTTCTCAATAAGTAAAGTTTGTAATTTTTCTTTAATTTCCAAATTTGACATCCTCCAAAGCATCACAATTAAATCATATCTTGGATTGTAATATAGAAAATCAGATTTAAGTTTTAAAACATAATCAATATCTTCTAATAAAATGATATTATTAATATTAACAATATCTGATATTGTTTCTATAGTATTATACATTTCATATTTTCTAATATGGTTATGTGATAATTTTAATAATTTCATACAGTTTTCTTTATTAAAGAAAGATGGATTATCTTCAATAAAGTAATTTAAATATTTAACCCCATCTCCATAAATAAAATCTTCATTCTCTAAAAAAGTTAATAGATTATTTATAAAATTATCAACTCTTCTTTTAGGTATTTCAATACTTGATAATAAAAAGATCATATTATTAAATGTGGTTTTCATTTTCATTTCAAATGAATCCTTATTTAACTGATTTAATATATTTATATGGGAGTTATCAAAAAGTTTGATATTAGTTGAGAAAGAATTGAAAAAATTTTCATAATTATCTAAAATAGTATCTATATCCTTTTCGTCAAATTCTAATTTTTTAACATCATATTTTTCAAATATCTTAATTAAGAATTTTAAATCCCCATAACTAACACAAATTCTAAAAAATTCAGTTGTAAATTTATCTAACCGACCTTGATACTCATTACTTGTTGAATAACTCATTACTAATGCCTCAATACCTTTTTTAATAACTTTTTTAAAGTTAGAATATTCATCACTTATAATGTTATTTGCTGTATAAAAATTAAGTAGTTTATGTAATTGGATATATACTAATTGAGGATAATAAGAACCAAATACAGATGTGTTTTTACGCTTATCTTTGTAATTTAAATATATATATTCAATTTTTTCAAATAGATCATCAATATGATTTTGAACTTGATTTAAAATTGAATCATCTCTAATAATCTTCAATAGTTCATATTCTTCATTACTCTTATAAGGAATCTGGGATATTAACTTATCTGTATCAATGTCAGATATTATTTCTTTAATTTTATCATTTTCTTCTTCATTAACACCATCTTCATTCATACTAATTAGACCATTTAAAGATTTCATGTTATTTTTAGCAATATAATAAGTTATATATTTACCTGTTTCCCATGCCTTAGAGGCAATCTCTTGAAACATATTAAATGAAGTCCTATAATTACCAATCTTATAGTTTAAGTATGCATTTTCAATATCATCACTTATATCAGTTGTTTCATTTATTAAATAACTATTTATTTCTCTAATTGAATCATAGAATTGGAATCTTTTAAATTTACATTTTGAACACTGACATTTACTATCATAAATTAGTAAAATATCCTTTGATTCTTTAGAAAATCCTTTGTAACCTAATGAATCTCTATTTGAATTTTCTTTTGTTACCTCAAAAATTAAGCTATTGTTTAATTTAGTTATTATAGTTTGCAATTTTTTCTCTATAATCTTTCTTTCATAATCAGAAATAATTTTATTTGATAAATATTTAATTTGATTATCTTCTATTACTATTCTATTATAAAAAAAATCTACTAATTCTTTATTATATAATATCAATGTTGTATCCTGAACAAGCTGTATGTTTTTTTTAGTTGACTTAAACGGATAAAGTTTTGCAATAAAATTTTGAGGTAGTGATTTTAATTCAGAAAATCTGTTGAATGAATCATATATTTTATCAATAATATTTTCTTCATTAATAATTATTTTAAATTCATCATAAAACTTAATAAATCTTAAAAAATTGTATAACAACTGTCCTTTTTCACTCAATGTTTTTGGCTTTTGATAATATTTCTCTTTAAGTATATTATTTCCTTTTAAAAATTCTAAGATGTAATTGGTTTTGTTACCATCAGATGTAATTATCTCTGATTCAAAATAATCAAGTACGTTTACACCTTTATTCTTTAAATATAATTTTTGAGAACTATGAATATGATTATCTATAGATAATAAGTATGCATTTTGAAAATTATTTCCTAAAATATTCCTAACATTTTGTATTATTTGTTTTAGATTATTATCATTATAGCTGTAACCTATAAATAATACTACCTTGGTTGCAAAAATCGATTTAATAAATGCTTCAATCAATGGATGATTAAATGAATAATTTAAATAATCATCTTCTTTTAATACAAAATTACTATTATCTAAATCTCCGTGAATCTTCACTAAAAGCTTTGTATTGTAAGAATAAGGTAAGTCTTTGTCTTCTTTCACAACAGAATAAGGTAAAGATTTTTTATTAATTACTTGCTCCAACAAATCTTCAAAATTTGTTGTTAAAATATGTTCTGGGTTTAATTCTAAAATTTCTTCATGAATCTCATTATGTTTTAATTTTTTATGCCTTAAAATAGTTCTTATTTTTTCTACATACTCTTTTTCTTGTCTTTCATTATAATATATTTGAGGTATTTTAAGGAAATCATTTTCATTTTCAGGTAAATCTAATTCGTTTTTTATTTCATCAATTAATTTCCACCAACTTGGAGCTCCTGCATCAATTGAGATTCCAGCTCCAGCAAAAATTACCAATCTCTTTGTATTAATCGCATTTTTAATGACTTTAATATCTGCTAAAAATTTATTTATCATAACGTAAATTTTATATCTCTTTACTTAATATACTCTATTTCAACAACATCCTCTATTTTAACAATTCTTGTTGTCCTTTTAGACTCATTATAAAAAAATAAAAAGTCTTTAGTTTTACCTACTAAGATATTAGGTTTAGATATTGACTGTTTACTTTCATTGTTTAAAAAACATTTTACTTGAGTAGGATTATGTAGAACTTTTTCAACATCTATTATATTCTTACAATAAAGCACTATAAATAAACTCAAGACAATCAATATGAAATTAATAACTTGTTGTTCAATGTTTATTTCAATCAAATCAAAAATTAAATAGAAAGTCTGGCACAACATAAGAACTAAATAAATAACAGCATATTCAGAATGTGAATAAATAAAGAAAATTAAAGCAATTACACTTAAAAAAACAGATAGAATTAATGCTCTAATTAAATTTCCTCTGTTCTTAAATAAACTATCCAAATTAAATGATGTATTAATATCTTCAAGTGCAGCAAACCTATGTTTTATAAAATCAACTATCATCACAAATAAAATTAGAAAAATATGATATAAGATTGCAAAGAAGATTAATTTTAGAACAAATGGTAACTCACCTAGAAACATTATTAATACTTCTTCAATTGATAAATAATTTTGTATTTCAACTGAAAAATTATTGTAGTACCAATATTGTTTTAAAAAACCTAAAAACAATATTATTGAGCTTATTATTACAGAAGATTCGATTACTATTTCTCTAAATGTTTTCTTTTTATTCTCAATGTTATCCACTTTCATAAAATAATTCTTTTATATCTTTTATAAAGATACATTCAAAAAATTAAATCAAATATTTTTAATTAAAAATATTCTTACTAATTATTTTATCAAACAGTATTTTAAAATCATGTTTAATTATTTTTTTAGACTTTATTGATAAAATATCCTTTCTAATATTTGAATTCAAATAATATGGATATGCTTCTTCTAATGCTAATTGATGAAACCTTTTAAAATTAGGGCTATACTCAAAAATTTTATTAAAGAAAAAACCTAAAAATTGTATTTTTTTATTATGCTTAACTTTTATAGAATTAATTACTGGAATTAACTGATTTAGCCCTTCAATACTATATTCTTCGGGTTCAATTGGAGATATCACATAATCTGTTGTTTTCAAAGCAATTTTGATCAAATCGGTTTTCATACTTATTACCCTAGATGGACAATCAATTAATATAAAATCGAAATCTAGTCTATTTAAACTTTTCAATCTTTCTTGTAAACATGAAATAGAATATTTTTTATTTTCTAATTCTCTACTTCCTGCCAAAATGAAAAGGTTTTGATTTTTTTGAGTTAAAACAAAATCTTCTAAATTACCACTAAGAAAATCTTTAACTGTATATTCAAAATCTTTTGAAATCCCACAGCCAATAGTTAAATTCCTATTTGTATCAAAATCTATTAATAAAGTTTTATACCCTTTGTTTGAGAATGAACATCCTAGATGCAATGTGGTGGTTGTCTTCCCAACACCTCCTTTTTGATTTATTATGGAAATGATTTTTGTCTTTTTTAAAGCTACTGCATTAGTAGAACTTGTTTTTTTACTTTTATATGGATACCAAACTAAAGGAATTTCAAATGAAAATAAATTACCTTTATTATGCTTAATATTATATCTAGGTTTTAGGACATTAATTAAGTACCTTTCTGTAAGAATCATGTCCTCAGGAGAAACACATATTGTATATTCAATACTCTGCACATCAGCTACCCATTCCTTTTTAAATTCTTTCAAATTGGCTTTCAGAAAATGTTGATGTTCGATTCTCCTTATCAATTTAGTTGTAAGACCAATATATAGGTCTTTTTTATCCTTATCTAAAAATCTATATACAAAGTAACCATCCATTAGCCTATTATTTCTTTACATTCATTAACTATTCTGATATAATTTTCTTTCATAATATCATTATTTATCGGTAGCTTTTGATTTACATAAGTACCTTTAATTTCATTTCTTAAGAATTGGGTTTTAAGAAATTCTCTTGGCGTTCCTTCTGCAATTATTCCATAAAATTCGCCTTGGGATAAATTTACTAAATCCGAAATTTTAACTCTGTTTCTTTCTTGAATATTTTCACTAGTTCCTTGATTAGTATTACTTCCTAAATGTATAACTTTTCCACTTGTCCCAGTTCCCTCACTTTTTGAAACAAAAACTTTATCCGTTTTACTAAATAGGTTTTGTACCATTTCTGCAGTTTTACCATTAGTAATTCTTCCAAAAAATTGATTCCCTAAATTAGAAATTATCACTTGCGCTTTTTCTTCTCCATATTTATCTGAAAGTTGTGCATAATCTTGAACTCCAAAAATAGTTGCGATTTTGTTACTTCTAGCTGTTGCAGGAATTTGCTCAATATTGGGGATAAAGATTGTTGGAGCCTCGTCCAAAAGTATAACAGATTTCACTTGGTTTGGTTGGTTCATCTGTCTTAGAGCAACTGTTATTATCAAAGAAATTGCAGGAGTATAAGTAGTTGGTAAAGTACTATCGTTTCCTAAACATAAAAAAGTTGGATTTTCTTTATTATTTAAATGTAAATCAACATCGTTACTAGAAAGAATCCAAAAAAGGTCATGAGAGTTTAGAGTTGACAAAGCATTTTGTAACGTAGATAACATTCCTGCAACAGTTCTTTCCGCACCACGCTCGATACTTTCTCTTAAACTGGCTACCATTCCACCAGCTTCATAATCTTGACTTATTTTAGCAATTAAACTATCTGCAGAATTATGCAATATTAAAGAAATAGCATGTGGAAGCGTACAATATTGCGGATGTTCATTTCTTAAAAACCATATAACACCGGCTAAAATCATTTTGGCATTACTAGACCAATAATCCGGTTTTTTAATACTTTCAGGCAATAAATTATTTATTACTACTTGCGAATACTCTAATACGATTGCACTCTTGACTAAATATTTTGGATCTATTGGATTTACCCTTTCACTAAATAAAGGTTGCTTAAAATCGATATTTACCACCTTTACAGAAGTGTTTTCATAACTTATGTAAATCTTCTCTGTTAATTCAGGGCTTTTAAAGTCATATAAAATCCCTGTGAATCCCTTTTGTCCTATTTGTTGAATAATTGGCTCAAACACACTTGCAGACTTACCTGAACCTGCTCCACCCTGAATATAAATACCGCGATAAGGATTTTCTAATAAAATAGTTCCGCTTTTGGTTTGAAACACAAAATTTTCTGTAATTTCTTTTTCGGACTTTTTAATTTTTTCAAACTGCTCTTTTTTGGACTTTTTATTTCTTCTTTTAAATTTTATTAAATAGGATGCAAATAATAGCGGAACTATTAAAAAAATAATAGCTATAAGTTGTTTGTAATCTTTTAAATTCTTCTGCAGTAGTGAAAAAATAAAAACTAAAGGAATTATTATAATGGTATTATTTATAATTGTTCCAAGAATAACACCAGGAAACTTTTTTCTTTTTGAAAAATAATATGATATGTAAATTATTGCTAGTATAAAAATCGTCATAGACAGACTAACTAATAAGCTTTGTTTTTCATAGGGTTTTGAAAAGAAGTATAAGAAATTATTGTAAATATTTGGAATGTAATTTTCTTTTATAGTTCTTAATTTAAACTCATATTTATCAATGAATATACTTGAAAAACCAAATCCAATTATATGTATTTCAATTACGACAACTGCAAAAACAGAAACATAAATAAATATAGCCTTTATAATTTTAAAGATGATGCCTAATTCTCCCATTTTATAAGGTTTTAAAAATTAATACTATCTGAAAAACAATAGTAATTATAAGAAGTAAATATGTTGTAATTCTGTGTATTCTATTCTCTTTGAATTGCTGTTTTTGTAAATCTTTAATCTGAGTTTTCTGTTTGTCAAATAGCATATTCCAATGGTTTATGACCTCTTCTAATCTTTCGGTCTTGATGGACATATTTTCTGCTTTTTCAATTGTTTTACCAAAATCATTCACAAAATCTACTTGTTTGGTAATCAATTTTTCAAGTTTACCAACTTCTTCACTTATTATTTCTGCAATAATTTCCGCATTTTTACTCATCGTTCATTATCTTTATTAATATTCCTGTTATTTTCATTATCAATCTCTTTTGGTCGCTCTTCGTTCCAATATTTTTGATGTTCAACTACATAATGAGGTTGAATTACATCTTCTTCAAATTTTCTATAATCCAAATACTCTTTTTTGGTTAATTTTTCTTTACCTAAAATCATTTTAGCATCTTTATTCTTTATAAGATTATTAGATTCTCGAGCAATTGTTTTCTTTATGTCAATTGCTAAATTTTGCTTGTTTTGAGACGTTTTTAAAGTTTTATTTAGTTGGTTATCTAAATCATTTTTCAACCCGTTTTTAATTAAATTGCCTACTGACATTGAACGATTTACTTCACTCATTTTAAAGTTATTGTTCGTCCTTAAATCAGTAACTCTAAATCCTTGGATTTGTCCTTGCCTATTAATTGTTGGTTTAACTTCTAATCCTTGTAAATTCATTTGTTTTATATAATTATCAAAGCTTTTCGGTTTTTGCATCATAACAGATTGATGCTTTCTAAAAATTTCATTTTTTAGTTCTTTAAGATTAAGTTTCTCTCTATTGATATTTTGGATCATCTTTTCTCGAGCAGAAATCAAACCTTTATCTTTAGCAATTTCATGTGCTTTTTGTTGAGTTCTTTTTCCAATAAATGAATCATTATAAGCCTTACCTTTATCATTAATACGATTTACATATAAATGAATGTGAGCGTGGTCTCTATCTTTGTGAACGTATGCAATGTGCTGATATTCCTTTAAGTTCATTTTATCTAAATAATTTTGAGTAATCTCTCTAAACTCATCATTAGTTAGTTTTCTTCCGTCTTCGGGTTCTGGACTCAATACAACTGAAATAGTATTTAACTTTGTATTGCTATTCAAGTTTTGATAAACTTTAAACTGATTTTCGATTTCTAATCCAGTATTTCCGATTACATTGTGTCTTAATATTTCTTCTGCATGCAATTTATCTTTTGCATAATCAACCGCATTTGAAGTATGAGCAATGCTTTTAGCCTTCCCTACCATCACTAAAAATTTTCAAAATTTTATCTGTTTCATTTACTGTCTTCATAACCTGATTTGCAAACAAAGAATCTTTATCTTTTAGAAGATTATTAATCTTTATAAAACTGTTTCTGATGTAATGTAAATTTTCAAAAGCTTTTAATTCTTCTTCAGTAAAAACAGATTTATTTTTTCGTTCCAAGGCTACCATTCTGCAAAAGCTAGCAGTATTCATTTTTCTGTTTTTTGCTTTCTTTTCAATTACTTTCTTTTCAATATTTGTGACTCTAAACATTAAAACTTTTGTTCTCTTTTGAATCATTGATTTTTTGTTTTTGATATAGTACTTTTCTTTTGCGACCATCGGGAGAAAAAGCAAGATAAGTTTGTAGCGCTAGCGGAAAACACATCTTGAAATTACTAAGATTGTGAATATCACTTTGCGGTAATAAATTCATTTAAATCTTTGTGATTTTTATATTTTATCCTACCATCAATAACATTTTTAAATTGATTTTTTAATAATTCAGTTGCTTTGTCTCCTTGCAAATCATTATCAAGAAATAGTTCTATTTTTTCATAATTAAATAATAAGTGTAGACTCTTTTCAAGCATTGAAATTGAGTTAAGAATCATGTAATCTGAATTACAATTTTGTATTTGTTTAAAACTCAAATAATCAAAAAAACCTTCAAAAACTCTTAGTACTTTTGATCCATTAAAAACCGTAGTTATATCTTTTATTCCTAGGCAAATTTTTGCATATTTAGACCTCACTTCAAAACCTCCACTATCGTTTCTAAATCCTAATGCAAAATATTTTTTATCCTTTATCGAATAATGAATTTCCTTCAAGCAATTTTCATTTTCATATTTTAAAATTCCTCTATCTTTTAAATATTGGATTAATGCAATATGCTGTATAGGCTTAATTTTTTCAATATGATCAACATGTTCCTCATCTTCTTCAGGAGCTTTAAAAATTTGCTTTTGAAAAGAAAAGAAAATATCAAAATCTTTTAAATAAGTTAAAGCTTCACTAATACTACATCCTGATTTCTTTATTACAAAATCGAGCGTATTACCTCCAAAACCACTTGAATGACAATACCATTTATTTATTTTTTGATTAACTTTAAAAGATGCTGTTTTCTCCGTCGTAAATGGACTTAAATACCATATATCATCGCCACTAGTTTTTTGTGGTTTGATTCCCATTCTATATAACACTTGTTCTATTGGAATTGTCTTTGCTTTTTTTGCATTCATATTTTTATTTTTTTTTAGAATTTCACTTACCATCTTACCTAATTCAACAATAATAGGAGTTAGCAAGTTTCAAAAGAGTTACCTATACTCTCCCTACTTACCTATTCTTTTAGGTAACATAGGTAACTATAGGTAAGAGTAAATTATATACTTACCTAAATAGACAACAACATAAAGCAAGGCTGTTTTTTTAAAAAAAGGTAAGTAGGTAAGTATGTTTTTAATTTTCTATATTATAATTGAAAGGAGAGTCTTTAAATTTAGGTTTTGCTAGATAGCCGTAAACTTGCCGTTTGCTATTTTTTAATCTAGTAAACTTAAAGCCTGCCAAAGCTCTTCCAATTTTTTCCCTATTCATCTTTAACCCTAATGGATAAAGCTCTTTTACAATATCCGTAGCGGTTCTAAAATCTGATTGTAATTCCGATTTTTCATAATAGGTAACCACCATTTCTTGTTCAATTGATAGTGAAGTATATCTTTCATTTCTAATTTCATTTTCTTCGATATCTTTTAATGTAAGTTCAGGGTTATAATTTTTCTTTTCATAAGCAAGAAAATAAGCTTGACTCCAAACATCATCAATATCGATTTCCTTAGAATAATTGAAATCAATTCTACCTTTAACATCAAAAACAATCCAACGAACATTTCCAGTTTCATCAGTTAAAAAATCAGTAAGATTACTAGAACCAACAAATGAACAGATTCTATTTAGCAACTGTGATTTTCTCTCATAAGGTAATCGTTCATTTACTGTAGTTTTAGAAAAAAAAGCTTTCAATGAATTAATATCGCTTTTTCCTAATAAACTCAATTCATCAAGATTTATAACTAAATTTGTACATAATTTAATCCTTGAATCCTTATCAATTCCAATATCTTCACTTATGAAACCTGATAGTTTTGGAGGGATAAAAGAACGTAAGTAAGTTGATTTACCACAATGCTGGTCTCCATTAGCTAAAACGATACAATGCTTATTGATTTTATCCTTTTCTAAAGCACAAAGTACAGCTCTTACAAACCACTTTTCTAAATGATAACAAAAAGCATCATTATCATTAGTATTTACATAACTAGCGAGCTTCTTAATGAAGTCTGTTTTTTCATCCCACTTTTTTAAGTTCTTGAAGTACTCTTCGACTGGGTTATAATATCGAATCCAATCTGATTTTATTAAAATTTCTAATTTAGAAACTGGAATATCAATTCCTGTTTTAATTAATTCTATTAATAATGAATTTAGATTTAATGTACTCCAGTTTTCTTTATTTCTAAGGGTAATTTCATAGTCTAAAGCAATTGAATTAAATCGTAATGAATATTTTGAATCTATATATTCTAAAGCTTTATCGTATATAGTATTAGACGGTTTATTACTCTTATATAACACGTTGTTTTCATCCATAAATATTTGATTATTATGGAAATACTAGCTATATTTGCTAGCACTTCAATAAGAATTAATTAAGCGTAAATAACTTTGTAGAGGATTTTACGCTTATTTTTTTTGACTAATCTTCTGTAAGTACTTTTGCGATTCCATATAGATATAAGCCAATTGCAAAGCCTCCAAAAATTGAACCGATTAGGGACAATGTTGGAATTGCTTTTCTATTATTTAAAAACCAAATTTCAATACAACATATAATAATTAGCACAATTGTTAAAGCAACTAATCTTTGTGTTCGATTATTTCTCATAATATAAATTTTATTAGTTATTAAGATATAGTGGAGTTATCGCTTGTATTTAAGCGATTTTACTTCATTTAAAGAATCGAATAGTTCATTATGAGGAATAAGGATTCTTCGTCCAATACGTTTGGATTTTAAATTTCCTCTTAAAATATGATTAGAAACTGTCTGCTTGTCGACTTTGAGTAGTCCTGCAGCTTCTTGTAAAGTATAAACTTTGTTAGAATAATCTTCTTTAGGTTTTTGAAGAATTTCATATACCAGAACTTTAATATCAGAAAGCTCTTTTGTAATCTTTTCAAATGGATTTTCCATAATTGCATTGATTTAAAATTTCAATGCAAATCTATATTCGGTTATACTTTACAAAACTTTATATAAAGTCTATGTAAAGTAAATAATATATAAACTCGTTATTTTAAAGTATAATATTTATTCTTAATATCTTCAAATCTCTCATAATAAGGTGAAAGATTATAAACTTCCTTAACCTCTTTTATTTTAGCATTATTATCTTTCCAGATATATAAATTATTTGTCATTTGACTATAATAACTTGCTGTAGGCATTTCAACTCCAAAAACATTAGGTATTTCTTTCAATAATTTTGAATTACTTACTTTATTTTTAAAAATAAATTTCTGAATAAATGAAAATAAAATTATAAAATCATTACTATCAGATAAATTCATTTCTTCAATAACTTTTATGATTAAGTCTTTCGTTTTTTTGTCAAATAATCCTTCTTCAATAAAATTATTTTGATTTAAGATATCTTCTTTTAAAACAATATCACTCTCTTTTCTTTTTACTTCTGATGTCTTTTGCAACATCTTATTTGCTCTTTTAAAAGTATTTATCAATACTGTAATGTAAATAAAACCTAATATTAAAAATCCTAAAACTATTCCAAATGATAAACGTCTAAAGAAACCATTTGTTTTCAGGAAAGCTTCTTCATAAAAGTACAATGAGAATGAAAAAAGTAATATTATCGCTAGAATAATACAGCCAACAATGAAAGTCCATTCATTTTCAACTCTCTTAAAAGTTATTAAACTAATTAACTTGTTTTGCAGTTTAGAATAAAATTTCATCAATTTATACTATTTTCATTTTAAGTTCGACATTAAATACCTGGTCCATTGCTTCTTTCTTTTCAGGCTCACTAACTTGATAATATTGATTTAAGGTTTTCATATCGCTATGACCAGTTATAGAAGCAATTAACTTATCACTTTTTCCTTGTCTTTTCATCATAGTGATGAAAGTTCTCCTAGCTGTATGTGTAGAAATTCTTTCATAAAAAAGCATATCTTGTTTTATATTTTCTTTGCCTTTTGTTGTTATTTTTTGAACTTCATTATTATAGTCCATTACTTTGAAAACTTCCTTTATATATTCGTTTTGCTTTTGATTAGCTATCAAAGGGAGTTTAAAATCATATTTCTTTAGAATAAACCTTGAGATACTTGTTAAAGGAATTTCTCTCGCTTCTTTTGTTTCGTCTTTTTCTTCTTTTAAGATAATAAAATCGTCAGTGATATTACTTTTACTAATTAGTGATAACTCACCAAATCGCATTCCTGTAACGCAAGCAAAACAAAAAACATCTCTTACTTTTTCAAGTCTGCTACTTTCAAATTCAAATTGCATCAAATTATTTAAATCTTCAATTGTAAGAGCTATTTGATTAGTTATAACTCTATCAACTTTCTTGAATTCTTGGAACTGATCATTATATGTATATTTATTCTTTCTTGCCCAAAACATAAAAGTTTTGAATAATCCCAAATTTCTAGCATATGTATTATTAATATGATTTAAATCATCCATACAATAAGAAGTAAATTCAGAATGAAAATTAGCATCTATTTTACTGAAAGTAAGCACATAATTTTTAGCTTTCTCAAAATTCTTTAGGATGTTTTTTATATTTTGATATCTTTTAATAGTTGATGCCGACCATACTTTCATCTTGATTTTTTCAGAAGTAAATTCATCGTAAGCATCAAAAAAAATATTTTTACCCGAAGGAGATTTTTTAAACTCCTCGTCAAATACTTTTTTTATAATTTTTGAAGTAAAGGGTTCGTTAATCCTTTTATATAAGCTTTCAGTCTCGAGAAACAAATCTGAATATCTGTTTAATTGTAATTTGATGCTTTGAGCGAATTTATCTTTATTCTTACCAATAGTAAAAGGGGTTCTATTATCAAAATCCCAATGGTTAGGATTTATTTTTTCACCAGTCGAATAAACAAACTTTCTGTTTTCATTTTTGAAATAACTTGAAAATAAGATTAATGTTTCGTTTTCAGATTTAGGCTCTTTTAAATTAAAAGTATATTTCATTTAGTTGACAGTTCAGTTGACAATATAGTTATATTTTGATATAATTTAATAACAAAAACAAATATAACATTTCTAGTTATACTGGGGTAAATTACCATTAAATACTTATAAACACAATATTATAAAAAAAACATAACAATTCTCTCCGACTCCACAAAAAACCCTGTAAAGTATTCATTTTACAGGGTTTGCTATTTTTAGTTGACATTTACTCAAAAAAAATGATCCTATCGGTTACCAAAAAAATAATGCTTTACATTATTTTTTGTTGAAATACTCCTTATCTCAACCTAAAAAAATTTTATCAATTATTCGATTCAGATTCTAGATCAAGTAAATAATTAGTGATATCTTGTTTGGCATCTAAGCCCAGTTTTTGACGTAAACGATACCGAGCTGTTTTTGCGCTTTCGGGAGATATTCCTAAAATACTGGCAGTTTCTTTAGTATTAAGATTTAGGCGAATTAATGAGCATAATTTAAGATCATTTACCGTTAAAGAAGTATGATGTGATTTTAAATTGGTATAAAATCCTTGATGTACATCATCAAAAAATCTACTGAAATCTTCCCAATCTCTATCTATACTTAAATTCTTTTCTATGATTTTTTTTAAATCGGATAGTAATTTATCCTTATTTATAACCGACGATTCCTTAAGCTTATTAATGGTTAGCTGCAATTCTTGTACCACTTCATTCTTTTTTATAAAATTTAAAGCGTAAGAAGTAAGCTCTCTATTCTTGAAATCTAACTGCTGTCTTAATTCTTGTCGTTTTAACTCAGAATTCTCCAATTCTTTTTGGGTAAGGGCTTGTTCCGATTCTAAATACGCTTGATTTTTTAAAGCTAATTGCCTATTCTTCTCTAAACGCTGTTGCGACATCGAATAAATGAAATAACCAGCAACAGATAAAATTACAAGTCCTATAATTAATAAAAGGTTTATAATTTTACTCGCTTTTTCCTTTGCCTCCAGTTTAGAAAACTCATGATCCTTCTTTTCTAATGCATTCTCAAATTCTATATAGGCAATTTGTTTTGATTTTTCTAACCTAAAAAGCGAATCTTTTAGGAACTCATACTTTTCATAAAAAGCTAAAGCTTCATAAGGTTTATGTTGTAGTTTCTTCAGTTCTTTTAACTCTTCATAAGCTAATAATTCAAATTGCTTTAAATTATTTTCTTGTGCCAATAATAGTCCTTTCTCAACCGATTGAGTTGCTTCATCAATCTTATTCCGCCATCTTAAGATTTTTCCAAAAAGGATAAGATTATTTGTTAAACCATGAGTATCATTCACTTCTTTACCTAATTCCATCGACTTTTTAATGTGGTAAGAAGCTAATTCAATTTCATTTTTATTAAGGTACAAAATACCTAATTTATTATGTACTTCAGCAATACCATAAGTAAAATTACTTGCAATATGCATTTGCAAAGCATCAGTTAAGTATTTTAATGCCTCTTCATTTTTATGCTCTTCAATAAACATGGTTCCAATTTTGGTAAATGTGGTCGCAATTCTTCCTTTTAGTTCTAAAGCAGTAAATTCATCAATAGCTAACTCATAATAATGTAACGCTTTTTTATAATTTTTAAGATCTGCATAAACCATCCCCAAATTAAGACGAGTATTGGCAATCCCTTCTTTATCATTATCTGATTTGTAAAGCTCATGCGATTGCTTTAAATAGAGTAAGGCTTTATTCTGAAAACCTTGAGACCAATAGGCAACACCTATAATACGATTAGCCTTTGCAAGCCCATGATTGTAAGATAATTGCTCAGATAATTGCAACGCTTTTTGTCCATAATGAATGGATTTATTCGCATCTATAATCCAATATTTATAGCCAATAGCATTAAGAAGATTAATTTGTATTGTATCCTTTTTGGTATGATTTTTTAATTGGATGAGCAAACTATCTAAAGGTTTCTCTTGATGCAATTTTGATGCAGCTACGCCATTTAAAGTAAATAGAATAATAACAAGATAGCAGCTAAATTTTGTTCGGACTAAATATCTTTCTGATTGGAATACAAGAAAATGGAAAAAATTCATGAAATGCTATCTTTATGTTTGTTTACTTTTATAATTGCCTTGCCTAATTACAAATTTAAGTTGAATTAGTATAAAAAGTAAAAAAAACATAAAAAGGAAACTATTCTTTTAAACGTTTTATAAAATTTTTAATTACATCATTATTTTTTTTATAAATTACATCAATTATAAACTTAATTTTATCATATTAACAACTATCTCATAAGACTTACTAAATCAGTAACAGAATACATAAAAATACTCTGTACTTCTAATGAAAAAAGAAACCATTTAGGAACAAAATCACACAATAATGTTCTTTGCACAATAGTTACAACGTAATTCCCACTAAAACCCCTACTCCCAATCCTGCTATACCGAAAAGTACTTTTTCAAAAACTGTTTTCCTTCTTTCGCGTTTGGCCGTTTTTTCCACAAGTTCTAAACTTTGGGTGGCACTTTCAAGACTTTTCACAGTATAATCTAATGCTTTTTGGGTATTTTGTAGTGTCTTTTGGGTTTTTTCATACACTATTTGATCTAAACTATCGGTTTGGGTAAAATTAATTTCCAATCTACGTTCTAAATCCATGTTTTTCCGAAGTGTTTCGGTATACTTTTCAATGAGATCTTTGGTCATTTTATTTTGGTCAATTGTACTTTGGTATACATTTTTAATAGCTAAAAAAGATTTTTTGTTCACCAAATAAACATCAGATGTTCTAAAGACATACATACTATCCTTTTGTACCATAAAAGGTTCTCCAACTCGATTGGCATAAGATTCTGGAATTTCGATTAATTTCGCGGCATTTCTATCTTGTCCAAAAACAAGGGTTGTAGTTATTAAAAGGAACGCAATTACTATTTTTTTCATGATTTATTTTTTAAAGTGGTAGAACAATCATTTATCGATGTAATCCAAAAAGACCTTCTAATAGTAGTCGATCTTTGTCCAATTTCTCATTAGTACGAGCAATAGAATCTTTAATGTTTTGCAAATCCTCCCAATCTTTAGCATTATTTCTTTGAAAAGTAAGTAGCAATGAATCTCGGGTGTGAATGAGGAAGTCTTTTTGTACTTTCATTTGCTGAAATTCGTGCTTTGTTCTTTCCAGTTGTTCTTGGGTAACCATAATAGAATCTGTTGCAAGTTGCAGTTCCTTTTTTGCTTTTTTTAATTCCGCAGTTATTATTTGCCAATTCGAATTAGAGGTAAACATAAAATAACCAATAATAATTAAAAACAACAGGGTAATACTTTGAAGGACAGTGTTAATTGAAATGTTTTTCATCTATTTTTTTTTAATCATCTTATTTGTGTATCAAGCAGTTTCATCTGCTACTTCTTCTTCCTCCTTTATCTTGTATTTTTCTTTATACAAAATGATTAGGTTGCAAAAAGAGATAATAAACCCAGCCGAAAATAAGTAGCATAGAAATAACAATAACATGAGCTGTACTCTATTTGTCATAATGCTTTTCTTAGTCCATGCTCTTTCTGAATCGCCAAGCAAAATCAACATCCGTTCATTTCTATCGGGTAAAAATCCATGGGTTTCTTTAAACCGTTCAAACGGATTGTTTTCTAGCAGTACATTTCCTATTACAATGTCTTTTTCTACATAGGGTAAGGTTTTGGCTTCTCTAGAAAAATAATAGGTCATGAAACTCGCTATAAAAAGCAGAAAAAAAAGTATAGACATGCGTTTCCATATTTTTATAACTTTGTTTTTTAACGAAAATAAAATGATAAAGCCTGCCATTACGGTAGCGATAAACACACCAAATTCCATCAAAAAGGAAGTATTTTCATCTGAAGAATACCAAGACGGTAAAGGAATAACCAAAGCACCAGTTACCGAAACAATCCAAGTACTTAGCAATGTAATTTCTTTCCAAACGCCTTTTAACTTAGAAACAATCATACAAACATTATTTAGGTATTTTTAAAACTAATTTTTGTGGCTCTCCCGAACCATCACTCATAATAAGATGGAGTTCTGCTGTACCAATGCGTCCGTCTTTTTCCAACCAAAATAAATAATAGCCTGGCACCACATCTAAAGACGCATTTTGCGTGGGTCTGTTAAATCGAAATCGCTTAATGTCTAATTCTTGTTCGTAAGATAATTTTCCAAAAACGAAAAATCCTTCGTCTTCATTAGAATCTACCGTCACTTTTATTCTGGTATTAGCATCGCTTGTAGGGCTGCTATAAATAGACTTTAACTTGGCATCATAATCTAAATAGACGGCATGTAAAATAAATTCTTTATTATCGATATTATTAAAATTTTCATATAATCTCGACAACGCATTTTGGGCTTCTTTTAAGGTTGCCATATAACTTTCGGTTAGCTTGTATTTTTTATGGCAGTTTTCTAGTGCTGGAAATAATTCTTTACTCTTTTCTTCTAGTTTACGAAAAGAAATAGAAAGACTATCCTCTGTTTTTGGGGATATTTTTTCTGCTAATTGATGTATGGTTTGTTGTGTGCTAGACAATAGTTCTTCCAGCTCATTATTGGTTGGTTTATAAGTTGGTTTATAACTAGAACAACTAGCTATAAAAACTAAAATACAAAACGAGAGTAACAATGGGTGTGTCTTTTTCATATATGAAGATTTTATTTTTTATGGGTCATATATGGTATCGCTTTCATGCCTGTTTGCTAACACAAAATAGTAATAGCGATGTCATATTTGTAGATTTATTGAATTAAAATTATATGGCTATTTTTTCCCAATCGAAGGCAGGTCCAATATCCCATTTACCAGAGGATCTATAATTAACATGCGAGACGATGCCTTTAAAATTGACTAACTCCTTTTCTTTTCCTGTTATATATCTTTTGTCTTCTGGTAAAAAGTTACTTGGAATGTTATATTCTGCCGTAAGGTAACGAAGTAACAGTTGCATACTATCGTATTGTTTTGGTGTAAACTTAGCATAATAAAGTTCGCCTCTAAAAGGAGTGTCTAATTGCGTATAATATTGCGTTTCTTCTAAATCACAATACACATCTGTATCGCTATACACTGTAACTAATTTATTGCCGATTCTTTTTAAGTAACCAATGTTTGACAATTCTATAGCAATAGATCGTTGGCTACCCGAAGTATTGCCTCCTATAGCTCCAGAACCTAAGTGGTAAGACCAATAAGCAGAAGACCACAAATTAAGTATGGTACCATCTCTCGCAATAATAAACGGAGTGGAAACACGATTATTGGGTTTTGACAAAGCGGCTACATCACCCTTTAAATAACCCGCTGTATAGTGCAATACAATTTGTGTTTTGGTGCTTTTTTCCTGATAATAAAACGACTTGTCTCCATTTATAGGTCTACACTGTAAGTAAGGCATGGATTGGTTACTTCCTTTTATAGGTATGTTCTTTTTAGTTAAAACAAATTGCTTTCCGTCGGAATCTTTTCCTGTTTCAAAAAAAGTTTTCTCATGATTGGGAATACTACTGGCTTTCATGTTTTTGTTTGCTTTACAAAGGATTAATGATACGATTGAAATGTATTCAAATGTACTTAGATGCCTTGGGAAGGACTGTTACAAAAACGTCAAATGAGAGGAATTTTACGACATTGGTGATACAAAATAGAAAATGAAAGTTTACCGTACATTTGTGACCCGTAAATGATTTTTCTATCTGTTTTCTTACCCATACTCTTTTTTATCTAGCTAGATTTTGGAAATTTGAATAGAAATGTATTCCGTTCTAATTGGATTTTGGAAATCTGAATAGAAACGCATTCCGTTCTAATTGGATTTTGGAAATCTGAATAGAAATGCATTCCGTTCTAACTAGATTTTGAAAATCTGAATAAAAATGCATTCCGTTCTAATTGGATTTTGAAAATCTGAATAAAAATGCATTCCGTTCTAACTAGATTTTGGAAATCTGAATAGAAATGCATTCCGTTCTAACTAGATTTTGAAAATCTGAATAAAAATGCATTCCGTTCTAATTGGATTTTGGAAATCTGAATAGAAATGCATTCCGTTCTAACTAGATTTTGGAAATCAGCTTATAATTTGTAAAATTTTTACCTCCTTTTTTCAATGCTGAGAAAAAAATAAATAATTTTAGTATTCAAATTAAACAAACAAATAGTCATGAAAAAATTACAAACAGTAAACTTAGGAAGATTGACAAATCTTGAGTTTGGACAACATGTAAAGAGCGTTAAAGAAGGGATTACAACCTTAAATGTGGTGAGCGATGCTGGTTTTACCAATTATCTAACCCAATTAGAAACCAGTATTGATACCTATGACAAAGCGCTAATACAGATTAGGAAAAGCGATGAAACTGAAAAAATTGCCAAAGCAGACGAAGCACGAGATACTGCTATTTCAGCTCTAATTCGCTATTTAAAGGTATTTGAATTAGCCGAAAACGAAGAAGAAGTACTTGCTTATAAAAGTTTAAATACTTTAATTAAAACCTACAAGAACTTACAAAATTGGAATTTTGAAGAAGAAAGTAACGGCATCGACAATTTGGTAACCGATTTAAACAATGCTAAGTATTTGCCGAGTGTAAACTTGCTTCATCTAAACAGTTATGTTACGAGGGTAGCCACTCGCAATGACGAATTTAAAATGCTTTTTGCTGGACGAACTATGAATGAAGCTTCAAAAGAAGTTTTTGATGTAAAAAAATTAAGAAGCGATGTAAGAACCCTCTACACCGATATGGTTACTTATGTATTTGCTATGGCAAAAAGCAAAGATACCGATGAGTTTAACCAAGCATTAAATGTACTTAATACCGTAAGGAAATACTATGCCGATTTACTAGCCAGAAGAAACACGACCTCAAACAACACTCCTGTAGATCCTATCCCACTTATGCAATAATAGTAGAGGCTGTCTAGAAAGACAGCCTTTTTTATGGAATGATTTAATTGCTGCTTTTTACTTCTTACAAATATAACCTATACTTGTAAAAAAGCCAATTTCTAAGATTATAGTTATCTAATGTAGCTTACTAATCCTCATATCCAAATTGCCTACGAATAAAATCTATAGCTCCACCAACAGTTCGGGCTGCTACAGTAATAAACCCCCTAGTTCTGGTGGATCCCATAATTGCTTTTTGAAGTGCAAACTCAAATTCTTCTTCAGTTATATCATCTCTACCAGGAAACTCCCTTTGAATAGCCCTCACTATTAATTCATCAATATCAGTGTGTCCTTCTCTAAGAAAAGCAGACAATTTTTTACCTAAAATAGTCAAACTTTCTCTTGTATCATCTTGTCTTTCATTTCTAATCCCATGAGCTTGCTCAAGGGTATCTAGGGCTTGTTCCACATTCAAAGCAGCATTTTCAGTTTGACCATGTATACCACCAGCCAATAAATGTTCTGCCGTTCTATCGGCGGGTTGAATATATCTTTTATAACGTTGATATAAATCGTGGATTATTTGTCCTATAACAATTAATAATCCAATAAGAGCAGCATATGCAAGAACATTAAAAAAACGTTGAATAGTTCCATTATTATTTACATCTACTGTTTGTAACTGAGTTGTTTTATTATAAAAATCTACTTTTGTTTGTAATGCTCTATTTCCCATTACATCCGCTTCCCTTTCCAAACCAAAATCATTATTAATTGCTACTTTACTTTTAAATTGCATCATTGGTTGTACACGCCCTTGTTTTTGTTGTACCACATGCCAAGCCTCATGTGGCAAGTGTTTTTCCTGCCCAGGTGCTACATGAATATCTGTACCTTGTGCATAAGCATACGCTTGTAATTGTGCTGGTTTGCTAGAGTTATAATGTACTTTTACATCATCCATACTATAACCAGATAAATTTTCAATACCTGATTTTAAGTTGTCTGGCAACCCTGTTTTGTTGGCTTTTCGTTGTATTGGATTTGTAGTATTCTCTGTAGAAACACTCATGGAGTCTTGTAACTTACGTTGAATGGTAGTAGACTCACGGTTGTCTGCTAATTGTGCCGTACCACCATTACTCAGTTCTTGCTGGACTTTTTGTATAGGAGCGGTTTCTTTTTCTTGGTTTTTATCGGTTTGTGTTTTCATAGTTTGTAAAACAAAATTCTTTATATTTTAAAAACTCTTCAGGGAAGTTTATTACTATTTGTGACTTTGTACTATTTTCTTTATTCTTATTTTCATAATGTTACTGCTACGAAGTCAGGAGACTTAGTAGAGCGGATTTAATAATCAAGTTCTTCTTTTAATTCAGTGTCTAATATTTCAAAATTTTCGTCTCTCAAGAAGAATAATTTTACAGCTTTTTTTATTGCTTTTTTCCTACCAAAATCTGTAACCTTTCCATTCTTGTCTCTTCTTTCTTTCAGTTTTTCCCATTGTTTATTAAATTCATCTAAATTTCCAATTTTTTTCAATGTTATTTTACCATACTCTCTTCCTTCCATCTTAACAAGTGTTGTTTCTGTTTTTAAAAATTCATAATCGTTTTCCATATATACTCCACTAGGTAATTTAGATATATCTCTTGGCTGGATTAATTCTCCATCAAAGTAAAATTCACCCCCTAAATTTGCGCTATGTTTACTGGCTAAAATTACAATTGTTTCTGCTCCAATTAATTTTTCTCCTGCCTTTGGTTTCATAAGTTTTTTTGCTTCTGAGCCCATAGAATACACAACTGTAGATCGGGTATTTGTTAAATCATTTTTTGTTGTTTTATAAGGTGTATAATATCCAAACTGTGGACCAGGCACAGGGTCAAATAATGATGAGAATATCTCTACATTTTTAAAATTTTCTTTTCTTAGATTTTCTGTAACATATCCTGCGGCAACAGCTCCTCTGCTATGCCCCCATATATGTATCTCACATTTTCCGTATGAAGCTAATTTTCCTTCTATTTTATTCTTTATAAATTCGGTCATAAACTGGTTAAGTTTTGCTATGCTATTTTTCCCTTCATCTTTCATACCTTTTGGTTTTCCATCATTAGTTGTACTTGGGCCTCCAGGTCCTGCTATATCAAACTCCTCAACAGTTGTCTTATCATCTGGTACTTCCGGATTCTGTTTTTTGGTTGCAGCTACTTCTAAATTTTCAACTTGATTATTTGTATAATTGTCAAATTCTGTTCTAGTTATATAATCATAGCTTGAACCCGCGAAATTTAGCCTTAAAACATACTTTTCATTTTCCTTTCTTTGTACAATAGAATTACTATTCTTTTCCTTTATTAAAGTTAGGTCTTGATTATTCTTAGCCTGCATTTGTATTGCTTTAGCTCCCATCACATCTGCTTCTTTTTCCAAGCCAAGATCATCATTAATATTTACTTTACTTTTTAACTGCCTTGTAGGCTGTACACGTCCTTGTTTTTGTTGTACCACATGCCAAGCCTCATGTGGCAAGTGTTTTTCCTGCCCAGGTGCTACATGAATATCTGTACCTTGGGCATAAGCATGAGCTTGCAATTGAGCCGGTTTACTAGAATTGTAATGCACTTTTACATCATCCATATTATAACCAGAGAGGTTTTCAATACCCGATTTTAAATTGTCTGGCAACCCCGTTTTGTTAGCTTTCTTCTGTATAGGAGTTGTGTTATTTTCAACAGCATGCATATGGATTCCTTCTAGAAGTTTTCGCTGATAAACCGTAGTTTCACGATTGTCTGCCAATTGTGCTGTACCGCCATCGCTAGCTTCTTGTTGCACTCTTTGCGCAGGAGTGTTTTCTTTTTCTTGGGTTATATTGGTTTGTGATTTCATAACTTTTGTTTTTTTATTATATTGGGTTTCGATACAATTTTTCTCCATTAGCATTCCAAAAAATCACTCAACCTGACGAACGTTTTACTTTTTTTGCGTCACATCGAGTGTTTTTTGTGCAGCGATAGTGGAACAAAAAATGTATCGAGATGCTTTTATAACAACTACTCAAATTCACCGTTTTTTATCAATTTAAAATAATCCCTTCTTTCTGTAATTCTTGCTGTATGGCAGTTTCTAGCTCTCTTAAAGATATGGTTTGCTGTTGTAGGGTTACGGCTCTTAAGGTGGCTTTTCGTACGACATTAACCATCACACCACCAGCTAAAGCATATTTTTCGGCAATGTTTCTTAAATCTATGGTTGGATCTAAGGGCAGTTTAGCAGAAAACGATTGTTGCCATAGTGTAAAGCGTTCCTCTGCGCTAGGTATTCTAAATTCTACCATCGATTGAAAACGACGCGTAAAAGCTTCATCGATATTTTCTTTCAGGTTAGAGGCCAAAATAACTACACCAGGAAAATCTTCTATACGTTGTAACAAATAACCTATTTCTTGGTTTCCGTAACGATCATTTGCACTAGATACTTGTGTGCGTTTTCCAAAAAGAGAATCGGCTTCATCAAAAAACAAAATCCAGTTGTGCTTTTCGGCTTGATCAAATACTTTTGCTAAATTTTTTTCGGTTTCTCCAATGTATTTAGAAACCACCATACTGAGGTCTAATTTATAAACTGGTCGGTTTGTACTTTTTCCAAGGAGAGCTGCCGTCATGGTTTTACCTGTTCCGGGTGGCCCATAAAACAGACTTTTGTATCCTGGCTTTAGGAGTTTGCTTAATCCTAAGTCCTGCATTAATACATCTTCATATGTTACCCAGTGTTGAATTTCTTGCAGACTATCTGCTGTTTTTTTACTCACTACAATATCGTTCCATTCCATACTTGTGGTAATAAGCTGTGCAGGAAAATCTTCGCTGTAGGAAGGATGATACGATTCACCACTTATGAGAGGTTCTACATATTCATTGGCTACTAGCCAAATACCGCTCAATCTAGGCATACCTTTTTTCTGTACACTCCCTTTAATTACCTGGCTGCTAGTTAAAATATGCGTTGGATTAAAAATATAATGGTATTGCAAACGTTTTCCTAAATCGTCTCCAGCCAAAATAAACAGAGCCGTTTCTGCTGTAGGAACTAAACCAGAATGTCCTTCTAAAAAAAGCCCTCCAAACTCGCTATACCTGCGGTCATAATTGGTGTTTTTGGTCATTAGAATATCTAACAATGCAGGTTTTATATGCGGAACCAAAGCTAATATGAGCACTAACCGTTCTGCGGGATTTAGCTTGTTTTTCTGCAAGAATTCGGCATAAAAACCGGCTTCATTGGTTAGGTTTGGAACAGGCAATTCTTCTATTGATTGATATGGAACTTCCTGATGAAAATGAAGTGCTAACCGAGTTTCTATAACTAAATTTAGCCAATCTAATTCTCGGGTTACTACTCTTGCATTTTGTTCGATTATTGTATTTAAAGCAACTACATCCATTCTACTACTATAATTTGGTTCATCCATGGTAATTTTACAGTGCCAAAACCCCATGGTATTTTTTCTAAGGTGATATCATATGTTTCTTTTTTGACTTGTAACAGCCAGTGACCGTCTCTACTGCGTAGCAATCCTTCTCTTTGCAAGTAAGAGGTGCGAAATCCGGCTATGGATAAGTTTTTCCAATGCGGTCCTCGCTGCATTACAGCTTGTAATAAACCATCGATTATAACCTTCTCTTCTTTTTTTAAAGGTTCTAAGGCAACAGTTTCTGAAAGTGGTATACCACAGAGTACTTTATTTAAAGGTAATGTTCCTTCGAACAGAGATGCTTCGTTATCATCAACTATATAATGCAAGAGACAAGCTGCTTTTGCTTTTGCAGTATCATCCTTAAATTCTTTATGATTTAGTAACTCTACATTTTCAAAAAACCGTTGCAAGAAAGGCCATAAAAGAACTAATCCTGCGTTTTGTACCGTTATAAAGTCGGTGTCTTCAAAAGTTGATTGCAATTGGTCTATAGCCATAGGCTTAGTATAAGGCTGAGCCTTTTGAATTGTTTTTTGTATGCGTTGAACATGTTCTGCAATAGGTTTTAAAAGTACTTTAGTATCAATTATTGAGTTTTTCTTGTTTTTCTCAACATCTAGACGTTTCAATACTTTTTCAAAATTCTTTAACAAATCGGAAGATACTTGTAAAAAAGAAGGGCTTTGTATAAATACATCTAGTTGCTTAAAAAAGGATTGCCAAGCGGTATCCTTACGATATTGTTTTTGCTGTTTGGTGATTAATAACTGAATTTGATTTCTTTTTTTGTTTTGATTCGCTGTATTATCTTTCGTTGCATAAATACCTAAAGTTAAAAGTGTTTGTGTTACGCTTACTTTTTGTAAAATTTCATGATTTTTGACTTCCGTTATCTGTTGAAAAATGGCTTTCCCAAAATTGGTTTCTACAGTAATATCATTCCATTTTATTTTATTTTCTTCTAACTTTTGTTTGACTTCTTTTAAGCCTTCATTTTTTAACTTGACTAAGTTTTGTATAGTAATATTGCTCAATAATTGAAGGCATTCCAAAATTTGATTTGATGTGCAGTTGTATAAAAACCGTTCTAGATATAATGAGTTGAAACGTAGTTGAGATAGTATTTTTATAAAAGTAGGTTCCTGTGTTTGAATGAGTATGTTTACTTGCTCCTGTAAAAACGTTTTGCTAGTTGCTGAAACCCACCAAGGTAAAAGTCCTGTCTTTAGGAAATAGCTCATTACACGTAAAGGTGTTTGCTGTGCTTCGATTTTCTTTTCTAAAATTACTTCTGTAATAGTTTGTGATGCTTCAACTTCTTCAAATACTTGTTGGAATTTTTCTTCAAATACAGTTGTCAAATCTTTCATTTCTAGCACGCCTAAATCAATGGTTAGGGTATCTATCTGAACTGATTTTTGGTGCGCATCTCCATAAGTCCTGCTCAATATCTTATCGATTATTGGAATCCATTGTTCTCTATATAAAAGACTTAGCTTTTGTTGTTCCTCAAATACATTAGCTGTTATAGGCAGTTGTATTTCTAAAATCTGCTTATTAATAATATGTTTTTGATGGTTCATAAAAAGCTATTTTGAGTTGTTAATACGTCCTAAAAAGGCATGGAAGTTTTTGTCAAAATCTTGCATTTCTTTGACATCAAACCACTTAATATATGTAGTAATGTGAGCAGGTGTTTCTTCTCTTACCGTTTGTTCTACAAATTTTCTAAATGAAGTATTTTGATATCTTTCCATCCATTTTGGGAAGAAAAAAGTTAACTGTAGAGAATAAGGATCATTTGGTACTTTTATTGGCATCCATCTTCCAATACTTTGTTCTTCGCTAAAAGGCACTCCTATTTCAAAACCATTTTCAGTTAAAGCAAGTACTTGGTGAATACCATTATAATGTTGAGTTTGGGTTATTTCTATAAAATCACCTACTCTCAGATTATTTTTACCGACCTCGCAAAACGTTCTATCTGATGAGGAGCTAACTTGTATAAAAGCACCTATATTTTCGGTTTTTATAAAATAGCGTATGTCTTTCTTTCGTTGCCAAAAACCAGTAGTAGAGGCTTCCTGAAAAGGAGCTTCTATTTCAAAATAGTGCTCTCCAGCATTAATGATAGTATAATTTCCTTTATACATTTCACTAGCTGTAATTTGAATTTCTTCACCAGCTTTTAGCATATGATTGATGGCCATACAGCGTGTTAATGCATTGTTATTTTCTACGATTTCAAAAGCAGTAATTTCTTGCAAAGTATAGGATACATTAAGAAGAAATGGATAGGCTTTACGTGGTCGTAATAGAACATGTTCTACCATATGAAATCCTTCGGTAGCGCCATCACCAATATTTCTACGGGTATATTCTTCTATTCCTAATTTTCGTGCAATGCGTTTTTCTAAACCTGAAATATTATTATTTTGCCAATAGGTTTTAGTATAATCATATCCTGTAGCTCTATTAGCACTTAAAATAGGATATTCTTTTAAGAAAGTAGCTTTATCTTTGAGTAGCTTTTTAGCTGCTACATGTGCATCATCAGAAACATCTTGCAACAACATACCGTATCCAGTAAATTTTTCACCAAAACGTGCTAGTAAATGATTTAGAAACTTATTTTTACGTTTTAAACCTTCGGTTGAATCGGTTGTCATTTCTTTAAGATAGTCTTCATAGCTTTCTTTGCTTACTAAAACCTCTTCTATGCCTGCTACACTGTCTAGTAACGATTGGTTGAAATAGGTGCGGGTATCTTGATTGTCAAAACTCATTAGTTTTTTAAAATTAGCCAACTGTGAGAAGTTATTAGCTAAGAGTTGTTCAAATAAGACTAAATAAGCTTTTAGTTGTTTGGCATGTGCTTTTCTACTTTCTGTTGCTCCATCAGGCAACCCAATTGTACCTATACCATAGTTTGAAGGAAATTGATTTTGAATTGAAAAATAGTTTTCTAAGTGTTGTTCTTTTGTTTCTTCTGTAATAATATCACGTTCCTTTAGGGGTAATTTTTTAGAAAATCCTTCTTTTTGTTTTTCGTTATATAAGGTTTTAACAAGTGTTTTATCTATATTCACCGTTAGTCCTTGAGCAGTAAAAGATAATTTTTCTAAAGTACCTTCAACATCAAGTTTAGGTACTTTTTTTGCATCTAGCGGTAAAATCCAGGTTTTAACTAGATTAGATCCTGTAGCTAGAGCTAATTCGTCAATCGCTAAAACTTCTACCTCATCCATGATTTCACGTATAATATCTGAGGTTTGTATTTCTTTTTTTCTCTCGTGTTTAAGTAATTCTGCTTCCTCTATAAATCCATGATCAAGTGCGGGACCATCAAAGATTTCTTCTGTTTTCTTTCCTCTTTTCAACAACTCCTGTAAAGTATAGAAAGGAATTCGCGGAGACAAATTTGTTGCTACTCTATGTAATATAGCGACAACCAATTTATTAATATCATCTACAGTATCAGCAATTTCAATAGCTCCTTCTAGTCTAATTTGTTGTGTTTCTAGAATTTTTACCTCCTCAAAATCTTCGCATATTGAACGACTTGCTTGTAATCTATCTTTTACATTAGTTAGTAATTGAGTACCAGAAATCTCAAACAAATCGTCTATTTCAACAAAAACATTATATACTCCTTTAGGAACAAACGTTTCTTGTATTTCATTATTGGTTCCATTTTGTATTACTTTTTCTACCCAAGCATTCTTTACCCCTTCAATATCCATTACTGTTTTTCGCCAATCTAATAAAGTAACTGGTTTAGTGGATAATATAGTTGCTGCACTATACAAGTTTGAATACGAACTATTCGTATTACTGCCTAGTAACTCTTTAATATCATAATCCATTCGATATGCCAAATCAGTGATAGCATAGCATACTTGTTCTAGTATTGTAATACCTGGATCGTGGATATTATGGTCAGTCCATGTGTTTCCTCCTAATTGTTGAATTAATTTTATTCCTTCTTCACGAAGGAATTCATAACTCAAAGCCGAGTTTTTTGGTACTTCTTTGGATATAGTTACTAAGTCTGTCATCTTATCGTATATTTTAAGTTTAATCTAAAAAGAGTATTATCCTTTTGATTGTAAGCTGTTTTTTATTTTGTATTAGAGTTTAATAATGTAAGCTAAGACATAATAAGGGGGTCTGTTTTCA
This sequence comes from Flavobacterium sp. J27, assembly GCF_004303025.1. Taxonomy (GTDB): domain Bacteria; phylum Bacteroidota; class Bacteroidia; order Flavobacteriales; family Flavobacteriaceae; genus Flavobacterium. Next base: position 55,604 of record NZ_PJQW01000004.1, on the reverse strand, counting down.
TGAGGTTGATCACCTCCAGTTGGGTTTGTTTTAAAAGAATGGCTGTGTATACCTGCACTAGCTGTATCTCTAGTTAAAGCACCATAATAAGCATTCGAACTTCCTGTTCCTGATCCATCTCCTTTTTTTGTTGCACCAGTAAAACTGTGTTTATGATCTCCTGAATTATTAGTAGTTCCTGAATGACTGTGAGCAGGAATTTGCTCTGAGGTAAGCACTATATTATTAGCCCCTCCTGTTTTTCCTATTTCATTATAGTCTGCTGTATTTTTATCAAATCCAACTATAAATCTTCCTGATAAATCTGGAGTATTATTAGTTCCATCACATATTGCCCATCCATCAGGAGCTACTTTTCCAGACCACATAGAGATTAATCCTTTTGGAAGTCGGGTATCAATATATGTTTTTACTGCTTTTTGTGTAGGTACTTTTTTATCACTTGCTGTTGTATTCCCTAAATCTGGTTGGATTGCAACTTCCTGAATATTTGTAGCAGAAAAATTTCCATCAACATGTAACGCCCCTTTTATTGAAACACCGTTTTGTTGCGTGACTTCTAAAATTTTAGTATGTTCATTAGTGGTATCAACTACTGCCAATAGAGAAGCTTCATTATTTCCTTTTATAGTTAGCTTTGCAGTTGGCTCTATAGTTCCAATTCCAACATTACCAGTAATCGATTTGATAAACAAACGACTTTTTCCAAGACTATCTTTAATATTCAATCCAGGTTGGTTCGTGTTAGGATCTTTTGGGTCAACTCTTGGATTAAGATTAAACGACCAATCAGGGATGTCTTCACTAAAGTTTCGATACAAGCCCAAAATATCCTGAGTTCCTACATCTTCACCTTGTGCTTCAAGAGCTAATGGATTCCCTTGCAGTTTGACTATTCCATCTTCAACCTGATTAATACCTGCCTCAATGAAATCTGCAAATTGTTCTTCTGTAGGCTTAGCATTAGCTTTAAAATAGTTTTTCAGTTCTGTGCGGTTTTTTTTATCTTTTTCCATGTGTTTATTATTTTATATTTTTTTACGATTTTGTTATACCTTTTTGTTAACAGTATTGGCTACCTCAAAATCCAGTTGTATTTGCATGTAATTAATGCCTTCAAAACTTTCTTCGTCATAGCCTTTTTCATCTACTATATCTATAGAATGATTGGCTGCAGAAACCATCACCATATCTGGACGAGAAGGTATTACGATAGGTTTACCATCATTACTATTTCTAACATCTGTAAAGTTGATACCGTCTTCACTTTGAAATAATTTTAAATTGGCTACATAATCTATATAAGGTCGTTCTGCAATAAAATTGATGAGTACACTAGCATGGAGATTACCGCCAATATTTATATCACTATCGTGATCGTAAGCCCAAGGAGACAAAAACCGTTTTATTTCTTCTATCAATTTATCTTTATAAAATGCTGGATCATATTCTGGATAAAACTTTACAGTACATCTAGTTAACACCTGTAAGTAAAAAGGATTAATAACTTCTATTTCTGCATGAATAGGGGCGTGATTATTCAAAAAGTTATGAATTTGAAATAACGTATTTGAGGCTACTTTTGGTGCAAAAGGATTAAAAGGAAGTCTCCCTTTAATATCAGGTATAACAATAACATCTACCTTTCCTAATTGCTCTTTAGATGGAATGCATTTTGCTTTATAAATTTGAGGAAATTCATTCAATACCATATGTTCATAATCCCACATCGTAAGCGCTCTATTTTTATGACGAAGTCTTTCACTAATACGCTCATAGATAATATTACCTTGTTCCATTGGTTTTCCTTTGCTAGAAGTGAAAGGTTGACTAATACTTGTAATTTCAGGAATAGGATTTAAAGATTCGGTAATTGTATGTGCCAACAGCGGTTTTTCAAAATGAGATGGAGCGATTACTGCACTAGAAAACGTTGCGCTAATTACTTGACTTTTAATAGTGATTGTATCAGATACTCCAGTAATTCCATTTGAAGCACTTATTTTAAGCCAATGTAAATCTTCTGGCATCAATGTACCACCTGTTGTGGCATCTTTTGGAATATTAATTTTAACAACTCCTGTATTAACCAATCCATTAGTACCATCTGTTAAGATTGCAGCTGTTTTGAGAGCGATCCATTCATTGTTTCTCAAATAACTCCATTGTAATTTTGGTTTTTCTACATCTGGATTAGCACTTCCTTCCGCCATTTGAAATAAGATTGATATTATTTGCGGGACTTTTAGATTTTCTATACCTACATAAAGAGTACCCTCATCATCATATTTTGGTAATAAACTAGGTTGTAGTGCTAGATCCAATGGATTAAAACCAAAAGGATGAACATGGTAAAGCCTATCATGATCATTTTTTGTAGTGGTTTGTTCAACTAAAATATCGGTATAAGCAACATAGCTAATCTGCATTTTTTTAAGCTTAGGTTGAAAAGGTGTTTCAATTTTTAAACTTTTTATTTCTGGTTTAACAGAGAAAGCTTGTCTCGTAAACAATGTATTATAAACTGTGTGCTGAAAGTCTAGTGGATTGAGTTCTAATCTAAAATAACGATCCCAGTTGAGTACTTCTTCTTCATCTATTATAGCATTGGTCCTTGACTTATAATTATAGTTTGGAGTGTTCTTTTCTATTTTTGATGCTATATTAGTTACATTAATTTTACCTTTATCTGAAAATAACGCTATAGTTTCTATGGGTACCTCAGCATTTTTGTCATGAAAAAAAAGATTCGCTTTAAAGTCGGTATTCTCTTTTATGATATAGTCGTTAACTGGAAGTGTTGGATTATCTTTATCAATTATCCAATAATTTTTGTAATATTCTTTAAAAGATTCTGGTTGTTTTACCCATTGTAAATCCAAATGCAACTGATCTAATTTTTTTAAGCAAATTTCTTCATTTGCTAAGTAAAAACTATCACCAATTTCGGGTTGAAATCCAAAAGGTTCAAATGGTTTTTTTAAATCAATAGTATACTGATCATTTTGTAAAGTGATATTGTTAATATTTTCAACATCTACACGAATGTGTGTTTTTTTCAATCCTAGATTGGCTAGTTCTTTATAATAGCTTTTATACTTATTCTGTTCTAAGGGTTCTTCTAAAAAGTGATTTAATAGCACTACCATTGAAGGGTGTTCAGATTGTATAAAGGAAGGTGCTTTGTTTTTTTCAAAGGGTACAACAGGAAAGTCTTCTTCTAGGAGTTCAATTTCTATTTTTAGTGCATTTAAGTACACTTGATTAGCTTTATATTTTTGGGATACACCTAAATGGTCTGTAAGATCACCCACTTTAATTACCTTTACTTCAGTTTCAGAAATAAATTCTTTTATTTCATAAATAACGTTGGCATCGCTTACTATATAGTTACCTACATCTTCCAGAATAAAATGCTTTCCTGTTTTTATTTTAATAATTGAGTTTTCAACTACTATATTGAAAATACCTTCAGATTCTAATCCTAAATAATTTCCTAACTTAAAAGATACTTTTTTAGGTGTAAACCATTTATTGCTGGTTGTGAGTTGTACTTCAAAAGGATTCTTTTTATTTAAAATGGCTTCTAAACTTTCTATATCTGTATTTTGTAGTCCTAAATCTAACACTACTGATAATGTTCTTTTACCTTCTTTTACGAGCAAAGTAGGAGAACTAATAGCAAAACCTATTGATGCAGTTTGTAGTGCTTGGACGGTTTTAGTTTGTGTTCTATTACCAAATGTCTTGAAACGCTTACTTTCTTCTTCCTCTCCATATTCACTAAAAGTAAAAGCAGTAGCATCAGATGTTGCATAAATATCAGAAAAAAATTCTATGCTAGGTGCCGCTAAACTTATAGATTGTACTTGACGATCTGCAAATTCTAAAAGACGGTATACTTTATTCCAATCCGCAGCTGAAGCGTTTTGATCTTTACTTATTTTAACAATACTATCAAAATTTTCTGGATTAAGTTTAAGATGCTCCTCTATATATTCTGTAGCTAAATCTGCATTCTGATCTACAGCATGTAAATCTTCATAAAGCGTATCAAAAGAAACTTTATGTCCTTTGTATAAAGGCAAATTATCTCCTGGTTCAGGATTTCCATATACTTTTTTTAACATTGTATCAAACCCTTGTTCTTCATGAATCGCTTTTAATTCCTGTTGCCTTGTGTATTTAACTTTTTCTTTGTAAGCCTCTTCTAGAAGAATGTATACCTCCTGCCAATCTACCAACAAACCTTCTTTTTCTTCTTTATTTTTAAGAACAATTGCATTAAAATCTGCAATCGAAAGAAACAATTGTTCAGTTACATAAGAAATTGATTTAACTTCATTATTCTGTACTGAATTAATTAGTGCATCAAGATTGTTTACATCTTCTGGCAATTCGGGAAGTGGATTTCCAGGATTTGGATGCCCTAATGCAAATTCCAACATATTGGTAAATCCTAAATCGTGAGTAGTTTTACTATTTAAATGTGCTTCTTTTATGGTAAGAAATTCTTTTTCTACAAAAACATTTTTTAATTCTGCAATTTTGGCTTGACTGATAACAGTATCTTCATTAGTGGTATAGTGCAACTCATTCCCCTCTTCATCTTCTCCTGCCAACAATACCGTTCCTTTTTTTACTTCTAAAGTAGCACTATTTTCTACTAATTCTAGTAAAACATGCACTACATCTGGAATTGCCTCTTTAGGTGTAAAACCTAAACGCTCTTTAAAATAAAAGTCGAGATGCTTTTGTGTTAATCCATTAATCTGAGATTTTACATGGTTTAACAACTTCAAAAAAGTCATAAATAATACTAGATGAGGTTTTGATAACTTTTCCTTTTTTTCCTGATCCTTTAGAAATAAATCTGGATTTTCTACATAGCTTGCTAATTGGGTAGCCCATTGTTCACGTAATTTTTTTCTTTGGCTACCCGCTTCTGGTTCTTTATTATAAGCTATTGGATCATCAATTAAAAAAGACTCCCAAGTTTCTCCAAGTAACACTTCGTTATTAGTATTAAAAAAATGAAGTTCTTTGGCTAAACGTTGTGCTTCAGCAACTAACTGTTCCATACCACGATCTTCTATTAGTATGTAGTTTGGTTGAATGGCGTCTGTTTTACGATCTTGCTGACTGGTTCCATCCCTAAAAAGGAGGTTTTGAGATTTTAAACTATTCATCATCTTTTCTGAAACTATATTTATTAAGTGGCCTTTATTTTAGTACTATTTGTTATAAATTCTCCTTTAACCATATACAATGGTAAAGGATCAGGGGCATTTGTAGGTGGTGGTTGTTTTGCTGGGGTTTCTACTTCAAAAATGGCTGTAAATAGCTTCCCTTTCAAAATAAGACTTTTGGCACCACTTTTGGCTTTTTTAGTTAATTGTTCAGGACTTAAACTTTGTATTTTTAATTTTCCAGAACCTGGCATTATATAGGGAGACACAGTATAAGAACAGGATATCTCTACTTTCTTTTCATCACCTTCTACACAAACTTTCTTCCCATTAATAGTTGTTTCTCCAGTAGCTTTGATAACAGTTATTGGTAAAGGAGGCAATAACATAATAGGTCCTGAACTTGAGAAAACAACATGATCACCATTCTTAATTATTTGGTCCATTATTTATTCGTTTTAATTCGCTTATTAAAGAGTAAAAGCGTTCGCTGAAGCTTCATTAACGTAAAAAGGATAAACCAAATTGAAACGATTATTTGTAGTACGCACAATATAATCTATTCCTATATGTACTACTCCATTTTCTAAATCCACTTCCTTGATAGTTACTTCATTTACCTTTATTCTTGGTTCATAAAGAAGTAATGATCTTGACACTATATTACTAATATCGTTCACAAAGCGTTGATCTACTTCTTCAAACAAGAAACGGTTAAGATCACACCCAAATTCTGAGTGCATTACTCGTTCATTTACTGAAGTAGACAATAGAATTTGAAGGCTTTGCTTGATATCATCTTCTCCTGAAACCATTGCTACTTCTGTTCCTCCAGATGCAAATGCAGGAGGAAAAGCCCAACCACTTCCTAAAAATTTATTTTCCATACTCTAATAATTGTTAATTCTAGCTGTATCTTGTGTTTGTTTTTTATTCTTTTTTATAATAAATCGACTTTCTTACCTTTAATTTTAATAGTCCCTTTTGCTTCAATATTAAAATTACCCGCTGTTTTAATTTGGCAGTCTTTTATACTTGTAATCGTTATTCCGTTTTTATTTAGCTCAATTTTATTTCCGTGAGCATCTTCTAAGTTGATTTGTTTTTGATTGTGATCTATACAAATTTTATTTTCATTTGTATTGTCTTTATCTGCTGTAGAGAGCGTTATTTTTTCTTTTTCTTCGTCAAAAAACAATTGGTAATTCGATTTGGTAAAAATTCCGCTGTGCTTATTGTTATTGGTAATCGCACTAGGTAATTTGTTTTTAGTTTTACTATACATTGAACCAATTATAATTGCCTGTCTTGGATCGTCATTTAAAAACCCTACTATTACTTCATCTCCTATTGCTGGAGGAAAAAACATTCCATGATTAGCACCAGCATCAAGAGAAGTATACTTGGCATATACTTCTGAGGAAACACCACTCTGATAAAAAGCAGGAATATTTAACAATACAAAAAAATGATGATCTAGATCTTCTTTGTACCCTTTTACAATTCCTACCTGTAACCCATTTACTCCTGGAAGTAAACCTGCAGCTTGTGTGGCAATCACATCTTTATTTGAGCTAAACCAAGTTGCTTCCATACCAATTTGTAGATAAGTACACCAACCTTCAATTTTATCATATACTTGACGTACACCAGATATAATATGTTTCCCACTAAAATGACTTACTCTTAGTAGTTCTATAGTTTGTCCAACCTTTATATTTCCTTTGCCTTCTATTTTGATAGCGCCTTGTATTAAAGATAGTCTCGATTTCATTATTTGTGCATTGGACCAGGACTGGAGTTCTGTAGGATCTAATGATACTGGATGAACAAGTTCGGATGATTCTGTTTCAATTGCAGCAGTTATTTGAGACATTTTATCATTAGTACCTCCTAATTTATATTCTTTTCCTTTTAGTGGTTTTGTTAATGCTTGTTTCTTTATATCCCATCCTACAGCTGTTACATTTTTATTTTGATCCTGTCCATTGAATTTTAAATCGAAATCATACAGATTCATACCAAACTCTAAGGTTAAAACGGGCTTTTGGATTTTGGGTTGAAAAACTTCTATTTCACCATCATTAGCAACGACTAATTGTCCGTTGGCTTCTGCTCTAGACAACATAAAGTCCCAATCTGTAACATAATATTGTATCATTTGCGCGTGCCTAGATACTGTATTTTCAATTCTTCCTGCCTTTAATTTATGTTTTTCAACTAAGTTTTTTATAATTTCTTTATCCGTTTTGTTTTTATAAACATTGCTATTTCTTAAAGCTGTCATTTTTAAAGAGGTATCGAAAAGTTCGATTGTTAAAATTGACCTGCTAGCAGAGCGTTCTAATTCTTGATTAACAACAATACCTTCAAAAACTTTCTCCTCTGTATCTAATTCTCCTTCTTTTTTTAAAAAAATTTCCATTTTAGATCCAGGCAAAAAAGCATTATTATCTAATGTTTTGAATTCTTGTTTCGCAACACTCCCATCATATAACTTAACTTCTGCAATAGGAATTTTATTGAATTCCTTACTTGTATCTATAGAAATAAGTCTATAAGTACCTAGTTGTAATATGCGTCCTCCGCTTTTTATCGTTTCTGTTATAGCCATATTTACTTTTCTATTGGAGGAAAATAAATTTCTTGTCCTGGTTTAAGATTTCTAAAATCTTTTAAATTATTAACACGTGCCACCTGCATATAGTAATTGGGTGAACCATAAATATTTTCACACATAAGTGGCAATTGATCTCCATCTTTTACTATTCTATAATGTGTTAAATCTGGTGACTCTAATTCTCCATCTATAACTTGTGCAACTGGCAAATCATCTTCGATAAAAGATACTGATAACTCAGCTCTTAATGGATTACCATTTCTATCAAACAAAGTGTAATTAATATCCAAAGATGTAAGTCTGCATCGATAATTTAAAGTTTTACCCCAACTAATGGTAAGATGTGGTGTTTCATGGGTTGAACCATTTCTTCTTACAATAAATTTTAAAAAATCATCAATCCTGTCTGATACGGTTTTATGGTTATTAAAAATTTTATTTATCCCTATTACATGTGCATTTTCACTTACTTGGGTGTCATCGAAAATAAGTTTCATACTTATTGATGTTGGTTCACTATTTAAATAATCTACTGAACCTTGACTTGAAACATGTAATGGTGCATTAAGGTATTTGTTATTATATTTTTTTTGTACAGATTCTGGATTGAACATAACCTCAAACACTTTTTTAGTCCTTTCTTCTCTTGTGGCAGTCTCATAAGAATAAATTCTCAGCTTTTGAAGTTTAAATGGATTTAATTTTGCAACTATTGACATACTATCTACGATTTTTCTTTTTCAATATCTTTAACACCTGATCTACACATTCTTGGATCACAATTTCATTATTACTAGCACTAGAATACCCTTGACTGTTTTCTGCTCCTGATGGCGCCTTGCTAGAAACAATAGCTTTGATTATTATTTCTTTAATTTCTACAGCCATTTTATAATCTTAAAATTTGAAACCTAGTATAAGCTAATTCCATGGTATCTACAGCTACCGAGTTAGACTGAGCATCTAAATCTGACACAGACCATTTTGCAGGATAGGCTTTTTTGAAAAGCCATCCTCCAATAGGCACACCACTCTCATTAAACATTGTAATTAATACATCTGATGGATAGAACTTATAAAATGAAAATGCGGCATTAAACTCTAAATTTAATGGAGAAGGTATTTCACTAGCTATAAATCCGCGTTCTAGTACTAAATTGTTATAACTCATTCTACCAGGCACACGATGCGAATGTAAATTTTCCCCACCTTCATTAATAGTTTCTAAGTGTACTTCTGTACTAATACCACTAACTCTTTGAAACCTTAAATCTATTGGATTTGGCATGATACCTCCTGTTAAGAAAAACACACCAAACCTATGTGATAATGTAGGTTCTCTGTCTGCAAAATTTATTGCTTTTAATATGTCTGACATATCCTAATCTTTATTATATTTTATCCTTAAATCGTGAGCAATTAAATCTAAACTTTCTATCGCTACATCATTAGTACTTGCTCCAAATGAAGGTGCGTCTAGTTTTAGGGGAAGTGCTCGTGACACTTCCCAACTTACAACTGCAATACCTGTTTCATCGCACAGTTCTATTCTAATGTCTTTTTTTATACCAGACATCATCCAATCATATAAATAGCTTCGCTGTCTAACAACTCCTCTTTTCAAACTAACATTAATTGGTTTCTGCTGTGCACGAATCAAATGATTCCCCACAAGCCAACTAAATCCATGTTTGTATACTACATGCTCTCGTTCAATTTCTAATCCTGAAATTTCTGAAAAAGACATTACCTCACTACCATTAATGATTACCTGATAGTTATATACTGGTAATGGATAACTATCTATAATTGTTTTTTTATCTAGTGCCATTAAAAGTCATTTTTATATCATTTAGAAATTTATCTAGTAAAGTCTAACAACTTGAACTAAACTTCTTCCATAGTTACTCGATAGGCCATTAAATCCATGGACTCAATCCCAACATCGTTTGAATTAGCATCAAAAGAAGGTGCTGTAAGTTTTGTAGGGAAGGCATCAATTACTTTCCAGCTTACAACAGTAGCTCCTGTTTCATCTAACAAATGCACTACAATATCTTTTTTCTCAACTTGATTGAGTTGAATAGCATTGATCCAATTATAAAAAACTGGAATACTTTTTCCTTTTACTAATCCTTTTTTCATAGAAATAGTAACAGGTTGAATTTGCCCAGGCATGTACATAATATTAGGACCTACTTTTCCTCCCGAAGCGTAACTCTCTTTATAAGTGAACGTTTCGAAAGATAATTCTAGCCCAGAAACCTCTGAAAAGCTAATAGATTCTCCGTTTATATCTACTCTATAATTATAAATAGGAAGTGGATAATCGGTTTTAATTTGTTCTTTTGTTAAAGCCATGATTTATTTTTTTATATTATTATTTTACTAGTGACTGTTAGGTTATGCTTCTTGTAATTTATGTGAGAATTTTAATAAAATAAATTCCGCAGGACGTACCGCTGCTAACCCTATTTCTACTATCATTTTCCCTTCAAGAATGTCTTGTTGCGTCATAGTTTTACCTAACCCTATGTTTACAAAATAAGCTTGACTTTCAACAGAACCTGCTAATCCACCTTGTTGCCAAACACCATAAAGAAAACTTTCAATCATAGCTTTTACTTTTAACCAAGTAATAGCATCATTAGATTCAAAAACAGCAAATTGAGCCGCTTTTTTTGTAGATTCTTCAATCATATTGAACAATCTACGTACAGAAACATAGCGCCATTCATTATCATTTCCTGCCAATGTTCTTGCTCCCCAAATCATGGTCCCTTTACCAACAAAACTACGTATGGCATTAATAGATTTACCAGATGTAGTATCTACATTAAGTCTTTCTTGATCTTTTGAAGTTATTTTTTCTACAGGTCCAACAACTCCATTTAAGCTTATATTTGCTGGTGCTTTCCACACCCCTCTTTCACGATCTGTAGTTGCATAAGCACCCGCAACTGCAACACTTGGAGGTAAAATGATTCGTTGCTTCGTTAATTCACTAATAATTTTACTGTATAGTGCTGTTCCCTTTTTACTATCTAATTTGAAAGTTTCGCCATTACCTGTGACACTTAATGAGATTGTTTCGGTAGACTTTACAATAGCATTTTCTGTAATTAATAGTAGGTCAAAATTACCTTTATCTGAAAAATTACTCCATGATTCAAGTATTTCTTCTACTGACTTTCCTTCTCCTACATTCGAAATAGTTAAAAGATTTGTACTCGATATTGAAAAATCGGAAGTTGTTCCCGTTTTGTTAATTCTAAATTTTGGATTATCAGTTACTGGCCCTTTATATATAATAGTAATCGTATTATCATAATCAAACTTAAGACTACTTTCTGTGGAAGAAGACAAAGTAGATACAGTAACATCAGTATCTTTATAAACATAATTAAGAGAAGTTTGCAAATAAGGAGTGTAAGCAGCCCCGTATTTTAAGTTATTAGTTCCAATTCCGTTTCTAAAATTTTCAATTACATCTCCTTCATTTTTCTGAACATCTAAAATGCAAAACCTGTCTTTTAAATCTGCACATTGCTTTAAAGCTTCTTGACAAACTTCATAATAATCAGCTTCTTGTAAATTAGTTGCTTCACCTAACATAATTAAAGTAGGTTCGTCTTCTTTACATAATGTTTCAAGACCGTTTAAAAAATCTATTTTGCTGTAGGTATCTAAATAACTTCCTATAGATACTACATAACAATCGCCTCCTCCGTTTTTAAAATAAAGTTCTAAAGCATAGTATAGCTTATTTTGTAACGATTCAACCTTAATATCTGTTATGATATCATCACTAGCAACCGTTACATCAAAGGATACCGATTTAGGTCCTCCAAAAAACTCTTTGTACTCTAACAAAGTTGAAATTCTAATCGCTTTATTAGTTAAAGATTTTCCTTCTTTTGTTGCTTTTTCAGTATAGCCAATGAAAGCTGGAACGGCTGTTGACACTTCGGCTATTGATTGTGGTAAGAGAGGGATTTCCTCTGTATACACATCGGGTGTAAAAAAATTAGACATATTTATTAATGTTTATTAAATGTTTACAATTTTATTTTTAAAGACTTTTTATTATTTGAAACTCCTTTTAAAGTATTCATAGCCTACTAAATTTGAATAATCTGAATACCATTATCTTGTACAGCTGGGTTTGGTAAATGATTAATGAGTATCAATCCATTTTGTTTTAGATTTATATTCTTTATAGGTGTTTTACTGTAGGGAATGTTATGATTGGATTCAAAAACTATTATTTGAGTCTCTTTAAAATTCAACCTTAGAGATTGGACTATTTTATCTGAAAAATCTTCCTTAATTTCTAGTTGAATAAATTTGAGTTGCTCCTCTCTTGATGTAATAGTCAAATCAGTTGCTTCAGATTGGGAAACAAAATAGTATTTCCATTTGATTGCTTTTGATTGAAAAATAACTTTATACATAAGAGGAGAGCCGTTTAATTGAGAGATAATTTCTTCTCCCTTTATTTCCACTCTCGCTAAGGCAGGAAAATTTTGATAATATCCTTTTTGACGGGTTTCTAACTTTGTTAATTCTAAATCGCCTTTACTTAATTCTTCATTAGAAAATAGTAACATGTTGCCCATTTCAACCATAGAAGTGTCTGTAAACTCTCTAACAGTATGTGATGTTGGAAAAATAGTAAAAACAAATACAGAATCCTTTAACACAGCATCAGTAAGAACTGATTCATTAACTACTTTTAAAATCATTATTCCGTTAGCTGTTTTTTTTATGATAAAACGTCGACTACTTAAGAGCAGCGCTGTTTCAGCATCTGGCAAAATAATGAGATCCGAGACGTTATCAGAAAAATAAGGATGTACAATTTCTATTTGAAAACAAACACTATATCTCATATTACTGTTTTTTCTTTTATATTTATTTGCAAATTATGTATCTGATCTCCAGCAGCCTCAATAGTACTATCATCTAGGAATGATAATAGACGTACTCTGTATAAAACAGAAGGTAAGTAAGAGGTATTTAAAGAATGCCACACTTGATTTTGCTCTTCAAGAGGAAGAGTGACAAGTTCAATAGTCAATTTTTCTATATTTTCATCAGAAAGTTCTGGGGTATTTTGTTGTGTAAAAACCCTGTTTGCTTGAAAAAACTTAATCACATAAGAAAGAAATTTAAGAGATTGAGAATAATCGTTAAATTTTGAGACAAATAAAACTAAAAGTTCTATTCTTATTTCTGGATTTACTTGCGTACGTATCCCATTTTGAATCTTTCCCGAATAGATATCTGCATTTCTAAACTTTCGGTCTTCTGAAATGTTAATCAAAAATGGAGTTACTGAATCATTAATAAAAGTAACAGGATCATTATTATTAGCGACAATAAACTTAATTAGATTGCTTTCTGCTTCAGTTTTTAATCCAAAATATTCGTTAAGCTTATCTTTTAAGATGCCAAGAGTGGTATGAATCATTGCGTTTGAATTATATTAAAATGAATACCTTATATCAAGTATTACAAGATCAAAATTAGAGGTAAATTCTACGATCTACTGTAATAATTCCGCATAATCCTATTACATTTACGACATCATGAACTGAAGGCTTTCTAATTTATTTTCAAACTTTTGCAATACAGAAGTAGGACAAATACCATATTCTTTTTTGAAACATTTGGAAAAATAAGAAGGACTAGTAAATCCAAATTGAAAAGCTATTTCTGAAACTGTGTAATTATAAGTCATTAAAGCTTCTTTCGCTTTTTTTAGACGAATAGAAGTGATGAGTTGATTAGGTGATTTATTAGTGGTTTCTTTAATCTTTCGTTGCAATTGTCGTTGCCCTAATCTCATTTCTCTACTGAGCATTTCTACACCAAAACCATCATTCTCTAAATGTTTATCTATAATCTGTAAAGCATCTTCTAAGAATGAATCATACTGACAAAAAACATAAGGTTTAGTAATTTCATTTTGAGTTTTTAATTTCGGTTTTTTTGTTACATCGAATAATTTACATAAATCATTGGACTTGTAATTAAGTATAGATGTATCTTGCTTGAAATTGAACCCAGATCCTGATAGTAAATGTTTAACTGTTTGGGTCACTAGAATTTGATTCGGATTTAATTGAGAAAGTATAGATGTAACCATATGCTTATCCTTTTCGTCTATACAATTATCGATTTCTTTACAACCTTCTTTTACATAAACTCCCATAGCTACTGATATTTCCATATCTTGTAAAGTCTTCAGTAAATCGATACTACATTGAACGGCTTTACCTGAAACTTCGAAAACCACAGCAAAGCAGTTCTTATCTTTATGAATAACTGCTCCTCCATAATTGGCTACAAATTCTGTAATCAGATCAAATTTGAAGTTTACTTTTAAAGAAGATACAATTTGTCCAAATAAGACCGTTAAAAGTCCTTTTTTAGTAGTCTTTTCTGGGGGCAGACTTCCAATAAAACCTCTCATTTCTTCCAAAACTTCTTGGGTATTTCCAACCCAAAAAAGGTGATCAGCTCCATCAAACTCAACAAACTTCGAACCGCTAATATGTTGAGCTATAAATTTTCCTTCCTCAATTTTCACATCAATATCATGAGTGCGTTGCATTAATAAAGTAGGCACTTTTATATATTCTAGAATATCAATAATATCAACCTCTGTATTCATTTTAGTAAGTTTCATTGCTGCTGTAGGGCTTGCTCCAGATCTAAAGTAGCTAGCCAACCAATCCATAAACTCCTTATCATTAGCCTTAGAAGGTACTAATGTTTCCAATTGCATTTCTCCACCACACCAACTGTTTTCAATCATGTCATACAACTTTTGTCGTTCTTCAGTAGATGGTGCCCAAGGATAATTAGAATCGCGCATGCGCTTAGCAAATATTCCAAAAGTAATTAAGGAGATAGTCCGATTTGGATAAGTTGCAGCAAACAAAGCCGATACAGAGCCGCCTTCAGAATGACCAAATAAAACTGCTTTTTGAGAACCAACAGTATCCATAACAGCTCTAATATCGTCCATGCGTTCATCTAAAGTAGAAAAGTCAACAACTCGATCGGAAAGCCCAGTACCACGCTTGTCAAACAAAATAACTCTTGCTATTTTTCCTAGTTCCTCTAAAAAATGAACCAATTCTGGACAAGCCCACATTAAATCGATATTTGAAACCCATCCTGGGATATAAACCAGGTCAATCGGTCCTGAACCAAAAACTTGATAAGCAATATTAATTTCTCCACTTTTAGTATACTTCGTTTCAGGCTTCATAATTTTTATTTTTAATTGTTTGTTTGCTGTTTTTTTATAAAAAATAAGGCAAGAAATCCGTCTTTGAAGACGTGTTTTTTCATTATTTTTCATGTAATACTATTGAATGGTAAAAATAAAATAGTAAGAAATAGCCTCAAGATAAAGTATGTATACATTAAGTAAACGATATGAGAAATGTTGTTAAAAAAGGTAGACAAAAGGTAAACAATAAAAAATAAACATCTGAAAAACAAATAATTATAAAATTCATCTTACCTATCTAGAATAAAAACCTAGTGAAGGATGGAATGTAAAACTGAATATAAACGAAGGTAGATTTTTTGGAAGATAGCATATAAACGATTTAATGCAACAAAAAGCCTGTAAAAAATACAGGCTCTTATTATAACTAGTTAAAGCACTATATCTCCTAAGATTTCTTATGTTAAAATTTTATATGTTTCAATTTCAATAAATAATATAAATTTTTAGTAATACTATAATAACATACAGTTAGTTTTCGATCTTTAGTTTTGTATATACTTTTAAAAAAAACATTTGAAATCTAGTTATAGTTTAAAACTTATTTTCACTTTTTTTTCTATCCTCTTCTTACTAAACTCGTTTAGATATCAAGAAGAGCAATCTGAATATCTAATAATTTCTAAAAGATTTGAAATATATTTAGATTCATGTCAAGATGCCATAACTAATTTAGAAGCAATTGCATTAGGATACAAGAATAATAACGATAGTATTGAATCTTTACAGCTTCATTTTACAAAAACTCGATTAGCATATAAAAAAATAGAATTTATTTTAGCATACTATTACAGTGATTTTATAAAATCGAAGATTAATGGAGCTCCTCTTTTACATGTTGAAAAAACTGGAACAACTCATAATGTTATAAATCCAGAAGGGTTACAAATTTTAGACGAACTTATCTTTTCTAATGAAGCTAACACATCAAAAAAAGAAATTGCTTATCTAACTACCAAACTTAAAAACAATTTTTCGTTGTTATACAATAGAATAAAAGCGACTTCAAAGATATCTACAATTCAACCTTTAATGATGAAATTAGAATTGATACGAATTGCATCATTAGGAATAACAGGTTTTGACACACCAGGATCTCAAAATGGAATTAATGAGTCGAAAGTTGTTTTAGAAGCAATGAAGTTGTTTTTAATAGATAAAAAAGAGTACAAACAAAACAATACTCTTCCCTTATTTGAAAATGCAATTTCTTTTTTGAACCAAACACATACATTTGAGAATTTTGATAGATTTACTTTTATTAAAGAATTTCTCAATCCATTATACCAAGAATTAGAATTGCTAAAACAATATAACAACAATGAGGATGTACAAATCATAAAAGCAACTTCCGCTTGGAACCCTAAAAGTACTTCTCTCTTTTCTAATGATTTTTTAAATCCATATTTTTTTACTGAAATTAAAGATGAAGAAGATAATACGGCTATACGATCTTTAGGTAAAGATTTATTTTATGATACTATTTTAAGCAATAATGGTAGTTTAAGTTGTGTATCTTGTCATGACCCAAAAAAAGCATTTACAGATGGTCATAAAAAATCATTAAGTGCTATTCAAGGAAAAACAGTTGTAAGAAATTCACCAACATTATTGAATGCAGTATATTCGGATCGGTTTTTTTACGATTTACGCGCTTTTACTTTAGAACAACAAATTGAACATGTGATCTTCAGTTCCGATGAATTTAATACTTCATACAATAGTATTTTAGAAAGACTTAACGCTAAAAAAGAATATCAAATAAAAAGTAAAAAAGCATTCGGAAAAACATTATTAAATAGAGAAAACTTTAGAAAAGCATTGGCTTCTTATGTTTTATCTTTACATTCTTTTAATAGTCCTTTCGATAAATACATTAAATTAGAAAATACTTCTGTTCCATCAGAAATTAAAGAAGGATTTAATTTATTTATGGGAAAAGCCAATTGTGCAACTTGTCATTTTGCACCCACTTTTTCGGGATTGGTTCCTCCATTTTATAACGAAAGTGAAAGTGAAATTTTAGGCGTTTTGGAAAATCCTAATGCAGTATATAAAACTATTGATTCTGATCTGGGTAGAATGGGTAATACGGTGTCTTATGAAAATGTTTGGATTTATGAAAAGTCTTTTAAAACTCCAACCCTAAGAAACATTGAATTTACAGCCCCTTATTTCCATAATGGTGCCTATAAAACACTAGAAGAAGTCATAGAATTTTATAATGAAGGTGGTGGAGAAGGCTTAGGTTATACTGTTAAAAATCAAACTTTATCTCCTGAAAAATTATACCTTTCAAAATATGAAAAAAAAGCACTAATTGCTTTTTTAAAATCTTTATCAGATAGCATAAGTAATAAAGACAAAACATAAATTAAAATACAAACATGTCCTTTTTTAAAATTACAATATTTTTCATCCTGTTTATTTTATTTGTTTTACCTCATACAGATATGTTGGATTTTAATAACAAACAAGATTATATTTTGATTCAAAATCAAAAAGAAATAATTATCCAAAATGTAACAGCATTACAAAATGAAATTACTCTACTACACAAAAATGGATTAGAATTTAAAGAAGATAGTATCAATTTAAAAACGCTCCAATTACAACTTACTAAAACCCGTAAAGCATACAAAAAGATAGAATTTATTTTGGAATATTATTATCCGGAACATGTTAAAGAATACATAAATGGTCCTCCTTTTAAACATAGCAACCCAAATCCAATAGATGAAAAATTTAAAGTAAAAAGTTATTATAACACTTCCGTAAAAGAATATACTGAAAAAATTCCATTAGATTATAGAGATAAAGATCATTTTAGAGGAAAACCTGAAATTGTAGAACCTGTAGGACTTCAAGTTTTAGACGAAATCATATTCTCAGAAAAAGTGAATACTCAAAAGGAATTAATTAATCAACTTACTTTTAGATTACAAAATGATTTTAGTGCATTACAAAAAGCTATTAATGAACGAAAATATTTTTATGATTACGAAATTCTTGAAGCTATTAGATTAGAATTAATTCGCATCTTTTCATTAGGAATAACTGGCTTTGACACACCTGGTTCTATGCAGGCAATAATAGAAGCCCATACATCATTAAATGCTTTAAAGGAAATAGTTTTATTTTATATTAAACAAACAAGGAACTCTAACTACCAATCTACCATTATTCTTTTTGAAAAAGCCATTCAGTTTTTAGAAAAAAATAATAATTTCAATCAATTGAATCGTTTACATTTTTTAACAGCATATATTAATCCATTGTATAAAGACATTTTAATGCTGCAAAACGAATTAGGTATTTTATCAACCTCTGAAAAATATAAACAAATTCCTTCTTGGAATGCTAAGAGTGAAAATATTTTTGCATCTAATTTTTTAAATCCATACTATTACACTTTGTTAAAAGAAGATGATGATAATGATTCATTGCGATTATTAGGAAAAAAAATCTTCTATGATATCAATTTTAGTAATTCTGGAAAAATTAGTTGTGCCAGTTGTCATAATCCAAAACTAGCTTTTACTGATGGTTTACCAAAATCGTTAAGTAATACCCAAGGTAAAACTGTTTCCAGAAATTCTCCTACTTTAATAAACGCCGTTTTTTCTGATCGTTTTTTCTATGATTTAAGAGCCTTTGATTTAGAAGAACAAGCTGAACATGTTATTGAAAACCATCTAGAATTCAATACAAATTATACTGAAATACTCGCAAAAATTAATCTCGACACTACATATACAACCTATTTTCAATCTCTCATAAAAACTAAAGACAAAACGATAACTCGTTCTCATTTTGCTACTGCTTTGTCATCTTATGTAATTTCGCTACGTTCTTTTAATAGTGAGTTTGATCAGTATATCATTGGTAAAACAAAAAATATCAAAGAAGAAGTTAAAAGAGGTTTTAATCTTTTCATGGGAAAAGCCAATTGTGCAACTTGTCATTTTCCACCCACTTTTAGTGGACTTGTTCCGCCTCTTTATAGAGAAAATGAAAGTGAAGTATTAGGTGTTTTTACTGCATCAAGAAATGGAGAAATTGATCCTGATTTAGGCAGATTTAAAAATAATCACTATACTGATAAATTTGATATTTATAGAAATGCTTTTAAAACCACAAGTGTTAGAAACACAAAATTAACAGCTCCCTATTTTCATAATGGAGCTTATAAAACTTTAGAAGAAGTTATTGATTTTTATAATGAAGGTGGTGCTTCTGGAATGGGATTATCGTATGAATTACCTAATCAAACTTTACCTTCTGAAAAATTACACTTAAACAAAAGAGAAATCAAAGATATAATTGCTTTTCTCAATGCGCTGACCGACAATCCTTTTTCAGAATAGGTTTTTTAATTATAAACATGACAATTGGGTAATGCTTCTTTTATTTTTTGTATTTCAGTTGTTGCAAATTGATTCCCAGTTAAAATAAGTGTTTTCAAATTACTTAATTTTTCTATTCCTTCGGGTAAAAATTTAAAATTATTGTTAGATAGTATCAATAATTCTATTTTTTTTAAATGTGTAATTTGATCTGGTAGTATTTCTAAGTTATTATTATTTAAAATTAATACTTTTAAATTATAAAGGAATTCAATTTGATTAGGAATCTTTTTTAATTGGTTGAATTCTAAATTTAATTCTTCTAAATTAGACAGAGACAACCAAGTCTCTTCGAATTCATTAATTTGATTATAACCTAAATTTAAGGTTTTCAAATGGGTTAGGCTTGAAATAGCATCTGGTAAAAAACTCAATTGATTATGAGCTAATTCTAAAACTTCTAAACGATTACATTTCCCAATAGATTCAGGAACAATTGTAATGCTATTAACTGAACAATGCAAAAATTGAATATTTTTTAGTTTTTCAATGGTATAGGGTATCCTATTAATTTCATTATTTGATATATCTAACCGGATTATATTTTTTAAGGTTCCAATTTCATCTGGAATATATTTTAATGCATTTTGTTTTAAATTAAGTACTTCGAGTCTTTTTAATAACAGAATTGAAGAATTCCATCTTTCTAAATTATTATTCATTAAATTAAGGAACTTTAATTCGGTTAGGTATTTTAATTCATCAGGAATATAAAATAAATTTTTATCTCTTAAATTTAATTGGGTTACGTTTTTACCTAATAACGCTTTCTCTAAATTGTCATAAACTATTTCTTCTAACGGATTTGCATTTTGAGCATAAAAAAACAAAGTGTTTATAAACAATAAAAGTACAACTATAAACTTATACATGAATTTATTTAAAATTTAAAACAGTCATTCAAAATAGACCTCTATATTACTTTTTAGTTTAATCTAATCATTAATTAAAGAGGATTGATAGTGTAGTATCAATCCCCTTTAATTATATTAATTTATAGTTTATTTTTTAAATAAAACTTTAAATTCTTCCTTATGATCACCGACTTCAACTTGAAGAATGACCATTTGATTTTTATCTATTATTTTTTCTAAATTTAGTTTTAATTGCTTATCTGCATTAGATTGCAACTGATTTAATTGAAGCAATTCTCTTCCTAATAAATCAATTATTTTAATATTAACAGCCATTGAAGCATAACTATCTGGTAAATTAATCGTTACAAATCCATGAGTAGGGTTAGGATATAAATTAATTCCTGACTCATGTACAACCAGTTCATTACTTAATGGATGAATTCCTAAATTATCTTCGAGAGAAAAAACTATTGAACTAGAAGCATTAAAGACTATATTATTACCTTTTGCATCTGGTTGTGAAGCATTATTCACACTTGGATGTTGAACAGAAAAGAAACCATATTTAAAATCAGGTGTAAAAGTTAAACCTGTTGGCTCAGATCCAGCTGGCATTGAAGCAAATAATAAAACGTTTGGGTTACTTTGTGAATGATCTGGACGTACTACCCAAATGTAATTATTCCCACCATCTTCACACACCCAAAGATTTCCTTTATCATCAAATACTAAGTTATCATTTCCGTCTCCCCATGGTTCAGAAACTGTGCCTGTATTAGTAACAATATCATAAGATTTTCCTCCCACAAAAGTTTCAAATTCAGAAATTGTAGTTCCATTATCTTTAAAACGATATACCCTATCTTTTCCTTTTGCTGCAAAATAAATTTTACCATCTAACGGACTAATATCACAATCTTCAACGCCATTAAAATTTGTACCTCCTAAAGAAGCGGCTACAGTACTTAAATTATTTCTATCTGTTTGTGTACTATTCGGCACTTGTACCCATTGCGCAGTTGAAGAACTAGGGTCATTTCCAGATAATGGTAAGTCTAATTTTAAAACATACACCGTTCCAGAAGACAAGTTACCTGGTGTATTCATAACATATTTATATACACAATGAGTTCCTCCATCTTCTCCATAATAGGCTGTAGTTCCATCAGAAGAAATGACTACATTTTCATGATTCATTCTTCCCATTGCCCATAATTTTTCTTGACCATTACCATAATCTTTAACTAAAGCTGTTACAGGGTCTATTTCAACTAACCAACCTTCATCTTGATATCCATCTCCATTTACATCACCAGAATTTGTAGACTCTTCAGCAGTAACTACCGTTCCCCATGGTGTTATTCCTCCTGAACAGTTTCTATTTGTTGTAACTAAAGCATTATTATAAAAATCAACTGGTTTACTATCATCAATTTCCCATAATTTATTAGTTGTATTCAAATGCAAATCAATCATAGAAACACCTCCCGGAGTGTTTTCATGATTAACAGATAAATGTCCTATTTCGCTACTTCCATTTGTGGCAATATAGGCCGTAAAATCGTTATTTCCTGGAACATTTCCTGTTCCAGAAATGTAAGCATCACCTTGCTTAAAAATTAATTGAAAATCATGGGCTTCAGATATAATTAATCGGTTTGTTTGAGCTGTAGGCTGAATAGATGTAAAACATCCTATATGTGAAGCTGAACAATCTACATTCCAATCAGGAACATTTTTAATATACATATCAAAACGTAAGTCGGAACTAGTAATAGATTGTTGATGTACCTCAACTGCAATTCGATTAATTCCATTTGAGAAAACAGTTTTAGGAACACTTGTTATGAAATAAATATTTTCATTAATTCCATCAATCGTAGTACTTGCAGTTGTTAAATAATCTACTCCTGTTGTGGGCATATTATTTCTAAATACTTCTACACCGTTTACATAAACAATTGCGCCATCATCTCTTCTTAATCCAAATTCTACAAAATTTGTAAGATTATTTAAATCTACCATTATGTCTTTTGAAAAATAAGAGGTTATGTATTTGTTACTTGCATTTGGGCCATAAGAAATAGTTGTATTAACTGTATCTCCATATCCAAGTGGGGCAAAGCCTCTTGACCATGATAGATTATTATAATTAACCATATTCCAGTTTGTAGCATCTAAACTTGTACCTTGATCAAAATAATACCATTCCTGATCTTTTTCTAACGGAAAATCGGTTACTTCAATTGCAGGTAACTGAAAATTTACTTCCATGTCAAATCGTAAATCAGAACTATTCAAAGAAGCTTGATGAAGCTCAACGGCTATTACGTTTTCTCCATCTTGCAGTAAATTTGAGATTGTAATTTCATTCCATACTTCTTCATCTGTGCCTCCAATGGCCGTTGAAGCAAGTGTATTATAATTAATTAAACCTTGTGGCATATTCATTCTGAAAGCTTCATTTCCATTAACATATACAACCACACCATCATCTTTTAATACTTTAAATAATAAATTTCCATATTGTGCCGCGTTATCTACATTAAAAATATGCCTTAAATAATAAGTTGGGTATTTATTATTTGTATCAGAACCAAAATTGAGTGTAGTGCTTTCGATTCCGTCTCCATATCCTAAAATTGCATTACCAAAAGCCCAGTTACTATCATCATAGGCATTATCTTTCCAATCGGACCCTAAATCTATTCCATTATCATTGTATTTCCAAAGTCCATTGGAAGCAATTGGGAAAGTTCCTGTTGGGTACTCATTAATATTTTTCCATGCTAAATATACTGGTGTTTCATCAAACGGTATAGTGCCAAAAGAAACGATATTATTTACTTTAGTTCCAGTAGATAAAATCTCCACGTTAATCGCTGGATCTCCAATTAATAAGTAGTATTCATTTGCAATAAGATTAGACTGATTTAAATTTCCAAAAATTTTGGTTAAATCGACTTTTATATTTCCAGAAGAGATAAACAAAGGGTCAATTTTAAAACGACTATTTAAATATAATGTATCAGTAGTTGTAGAGCCTAAAATTGGTAAAATATCATTCCCAATTTCTCTACCAATTACCAAGTTACTATTCTTATCAGTTATAGTTGTAGCGGCATACATTCCGTTTTTCGTATCGTTCATTACGCTCCAATTGCCTCTTACAAAATTTCTAAATGTTGTTTCCATATCTCTTACTGGAGTTGTAGCTGGAATAATTGCTGCATTAGTATAAGAAACGGTTACATTGTTTAAACCAAAATTTTGTAAATTACCATTATCTGCTTGATTAAAAGTATAATTATATGCTAAATTTTGCATTGAAGATGATATTGTTAAATACATATCATTTTGAATTTCTGCTTGAGATTTTGCAAAAGTCCATATTCTAAATTCATCTATAGAAGCATTAATAGGCGCATTATTTGCAATGTTTTTACCAAATGCTAAATCGTTACTACATGGATAAAAAGTGGTTACAGGTAAACTATCTACGAGTTCTCCATTAATATAAAATTTAAATTCTCCATTAGGTACAAAAGTTACTGCAACATGATTCCATTCTCCTAGACTCCAAACATGAGAAGAATTTAATGTATTCCAACCTCCTGATGGTCCTTTTCCCGTAATGGTTTGCAAGGTTTGATTACCCAGAAATTCCATTTCCCATCCATATTCTCCTCCACCAAAATTAGTAAATCCAACCAATTTAGTATTTGCTCCAGCTGTAGTATTTAATTTACCCCAAAGTTCAATAGTAAATGCTCCAGAAAGAGCTGTATTGACACCGTCTTTAGGAATATAAACTTGATGTTCATTTTTAAGTTCAAGCACTCCTCCCTGTGCAATTATTGCAGCGTTAGTATCTACTTCATAGGCTATGTAATAATTTCCAGGGGTTAAAGATACATTATCAAATGTTACTTTACCTTGTACGGCTGTTGCATTATATCCTACTGTTTCATAACTACTTTGAGGATCTCCTTTGATTAACAAATAATTAGCTACAATAGCATCTATCATTTGAACGTTATCAAATACATATGACAAATCGACTGTAATTGTAGTAGTAGTAATATTTAATGGATTAATATACCATCCACCAGCTATATAATGTGTTTCTTCACTAGTATTTGGCAGTTCTAAAATACTAGTATCAATATTTCTTCCGAAAACTACATTCTGAGTAAAATTAGTAATATTCTGTCCTACATATATTCCACTGTAAGGTTCGTTTATATAACTCCAACTAGCAGAAACTGTATCATTGAAATCAGGTGTAATGTTAGCTACAGGACTTGTGGAGTCTATTATAGAAGCATTCGTATAAGTTACTACAGCTACATTTGTACCATCATTGTTTAATGTACCATTATCCTCTTGATCAAATGTGTAATAAAAACGTAAATTAGGATTATTAGAGTCTAAAATTCTATGCATATCTTCTACAATTTCGTTTTGAGTTCTTTCCAAATCCCATATACGAAATTCATCTGCTATGTAAAGTACTTGACCTCCATAATTAATACTTTTACCGAAAGCAAAATCCCATGTATTATTTGGAGCATAACCTACAAAACTTGCACTTTGTTTTAATTCTCCATTGAGATATATTTTTACTTCACCACCTGGTAATGCTGTAACCGCAATATGATTCCATTCTCCCATTTGTAGTGCTTCTCCTGTATTCACTTTAGTCCAAGCATTAGTATTCGTTCCGTAAACCGCACTTAATGTGTTATTTGATTCTAATTCAAGTGTAAATCCTGTTGTATTATTGCTTATTCTTCCATGATTAGATAGAATTGTTTTATCGGAAGGATCATCTGGAATATTTATCCACATTTCAAAGGTATGGGCACCCCCCATAATAATTTCAACAGGAGTATAATGAATGCGAACATCGTGTCCATTTGCCAAAACAAAAGCTCCTCCTCTACCAGGCACAAAGTTTTCTTCTTTCCATCCTAAATAATATACTGCTTCTTCTAAATTAACGTTGTAGAATGTTATGTTTGTTCCATCAAAAGAACCATTATTTACGATTGAAAAAACATTAGTTACTTGATCTTTTTTGATTAGATAATATTGTCCTGCTACATTTGCAATAGAATCTGCATGTGTCGTTAAACATTCCTGTAAATTTATTTTTAATGTAGCAAAAGGGCTATTTAATGGATCTATTTTCCATCCTCCATTAGCATAATACATGTCTGTCATTCCAGGAATAACTTCCAATGAACTATCCGCTTTTTTACCTATTATTATATTACTATTATATGTTGTTATAGCATTTGGAAAAGATAAACCATGATTGTTAACAACATTATTCTTACTCCATTTTCCACTTACTTCATCTTGATATACTAATTCAATATTTCCAATAGGAGAAGTTGCTGTAATTAATGTTGCCCCATCTAAAGGAATATCATAACTTATACTTCCCTTACTAATAATATTGGTATCTATTTGTGTTAACGGGTCAAAATCATAGTATAGTGCTAAATCTGTTTCATTTCCAATTAATGAATAATGTCTATGTGCATTTATTTCTGTTTGAGACAAAGCACGTTGCCAAATATGTAATTCATCTATTTCTCCTTGTACAGGACTGTTATAGTAGGGGCTGTAACCTAAGCCTAATCCCCAAGAATTTGAAATATAGCCTGTATATGTTCCAGTTCCTATTAAATTCCCATTTTGATAATACTGAATGGTTCCATTTGCATTTGAAACTACTAAGGCAATATGATTCCATTCTCCAATATTCCATGATTCCCCTTGTTCAGTAATTGCATTCCATCCTGAACTATTAGTTCCAAAAACAACATTTAGCTTATTGCTATCAGGAAATTCAAAAGATAGCCCAGTAGAATTGCCGTTTACTCTCCCATTACTTGATAAAATTTTATAATTTGTACTTGGGTCACTATTTAATTTCCCCCAAAATTCAATAGTAAAATCTCCTGTTAAAACTGGATTTATTATATTTCCAGGAATAACCATTTGGCTTGCATTCATTTTTAAAACCCCACCTCTATTTGTCTGAATATCGGCTTCTTGAAGGATATGTTCATCAGAAATTAATCTTCCATATAACGCAATATCATCTAGACGACCGATAAATTGTTTGTTTTCAAAATTATTACCTATAGTTATATTGGCTCCTGATAAAATGGGAGATACTACATTTGTCCAACTTTGGATAAGAAAACCATTGTAATAAAGCATTAATTTTCTTTTTACATTGTCATATTTCCAAGTTATATAGGACCACGAATTAGGTAATAAACTATAATTACTTTCACGAATAGTATTGGTAGCATGGTCAGTATAAGTTAAATTTCCTTGTGATGATATACCAAAAGAAATTCCTGAACCATTTTGCCCATTAGACAATATTGTAGCTCCATTTGATGAAATTAGTGCTGGATTTACCCAAAATGCCAAACTAAAAGCACGATTTTGGAAATGTAAGGCACTGTTCGCAGGTATTTCAAAAGAAGTAGTTGCATCTAATAGCAAGGCTTCATTTGGGATACCATTTCTATCTTCGGCATAATTATAATTGGAGGCATTTGCAACATGTGCATAAGTCGATACATCTACAATTGAATTCTGAAAAAGCAATCCTAATTTATAAGCATCAGTATTCAGACTAGTTAACATATCTTCATGAATAATTTCTTCAAAATAAGGTTGACCATCTGCTCCTACATATTCTATTTTCATTCTTCTATCATCAACATCACCAAATACATTTATTCTTAAATAAGTCTGTTTCACCCCTTGCACGATAGTATTACTATTATATTGAATAGTGTAATTCCCACTCCCCACATCTGAATTTATATTTCCAGATAATATATCATATAATGGATATTTTGTATCACTATCTCTTATCATAAAACGTTGTTCATGAATATCTGCGCTTAAAGAAAGTACACCATTTATATTATTATTTTGAATAAAATCTAACAATTCGGTAGCTTGAGTACTTACACTAAAATTTCTACCTCCCACGGGTGTAAAAGTAGGTGTTCCATTTATAATGATTTTAAAAGTAGCTGTCGAATTTAAAAGTGCTTGTTTTAACCAATCTAATTGTTCAGGTCCAAAATGTTGTGTAGTACCATCTCTAAAACTACGATTGTCTGTTAAGAAATATTCTACATCTTTATATTTATAAGATGAAAACAAGCCTTGTCCTTCACTGGTACTATTATATTGAGGATTTGGCCACCAATCCATAAAAATTTCACGCATTTCAGCAATAGTGGGCATATTTTTATCAAATTCATTGGGTCCTAAATCATGATTATCTGTAATAGCTAATTGTGGCATTGCCATGGTTAAATTATCATGAAAACCTCTAAAAAACATATAACGTTCAAAAGCCATATCTTTATTTGCCCAATCATCTATTCCATCAGGGCATTGACCCATAGCATGTTGTAATCCTAATAAATAGACCGCATCACCTAACCATATCATCATATCACTTTCTTCACTAGCCATTACATTAAACATTTCTGGGTCTCCATTAATATGAAATTGTGATTCTGGTAAATCTATACAACGACTTGTATCATAAATTCTTCCACATCCACCAGACAAAAATTCAAAATCATCTATAATCTGATTTTCATTTTTAATTGTAGCTGTTCTTGAAGAAGTTATACCATTGATTAATAATTTAGCAGAATAAGTTTCATTAACTGTTAATCCTGTAAATTCATAAGATCTTAAACTATATCCTAATCTATCATCTGAATTATAAACTTGTCCAGTTAATTCTAAATTAGGAGTTGTTGTACCTGTTAAAGAAAGAGATAATACATTTCCAGATCCAGTATTATTTTTTGTAAGTATCCAAACTCTTACAGAATTATTATATATAGGGCTAAACATTGGTCCGTAAACCAAAGAGTCTCCAGGTATCACTGTTTGAGAATGGGATAAAAAACTCAAAAACAGCGAAACCAATAAGGTTAATAAAAATAATTTTTTAGTCATGATTTCTAGTTTGTTATATAATTTAATTAACAAAAATAAATCATAACCTTACATCTAAGATAACTAAAAAGTTATGTTTAAATTACTTCAACTTTATTAAAAGCTTTCCAAAAAGTTAAGAAAACATTTCTTTAAAATTTCCCTCAAGAGGTTGAGATTATTCAAGACAAAACAATATAATTTTAAAGCAGAATTTGCTTTAATCCATCGGCTACACTAATCCATAAAAAATTATAAAATGATTTTTCTTGATTTCTTTTTACCTCAACGGTTACCGTTTTTAATTCTTTATCAGAATCGTTTTTAACCAACAAGTTTCCTAGTGCAGACAAAAATTTATTCTTTTTATAAGGTTTGTCATTTCTATATAACACTACATTTAAATCGTTGTATTCCAAAGCAAAATCACCTTTATTTTCAATATCATTCCCTTTGAAGTTAAAAAATACTTTATCTAG
This sequence comes from Flavobacterium sp. J27, assembly GCF_004303025.1. Lineage (GTDB taxonomy): Bacteria > Bacteroidota > Bacteroidia > Flavobacteriales > Flavobacteriaceae > Flavobacterium. Next base: position 26,746 of record NZ_PJQW01000004.1, on the reverse strand, counting down.
ATTTCCTTTAACAACTACATTCAAATAAGGTTTTGTAAAATAAGCCAGTTTTTCTGCATTGAAATGTATAATTTTTCCTTTAATTTCAAATCCTTCCATACTATCTAATACATTAAATTTCCAATCCACTTTTAAAGGAGTTTCTTTCATGAAATTACAATGAATTGCAATTTTCGTATCCTCTGTTTCGGTTTTATGCCAAGCACTCGAAAGAGAAGTAACGTGCATTTTAAAATGGTCAAAAATTAGTTTTCCTGGTCCTTCTTCAAATGTTTTCTCTTCTTCGTAGACAATTTTTGATTGTTTCAATAGTATATTTTTAATTTGCAAATCAAAAGGCAATTCTCGTAATAATTTAGTATATAATTTTTTCTTAGACAAATCATCTTTAGGCATTTTACCTCGATATATATTTGCATCTAAGCGATGTAAAGCAAGCGTGTCACATGTAAAATAAAAAACATCTTCAGCATTAAAACCCCAATCAATAGTGTTCATCTTTAATTCCTCTACTGCTACTGTAAATAAATCTTTTTCTTTGGGTATTTTTTGAACAAATGTTTTCCTGTCGTATACAGGTTTAAGTTGTAAATTCTGTAATTGAAAAGATGTTTTAGTTGTCTTTAGTTCATTCGCTTTTAAAGTATAAAACACATTAGGTCTATAAAAAAGACTATCACAACTAATACTATAATTTTTATATAAAAGCGGAATTTTTTGCTGCAAAGAAGCTTCACTAATAACAATTCCTTCTAGGTGTATATTTAAATTATGAAAGGAGGCTAAAATGGCATTATTTCCCTGATTGATTACCTTCACATTTCCATTGGTTAAGAAAATAGTAGAAACTACAATTATTTTATCAAAAGGTTTAATAACTTTACTTTGTATGCTTTTAGGATTAGAAAGTACAACATTATTATTTTTATACAAAACAATATCAGGTTTCCGAATTCTTAATTTTTCTGCTTTTATTTTACTACCAAATAAAATGCTACTAATACTAAAATCGGTAATTTCAATAGTAGCTACCGATGCATAAATTCCTATTTTTTTATCCTCATTTTCTTTTTTGGGGCAAACCACAATATCTGAAACTTGTATAGAAGAATTCCAAAGCGATAAATCGACATTTTTACAAGTTACATGATAATCAGAATTACTTTCTTGATTAATCAATTGGGGGATTTTTTTTTCTAACCAAAGGCTAACACCAAAGTTTAATATCCCAATGAAAATTAAGAGTATGATAAAAATGAGTCCTATTTTTTTTAGTCGGTGCATGATTGTAAATGGCTTCTATACTACTAAAATAGACATTTTTAAGGAGCTTAAAGTATTTTTCTAGAACTAAAAGCTTATTTTTATTTCATAAAAAAGCCTGTAAATAAACATTACAGGCTCTTAACTAATTCATTATCAAATTTTAACTCAGAGAAAAAAGAATTAACACACTGTCATTTTTCTCAGAACCTTCTACAAAAATCATTAATTCTTGTAATTCATCTTTATGATTGGTTTTCATTAAAAAGCTAGCTTCTTTACCTTTATCAGAAAATTTCATCAATTGTTCTAAACTTTTATTCTTTTGATACTTCTTTGCAACACTTTTCATATCTTTTCTAAGAGATTCATTAGAAGTAGAAAAAACTTTTATAAATTCTACTTTACTTAAAAAATCTATAATTTTATTTTCTTCTTTGTCTTTTCCTTTTTTACTGATTTCTATATCTGAAAACAAATCTTTATTAATCACAAAAGAAGACACTTCTTTATTATTTTCAAACTTGCTAAAAGATTGAGAAAAAATAAAACTGGTACCACATAAGAATACTAAAACACAAAATAAATTTTTCATAATGCTACATTTTTATAGTTATTGACACATAGAAGACGAATCATAATTTAATTTGTAACAAAAAAGCGACTAAAAAAGTCGCTTTACTATTTTATAATATAATAATGCTTCTTAATTCTTAATTAACTATAATTTTTTTATACACTGAAGCGGTTTCATTTGACACTTTCACTAAATAAATGCCTGTTGGCAAATGAATTGGTAAACGAGACTCATTTTCAAATTGATGCTGTAGTACTACTTGTCCTGATAAATTTGAAATTACTACTGTAGCCTTTCCTACAATACTGGAAAATAGCAAATAATCTGTAGCTGGATTTGGATATACTTTAACTAAATTCTCTTGAAAACTTTCGTTGGATAAAGCAAAAGACCAAGGTTGTCCATAATTTGCACCAAAAATATAGTCTGCTAATAACGGATAATCTATAAAAGGATTTCTATTGAATTGCCAAGTATAAATATAATTGTTTCGATTCATTTCAAAATCATCAGCAGGATCTTGAGTATTCCAAGTTAATAGTGTGGCTAAATCTCCCATTTGTCCAACTACATTATCTGCAGGATTACCATTCACTAAGGTAAGTCCGTTATAACGAACAGCCATATAAAACAAAGCTCTGGCAACATCACCATGCCAACTACCCTGACTTCCTGATGGTCCATTATAATCTACACCATAATCTCTATTACTTCGAGTTGAATTTTCAGCTCCATCTTCGGCTCTAATATGGTGCGCATCTCCATGTCCTGCCACAATATCGTCTGCATTGGTAGGCAACCATACATTTATTCCATCAGCCGTTGAAGAAGTTCCTCCTGAAAAACCGCCTCGAGATTGAGGAAAAATATGCTCCCTGTTCCAAACACCAATATTACTAGAACCTGTTTGATAATCTAAAATTGCTTTCGGACTTTCAACATACATTTGCCAAACTTGATTCGAGTTTAATGGGTTTTTATCAGATTCTTTTAAAATATATTCTATATCGCCATAATTATGAGCATGTACTACATTTGGATCAGCAATAATATCTTGTAAAGCCTGCTTTAATGCTGCTCCAGAAAGTCCTTCTAAGCTATCATAATAACCTGCTGGAGTTGTAGGAGTAACTATGCCATAAGTAGGGTTTAATGGTGTTCCATAAGTTTGTACTACATAATCATTATCATATACTCTAATAATTACATTGTTATTTGCAGAAGCATAACCAAAAGGAAGTGATTGTATCTGAATTAACATTTCTTCATCCCCTTCATCTGATGTATCATCATAAATAGGAATCGTTCTTTGTGCAGTAGTTTCACCAACTGGTATTGATACCGTTAAATTTACAGAACCATAATCACTAACCATAAAGTTTCCATTTACCAAAGTGTAATTAAAAACTAATTGTTCGTTTTGAACTGGTGTATCTGTAGAAAAAGTGATCACAAAACTTTCCCCTTCAATATAAGACGTTTCAGGAGTGGAAATAGTAACATAATTTATAACTACACCTGTTCCATCATTATTAGCACCTGGAGTAGCTACTTTTACTTCGTATGTACCATCATTTTTTCTTTGTACTGATTCAGAATCTTTTAAACCATTAGCATTTTCATTGGTACAATAGGTAATCCCCAAAATAGACATCATATTGGTAGGCTGATTAGTATTGTTTGAATAAGCAACAGCATCTATTAAATTAGTAGCAGAAGCAGGAGTTCCAGGTTGAACTGAATATTGAAAATCGGAAGCATCACCAAGGTATAAAGCCACAACATCTGGTCCATTTTGAACCAAATTATTTGCAAAAATACCCATTGGAGCTGGATTAACAGAACTATTTCCAAAATGTGCAATTCCATTAATATCAGTAGTGTAACCGTCTAAATCAAAAGCATAATAACAAGAAGTTCCAGAATAGGGAGACAAACTTCCCCCATTAAAAAAAACTAAAACATAACCATCCAAGGGAAAATTAGGAGAATCCGACTTTAATTCCACAAATTCTAATTGGTCAGAACTAGGTGTATCGGCATCGATTTCATTAATCACAATTTGGGCAGAACAAACAGAAACCAAAAAAAGAGCGATTAAAAGGTGTAATTTTTGAGGCATACTTTTTCTTTTTTTTACAAATGTAGGCATTAAGATTAACTTACTTAATCATAAACATTTGATTTTATTAACATTAAGCCTTTTTTGCAAAATTCTAAGCAGATTTTAAGGGTAAAACCTACAAAATGACGCAACTTTTTATTAAAATTGTAATCTTTTAATAAAAATACTTTGAAGATTAGGGGTTTACTATTATTACTTCTCTGCTCGTGTCTCTGTTTTTCTCAACATAATTCTAAAATTAGTGTTCGAGTAAACCAAGAAGACAAAACTCTTTCTGTTCAACAAGAATTGACCTATATAAATTCTAGCAACACTACGCTTCAAGAAATTGTTTTAAACGACTGGAATAATGCTTTTTCTAGTAAAAACTCACCATTGGCTAAACGCTTTTCGGATGAATATATTAGAGCATTTCATTTAGCTAAAGAAGAAGATCGAGGGTATACTGAAATTATAAGTATTAAAGAAAGTAATTTTTCAAATATAGCTTGGAAAAGACCTCAAGACCATGTCGATCTTTTAGAACTTAATTTAAATACTCCTTTATTACCTAGCGAAAGTATAACGCTTTTTTTGTCTTATAAAGTAAAAATTCCTAATGACCGTTTTACAAAATATGGTTTTACCAATGAAGGTAAGTTCTATTTAAAAAATTGGTTTCTGTCTCCTGCTCGATTTGAAGACAAAAAGTTTGTAAGCTATAGCAATGAAAATTTAGACGATATTTCTAATGCACCAACCAATTACAATTTAGAAATAGAAATTCCTAAAAATAATGCCATTGCTTCCGATTTATTTTTAGAGGCTAATACCGTTGTTTCTAATCCTAATTTTGACACCTATACTTTTCATGGAGAAAACAGAACCGATTTTACCTTATGCATTACCCCTAAAAAAGAGTTTACACATTACAAAAATGAATTAGGAGAAGTAGTTACCAATTTGGAAACCAAAATAGAAGATATTAACAAAGCAATTATTATAGATAAAATCACTCATTTTGTTGCGGAAAAAACGGGAAACTCTTCTTTTAAAAAAATATTGGTATCCAAAGAAGATTATAATCGTCAACCTTTCTATGGTTTAAATCAATTGCCTTCTTTTTTAAGCCCTTTTTCAGATGAGTTTATGTTTGAATTGATGTTTTTGAAAACCTATACAAATAATTATCTCAAAGAAAATCTACAATTAAATCCTAGAAAAAATCAATGGATTGCAGATGGTATTCAGGTTTTCATTATGATGCAATATATTGATACTTATCATCCTGAAATAAAAATGACAGGAAATTTGTCTAAAATTAAACTTTTAAAATCTTATCATTTCATTAATCTAGATTTCAATCAACAGTATAATTATTTGTACATGTTAATGGCTAGAAAAAACCTCGACCAACCGTTAACTGAGTACAAAAACAATTTAATTAAATTTAACGAGCAAATTGCAAATAAATACAAAGCAGGATTAAGTTTAAACTATTTAAATTCCTATTTAGGTAAAGAAATTGTAGCTAATACCATCAAAGAATTTTTAGCCTTAAATGAAACCAACCAAACCAATGCAACCGATTTTAAAATGCTTTTAGAAAGCAAAACAGATAAAAATTTAGATTGGTTTTTTACAACACTTGTAGATAGTAGAGAAATTATTGACTATAAAATATCTAAAATTAAAAAACAGAAAGATAGTGTTTATGTTACTATTAAAAACAAGACTAAAACTAATGTTCCCATTTCGTTATACCAACTTAAAAATGACAGCATTATAAATAAGCAATGGCTAGAAAACATTAAAACAGATACTACTTTTGTTTTACCAAGAAATGAGGCAACAAAACTAGTTTTAAATTACCAAAACGAAGTCCCAGAATATAGTTTAAGAAACAATTGGAAATCGTTAAAAGGATTTTTCTTTAATCATAGGCCCTTAAAATTGAATTTCTATAAAGATTTAGAAGAACCTAATTACAACCAACTCTTTTACATGCCAGAATTTGAGTTTAATCTATATGATGGTATCGCCTTCGGTGTTCGTTTTAATAACAAATCTATATTAAACAAACCATTTAATTTTAGTGTTGCACCATTTTATTCTACCAATACTGGAAAAATAATTGGTAATTTTTCTGCAATTGTAGACGATTATGTTAGAGATGATAGTAAGTTATACCGTATTATTTATGGATTAAGCGGAAACCAATCACATTATGCTCCTAATACAAAATATACAAGAATAATACCTTCTGTGCAATTTATTTTTAGAGATCGAAACTTAAGAACTAACAAAACAGAATACATACAAATTAAAGAGATATTTATAGACAGAGAAGGAACTAAAAATTTAGCTATAAACACCGAAGCTTCACGATTTTCTGTATTTAGCGCTTCCTATGGAAATTTCCAATCCGAGATTACAAAAGTTTTTAATCTATCCAATCAAGTACAAATTTCAAATTCATTTGGAAATGTAACAACAGTAATTAATTATCGAAAATTATTTGAAAATAATAGACAAATAAGTCTTAGACTTTTTGCAGGAAAATTTATCTATTCAAACAAAGAGAACAATTTATATAGCTTTGGATTAGACAAACCCGTTGATCTTACATTTCAAACTAATTTATTAGGTAGAAGTGAATCTACAGGTCTTTTTAGTCAGCAATTTGTCTATTCAGAAGGAGGCTTTAAATCGAAATTAGACACTCGTTATGCAAACAATTGGATGACTACCATAAATGGATCGGTAAATATTTGGAATTGGATACAAGTTTATGGTGATGTTGGGTTACTTAAAAATCATTTTCAACCTACTCAATTTCTCTACGATTCAGGAATACATTTAAACTTAGTGCCTGACTATTTTGAATTGTTTTTACCAGTTCAGTCTTCTAATGGTTTTGAATTAAATGATAAAAACTATCATGAAAAAATTCGATTTCTAATTACTATTAGTCCTAAAACACTTGTTTCATTATTTACCAGAAAATGGTTTTAATAACATTTTTTTGATTTTTTAAACATTTTTCAATAAAACAGCATTAAAACACCTAATAAATACAATATTTATATTAATTTGAATATATTAGTAATAATTATTAATATTTAAAGACCCCTCCTATTGCTTTTTCCCTAGTATTTGACTATATTTGTGGCAACATCAAAATTAATACTTATGAGTAATTCTGTCACAAAAGAAACTTTATCTTTCCAAGATTTTAAAACTGAAGTACTTAAAGACTATAAGACTGCTGTAATCAGTAGAGAATGTAGTTTGTTAGGGAGACGTGAGGTTCTTACTGGAAAAGCTAAGTTTGGTATTTTTGGAGACGGCAAAGAAGTACCTCAACTTGCTATGGCTAAAGCTTTTAAAAATGGAGACTTTAGATCTGGTTATTACCGTGATCAAACCTTCATGATGGCCATTAATGAACTTACTATTGAGCAATTTTTTGCTGGTCTGTATGGTCATACCGATATTGATTTTGATCCAATGAGTGCTGGAAGACAAATGGGAGGACATTTCGCTACACATAGTTTAGATAAAAATGGGAATTGGAAAAATCTTACCCAGCAAAAAAATTCTAGTGCAGACATCTCTCCTACTGCTGGGCAAATGCCACGTTTATTAGGATTAGCACAAGCATCAAAAATATTCAGAAATGTAAAAGAACTTGAAAACCATACTAATTTTTCTATTTCAGGAAATGAAATAGCTTGGGGAACCATCGGAAATGCATCTACCTCTGAAGGCTTATTTTTTGAAACAATAAATGCTGCTGGGGTTTTACAAGTACCAATGGTAATGAGTGTGTGGGATGATGAATATGGAATTTCAGTTCACGCTAAATACCAAACTACTAAAGAAAATATTTCTGAAATCTTAAAAGGTTTTCAAAGAGATGAAGAAAACAAAGGATACGAAATTATTCGTGTTAAAGGTTGGGACTATCCAGCACTAGTAGATGTATATGAAAAAGCAGCTAAAATAGCTAGAGAAGAACACATACCCGTTTTAATACACGTGGATGAATTAACACAACCTCAAGGTCATTCAACTTCTGGTAGTCATGAAAGATACAAAAGTCGAGAACGCTTAGATTGGGAAAAGGAATTTGACTGTATCGAACAAATGAAACTTTGGATGATTAGCAATAATATTGCTACCGAAGAAGAAATAGACGAAATTAATTCAACGTGTAAAAAAGCAGTTTTAGAAGGAAAAAAAGCAGCTTGGGCAGCTTACAACAATCCTATTAAAAATGAATTACAAGAATTAGTAATCCTATTACAAGATATTGCAAAAACGAGCGCTAATAAAGTTTTTATAGAAAAACATGCTAATGATTTAGCTTCTATAAAAGAACCTATCAGGAAAGATATTTTAACAACAGCTAGAAAAGTACTTCGTTTGATTATTAAAGAAGAAGGAAAATCTATTTTAGCCAATTGGATTACAACATATTCTAAAAAAATACAACCAAAATTCAGTTCGCATTTATATTCTGAATCTGAAAAAAATGTATTTAATGTAAAAGAAGTTTTACCTGCTTATGATGAAACTAGTGAAGATATTGATGCACGTTTGATTTTAAGAGATAATTTTGATTATTTATTTTCCAAATATCCGGAAACACTTATTTTCGGTGAAGATACTGGAAACATTGGTGATGTTAATCAAGGCTTAGAAGGCATGCAAGAAAAATATGGTGAATTACGAGTTGCCGATACTGGAATTCGTGAAGCTACCATTCTTGGTCAAGGTATTGGTTTAGCCATGCGAGGATTACGCCCTATTGCAGAAATTCAATATTTAGATTATTTATTGTATGCTATTCAAATCATGAGTGATGATTTAGCCACTTTACAATACAGAACGCATGGAAAACAAAAAGCACCTTTAATCATTAGAACACGTGGTCATCGCTTAGAAGGTATTTGGCATGCAGGATCACCAATGGGAATGATTATCAATGCTGTCAGAGGAATTCATGTTTTAGTACCTAGAAACATGACTAAAGCGGCTGGTTTCTATAATACACTTCTAGAAACAGATGAACCTGCTTTATTAATAGAATGTTTGAATGGGTATCGTTTAAAAGAGAAAAAACCAACCAACATCGGTGAGTTTAAAACGCCTATTGGAGTAGTTGAAACAATTAAAGAAGGAAAAGACCTTACTGTTGTTTCTTATGGTTCTACACTACGATTAGTAGAACAAGCGGCAAAAGAGCTACTTGAAGCAGGCATTGACATCGAAATTATTGACATACAGTCTTTACTTCCTTTTGATATTAATCAAGATATTGTAAAAAGCTTAGCCAAAACAAATCGCTTATTAGTAATTGATGAAGATGTACCAGGAGGTGCAAGTGCCTATATTCTTCAAGAAATAATTGAAAAGCAAAAAGGTTTCTTCCATTTAGATAGTGAGCCACAAACCTTAACAGCACAAGCTCACCGACCAGCATACGGTACTGATGGAGACTATTTTTCAAAACCAAGCGCTGAAGATATATATGAAAAGGTATACAAAATTATGTCGGAAGCTTACCCTTCAAAATATCCAGATTTATTCTAATATTAATATAAAAGAAACACAAAAAGGAGATTCACCGAATCTCCTTTTATTTTTATATCGTTTGTAAAACTTCCACCAAATAGTCAATTTCCTCTTTTGTATTCCAATGACTAAACGAAATTCTAATATTGGGTTTTAATTGTTCTTCAGGTGATAAAAATGCAGCTAAAACATGAGATGGTTTATTACTTCCACTTTGGCAAGCACTACCTCTTGATACAGCTATTCCTTTCATATCTAAAGAAAAAAGTAACATGGCTGTTTTATTGGGGTCTAATGGCAACACCACGTTCATCATATTATAAAAAGTATTCAAACCAATGATTTTACTATCTGGAAAAGCTTTTTTCAAACTTTCTGTACAATATTTTTTTAAACTTTCAATATAAGCTCGTTCTTCGTTTAGATTGATGTAAGCCAATTCTAATGCTTTAGCCATGCCAGAGACTTGATGGACCGCTTCTGTTCCTGCTCTAAAACCTTTTTCCTGTTCACCACCATATAATAACGGTTGTAGAATAGTATTCTTTTTTATATAAGCAAAACCAATCCCTTTTGGACCATGAAATTTATGTGCCGTACCTACTATAAAATCAGCTCCTAACAAATTCACATCTAAGGGCATTTTTCCTATTGACTGTACTGCGTCACAATGAAAATAAGCTTTTTTTTCTTGACATATTTTACTTACTTGATCAATAGGAAGAATTTCTCCTGTCTCATTATTCACATGCATTAAAGACACTATGGTTTTCTCATCATCTTCTAAAAAACCATTCAAAAAAGCGATATCTAAATTTCCATCTTCTAAAATAGGCAAATAAGAGACCTTTACATTATACTCTTTCTCCAAAACTAAAACCGTATGCAACGTTGCATGATGTTCTATTTTAGAGGTAATTATATGTTTTACCCCTAAATCCTTAACTGCACTTCTTAAAATCCAATTGGTAGCTTCAGTTGCACTAGAAGTAAAAATTATTTCTGAAGCCAAAGCATACAAGTGTTTTGCAATTATTTTTCTAGAAGATTCTAAAATATTTTTAGCATTTCTACCAAAACTATGTGTAGAAGAAGGATTTCCAAAATTTTCAATCAAAACGGATGTCATTTCATGAATCACTTCTTCTCTTAAAGCTGTTGTAGCAGCATTATCAAAATACACTTTTTTCATAACAAAAATCTTGTTACAAAGATAATACAAACTATAAAAATAACCGTCTTATATAGTTTTATAAACTATTTTATAAAATCATATAAAAATCTTTTAACATATTGTTTTATGTTAATTTTAACATTGTATTAACACAAAAACAACCTTTTGTCGATATAAACAAACATACATTGAAAGTTTAACAAAATCGGCAAATAACTTGTAAACTTTTTTTATTTCCTAATTATATATTTACATAAGTATTTTATAATAAGATCATTAAGACCAATAATATAGATTTTTTTAAGATGCTAAAGGTCGCATAAACGTTCAAGACCATAAGGAACAAAAAATAACCCAAAACTATGAAAAACTTTACTTTATCATTTTTATTAGCAATTGGATTTTGCTTGGCAGGTTTCTCTCAATGTAATGATGGAACGATTACTGGTTATTTTACCGTTATTTTAGGACAACCTACAACTTTTACAGCTTCACCTAATGCACAATGTGATAACTGTTATGATTGGGACATCAATAATCATTGCACTTCTACAGAAAACCAAACTATTGGAACATTAAAAATTGTAGGATCAGATACAAACAAAACACTAACTATCGAACCCACTGCAGTAGGTACTTTCTCCATTCATTTATCGTATATGGATGAAAAAGGATATCACACTGCTTCTTTTATGGGAAATGTAGTAAGTCCTACAGAAATTGTTTCAAATCATACTCAGGTTACCACATTAGTAAAAGAGAAAAAGAAATTAAAATAAACATAACAAAACAACTATAAATAAATTTTCTTGTTAACGACTTCTATTTTTAATAGAAGTCGTTTTTTTATTATTTTTCCATAAGCCCCAAAAACACTAACACTAACAAGGTTATAAACAACCATTTGTCGATAAAAAAACACCTTTAATCTGTATTTTAACAAAATAATTGTTAAAAATTTAAAAATATATTACTACTTTTATAAAAACACAAACATAATTTATTTAAAAGTAAACATTCTATTACATTTTTAAATAAGGGTCGTAATAATGTTCAAGACCAAAATGGAACAAATAAAGCCTCATAAACATGAAAAGATTCACTTTAACTTTGGTTTTTGCAATGATGTTTTGCTTATTCGGATTTTCTCAATCTAACAACGGAACCATTTCAGGTTATTTTACTGTTATTTTAGGGCAACCTACCACATTTACATTAAGCAACTTTCAAGAATCTGAAAGCTATAAATGGGATGTTAATACAAACTTAACTAATAGTAAGAATAAAAAAGGTTTAGGAGAATTAAAGATTATTGGTAATAACAACGAAAAATTCTTAATTGTAGAACCTACCGAATTGGGTATTTTTTCTATAGAAATCGTTTATACAGATAAAAAAGGATATCACACCGCGAGTTTTATCGGCAATATAGTAAGCCCTACTATAACTCAACAGGAAGAAAGTATAACTGCTTTAGATGTGTCTAAAAAACAAAAACAATAGGTTTCTATTTTAACAACTATAAAGAATACATATACCAAAACAAGAAACCTAAAAAACCATAAATAATAATTAGTAAAATTTCTAGCCGATATTCTTCAAATTTTCTTTTCATAGTTATAGCATTTCTTACAAATGTAAACAAGTTATTGAAAAATAACAATATGAGTTTCTGAAATACACATTTAAGTTTTTAAAAATAAAAAAACCACTTGTAAACAAGTGGTTTTTATTTTATTAGCTTTTAAAAATTATTTTTCCATATCAACAACATTAGCTTCAGCTATTTTCTTATAAGTTCCGTTATTCAATTTTTCACGGATTGCTTCAAACGCCGCTAATGTTTCTTCAATATCTTGTATAGTATGAGATGCAGTAGGTATCATTCTTAGTAAAATAATCCCTTTAGGAATTACTGGATATACAACAATTGAAAGGAAAATACCATAGTTTTCACGTAAATCATTAACCATAATCATGGCTTCAGGTATAGATCCTTCTAAATATACAGGAGTTACACAAGTATTTGTGTCACCTATATTAAAACCTCTGTCTTTTAATCCATTTTGTAATGCATTTACATTCTCCCATAACTTATCTTTCAGTTCTGGCATTGTTTTTAACATTTGCAAACGTTTTAAAGCACCAACAGTTTGAATCATTGGTAATGATTTGGCAAACATTTGCGAACGTAAATTATATTTCAAATAATCGATAATATCTTTATCACCTGCTAAGAAAGCGCCAATACTAGCCATTGATTTTGCAAAAGTAGAAAAATAAACGTCAATCCCATCTTGACATCCTTGCTCCTCACCAGCTCCAGCTCCAGTTTTACCTAATGTTCCAAAACCATGTGCATCATCAACTAATAATCTAAAATTATATTTTTCTTTCATAGCAACAATTTCTTTTAATTTACCTTGTTGTCCACGCATTCCAAATACTCCTTCAGTTATAAATAAGATACCTCCGCCTGTTTCTAAAGCCATTTTAGTAGCACGCTGAAGGTTTTTCTCCATGCTTTCTAAATCATTATGCTTATACGTAAAACGCTTCCCCATATGTAAACGCACTCCGTCAATAATACAAGCATGAGCATCAACATCATATACAATGATATCATTTTTTGTTACCAAAGCGTCTATGGCAGACATAATTCCTTGGTATCCAAAGTTTAATAAATAAGCTGCCTCTTTTTGAACAAAAGTTGCTAATTCTCTTTCTAATTCTTCATGAATATCAGTATGACCACTCATCATCCTTGCTCCCATTGGATAAGCCGCTCCATATTGTAAAGCTGCTTCAGCATCCGTTTTTCTAACTTCAGGATGATTTGCTAAACCTAAATAATCGTTTATACTCCAATTTAAAATCTCTTTTCCATGAAATTTCATTCTCGGTCCTAACTCTCCTTCTAATTTAGGAAAAACATAATATCCTTCAGCCTGAGAAGCCCATTTTCCTAAAGGTCCTTTATTATTTTGAATTCTTTCAAATAAATCTTTTACCATAATATTTTTCATTTTGAAAACTCCGCAAAAATAAGAATTAAAATGAGTTTTTACATTAAATTATTCAAGGAATATTAAAAAAACAATGAACTCAAATATTTTTATAATTATATTTATAGTATTTTTCAACAAACAACTATAAAACAAACAAAATGAACATTTTAAAAACTACACTCGCCTTGTTATTGTTATTATTACATAGTAACAACAACTACTCGCAAGCTCCTTATGGTTCTGCCGGGCAACAAACAGCTGTTTATTTAAACTCTTCAAACGGAATTCCTTTTGGGTATTATGAATACTTACCCCAAAACTTTACTCCTACATCAGGTACTTCCTATCCTGTACTTATTTTTTATCACGGTATCGGTGAAAAAGGAAATGGAACAACAGAACTTTACAAAGTATTAGCAAATGGAACTCCAAAACAAATCCAACAGGGAATGCATTTTCCAGCAATTGTTATTTCACCACAAAAAGGTAGCGGCTGGTTCTCTGGTGCTGATTTTTTAACATTGTATAATTATTTATTACTCAATTATCCAATTGATACTAACAGAGTATACATTACGGGCTTAAGTGCTGGCGGTGGTGGCGTTTGGCAGGCGTTAAATAGCCATCATGATAAAATAGCTGCAGCTGTACCAATTTGCGGTGCTGGCAGTATTTCAAATCCTGCTCTATTCTTACAGAACACCAATATTTGGATACATCATAATTTTGGTGACACAACGGTTCAAAAAACACAATCCATAAACAATGCTAATCGTATTGCTAACAATTCTGAAACGGTTATGGATGTTTACCCATATGGAGCAAATAATACAGCTGCTACAACCGATTTCACAATGCAATTTGATACCAATACACAAACTTGGACTGGAAATTCGGGTGTAGCAGAACCCATTGACAGACTTTGTTTTACTCTTTATAAAGCAAATGGACATAACGCTTGGAGTACTACTTATAATAATCCTTCAGTATACGATTGGATGTTTTCAAAAACATTAAATATCGCATTATCAAATCCTACATTTGAAAATCATAATATGACTGTCTATCCAAATCCAACAAAAGATATTATCCGTTTTTCAAAAAATATTATATCAGAAGCAATTAATATTTATGATATAAGTGGTAAAAAAATATCTTCAGGATTTAGTATTCAAGCTAATACTATAGACATTTCTAGTTTTGAAAATGGAATATATTTTTTAAAGTTGAAAAATCAAACTTTTAAAATAGTCAAAAATTAACATAAAATAATAAAGCCGATTTATAAAAATCGGCTTTATTATTTTATAACTAAAAAACAAAATTAATTAAACCATTTGGTTACCATTTCCTTTTCAATATTTACGGCATTTTTATGAATAAATTCATTACTTTTTGCATTGTATAGATAATCATTTTTCCATTCTAAATGGTTTTCCGCTAATGCAGTAATGCTTTTGCATACATATTCAATTTCTTCAGTAGTAGTAGTTGGATGAATAGACATTCTTATCCACCCTGGTTTCTTTTCTAAATCTCCAGCAGATATTTGACAAACAATAGAATTTGAGGTTTCTTGATCTACATGCAATAAATAATGTCCATAAGTACCTGCACAACTGCATCCTCCTCTTGTTTGAATACCAAATTTATCATTCAATATTTTCACTCCTAAATTATAGTGCAAATCATTAATATAAAATGAAATAACACCCAACCTTTCTTTATGTTGAGGCGCTAAAATATTAATATTACTAATATTACCCAGCGATTGAAAAACATATTCTGTTAATTCGTGTTCTCTATTTAAAATATTAGTAATACCCATTTCCTGTTTTAATTGAATAGACAATGCAGCTTTAATTACTTGTAAAAAACCAGGAGTTCCTCCATCTTCTCTTTCTTCTATATTTTCAATATATTGGTGATCTCCCCATGGATTTGTCCATCTCACTGTTCCTCCACCAGGACAATCTGGAACATTGTTTTTATATAAATTCTTATTAAAAACCATTACACCACAAGTTCCTGGACCTCCTAAAAATTTATGTGGAGAAAAAAATATAGCATCTAAATAAGATTCTTTATCATTATCTGGATGCATATCGATTTCTACATATGGGCCAGAACAAGCAAAATCAACAAAACAAACTCCATTATTTTGATGCATTAACTTTGCTACAGCATGATAAGGCGTCTTTATACCCGTTACATTTGAACATGATGTAATCGAAGCAATTTTAAAACTCCTTTCTTTATATTGCTCTAATAACACTTTTAAGTTGTCTAAACAAAATAATCCTTCTTCATCAGCTGGCACTACAATAACATCTGCAATTGTTTCCAACCATGATGTTTGATTAGAATGGTGTTCCATATGGGAAATAAAAACGATAGGCTTTAATTCTTTAGGGAAACTAGTATATTCTTTTAAATTCTCAGAAATTCTTAACCCTAGTATTCTTTGAAGTTTATTTACAACCCCTGTCATTCCAGTACCATCGGTAATTAGTATATCGTTTTGGGATGCATTTACATGATTTTTAATAATTGTTCTAGCTTTATGGTAAGCCATAGTCATTGCTGTACCTGAAATTGTAGTTTCTGTATGTGTGTTTGCTACAAAAGGTCCAAAATCGTTCATCAATTTTTCTTCTATTGGGCGATACAAACGTCCACTTGCAGTCCAATCGGTATAAACTATTTTTTGTTCTCCATAGGGTGACAAAAACGATTGATTTACACCAATAATATTATCTCTAAACTTTTTAAAATATAACTCTAAAGCTGTCATAGATTGAGTACCTATCATAAAACATTATTTTCATACAAAGATACATCTTTTCTATTATTCTATGAATTTACTTTTTTTTAAGAAAGAAGATAAAATAAAAAGCTCCGAATTAAAACAATTCGAAGCTTTTCAAAATTAATTATTAATATCCTATTCTTTAATTACTTTAATCACATGTACAGTACCTTCAATAGTTATATTAACTACATAAGCACCTGCATTTAATTGAGACATGTTAATTGATGTAGAAGCCGCTTCCACTTTTCTAGACAACACTTCCTGACCAAGCATATTATAAATTGCTACAGAATTAATGTTTGATGAATATTCTAAATTAAGTATATCTTTTACTGGATTTGGATAAGCCACAAAATTAGTTAAATCAAATGCAGAAGTACTTAATAAATCATTTACTTGAATTCCAAAAGAACCTGAAGTTGCTGAACCCCATCTATCTACTTGAACATAATATGTGTTACCTGGTGTTAAACCTGTTAGAGATAAATATGAACTGTAATCTACAGTTGTTCCACCATCTTGATCACAATCTACTTCCGCTGGTAAAGTAGATAAATCTGAACACGTGATTCCATTTCCATCATAAACAGCAATTTCAGTATCACCATCTGATAAAGTTCCACCTGAAAAATCGGTTGTTACTTCAACTGTACCACCTGCTGGAGCCACAAAACTAAACCAAACAGAACCATCTATACCATTGTTAAAGCAAGAGCCTACTGGCTCATTTGTTTGCGCAGTAGCACCTTCCAATGTATAAGCAGTTCCAGTTGTAGCTGCTCCTAATGTTAATGGAATTGCATTACATAAATCATCATTTACTGGAGGACAAACTGCATATGTGAAAGTCCCTAAAGACAAATTACAAATAGCATCTGTACCATGCAATAATGTTAAAGTAGCTGAAGAACCATAAGCAAATGGACCTACTTGTGTAATTCCCACTCCTGTAACTGTCCAAGATGACACACCATCTGTAATTGAAGGTGAACCACTTCCTAAATCAGTAACTTCAACATCAAGACTGAATTGTCCATTTGCACAATCGTGAACAGCTGTTATTTCACCAACTGCTGGAGGTGTACAACTTGCAGCAACAATATTTATTGTAAAATCCAGAGTAACACCATAAGTACCACTATAACATGGGTTAACAGTTGGCATAAAATCAGCGGTAACAATTCTCATTCTATGTGCACCTAGAGGAGCTGTACCCGACATTACAAAAGAGGCATTATAAGTTGTCGGATTTGTTGCAGAAGATTCTCCTGAAAACACTATTTCACCAGCATCATCAAAATCAAAATCATCATTAAAATCTATTAAAATATATGTATTATATGTATAACCTGTTGCAAAAGTAATTTGTACATTATTAGAAATTCCTTGAGACATATCTACCGAAGTTGCAGTATGATCATAGTATGTGACATCTGGAGTAGGGAAACTTGTGCTAACTACATCCACATTAGTTATACCTAAATCATCATTACTTGTTGGAACTGAAGTACAATAACAACCATTTGCATTTGTTGTAAATGTAGTTTCAACACATCCAGTTGCATCTCCAATGGCATTATATGGTGTAATTGTAAAGTAATAAGTAGTGTTAATTGTTCCCGTGAAAGTATACGTTAAAGCGCTTCCTAAATCAACATTATCTAGAACATCATTTCCACCTGGAGTAGTTCCTAATGTAATTCTATATCCATCTGCTCCAGAAACAGCATCCCAAGATAAGTTGTTTGCAAAATTTCCGCATGATGCATCAGGGGTTCCTACTACATTTGAAGCACATGAAGGAGCTGTAGATGGAATCTCTTCCCATTTAACGTCATCTATTAAAACACTGTATAACATTGTACCTGTTCTCAAAGCAAACACTACTGAACCACTTGGCATTCCAGTTGGTACTGTAATAAAGTTTTGAGGAACAGAAGTACTATTTGTTACAATAGAAGATATTGAGACAAATGTATTTGCATCATCTGGATTAGTTAAATATCCTAATTCTAATGTTTCTCCAGCTGTAAAATTAGCTCTCACTTTCATATTCATTCTATGCGTACCAGCATCAGCATTACTAACAGGTATCATTTTTACCACTGGTCTTGAACTAGAACTACTACTGTACATATATAAATTTCTATTACCTGTTATTCCAGTACTAGTTTGAGGATAAGCAGAACCTGAAGAACCTACTTTAGCCCAACAAGCTGGAAATATTGCAGCGGTTGTTGCCTCAAAATCTTCTGTAAATTCAGTTACACTAGAACATAATGTTGTAAAATTCACTGGACCAAACCAAGTACTTTGACTAGACGCACTACAATAAGTTCTCACATATACTTCATAGGCCGTGTTAGGTGTTAATCCTGTTATTTCTCCTTCTATTGGCTGATAGTCTACTGGAGTTCCTGAACCTGTTGGGGTACCAGTTCCTGCTGGTTGCACCACATATTCCCAATCAAATACAACTCCACTACCTGTCCAATCAATATCCACAGATGTATCAGTAATATTGTAAGCGATTAAATTTGTAGGAGCCAAACATGCGGGAGCTTCATCAAA
Source organism: Flavobacterium sp. J27 (assembly GCF_004303025.1). Classification (GTDB taxonomy): domain Bacteria; phylum Bacteroidota; class Bacteroidia; order Flavobacteriales; family Flavobacteriaceae; genus Flavobacterium. Next base: position 7,657 of record NZ_PJQW01000004.1, on the reverse strand, counting down.
AGAAATATCATCTAAAGAAATATCGCCATTGGTTCCATTACCACGTACCGCTCTAAATCGAGCTTGTATATCACCACTGAAAGCAGATAAACTTACAACTCTTTGCATCCATGGTGCAGCCTGAGTAGTTTGCTGTTGTCCAGTAATAACATCAACATCATTAACCCAAGATATCCCATCAAAAATATCAACATGTAATTCACCAATATTAGCACCAAACATATGATAATAAAATTGTAATGAAGGATCAGATAACCCAGAGATATTAATCATTGGTGTATAAAGTTGAGCAATCGACCCTGTACTACCACTTGAAGCTTCTACATAAAAGTATTTTACACCACTATTAGCTCCCGTTGGACCTGTAGTTGGTGAAGAAGGTGTTCCTCCTGCCCCATCAACATTCCATCTAAAAGAGCCAGTTGTATTTGTTGGCATTGTTGACCAACAATCAGCGATTACTGCACTTGTTGTT
>NZ_PJQW01000004.1:0-7172 GCF_004303025.1 Flavobacterium sp. J27 | reverse complement strand
CAGCTGTTTCCACATCATAACTCCAAGGCGCTGCATTTGTAGTACATAAAGTTTTAAAGTTAAAAGGTCCTGTCCAAACGCTTTGCTCAGACACACCACAATATGTTCTAACCCAAAACTCATAATTTGTATCAGCTGTTAAAGCAGACACAAACACAGGATTATTACTTGTTAGTACTCCAGAACCAGTTGGCATTCCTGTTCCTTGAGCTTGTACCACATATTCCCATTGTGTAGACGCTCCTACAGTCCAGCCTAAATTAACAGTAGACGAAGTAATATTTGAAGCGGTTAAATCTATTGGTTGAGGACAAGCTTGAGCAATCCCGTTAAAGATCACATTTGGAAAATAAGAAGCTAAAGTACCAGTGGGTGGTGTAGCTGGATCTGGGTTAGTACTATCACTTCTATACCAAATACTTCTACCAGCTGTAGAAGAAGTATTATAAAAATCGTCTCCACTTTGATCATAACCAGCCATATTTTCATCAACAGCTACAATTAAATTATCTGTACCATTATATGCAAAAGGAGTTGTAAAAGTAATATTTACCCAACCTGGACCAGTAACTGGTATACCACCTGTATATACTGCAGTTAAAGAACCAAAGGCTTCCCAATCTGTAGTATTAGCAAAAGCTGTTTTAGTAGTATGACCTAAATAAATCGTTAAATTCTGATTACTAGGCAATAAAGAGGTACCACTAAAATACCATCTAAGACCAGTAATATTTCCCGAAGCATTTATTTCGGCAGAAGTGTAAATACTTTGCGAATAAGTATACCCATAAAAAGGATCAAAGGGTAACTGTTGCGCTTCATCATTACCATTTCCGATTGGAATTTGGGCAAAGCCAATCGTAGAAAATAGCAATAAAAATAGCCAAAGAGTAATTTTTTTCATAAGATATTAATAATTTCGTTAAGTTATTGCTAATATAATTAAATTATTGTTATCATTTGTTTAACAAATAAAAATATCGACAAAAAACACAAATCATCGGTGAAAAGCAAAAAACCTTGCTTTCGCAAGGTTTTTTAAACTATATTTACACTATACACTATTATTTTAGGTTCGCTAAGCTCTCTTCTAAAGTGGTTATTTTAGCTAAAGCATCTGCTTCTTTTTTTCTTTCATTGGCAATAACTTGTTCAGGAGCTCCATTCACAAATTTATCATTTGATAACTTTCCTTGAACCGAACGTAAAAATCCTTGTGTATATTTTAATTCTTCTTCTATCTTCAAAATCTCGGCAGCAATATCTATATTCCCTCCAACTGGAATGAAATATTCATTAGATTTTACACGATACGATAGAGCTCCGTTTACTTTTTCAGCAACATAAACTAAATCCACTAAGTTACCTAATTTCATAATCACTGAATCGAAATGCGTTGAAGCTTTTTCATTATTTACTACTTTCAATTCAATAGTTTCTTTGAAAGAAATGTTTTTGTCTTTTCTAATTGTTCTAATTCCCGAAATTACTTCTGTAGCAAAATCAAAATCAGCAATTAATTTTTCGTTAAACGGTTTAATTTCTGGCCAAGAAGCAATAATTAAAGCTTCTTCAGGTGTTCTTTCTGCGATATACTGCCAAATTTCTTCCGTTAAAAAAGGCATAAATGGATGTAATAACTTCAAATTCGCTTCTAACATTTCTATAGACTTATCAAACGTTTTTCTGTCTATAGGTTGTTCATAACTAGGTTTAATAACTTCCAAAAACCAATTACAGAAATCATCCCAAACCAATTTATAAATCGCCATTAAAGCATCTGAAATACGGTATTTATCGAAGTTATCTTCAATTTCCAGTAACGTTTTTTGCAACTTTGCTTCGTACCATTCTACTGCCACTTTAGAAGCTTCTGGCTGTGCAATATTGGCTACTTCCCAACCTTTAATCAAACGTAAAGCATTCCAAATTTTATTAGAAAAACTTTTACCTTGATTGCATAATTCTTCATCAAACAAAATATCATTTCCAGCAGAAGCACTCAATAATAACCCAACACGAACACCATCAGCTCCGAATTTTTCAATTAATCCTAGTGGTTCAGGTGAATTCCCTAATGATTTAGACATTTTACGTCCTTGATTATCACGAACTAAACCTGTTAAATAGACATTAGAAAATGGTTTTTTACCAGTATATTCATAACCTGCAATAATCATACGAGCAACCCAGAAGAATAAAATATCTGGACCTGTAACTAAATCATTTGTAGGATAGTAATATTTAAATTCTTCATTTTCTGGATCTAACATTCCTCCAAAAACAGAAATGGGCCATAACCAAGATGAAAACCAAGTATCCAATGCATCAGGATCTTGTCTTAAATCTGATTTTGTTAATGCAGTATTTCCTGTTTTCTTTTGTGCCAATTGCAAAGCTTCATCGCTATTTTCTGCAACCACAAAATCTTCTTTTCCATCGCCATAATAATAAGCAGGAATTTGTTGTCCCCACCATAATTGTCGTGAAATATTCCAATCGCGAATGTTATTTAACCAATGCGCATAAGTATTATTAAATCGAGATGGATGCAATTTAATTTCGTCAGATTCTAAAACGGCTTTGATAGCTGGTTTAACCAATTCTTCCATTTTTAAGAACCATTGGTCTGACAATCTTGGTTCTATTACCGCTTTGGTTCTCTCTGATGTGCCTACATTATTAATGTGATTTTCTACTTTTACTAAAGCACCAATAGTTTCTAATTCTTTTTCAATTTCGGTACGAACCACAAAGCGATCTTTACCTTCATAGTGTAAACCAAACGAATTTAGGGTTGCATCTTCATTAAAAATATCGATGATTTCTAAACCATGTTTTTCACCAAGGGTTTTATCATTTACATCGTGCGCAGGAGTTACTTTTAAACATCCTGTACCGAATTCCATATCTACATATTCATCAAAAATAATAGGAATTACTCGGTTGCAAATAGGAACAATTGCTTTCTTTCCTTTTAAATGGAAATAGCGTTCGTCTTCTGGATGAATGCAAATTGCTGTATCACCTAAAATAGTTTCAGGGCGTGTTGTTGCAATGGTTACATATTCGTTGCTACCTTCAATTGGGTAACGCAAATGATATAACTTCCCTTGTCTTTCTTCGTAAATTACTTCTTCATCAGACAACGTTGTTTTAGCTTCTGGATCCCAATTAACCATTCGATATCCTCTATAAATCATACCTTTATTATATAAATCTACAAAAGATTTTATAACAGAAGCACTCATATCGGCATCCATAGTAAATTTCGTTCTGTCCCAATCGCAAGAACATCCTAATTGTTTTAATTGTTCTAAGATTGTACCTCCATATTTATCGGTCCAATCATAAGCGTGTTGTAAGAACTCCTCACGAGTTAAATCGAATTTATTAATTCCTTCCGATTTTAATTTAGCCACTACTTTGGCTTCGGTAGCAATAGAAGCATGATCTGTACCAGGTACCCAACAAGCATTGAATCCTTTTAAACGGGCACGACGAATTAACACGTCTTGAATGGTATTATTTAGCATGTGTCCCATGTGTAAAACTCCTGTGACGTTTGGCGGTGGAATTACAATTGTGTAAGGTTTTCTATGATCTGGTGTGGAATGAAAATAATTATTTTTCATCCAGTAATCATACCACTTTTTTTCTACGTCCTTAGGATTAAACTGTGCTGGAATTGCCATTATTATATTTATTTATTGCGTTTATATTTTTTTTGTTACCAAAAATAAAATGTTATTTAATTAATAGCCCTGATAGAAGCTAGCTACCTTGTAGCGCGAATAGCAGGAATATGGATTACAAAAAAGGACCAACCCATTCGCTTTAAATAATTTAACTTTTAATAGTTTGGTATTGTTTTTGTAAATAACTGTTTGCAAAAGTAACGATATCAGCCAAAATAAAAAAAGGTATTTTTATTTGTTCTTTGCAAGAAAAGAATTATTTTTACATAAATCATTAATATTTAATATGATGAAAAAATTATTTGGATTTTTAACGTTTTTACTAGTAAGTTTCTTCACTTATGGTCAAGATGGTCCTAAAATTGAATTTAAACAAGAAACCATTAATTATGGTGAAGTAGTAAAAGGTGTGGATGATGGAATACGTGTTTTTGAATTTACAAACACTGGTAATGCTCCTTTAATTATTACAGATGTAAAATCGAGTTGTGGATGTACTGTACCTACGAAACCATCTGAACCAATTATGCCTGGAAAATCAGATAAAATTATTGTAAAATACAATATGAATCCAGGCCCTATTAGTAAAACCATAACCGTTGAAAGTAATGCTGTAAATAAATTAAACGGAGTTGTTCCTCTGAGGATAAAAGGAACCGTAATTGTCAAATAAACAGAAAGTCTCAATTTTAAATTGAGACTTTTTTTATAATATCTTTTGTAAGATAAATTTAAATTGCATCCTAACTCCTTTTCTTTCTATTTCCATTTTTATAAGTTTCCCTTCTTCAGATTGAAATAAATCGCTCATTTTTTGAATGGTATAATCAAATGCTTTTCGTCCATTGATTGAATAAATAATATCTCCTACTTTTAAACCTGCTATATCTGCAGGAGATTTTTCTCTAACATCGTAAATTTCAAAAACAGGTTTTAATTTAAATTTATAATTATACTCTACTCCTTCTACAAATACAAGTTCGTTTGCATGAGATGCTTTATTTAAATCGATATACTCTTTAATCCAAGTTAATCCGATATGCTGAATTTCAATTCCAGACATATTATAATTGAATGGATCAGAAAAATTATGATTTTTCTTAAAATAGACTAAATTGTTTTTATAATCTAAAAACCAATTGAATCGCTTTAAAATCCCTCCTCCCAAAGAACCATTTCTATTTGTAACTAAATTAGTCTTGTTAAAAGAAATACTATCTGGGTAAGACACTAATGCTTCTTTTAATTCTAAATTAGCGATTTTTAATTTAGCTACTCTAGATTTTTTCCCTTTTATTTCTCCACCTAATCCTCTTCCTAAAACCCCATTAAAAAATTTATCATTACATTGTATCGTATCATTTTCAAATAACCATAAACCATCACCTAAACCTGTATCTATTAACAATTTTAGGTTTACATTTTTTTTATTTATTTCAGATACGATATCTATATAAGGTTTATCGCCTATTAAATCAATCTCTTCTTGGATGTATTTTCCTAATTTTTTTTCTTTATTTTTTAAATCTTTGTAAAGAATAACTTTTTTATTTTGATAATTAATTTCTACCAGAAAATCTTTAAAAAAAGTTGCCCCTATAATTCCGTTTATTGGAACACCTAATTTATTAACTAAATTTATGTCATGCTCAGTTACTAATAATAATTCAAAATTACTATCTACATAGTCTTTCACTTCTAATTTATTATTTGCAGATACAATAGCTTCTATAGATTCTCCTCCTCCAATACCATTAATTTTTACTTTCTTAGTATTGTATAACATAATACTATCATTCTCAGGAAAACTAAACAGTAAATTCTTTTCAGAACCTGTATCTAAAAGCATATTCAACGCTACATCATTAATATTTACAGTTATGATTATAAGGTTGTGAGTGAGTTCAAAAGGAATAACAATTTTATTTTTTGAAGATTTCCATTTATCTTGAGAATAGGAGGCAAACACCATAGATAGGAATAATAATAAGCCAAGTATTTTTTTTATCATAGAATAGCATTTATATAAATATAGAAATTTAATTTACATATTTATAATTTTTAACACTTTTAAAAAGTAAAAATTATCATAATTCGATAAAAAAATTGCAATTTTGCATACAAATTTTAAAAATCATGCCAAAAATATCTCAAAAAGGGGCATTAATGCCAGAATCACCTATTCGAAAATTAGTTCCTTATGCTGAAATAGCAAAGAAAAAAGGACACAAAGTGTATCATTTAAATATAGGTCAACCCGATATTAAAACTCCTGAAGTAGCTTTAAATGCAGTTAAAAACGCGAACATAGAAGTATTAGAGTATAGTCATTCTGCAGGTTTTGATAGTTATAGAGAAAAACTTTCTACGTATTACAAAAATCAAAAGTTACCTATTGAAAAAGAAGACATTATTATTACCACTGGAGGTTCAGAAGCATTGCTTTTTGCACTTGGTAGTACTATGGATACTAATGATGAAGTTATTATTCCAGAACCTTTTTATGCTAATTATAATGGTTTTGCAGTGGCATCTGGAGTAAAAGTTGTTCCTGTAATTTCAAGTATCGAAAGTGGTTTTGCATTACCTCCAATTGAAGATTTTGAAAAATTGATTACACCAAACACTAAAGCTATTTTAATTTGTAATCCTGGAAATCCTACTGGTTATCTATATTCTGAAGATGAAATTAACCAATTAGCTGCAATGGTAAAAAAACATGATTTATTTTTAATTGCTGATGAAGTATACAGAGAATTTACTTACGATGGATACAAACACCATTCTATAATGAATATTACTGGATTAGAAAATCATGCTATAATGATTGATTCTGTATCTAAACGTTTTAGCATGTGTGGAGCAAGAATAGGCTGTGTTGTTTCTAAAAACAAAGAAGTAATGGCAACTGCTATGAAATTTGCTCAAGCAAGATTAAGTCCTCCAACTTATGCTCAGATTGCAAGTGAAGCTGCATTAGAAACACCTCAAAGCTACTTTGACGAAGTCATTACAGAATACAAAGAAAGAAGAGATATTTTAGTAAGTGAGTTAAACAAAATTGACGGTGTAACTGTGGCTAATCCAAAAGGAGCTTTTTATTGCATTGCGAAACTACCAATTGATGATGCAAATATTTTTGCACAATGGCTACTTGAAAAATATGATTTAAATGGAGAAACTGTTATGGTTGCACCTGCTGCAGGCTTTTATTCTTCTCCAAATGTTGGTTTAGATGAAGTACGAATCGCTTATGTTTTGAAAAAAGAAGATTTAATTAAATCAGTTCAAATACTAAAAGAAGCCTTGTCCGTTTATAAAAACTAATCAGTTACAATTCAAATAAAAAAAGAGCCTCAAAAAATGAGGCTCTTTTTTTATTTGAATATTTCATTAAGCTATCTTTTTAATGAAAAATGTGCTTTAAATACTTTGTTTTGTTGGTTTTCTTGATATTCTACAGTAAACCAATAA
>NZ_PJQW01000039.1 GCF_004303025.1 Flavobacterium sp. J27 | reverse complement strand
TATTAATATAATTTCCAAACCTTTCTTTGATGAATATCCCGATTTCAAAAGTCTTTCAAATTCCAATTCTAACAATCTCATAGTTTATTTTTCAAGTGTAAGGAACTATGCTAATAAAATCAATTGGATTTTAGATACCGCTTCTTTATTAAAAGATAAAACTATTCCTAAAAAGTTAGACCAACTCATAAAATTAAAAGGTATTGGTCGTAAATCAGCTAATGTCATCTTGAGAGAAACACATCAAAAACCAGAAGGCATTCTAGTTGATTTACATGTTTTACGAGTAGTACCTCGATTTGGATTAACTCCAGAATATAAAGACGCCAATAAAATTGAAAAAATACTTATGGAAAAACTTCCTTATTCGATGTGGAATGATATTGGTATGGCTTTCTCTTTTTTAGGAAGAGAAATTTGCAAACCTAAGAAACCCAATTGCCCAATTTGCCCTATAAACAAACAATGTCAGTATTTTAATAACAACAAATAATTATTAAAAAATAAGCATTATTATGATCTAATTATATTTCAGTTATTTTTAAAACAAAAAACCCTTATCAAAATAGATAAGGGTTTTCAAAAGAAAGGCGACG
>NZ_PJQW01000038.1 GCF_004303025.1 Flavobacterium sp. J27 | reverse complement strand
AAAACCAATCAAAATGGAACTGATTTTTGGGTGGTAAAACTAGACAAAATAGGAAGTATCGATTGGCAACAAACCTATAACTATGGAAAGATTGATGTGCTAACGTCTATTGTAGAAAACAAAGATGGCAGCTATTTAATTGGTGGTTATGCGCAAAGTGAAGCCTCCCTCAATCCCTCCAATGGAGGGAAACTGAAAAGCGGAGACAAAGAAGGGATTAACGATTATATTGCTTTAAAAATCAATGCCAAAGGAGAGGAGATTTGGAGTCAAACGGTAGGCAGTAAAGGAGATGAAGTATTGAAGAAACTCTTAGAAACCAGAGATGGTGGTTATCTTTTAGCAGGAACTTCGAAAGGAAGCGCATCCAGAGATAAAAAATCAGCTAAAGGAGGCAGTGATTTTTGGGTAGTAAAACTGCGCGATAAAGAAAAAGAAGAAGAATTAAAAATCAAAGTGGAAGCCATGCCAAATCCTGCAATTAGTTTTACCAATATTATTGTGAACTTTGAGTACCAAGAAGGAACAGCTACGGTATACGATTTAAACGGAAGAAGCCTGCAAACACAAACCCTAACAGGCGACCGAACGATTCCTTTTGAAGTAAGCAGCCTACCACAAGG
>NZ_PJQW01000037.1 GCF_004303025.1 Flavobacterium sp. J27 | reverse complement strand
TCTTTTTTCTGAAACTGTGGTGACATCAAAATAGCCTACTATTTTTTCTTTTGGGTTTTCTGTGTTTTTAATGTTTCCCTTGATAAGTCCAGGTTGAACCTGAGATAACAAGCTTCCAGAAGCTGCGAGTGATTTTAGGGTTTTGTAAAAATTATATGCTCCCGGATTTTGAACATATTGTCGTACTAAAACACTATATCTGTGTGCAATTTTTGGATCTTCTTTGGGAATAAAATTAATATTAAAATTAGAGACAACATCTTCGGTTTGATCTTCTGTAGTAGTTACATTAATACTATTAGAATAGCTGTTACTGTAGCAAATTTTGGTTTCTTCGGTGCGAGGGACTAATACAAGTTCATTATTGGAGTCTACAATAAGCTTATTCGGACTCCAATAAGGAGGAATTACAATATAGGTTTCAATAAATTCATAACGATAAAATTTTGAAGCGTTATTAGGATCAGTTGAATTCACATTGATAGCCACTCCAGTTTTATCTTCTTTAGTTTCTTGAGTAGCGATTACATCACTAATTTGGCAAGTAGCTGGCAAGGTTTCATTAGTTGAAATATAATTTTTGCCATTATTTGTTTCAATTTTTAAAGTATACGATATGTTTGGCTCAATTTGAAATTCCTGATCTGAAACATA
>NZ_PJQW01000036.1 GCF_004303025.1 Flavobacterium sp. J27 | reverse complement strand
ATACTTGTTGGTGTAATAAAAAAGTCCGGAACCAATATTAAAATACGTATTACTGATATCTTGTGAAAAAGCAGGGTCACCAGGTTGTGGTACAAACCCATTTCCAATATCGCTAAATAAACCTACTTTATGAAATGTTAATCCTGTTTTAATACCAAAGGCTAAACGGTGCTCTTCTCCTAAATTTAACGTATACGAAAAATCACCATATAAATTATTTTCTTCTACAGGACCAATCTTATCTGTAATGAACGATAATCCTAATCCTACGTTTTTACCTACTGGCATATGACCAGATAAGGTTCCTGTGGTAGGCGCATCTTCTATCTCAATCCATTGCTTTCTATATAACAAACCAATCGCTAGATTCTCTTTACTACCCGCATAGGCCGGGTTGATGACATTCATATTATACATGTATTGCGTATAATGTGGGTCTTGTTGTGCATTTGCATCAATACATATTGACAATATGCCTAAAGCTACTAAATATAGTTTCTTCATTTTATTTTTTGAGTTTTATAACTGCCTTCATAAGAAAATGAAGGCAGTGTATTTAGTTTTACTGTTGTCTGTTTATATAAATCCAACCCGTTCTAGAATCCATATCTGTAAACTCTATCACATAATAGTAAGTACCATCTGGAAGCTCATCGCCATTATCTGTCTGTCCATACCACTCATCTTCATATCCCGATTTACTATAAACCTCTTTACCATAACGATTGAAAATCTCTAATTT
>NZ_PJQW01000035.1 GCF_004303025.1 Flavobacterium sp. J27 | reverse complement strand
GATCACCAATTTTTACAATCTTGTAACGTTGTCCATCCCGTTCATCTAACAGCGAGCTTAAATCGGCTTCTGTTACACTTGTTGTAGATGTACAGGTGTTGGCATCTCTAACGGTTAGTGTATAATCTCCGGGTTCAATATCGGAAAAGGTATTGGATGTTTGAAATGTTGTTCCATCTATGGAGTACTCATAAGGAGCTACGCCTCCTGTAGCCGTTGCTCTTACAGTGTATTCTTCTGCAATTGCTGTTACTGTTAATGTGCTATTTTCACACGAATTATTTGTATTGTCATCATTGGAACAAGATGTTGTTAGACATATTGTAAGCACTAATGTTATTGATTTAATAAGATTTTTCATTTTTAGATTTGTGAAGTTTATATTTAATTAAATTTGATAGATTGTGTTGATTAATTATTCAGGATTTTGATGAGTCTTACACTTAATGCAAAATTGTTATTTGCAGTACCCTCAGAAAAATTACTATTACCTATTGCATATAAGTAGTATTCATTAGTCTCATTGCCTACAGTTGAAGACCAATAATACCCTCTATGTCCAAAGTTGCCAAAACTCTCGTCATCTCTTCTATGACCTGCAAGTAAAGCTTGAAAATCACCATTCATTAATTCTGTATGTGCCACATTAATACCTACTTCATTAAATAAAACCTGCCAATCGCCTTGAGTTGGTAACTTCCAACCTTCTGGTGCCAGTTGTGAAGCTGCATCCCAAGTGTATAACTTTCCATAGGTATCGCAATTAGTTGATTCATCGTTATAACACCATGATGAAGTGGCTGTTGCTGTATTGGTATCGAAATTGAAATTTTC
>NZ_PJQW01000034.1 GCF_004303025.1 Flavobacterium sp. J27 | reverse complement strand
TTATTCTTTTATAAATTTAGTAACTGTACTACCCTTTTCGGTATTTAATTTTACAAAATAATTGCCTTTTGTTAATTCCGAAACATCAACGGATGTGGTTGTATTCGGAACTGTTAGTACTATTTGTCCTAATAAATTATAAATTTCAACTGAAGATATACGTGTAGCTTCTTTAGCTTTAAAATATAAGGTTTCTTTCACAGGATTTGGATATAATGCAAACTGACTTCCAAAATCAAAATCTGATGTTTTTAAAGCTTCAATTGTTGTTGCATAAGTATTCGTTGTAATTGGAAAATTATAATCAAAATAAATACTTGCATTATTTGTAAATGTATCTCCTAATGCTAAACTTGTTTTTGTTTTAATTTTAAAAGCTACATAACCGTCATTTGTTGTGTCATCAAAATCTAAATTGATATTTTCAAAAATAAATTCCACTTTATTATTGTTAATTCTAGTATAAAACTCATGACTTCCTTTTAAAGGAACTAAAGTGGTAATATCAAATTTAGTAAGATCTATCATGTCTTTTACTACAATATTTTCTGCTGGATAAGTACCCGTATTTTCAAAACGAATTAGATAATGTACATATTCACCTATCTTATCTGGACCTACAATTTCTCCTTCTAAACAGGTTTTATCATTTGGATCATAAGAACCTACAACTATTTGCTTTAAAGTAAATGTATTATCATAAACGACTTCGTCATTCAATAGAGGTGTTATTTGAGCTAAAAAGTTTAATTGATCTCCATTATTTATCGCAGGATTTTCAAAAGGAGAATTCACATTCAAAACAATTTCAATTTCTCTTGTTTCAAAAGGAAGTAAATTACTATAATTCCAAGTAAATGTATTGGTACTTTGAGTATTATAAACTGGATTTGACAAAACATAATCTAAAACGGCATCATCAAAAGTAAAATTGATTGTTCCATTCTCTATTTTGCTTCCTTTGTTCTTAAAAACAATTTTATATAGCGCATCAAAACCTGGTCTTGCAGGTAAAATTGGTAAAATCACAACTTCAACATCTGAGTGAAGACCATTTGCAGTAACACAAAAATCTTGAGTAAACGGACTGGTTTGCGTTGGAAAACCTACTGTAAAACTAGTTGGAGAGATATTGAAATAATCGGGGTTTTCTAATATTGGCGTAATTGTATGTGAACCT
>NZ_PJQW01000033.1 GCF_004303025.1 Flavobacterium sp. J27 | reverse complement strand
TGTCCCGTCCTGAAATAAGTTGACACAAAATCGACTTATTATGAATAGACTAGCAAACAAAGAAGAAAAGCGCACCCAACGCGATTATAATTTAGGCTTTAAATTAGCGGTTGTTTCTCAAGTAGAAAAAGGCGAATTTACCTATAAGCAAGCTCAAAAGAAGTATGGGATTCAAGGAAGAAGTACAGTTTTGGTTTGGTTAAGAAAATTTGGTACTTTAGATTGGAGTAAAGCCAATATTTTGTTTATGTCAAAATCGAAAGAAACTCCCGCCCAAATTATTAAGAGATTAGAGAAAGAATTAGCTGATGAGAAGCTAAAGAATACCATTCTTAATACTATGATTGACATTTCTGACAGTCAATATGGAACCCAGATTAGAAAAAAGTTTTCTCCCAAACCATCCGACGCATCCAACAAGAACAAGGCATAAGTATGTCTAGAGCTTGCAGATTGTTTGGGATAAGCCGACAAGCCATTTATCAACAGGAAGCACGTTATTTAGCACGAGAGGAAGAATTATTAAAAGTAAAACAATTGGTTGAAAGACAAAGAAGAATAATGCCTCGATTAGGTACAAGAAAACTTTATTTTTTACTAGAACAATCCTTTAATGAGAATGGAATTAAAATCGGAAGAGATGCTTTTTTTGCTTATTTAAAAAGAGAACAAATGCTAGTTAAACCGATGAAAAACTATACTAAAACAACTTTCTCTAAACACTGGTTACGTAAATATCCTAATTTATTAAAGGATATAAATATCTCTAGAGCAGAACAAGTCTTTGTTAGCGATATAACTTATCTAAAATCGAAAGAAAGAACTCATTATCTGTCGCTGGTTACAGATGTTTATAGCCGAAAAATAGTTGGCTATCATTTAAGTGATGATATGTGTGTAGAGAATGTGCTTAAGGCTTTGAAAATGGCCATAAAAAACAGAAAAAACAACCTTAAACTGATACATCATTCAGACAGAGGTTTACAGTATTGTTCTCAGATTTATCAAAATGAATTAAATAAAAATAATATTATTACTTCAATGACTGATGGTTATGATTGTTATCAAAATGCGTTAGCAGAAAGAATAAATGGAATTTTAAAACAGGAATTCCTCTTTTATAAATGCAAATCAGGGAGTCAACTTAATCAGTTAATTAGAGAATCTGTAGAATGCTATAATTCTAGAAGACCTCATTTGAGTTTAAACATGGAAACACCTAACTTTGTATACGAAAAAACCAGTGAAGCTAGCTTCACTGGTTTTAATTAATTTATTGTAAAACTTGTCAATCTATTTTAGGACGACTCA
>NZ_PJQW01000032.1 GCF_004303025.1 Flavobacterium sp. J27 | reverse complement strand
GAATGACATGATTTGAAATTATAATCTTATGGAATTGTTATTTTATAATTTAAGTTATGGTAACCTTATTTTTTTAAGCTACTTTTGCTATCCTAAAAAATTATTTATGAAGAAAATCTACTTTTTATTTATTGTTTTATTTGGATTGAATATACAAGGACAGATTGTAAATATACCAGATGCTAATTTTAAAGCTAAGTTATTAAGTTCAAATCCGGGGAATATTTCATCTACTCAATCACCAAGTTCTAATGGAACTGTAACTTCTTATAATGTAATTGATCTCAATGGAGATGGTGAAATTCAATACAGTGAAGCTAGTTTAATTAAATTTTTAAATGTAGAAAATAGTTCTATTTTAAGTTTAATAGGTATTGAGGCTTTTGTTAATTTAGAATTTTTAAAATGTACCAATAATGGACTAACAAGTTTAAATTTATCTTCTAATCCTAATTTGAAAATTCTTCTTTGTAATATTAATAGCTTAACACAATTAGATACTTCAAATCAGCCAAATTTAATGCATTTAAATTGTCACATTAATCAAATTAGTTCCTTAAATTTTAGTAATAACAATTCGCTAATATTTATAGATTGTTTGAATAATAATTTACACAGCTTAGATGTGTTTAATTTAGATAATTTAGAACATTTAGATTGCTCTGGTAATAGTATTTCTAGTTTAAATTTAACAAATAATTTATTATTAAAAGTTTTGAGATTTAGGGGATTAGATTATATAGACTTAAGTAATAATACCTTATTAGAAGGTTTAACAATAAATTATTCTAGTATTACAAATTTAGATTTGTCTCAGAATCCAAATTTAGTTCATTTTTATGTAAGAAATACTCAATTACAAGAAATTAACTTAGAAAACAACTATAATGTATTAAATATTGATTGTGCTGCAAATCAATATTTGAAGAAATTAAGTCTTAAAAATGGAAGACCTGGAGCGTTTTCATCATTAAATATTAATGTTTGTCCAAACTTGCGTTTTATTTGTTGTGATTATGAGGATGCTGCATTTGTTCAACAAAAAATTGATTTAGCTGGGTTAAATTGTCATACTAATGATTATTGTACATTTAAACCAGGTGGAACCTTTTATGAAATAAATGGAAATAGCAAACTTGATTACAACAATAATGGATGTGATGTGAACGATTTAGATTATTTAAATTTAAAATTTCAAATAACAAATGGTTCTACAATTGGTAATTTTATTTCTAATTCATCAGGTAATTATGAGTTTTTTATGCAAGCAGGTTCACATACAATTACGCCAATATTAGAAAACCCCGATTATTTCAATATCTCTCCAACTAGTTTTACAGTAGG
>NZ_PJQW01000031.1 GCF_004303025.1 Flavobacterium sp. J27 | reverse complement strand
GCATTTACACTAATATTTCCTTTTCCATCCATCATCCAAGTATTACCACTAGGATCTTCTATAAAAACACTGCCTTGATCGTCATTTAAAATTATTTTTGTACCACTTCGCGTTTGAATTACTTTTTGATCATTACCTGAAGTAGCATATCCCGAACTTGCATTACCATTATACATCGTTCCTAATACAAACGGTTTCTCCGCATTACCAGACTCAAAACCAACCAAAACCTCTTCTCCAATCTCTGGTATAAAATACATCCCTTTGCCTCCTCCTGAATGACCATTTGTCATGCGTATCCATGGTGTGTTACCCTCTTGCCAAGCAAACTTTACCTGAACTCTTCCTAAACCTAACGGATCGTTATTATCAGTAACTAAAGCCGGTTGAGTATCTGCCACTGGATGCTGATGTACGTTCCCATATGGAGGCGCCATAACTCGCTCTGGAACTGCCTGAAAACTATTATGATATGTTCCCGATTCTTCACAAACATGAGTAATATCGGTAATAATATATTTCCCAAATTGCTGTTCTTGCAGACCATCTAACAAATTACCTGTCATAGAAAAGGAAGGCTCTTCTATAGAAACCACATCGCCTAATCGTAATCCCGTTTCATCTGTATCCCCTTGGGCTGTAACTAAATCGGAACTCCTAGACTGCAATTGTGTGGTAACTCTATCTAATAAATGAGTTCGTGAACTACCCTCTTCTAAAGCATGACTATAAAGCATCGTGGCAACCTCTGGAAACAATTTATTAGATCGCTCAAACATCGCTTTACTATACCCTTCTGGTTGATAATTCACCTCTGAAGTAGCTGCCTTTTGTGTCTCAGATGTACTAGAATCATATCCTAAATATTCTAACCCTAAAGGCTTTGCTCGCATCTCTATCTTAAATGTATGCAAATTCCTACCGTATTCTAATCTAAATGATGAAGATTGTGGAGCACCAAAAACTAATGACTCTCCATTATAATAAAACCACTGCCCTTTCTTTTGAGCTAATCGACAGATAAAACCAAAATCGCTCTCCTTATACTGAACCGTATAAGGCATACTCACATTGTTTTGAACCTTGATACTGGGTTGTAACTCCTTTTGCGAATACCCAGAAATAATATTCTTTACAATATCTGATATTGTCTCTTCTGTGTAGGATTTTGATTTCGGTGTCCCTTCCATAACAATAGTAGGACTGTAACCATTGATAATAATCCCTCCAGCCGCTCCTGAGGTACGAACCATCTGGGCTTCGGTTATAATACCATTAAAAACTAATGGAGAAGTAGTAGATAAACTACTGGGCTTAATCTCTATCTTTACGGATTGACCTACATATTCTTGTGACTTATCTATAGCCTGACCTATAAACTCTTTCGGTAAAGGTTGCAAAATAGAAAAAGTATGGTGCGTGTGAACTTTCTGATGGATTACTAATTTTGAAAATCGCGTAAGTG
>NZ_PJQW01000030.1 GCF_004303025.1 Flavobacterium sp. J27 | reverse complement strand
TTTGTATTCATTTGTAAGAGTAGCTTCCACTACTAATAGGTCTTCAAAATTTTCAGTTTGAAGTTCGTAAGGTTCTGTACAACTTAGAATTGCAATGAAAATTAATACGATGTAGTGTTTTAATTTCATGTTGTTAAATTTTTAAGATATGATAGAAATCAGATAAATAAAAAACACTCAATTTAGAGAAGTATTTACAATTTTTAATTAATCTTAAAGTAACTACTTTTTGCGATAAAAAGACCTTCATTGGTATAACCATAAATTGAAATTTCATAAATTCCTTCTACATCAGAGGTGTAAAAAGAAAAAGGTTGGTTTAAGGAAGATGTTTTTTGCCAAAGCAATTGAGTTCTGTAATCAGGAATTTTATCTAGAGCTGTATTTTTTTGATAATCAGGAGTATATTGTTGTTGTTTGTAAAGCGGAATAATGTACTCGGAAGGCCATTTCTTGTTACTTATGTCGTCAAAAGAAGCTTCAGTAGTATGTATAATAAATATACCACTGTATAGTTTGTTACCAAGATAATACGGTTGAATATTTGTGGCAATACTTTTAATTTTTTTATATTCTATTTTTAAAAGGTCATTAGGATTTATAATTATGGTGCCATCTACTAAGGTTAGTGGGTTTTCATTAAGTTCTAAATTAACACCAGAATTTCTAAAATGGATTTTAAATTGATTGTTTTTTTCTGTAAAATATACCTGATTTAAGACTTCTGTAATAAATTCTTTGAGAGAACTAAATCGAGTATACTTTTCTATTGGGAATACTTCTAAATAATTTGGATTTATGCTATTAGTTAATGCAGGAATAATAGTGCTATCTTTTTTAATTTCATAAAAAGCATTTTCAATTTGAGCAGCGATGGCTCTTTTTTCAATTTCCTTTGAATAATTAGTTAGCAATTGAATTTTGAGATTTTCTCTTTTAGTCGTAATTTGAGGTTGTAACTTAGGATTTATTTCAATCACATAATTGTTATTCTCATTTATAATTTCAAAATAAATGTTTTTACTATGTAGAGGTTTTGCTAGAATGAAGTAGAAATGGCCATTTTTGTTTGTAGTAGTAATATTAATATAGTCTTTATTACCTTTATCTAATAATGCAATGCTTATGTTGTTTAAAGGGAGTAAACTGTCTAAACGTTTTAATCTTCCAGAAATAAGTTCTCCTTTTGTTTCGGGGAATTGTTCTTTAGTTTGAGCAAAATTTATTGTTTCATTAGGTTTTGCAAATTTTTCTTCAAAAGCAGCGTTTATGGCATTGGTTTTTCGAACAGATATGGTAAAATTCCCTGTTTCATTAGTTACAAAATCTGAGATAGTGACCCATTTTCGTTTAGTATATTCTTTTGGAGTGTTTTCAATGTTGTTTATAGGGGTTTGCACTATAGTGTCAAATAGTTCTTTTTCTTGTTTATTTTCATTGTATGGATTAATGATAAGTATTTGGCTTGATGTATAGTTTACAGGTGATGCATTCAACATCCATTGCGTGTATGCAAGAAGTTGATAAGTGCCTGTTTTTAAGTTAGTAGGAATGAAAAAATATCCTGTGTTTGTTCCATTTTCTAAATAATGTTTGTTTAAGAAAATTTCTTTTCCTGACTGATCAATACATGTTACATAAGCGACATTACTGAGTTGGCTTTTTTGATTGTTTTGTCCCAAACAATATATAGAGTACCATAATTTTTCACCAGTTATGAGCGTTTTGGCATTAACTTGTATTGCAATAGTTTCTTTATACATGTTCCAGTCTAAAGTTTGACTGAAGATGATTTGAGATAAAAACAAGAATAATAGAGGTATTTTTTTCATTGCCAAAAATCGGGTTGTTCATTAGATGAAAAGGAAGTGCAATCGGTACAATAAGGATATACTAAGATGATGT
>NZ_PJQW01000003.1 GCF_004303025.1 Flavobacterium sp. J27 | reverse complement strand
GTCGTCAGTTCGAGTGTTTTTGTGTAGAGAAACGAAACAAAAATGTATCGAGAACTCATAAAAAACAAAAACTCAATTAAATTATTACGCCGTCAGTTCGAGTGGTTTTGTGTAGAGAAACGAAGCAAAAATGTATCGAGAACTCATAAAAAAAGAGAACTCAATTAAATTATTACACCGTCAGTTCAAGTGTTTTTGTGCAGAGAAACGAAACAAAAATGTATCGAGAATTCATAAAACCCTCAATATAAATCTACTTTACTTCTTCACCTGCGCTTTAATTTGTTCGAAATACTTGGTATAATTCCCATAATCGATATGCTTGGTAATGCGACTATTTTCGATAGTGAGAATGGTTACAAAAGGAATGGCAATAAGAATGGTTTCGTTTGTTTTTTCCTGAAACCAAGCATTAGGCAAAACACATTCAAAAGTGGCATTAATAATCGTATGATTACCTGATGTAAAGACTTTTTCGATGACAAAATTGACATAAGGAGGTTTGTCATTTTTAAATTTGTCTTTAAAAACCGTTTTGAAGAATTGATACACCTTTTCTTTTCCATCAAAAACAAAATCTTGTTGAAAAGCCGCTTTGGCTGTAGGATCTTCAAAATGAACCTCATCAGCATAAAAGGTTTTCATGGTGTCAAAATCCCATTTTCCATAGGCTTGCATATACGCTAAAGCCAGTTTTTCATTTTGACTTTCATTGGTTTGTCCAAAAGAAAAAGCAGAAAGAATAATTAGTAACGTTAGGATTAGTGTTTTTTTCATATTATTTATATTAAAAAAACTAGCTTATTTCTAAACTAGTTTTTATATAAGTAAGCAAGATACCAAATTACAGTATATAATCGGTATTAATGAAATTACTTTTTTTACTGTCTAATAATTCTTGTAAAATAGCATTGTTATAGTCGTTATCTTTTGACGCAACAAAAGTTCGTATCGAAAACGAGCGCAACGCATCATGAATACTTAACGTTCCTACAGCAGAATCTTTTCTTCCGGTAAACGGGAAAACATCTGGACCTCTTTGGCACGAACTATTTAAATTAACCCTACACACTAAATTAACTAAAACATCGATTAACGGTGCTACTGTGGTGATATCTTTTCCAAAAAGACTCACTTGTTGGCCGTAATCGGAAGCTGCCATATCGTCTAAAGGCTCTTGAATGTCTTTAAAAGTTAAAATAGGTACTACTGGTCCAAATTGTTCTTCGTGATACACACGCATGGCTTTATTTACAGGAAACAAAACCGCTGGAAAAATATAATTTTCCATGCGTTTGCCTCCTCTTTCGTTGATAATGTTGGCACCATGTGCTTTAGCATCATCAATTAATCCTTGGATATAATCAGGCTTATCAGGTTCTGGAAGTGGTGTTAAAAACACATTTTCTTCCCAAGGGTTACCAAATTTTAGTGCATCTACTTTGGCTGCAAAACGTTTGTTGAATTCTTCAGCAATCGATTCGTGTACGTAGATAACTTTTAAAGCTGTACAACGTTGTCCGTTAAACGAAAGTGATCCTGTAATACATTCGGAAACGGCCAAATCTAAATTCGCATCGGGTAAAATGATAGCTGGGTTTTTGGCTTCCAAACCTAAAATTAAACGCAATTTGTTTTTATTCGGATGTAAATCTTGTAAAGCAATCGCAGATTTACTATTTCCTATTAAAGATAAAACCGTAACTAATCCTGATTTCATAATGGGTGCAGCCACTTCTCTACCTCTTCCATATAAAATATTGATGACCCCTTTTGGGAACGAACTTTGGAATGCTTTTAGCAAAGGAGCTAACAACAAAACACCATACTTTGCAGGTTTAAATAATACGGTGTTTCCCATAATTAAAGCTGGAATCAATAAAGAAAACGTTTCGTTCAAAGGATAATTATACGGACCTAAACACAAAACCACTCCAAGCGGACTTCTTTTAATCATGGCATTAATGCCTTGTACTTTCTGAAAACGATTGCCTTCCTGATTTAAGGCTTTGTAATCTTTTATGGTATCATAAATATATTCTACGGTTCGATCAAACTCTTTTTCGCTATCAGGTAAGGTTTTGCCTATTTCCCACATTAATAATTTGACCACTTCACTACGCACTTGCTCCATTTGTTTTACAAATTGCTCCATGCATTTGATACGGTCTTGTACTTTCATGGTTGGCCAATCACCCTGACCATTATTATAGGCTTTGTGTGAAGATTCTAAAGCTGCTAAAGCGGCTGCTTCATTCATATTTGGTACAGACCCCAATAAAGTAGGCTGATAATGGGCTGTTGTAGAAATGGAAGAATATACCTCAGCTGATTCTCCTTCCCAAATTTTAAGTTCGCCATCGAGCAAATAGTCTTTTTGATACCAAGGTTGTTGCAGTTGTATTTTTTCTGGAATTGTTGTCATTTTCTTCGTTTTTATTTTATAGTTCCAATGCTTTTCTAAATAAAAAAGCTACTATAAAATTCCAACTATTTAACGGAAGAACCAAACATTTTCAACTGAAATACAATTATTTGACGCATTATTATTGATAATTTAAAAAATAAAATACTTCAAACGTTTTCGCATAAACACTAATCTAAAAAAGTCAAATATTTCTTAAACAATAACTTAGAAATCAAACAATTATTTATTTCTTTTTACGTTATACCTATTCAAACAACAACTATGAAAAAACTAGCCCTAAACTATTTCAAAGCAATAGGTTATTGTTTTGCAACATTCCTTTTAATCAGTTGTTCCAATGAGAGTGCAACCGAAGAACAAATCTTAACGGTACATAATCCTTTAGAAAACCCTCAAGATGGTCCACCAGCTGGTAATCCTAATGGTAATGCTCCCATTCCTGTTGGTGCAGGACCAGAAAATGTAAGCAATCCTGATGTGGTAATTGGCAATGGAACACCCGAAAGTTGCACGTGTGACGCAGTGGTTGCAGCAGTTGCACAAGGTGGTAAAATTACTTTTAATTGTGGACCAAATCCGGTTACTATAGTTATGGACAAACCTGCACGTATTTTTAACAATGCTAATCCAGATGTGGTTATTGATGGTGGTGGATTAGTTACTTTGAGTGGTGGTGGTACCACTCGCATTGTATATATGAATACCTGCGATCCTGATTTAGTTTGGACAACAGACCATTGTCAGAATCAAGATCACCCAAGAGTTACCGTTCAAAATATCACTTTTGCAGACGGTCACAATATGGAAACAGGTTCTTCTGGTGGTGGAGCTGCTATCTGGGCGAGAGGTGGACGATTAAAAGTAGTCAATTGTCGTTTCTTTAACAACAGATGCATTGGTACTGGACCAGATGTAGGCGGAGGTGCCATTAGAGCTTTTAGTCAATATAATAGTTTACCAATTTATGTTGTGAATACCACTTTTGGTGGCGGTAGTATTTATGGAAATAGCGGTTCCAATGGTGGAGCCATTAGTAGTATTGGGACTTCATGGACCATTATTAATAGTTTGTTTTCGCATAATAAAGCTATTGGGAATGGAGGTAACCCTGCACAAAGCGGTACACCAGGAGGAGGAAGTGGTGGTGCCATTTATAATGATGGAAACGAGATGACACTAACCATTTTAGGGAGTTTACTAGAACAAAATGAAGTTAATGCCTACGGTTCTTCTATCTTTTTTGTAAGCAACAATCATACCGGTACGATTCGAATTGATAATTCAACTATTAGAAATAATACTGGTGGTTCTTGGTACCCAGTATACCCAAGCATATCGATGCATAGTGATACTCCTATAGTAGTTACCAATTCAATCATTCAATAGTATTATTCTAATTCTACACAAGTATGATTAAAAGTGTCCAATAATTCACAAACTGTTTTTGAAACATTTTTTTCAGCTACAATTCGTAGAATATTATCGCAATCTTCTAAGTCAAAATTCCATCTTTTAATATCCTGAATTTGATTTAGGTTTTTGGAAATGCTTTTAATTTGTTTTTTATTTTCAATTGAAGTTTTGAAAACGTAAACCATGATTTGTATTGTTTTTTTATTTGTTTGTACAAATTTAAAATCAGTTAGTGACAACTGTATGTCAATAGAAATCTATTCGCATCATTAAAATAAAAAAAGACGCAATTAGTACTACATAAACTGAAAACATTTCAGCTATTTTTAAAGTATTAGATACTAAACACATTTGGCTTTTCATTACAGAAAAGCAACAATAGTAGTTAGTATTAACACGATATATATAGCAATAGAAACGTTTAAGTATAAATCAAAATATATCGATTTGAATGAAATTAATGATTTCTCGACATATAGTTTTAAAATGTACTTACAAGATGAAATGAAAAAACAAATAACTGAAATGGCAATAAAAGAAACCAAATAAGTTAATATCATTTTATCATAAGTAAATTTTGACACAAAATGATTTGTTAAATAATTAAATACCAAAAAATTCAATAAAATTAAACAAACTGCAAATATTAATCTTTTCATAAAGTAAATATTTATGTGTGAACAATTTTGGTTAAAATTTGGCAGAACTTTGTATAATGAAAATCTCATCCTACACAAGAAAGAGTTCTTTTAGTAACTTTTGCTTTGTAATAGTTTTGGGGATTCATTTAATACCATAAAGATAGTGTGTTTTTCAAATCAAATCAATACGTATTTACACGTATTTTTTACTGTTTTTTGTAAGTATTTATACGTATATGAGGAATTTTATCTTCTTATCTCAAAAAGAATACATATCAAATTCATGTATTTATAAAACGATTAAATTAATAACTCGTATCGTCAAGTTTTACTTTTCCATAAAATGTTTTATACAAAAAGATAAAGTAACCCGCTAATAAAGGTGATCCTATTACAACAATGGTTAGCATAATTCCTAAAGATTTTTGGGAAGAAGCAGCATTGTAAATAGTGACACTATGATTAGGATGAATACTTGATGGTAATAATACAGGATATAACTGAAAGGCAACCAACATTAATAAAAATGCCATGGTTAACGAAGAAAAAATCAAAGCATAACCGTATTTTTTCTTTGAAACCAACCTTGGCACATTGGCAACAGCCAAAAAAGCTAAAACAGGTAATCCAAAGAATAAAGGAGTTTCTTTAAAATTATCGGTCACACCAGGAATAAATACCAATGTATATAAAGAAGTTATTGAAAAACAAACAATAAAGAAAATCATTCCTTTTCTTAGTAAAAAAGTAATCCTTTCATGTAATCTTCCTTCTGTTTTTAATAATAAAAAAATGGCTCCTTGAGTCATAAATAAAAAAAGTGTTGTAAAACCTACCATTATAGCATACGGACTTAAGAAAGATAGAAATACACCTCCTTGATAACTAAACTCATGACCAATTTCAAATCCTTGTAAAATATTTCCTAAAACCACTCCTAATAAAAATGAAATAAGAATATTAGACACAAAATAAATAATATCCCAGGTATTTCTCCACCAGAACATCTCTTCTGCACTTCTAAATTTGATAGCAGCCGAACGTAGCACTAATAACATTAGAAACAACATAAATGGAATATACATAGCAGATAACATGGTAGCATACATTACTGGAAAACCTGCGAATAAAGCGCCACCTCCAATAATTAACCACACCTGATTGGCATCCCAAACAGGACCAATAGCGTTTATCGCAATACGTCTGCTTAAATCTTTTCTTAAAAACAAATGCCATGAGCCAGCACCATAATCAAAGCCTTCTAAAATAGCATATCCTGAAAATAATAATCCAACTACTAAATACCAAAGTGTAGGATAATCGATTCCTAAAAATGTTTCCATTTGATTTATTTTAAATAATTTCTAATGCATTTTGAGCTTCATCATAAGGTCCGTGTTTAATTTTCTTATTTAAAGAATACAAAAACAACAAGAAAAGCAAACTATAAACTATGGTAAACAATACCAAAGAAAAAACTATTTGATTGGCAGACACTTCTTGCGAAAAACCTTGACTAGTGCGTAAATGACCATAAACAATCCAAGGTTGCCTTCCCATTTCTGCGGTAAACCAACCTACTTGATTCGCAATTTGTGGTAATAAAACTGAAAAAGAAAAAATCCATAATAACCATTTGGTTTCAAACAATTTACCTTTCCACCATAAAAAACAAGCATAAAAAGTGAGTCCGATTAAAAACATTCCAATAGCAATCATAATATGATAAAACTGAAATACCGCATTTACTTGGCTTGGTCTATCTTCTTCAGGAAAAGCATTTAATCCTGTTATGGGCGCTTTAAAATCTTGATGCACTAAAAAGGATAATCCTCCTGGAATTCCTAAACCAGTTACTTCTTGATTTTTAGAATCAACCCAACCTAAAAGGTATAAATCGGCAGGAGCTTTCTCATCAAAATGACCTTCCATTGCTGCTAATTTTGCAGGTTGATTTATAGCAACACCATCTGCAGAACTATGTCCGGAAATTAATTGAGAAAACGAAATTATGGTGGCAACGACCAATGCCATTTTAAAGGCTTTCTTAGATATATCAATATACCTTCCTTTTCTTAAATAATAGGCATGTACACTCAATACCATAAAAGCACCTGCTAAAAAAGCGCCTTGCCACACATGAATAATGCGATCCAAACTGGAAGGATTAAAAACCATGGCCCAAAAATCGGTTACTTCTGCTCTGGCATGAATACCTTCACCTACTATATGATACCCTGCTGGTGTTTGTTGCCAACTATTCGCTACCACTATCCAAACCGCTGAAAACATAGAACCCAAAAAAACACCTACTGTAGAAATAAAATGTACTTTGGGAGACACTCTGTTCCAGCCAAAAAGCAAAATCCCTAAAAATGTACTTTCTAAACCAAAAGCAAACAACCCTTCTGCAGCAAGAGCACTTCCAAAAATATCACCAACATATTTGGAGTATATCGCCCAATTGGTTCCAAACTCAAATTCCATAATAATTCCAGTAGCAACTCCTATTCCGAAGGTTATAGCAAATATTTTTAACCAAAAACGAGTAAGAATTTCATATTCTTTCTTCCCCGTTTTTAAATACAAACCTTCCATGATGACCATTATAAGACCAATGCCGATACTTAAAGGAGGATAGATATAATGAAAAGCAACGGTAAAGGCAAATTGGATTCGAGCAAGTATTTCAACATCCATAATTGTAAATTTTAGCTTCTCACAAAGTTACCTTATTCTAATTTATTTCAAGGTAATAATTGTTACATTTTAACCTGAATTTATACTCTTTTTATAACCTATGAAAAACACATAAACATAAAAAAAGAGGTCTTTTCGACCTCTTTATATAAAATTCAATATTTTGTTTCCTACATTCTTTCTGGTACTTGTATACCCAATAATTGGAAGGCATTTTTAATTGTATTTCCAACCGCTTGAGACAATTGTACTCGAAACGCTTTTTTCTCTAAATCTTGTTCAGGTAAAATAGGCACATTTTGATAGAATGAATTGAATTCTTTTACTAAATCATAGGTATAATTAGCAATTAAAGCTGGACTATAATTTGTAGCCGCATTTTGAACTACTTCAGGGAACAACTGCACTTGTTTGATTAATTCTTTTTCTTTTTCATGTATCTCTACTTCAGTTGATACCACAGTATTGGCATAATCAAAATCAGATTTTCTTAAAATCGATTGAATACGAGCATAAGTATATTGAATAAAAGGCCCTGTATTTCCATTAAAATCAACCGATTCTTCAGGATTGAACATCATTTGTTTTTTTGGATCTACTTTTAACATATAATATTTTAAAGCGCCTAATCCAATTACTTTGTACAGAGCCGCTTTTTCTTCCGCTGTATAGCCATCTAACTTCCCTAATTCTTCTGAAATATTTTGAGCAGTTTCGGTCATTTCTTCCATTAAATCGTCTGCATCGACCACCGTTCCTTCTCTCGATTTCATCTTCCCAGAAGGCAATTCTACCATCCCATAACTTAAATGATATAAATGTTCTGCCCAATCAAATCCTAACTTCTTTAAGATTAAGAACAATACTTTAAAATGATAATCTTGTTCGTTACCTACGGTGTAAACCATACCACCCACATCTGGATAATCTTTCACACGTTGAATAGCCGTTCCAATGTCTTGCGTCATGTAAACAGCCGTTCCATCTGAACGTAAAACAATTTTTCTATCTAAACCTTCTGCCGTTAAATCAATCCAAACAGAACCATCTGAGTCTTTTTCAAAAACACCTTTTTCTAAGCCCATTTGAACCACTTCTTTTCCTAATAAATAGGTATTGCTTTCGTAATAATTTGGTATGTTAAAATCAACACCAAGGTTTTTATACGTTTGTTCAAAACCATCATACACCCATTGGTTCATGGTTTTCCAAAGTGCTACTACTTCTTCATCACCTGCTTCCCATTTACGTAGCATTTTCTGAGCTTCTAATATTGATGGAGCTAGCTTTTTAGCTTCATCTTCTGTTTTGCCTTGTGTTACTAATTCATTGATTTCTTTTTTATATTGCTTATCAAATTCAACATAAAAATTACCCACTAATTTATCCCCTTTCAATCCAGTAGATTCTGGAGTTGCCCCTTCACCAAATTTTTGCCAAGCCAACATCGACTTACAAATGTGAATGCCACGGTCGTTTATAATTTGTGTTTTATAAACTTTCTTACCTGAAGCTTTAATAATTTCTGCTACAGAATAGCCTAATAAATTATTACGAATGTGTCCTAAATGCAAAGGCTTATTCGTGTTTGGTGAAGAATATTCCACCATAACTGCCTTATCTCCTTCTACTGGATCAACATAGCCAAAAGTAGCCTGATTTTTAATAGAATTGAAGAAATTTACATAAAAAGCATCTGCAATAACGATATTTAAAAATCCAGCAACTACATTGAATTTTTCAACTACAGCTACATTTTCTACTAAATAGGTTCCAATTTTGGTTCCAATTTCAACAGGATTGCCTTTTAATGCTTTAACCAAAGGAAAAACAACCATTGTAATATCACCTTCAAAGTCTTTCCTAGTCGCTTGAAATTCAACTTTATCAATGGTTAAATCGAAAACAGAATGAACGGCTTCTAAAATGTGTTTGGTTAGTGTTTCTTGTAATGTCATTTTTCTTGATTTTTATGAAGGTGCAAAAATAAGAAATTAGAAGTTAGAAATCAGAAATCAGAAAATAGATTTTCAGACAAGGTGTTAAAAAAAACCAAAAAAACAATACTCTTTGTAACAAAGTAGAAAAACTATAGTCTAGTATAGTATCAATCAAATCACGTTAAACAGTTATTAAAATGAAATTAAAATTATTTATTTTACTTGCATTGAGTAGTTGGTATTCCCTATTTGCTCAAATCTCTGGAAACATTTCAGGAAAAGTAATCGACAAAAAAACAAGTGAACCTTTACCCTATGTTACTATTGTAGTTAAACACGACGCTACTTTGGTAACAGGTGGTATTACGAATGAAACTGGAAATTTTGAAATCAACAAATTAGTCCCTCAAAAATACACTCTTGAAATTCAGTTCATTGGATACAAAACCTTAGTAAAGGAAGTTGATTTATCGACAAATTCTCGTATCGATTTAGGTACTATTGCCATAGAAGAAGACGTAGCACAGTTAGCTGGTGTTGAAGTAGTAAAAGAACGTTCTATTATGGAACAAAAAATCGACCGAAAAGTAATTAATGTAGGAAAAGATTTAATTAGTGCTGGTGCAACCGCAGGAGAAATTATGAACAACATTCCTTCTGTATCAGTAGATCCTCAAACCAATCAAATTACGTTAAGAGGTAATTCGAATGTGCGTATTCTTATTGATGGAAAACCAACAAACATTTCACCAGAACAATTGTTAAAGCAAATTCCGTCTGCGTCTATCAAACAAATTGAATTAATTACAAATCCATCTGCAAAGTATAATCCAGAAGGAATGAGTGGAATTATTAATATTGTGTTACATAAAAATGCCAATGATGGTTTTAATGGTTCAGTCAATTCTGGAGTAACTTTTGGAAAAACACCGAAAGTAAATTCGTCTTTAGATTTAAATTATAAAACTGGAAAAGTTAATTTTTATGGTAATTATGGTTTCAATCATGGTAAAAATGCGAATAATGGTCATATCGACAGTTATGAAGTAAACAATAGAAACTATCAGGATTTTGACTTTAACAATAAAAACACTTCTCACCTATTTAAGGTAGGAATGGATTATTTTATTGATGACAAAAATACCGTTTCGTTTTACACCACTCAAAATCTTTTCTATGGAAATGGAATAGGAAAAACAGTAGTAGATTATGTAGATCCTGCAACCGCAGATATTTTACAATTGTTTAATTCTAAAAATGACAATACATCGCAAGCTTATAACTTTGATTACAAACACAACTTCAAAAAAGAAGGAGAAAATATTGAGTTAGAAGTAAATTTTAACACGAATGATAGTCCGGAGAGAACCACTTTTGATTTCCCATTTACATCGAGTTATACCTTAAATACAGTAGATAATAATAATGATAATGTTATTATTAATTTGGATTATGTGAATCCATTAAGCGAAACGACTAAATTAGAAACTGGATTAGAAACCCGTATTGAATCGACTGATAATTTATTAAATGTAAACAACAATTATAATTCTAGTTTTAGTTACGAAAGAAAAATTTATTCAGCTTACGCTACTTATGGAAAACAATGGAAAAAATGGAGTGCGCAAGTGGGTGCAAGATTAGAAAAATTTGAAGCTGCTGCTGATTTTAATCAAATAGGAAATGCAACTGCTCATTTTTCAGATAGTTTTGTAACGGTATATCCTTCAGGATTTGTAAGTTACAATCCGAATGACAATAACTCTTTTAATTTTAGTGTTGCCAGACGTGTGGATCGTGCGAGTATTCAACAAATAAATCCAATTAGAGAGTGGTCAACTCCTACTATCGATTCTAAAGGTAATCCAGAATTAGACCCACAATTTACTAATTCCTTTGAATTGAATTATACAAGAAGAACAAAAATAGGTTCTATTACTTCGGGTATTTTTTACAGAAAAATTTATGATGAAATTAATAGATATATCTATGAAAGCCCAACAGATCCTAACAAAAACATCTTAAGTTATGACAATTTTAAAGATAATGATGCTTACGGAATGGAAGTTTCTGGGAACTTAAATTTCACTAAATGGTGGAGTGCTAATTTTGGAGTAGATGCTTATTTCAGAAAAATAAGAGGTGTTGTAGCTACTGATTACGTAGAAGCAAATACAACTATTTTCAATGCAAGAGTAAACAACAGTTTCAAAGTAACTAAAGATTTCCGCATGCAACTTTTTGGAATGTACAGAGGCAAAGATATTAGCTTACAGTTTATCCGAAAACCAATGTGGAGAACCGATTTAGGTGCAAGTTATACCGTTTTAAAAGGAAAAGGAACGGTTAGTGCTCGTTTTAGCGATATGTTTAAAGCAATGAAATTTAGTTTTGATGGCGATTTACCTTACAGACAAGTTGGTTCTTTCCGTTGGGAAAGTCAAACCGTCTATGTTGGATTCAATTACCGATTTGGAGGAGGAAAAAACAGAGCCTTACAACGTAAAGAAAGAGACAACAACCAAACACAAAAAAGTGGTGGTCTATTATAATTTTATACAAAAAAGCGATTCCAAATGGAATCGCTTTTAGTTTTAAGGTGAGGCGTCTATCCAACTCTGTAAATACCATTTCCCGTTTTTATTTTCAAAGAAATAATCAATCATATAACCATTATTCAATCCTCTTTGCTCTATTTTGGCGTGTTTAGCATCAATAAAAATATTTTGTTTGTATTCCAAAAAATCATCAGGTAGTATAAAATTTAAGAAAGTATACTTTTCTTGAGTTATTGCAATTTCTTGCAATTCAAAATCATCATCTAACACTTGAATTGCTAAAGGAAATTGAACTCTCTCTAATTGAAACGCTCTTTTTTTACTAAACATTGCAATAAAATCATAGAAATCTTCCTGAACAATTATCTTATTAATTTCTTTTCTTTCTTGTGATTGACTCAAAGAATCTTGCTTCGTTTGTATATTGTTATTTATTTTTCCTTCATTTTCTTTTTTACAACCTAGAAGAAAAAAAGTAGCACAAATCAATATAAAAAACAACTGTTTCATCCATTTAAACGAAACAGCTTTTCCCATTTTTGTAAATATCATTTTACCAACGAATAATTGCACTTCCCCAAGTAAAACCACTACCAAAAGCGGCTAACACTATTAGATCTCCTTCTTTTATTTTTCCTTGCTCCCAAGCTTCAGTTAAAGCAATAGGAATGGATGCGGCTGTAGTATTACCATACTTCTGAATATTGTTATACACTTGATTATCAGCAAGTCTAAACTTTTGTTGAATAAACTGAGAAATTCTCAAATTAGCTTGATGAGGCACTAATAAATTAATATCAGAAACTTGCAAATTATTGGCTTGTAACCCTTCGTTAATCACTTCACTAAAACGAACCACTGCATTTTTAAATACAAATTGACCGTTCATGTAAGGATAATAACTTTCATCATTAGGATCATTATCGGCAATAATATCGGTAACCCATCTTTTTCCCATACCTGGAGCTACTAAAGATAATTCTTCAGCATGTTGGCCTTCAGAATGTAAATGAGTAGACAAAATACCCTTAGTTGTATCTTCTTCTCTACTTAAAATAGCGGCACCTGCTCCATCTCCAAAAATAACAGAAACACCTCTTCCTCTGGTAGTCATATCTAACCCAGTAGAATGCAACTCAGATCCAATAACCAATATATTTTTATACATACCTGTTTTTATAAATTGGTCTGCTACCGAAATGGCATATACAAAACCAGAACATTGATTTCTTACATCTAAAGCACCAACTGTTTTTAATCCTAAATCGCGTTGTACTAAAACACCTGGTCCTGGAAAATAATAATCTGGACTTAAAGTGGCAAAAATGACAAAATCAATATCATCTTTATCTATTTTTGCTCTTTCGATGGCAACTTTAGCTGCTTTTACACCCATTGATGTGGTTGTATCTTCTCCTCTTATTACATGTCTGCGCTCCTGAATACCTGTTCGCTCTTGAATCCATTCGTCATTGGTATCCATAATTTTAGACAAATCATCATTGGTTACTATATTGTCAGGAACATAATATCCTAATCCTGTTATTTTTGAATGATACATTTCTTACACTATTAATATTTTATGCAGGACAAATTTAATAAATTATCATTTTAAATGAATTATCATGCTATTTTTTTCGGTAATCTCAAATTTACAGATTTTAAACTTACATTTTAACAAAATTTACAGATTTTCCGATTTTAATTTAAATATTTTTGAGCAACTAACCATTTTTATTTTACAATGAAAGCATTTTTTATTAGTGCATGCCTGTTAACAGCTAGTTTTTCTAGTTTTTCTCAGGAAAATGTAACCTATCAAAAACCACCACAAGAAATTTTAGCTTTAGCTGATTACCAAAGAGCTCCAAGTGTTTCCATGGATTCCAAAAAAGAATACATGCTATTAAGTTATCGAAACACTTACAAGCATTTAGAAGATTTAAGTCAGGAAGAAATGCGTTTGGCTGGATTGCGTATTAATCCTGTAACCAATATTTCTAGTACAGTTACTTATGTGAATAATTTAAAAATTGGCAACATCAGAAACAAATCTGAAGTTCAAGTTTCGGGTTTACCAGATAATCCAAAGATTGCTAATATTTCTTGGTCACCCAATGAAAAATATATTGCTTTTACACACACCACTTCCGAAGGGGTTACACTTTGGTATATTGATGTTGCAACAGCTAAAGCTACAAAATTAAGTAAGGTATTTTTAAATGCCAATATGGGAAATCCAATAAGCTGGTATAAAGATAGTAATGCCTTATTAGTAACTACATTATCTTCCAATAGACCTGCTTTAATTAATGCAAAAGAAGAATTACCTAAAGGCCCAATCGTTTCTGAAAGCGAAGGAAAAGTTTCTCAAAATAGAACGTATCAAGATTTATTAAAAAACAAAACAGATGAAGCTAACTTTATAAACTTAGTAACATCTAGAGTTGATAAAATTGATTTAAAAGGAAACAGAACTTCTTTTAGCAAAACAGCTGGAATGTTTTCTGACGTTAGCTTTTCTCCTGATGGAAATTATGTTATGATTACTTCTATTGAAAAACCTTTCTCCTATTTAGTTCCTTATTATCGTTTCCCACAAATAACTGTTGTTTATGATAGCAACGGTAATGAAATTAAAACAGTTAATGAAGTAGCTTTAAATGAAATTTCACCTAAAGGTTTTATGTCTACACGTACTGGAAAAAGAAATATGTCGTGGAGAAATGATGCTCCAGCTACACTTTATTATGTAGAAGCTTTAGATGGTGGTGACCAAGCCAATGAAGTACCCTACAGAGATGAAGTTTTCCTATGGGAAGCTCCATTTAACAAAGAACCAAAACCTTTACTAAAAGTACAACAACGTTTTGGAGGCATCGAATGGGGAAATAGTACAACTGCCATTGTTGTAGATTACTGGTACGATACTAGAAATAGCAAAACATACTTAATTAATCCTTCAACTGAGGGAGCAGATCCAAGATTAATTTCAGACAGAAATTACCAAGATAAATATAGTGATCCAGGGAATTTTGAAACAAAGAAAAATGAATTTGGCAGTTATGTTTTAACCATTGAAAACAATAAAATGTTTTTATTAGGTGATGGGTTTACCAAAGAAGGTCAGTTTCCTTTTATTGATGAATTTGATATAAAAACACTAAAAACAAAACGCATTTACACCTCAAAATTAACAGATAAAAAAGAAGATTTATTATCTATTGAAGACAGTAAAAAAGGAGATGTTTTAGTGATGTTACAATCTAAAAATGAATATCCAAATTACTATTTTAGAAATTTAAAAACAAAAAAAGTTACTCCTATTACCGCTTTTAAAAATCCTTTTGAAAGTTTAAATAATGTATATAAAGAAGTAATTACTTATAAAAGAAACGATGGGGTAACTTTATCTGGAACTTTATATTTACCAGCTAATTACGACAAAACTAAAAAAGACAAAAAATTGCCTCTATTAATTTGGGCTTACCCTGAAGAATTTAAAGATAAAAATAGTGCAGGACAAACTACTCAAAACCCAAATGATTTTACGTTTCCCTATTACGGTTCCTTTGTTTATTGGGTAACTAGAGGTTATGCCGTTTTGGATGATGCTTCTTTCCCTATTATTGGAGAAGGTACAACGGAACCAAATGATACGTTTATTCCTCAATTAGTGGCTAATGCAAAAGCCGCTATTGATGCCGTAGACAATTTAGGATATATCAATCGAAAAAAAGTAGCGGTGGGTGGTCATTCATATGGAGCCTTTATGACTGCCAATCTATTAACCCATTCTGATTTATTTGCCTGTGGAATTGCAAGAAGTGGTGCCTACAACAGAACATTAACTCCATTTGGTTTTCAAAGCGAACAAAGAAATTACTGGGATGTTCCTGAAGTCTACAATACCATGTCTCCATTTATGAATGCTTCTAAAATGAAAACCCCATTGCTTTTAGTGCATGGAGAAGCAGATAATAACCCTGGAACTTTTACATTGCAAACAGAACGTTACTTTCAAGCGTTAAAAGGATTAGGCGCACCTGTAAGAATGGTTCTTCTACCTAAAGAAAGTCATGGTTATGTTGCTGAAGAAAACATCTTTCATCTCTTATGGGAACAAGATCAATTTTTAGAAAAGTACTTAAAAAATTAAAATCATAAAAAAATAGACTTGTAATAATTACAAGTCTATTTTTATTTTTAAACCAACTGATGCGTTAGGTTCAATAGCATATTTACTTTCAAAAAAGATATTCTGATTTTGAAAAACTGATTCTACTAAATATTTATCTCCCTTAAAATAACATTGGGTAACTACTACTTCAAATGTAGATTGTGTGGCTACTTCCAATTGATGTGCATAAACATATAATGTGTTGTCTTCCCATTTTATAATGTTTACTTCTCCAAATAAAGAAGCAGCATAATACGAACTTGGGTAGCGATATATTTCTTCTGTTTGTCCTAAATCTACTATTTCACCATCTTTCATTATTAATACTTCATCACAATAAGAAAGCACATCATTCGTATCATGCGTAGCCATAATACATGTAATTTTCTTTTGTTTCAAATATTTAAAAATACGTCTCCTTAAACTATTTTTTAAAAAATTATCTATATGACTAAAAGGTTCATCTAGCAATAATAATTCAGGTTCAAGCGCTAATACTTTTGCTAAAGCCACGCGTTGCATTTGTCCTCCACTCAAAAATTTCACCCTAGTTGATGCAAAAGCAGTCATTTCGACTACTTCAAGTAATTCACGTGTTCTTTCTTTTTTTTCTTCGGGATAAAAGTTCGATAAAAATTTTCCCACATTTTCTGCTACAGAAACATAAGGCATTAAATCAAAATCTTGCGCTAAATATTTCATTTTTGGCATTCCTGGCACCAAATTAAATTTTGGTCCTAACACTTGTTCTTCATTCCAAAAAACAGATCCAGACTCTACATCATGCAAGCCATAAATTAATTTCAACAAGGTACTTTTACCACAACCGCTTTCTCCTATTAATGCTAAAAATTGACCTTTAGCCAAAGAAAAACTCATCTCTTTTAGTAAAGGTGTGGTTGTGTAAGAAAAAGTAAGGTTTGCTACTTTTAACATTATTTCATGAATTTTAAACAAACTTACAAATAAATTCACTTTTATTTAAACAACAGTTAGCAACAATAAATTGTTAATAAAAAGGATTTTATCAGATAAAATTAATTTCTATCTTGCGCCACCCAAAATCAATAACCTATTATTATTCAAAATGGCACGAAATTTTTTTTCAATTAGTTTAATTTTAACTTTTCTTTTTTGCACGATTACCTCTAATGCTCAATTCGGTGTAGAAGTAAATTATGGTCTTAATGGTGTAGTACAACCAAGCATTACTAATTTTTCACATTTAGGAGGTGGTATTTCTTATGATTTTAATGAATCTTATGGTGCTAAATTAGACTTTGGTTCTGACAAGTTTAGATCAGATAACGCCCTTTTCAATAAGGAAACAGGAATTACTATTACTAGAATTTCACTTCAAGGTACTGTCAATATTTCCGATTTAATAGATCCTACCAGTTTATATAGTGTTTTTAACTTGTCTGGACATTTGGGTGGTGGTTATTCTTTTATTAAATCATCAGAATTTAAGAATAATGATAACACTGTTAATGCAATCATTGGTTTAACTCCAAAAATTAAAATCTCAAGAGGCATCTATTTTGCTATTGATACTTCAGTTATTTTTAATCTTTCTCAACATTACGGCTTTGACGGAGCTTATACTTATGATAATTACCCAAACTCAATTACTGGAATTATGTACAACGTTACTGGTGGTATTATTTTTAAATTCAATGAATATTATTAATAAACAATTACTATAAATAAAAAAGGCTGTTGTGTAAACAACAGCCTTTTTTATTTTCATAACATTTTTTTAATTCTGTGCTTCCTTCTTAGCATCTTCTATCATTTTATCATTTGCTACAATAGCAAACTCTACACGTCTATTTTTACTTCGCCCAGCTTCAGTTTCATTGTCTGCTATAGGTTCAGATTCGCCCATTCCTTTAATTACAAATCGGGAAGAAGCTAATCCTCTTTGTACTAAATAACTTTTCACACTAGTAGCTCTTTGTTCTGACAGTTTTAAATTGTAATCATCAGCACCTTTACTATCTGTATAACCAAAAATGGTAATATCTGTATCGGCATAATCTTTAAATACTGGAACCAATTTATCTAAGTTTTGTTTTGCTAATGGAGTTAAAGTAGCTTTATTAAAATCAAAATTAACTGAATTTTCTCCTAAAACTAATTGAATTCCCTCTCCTACTCTTTTTACTTCTGCACCTGGTAAAGCCGTTTCAATTTCTCTAGCTTGCTTGTCCATTTTATTTCCAATAACACCCCCTGCAACTCCACCAACAACACCGCCAATCACTGCTCCAAGCGCACCATTTCCACCTTTACCTACATTATTACCAATAACACCTCCAATAATTGCACCACCTACTGCCCCAATAGCAGCTCCTCTTTGTGTTTTATTCGTATTTTTTACTGCATTACAACTGTTCATACTAACAAGCAAACTCATTGCTACAGCTGACATTACTATAATTGACCTTTTCATATTTTTATTTTTTTATTTTTAATTGTTTCTAACAAATTGATAAGTAACCGCAGTATTTTTTCCTGCTATA
Source organism: Flavobacterium sp. J27 (assembly GCF_004303025.1). Taxonomy (GTDB): domain Bacteria; phylum Bacteroidota; class Bacteroidia; order Flavobacteriales; family Flavobacteriaceae; genus Flavobacterium. The sequence goes on along the minus strand of NZ_PJQW01000003.1, from coordinate 430,867 downwards.
CTCACATGGTCTATTAATTGAAACGTAGTTTCCGTTACATTTACCAAATCCAATACATACCCAGTACCTACTCTTTTTGCTTTTTCAGCATCTAAAATTTTCATCACAAAACGTCCTTCTTTATTTACATACCAAGTAATATCTGAAGAATACAAAGAACAAGAAGAATTAGTTAAACTAAATGACCCCTTATTATTATTTGAAATAAAATTCCACTTACTACCTACAAAACAATTAGAATCTACTAAATCAAAAGAATTCAGCTTCACATACTGAGAATTTGGATAACTTACCTGAGATAAAATCCAATCGCCTTTAAGAGCTACTTCGGTTTTCATATCTAGTTTTGTCTCAACTGGAGAAGTCGATTTACAGGAGACTAGTGTAAAAACAAAGCTCATAATTATAAGTACTTTTTTCATATTTGTTTTCTTTAAAATTGTATTACAAAGATACGTGGGTTTTATTCATTTTGATTTACATAATATTACTTTTCGATTTCAAAATTTCCATTCAGCCAATTTGTCAGTTTCTTTAAATTGGTATTTCTTTTGAGTAGTAATTAATCCAAAAAAGTATAATTAAAAAATCATAAATATGTCAAGTGGAAAAATTAATGTATCAGTAGAAAACATCTTTCCTTTAATTAAAAAGTTTTTATACAGTGATCACGAAATTTTCTTACGTGAATTAATCTCAAATGCTACAGATGCTACACTAAAGTTAAAACATTTAACGAGCATTGGCGAAGCAAATGTAGAATATGGTAATCCACAAATTGAAGTAAAGATTGATAAGGAAGGTAAAAAATTACACATTATCGATCAAGGTTTAGGAATGACCATGGAAGAAGTGGAAAAATACATCAATCAAATCGCTTTTTCTGGTGCCGAAGAGTTTTTAGAAAAATATAAAGATACTGCCAAAGATTCAGGTGTAATAGGACATTTTGGATTAGGATTTTATTCCGCTTTTATGGTAGCTTCAAAAGTTGAAATTATTACTAAATCTTTCAAAGAAGAACCTGCAGCACACTGGTCTTGTGATGGAAGTCCAGAATTTACTTTGGTTCCGGCAGATAAAAAAGAAAGAGGAACAGAAATAATTCTTCATATCGCTGAAGATTCATTAGAATTTTTAGAAGAAGGAAAAATTAATGGTTTGTTAACGAAATATAACAAATTCATGCCTATTCCAATTGTTTTTGGAACTAAGCAAGAAGCGTTACCAAAACCAGAAGATGCTCCAGAAGATTACAAGACAGAATACAAAGAGGTAGAAAACATTATTAATAATCCAAATCCAGCTTGGACAAAACAACCTAGCGATTTAAAAGAAGAAGATTATAAAAGTTTTTATCGTGAACTGTATCCAATGCAGTTTGACGAACCTTTATTTCATATCCATTTAAATGTAGATTATCCTTTTAACCTTACTGGTATTCTCTACTTTCCAAAATTAGCAGCTGACTTACAAATTCAGAAAGATAAAATTCAACTGTACCAAAATCAGGTTTTTGTAACGGACAATGTGGATGGAATTGTTCCAGAATTTTTAACCATGCTGAAAGGGGTTATAGACTCTCCAGATATTCCATTAAATGTGTCGAGATCTTATCTACAAGCCGATGGAAATGTAAAGAAAATTTCAAACTACATCACTCGTAAAGTATCCGATAAATTAAAATCGTTATTCAATGAAAATAGAGCCGATTTTGAAACAAAATGGAATGATATTAAAATTGTATTAGAATATGGGATGCTTTCTGAACCAAAATTCTATGAGAAAGCAGGTGATTTTGTATTATATCCTACAGTAGATGACAACTATTATACACTAGCGGAATTAAAAGAACAATTAAAAGAAACACAAACTGATAAAGACGGAAAATTAGTCTTACTTTATGCTTCTAATAAAGAAGCACAACACAGTTATATTGAAGCTGCTAAAGAAAAAGGATATGAAATATTAGTATTAGACAGTCCAATTGTTTCACATTTAATCCAAAAACTAGAAGCAGACAATGAGAATCTTACTTTTTCACGTGTTGATGGAGATGTTATTGAAAAATTAATCCAAAAAGATGATGCCCAACTTTCAAAATTGTCAGATGAAGAAAAAGAAAGTTTAAAATTAGTAATTGAAGCGACTGTTCCAAAAGAAAAATACAGTGTTCAATTAGAAGCTATGGACAGTAAATCTGCTCCTTTTATGATTACACAACCTGAATTCATGAGACGTATGAAAGAAATGAGTCAGTCTGGTGGCGGTGGTATGTTTGGTATGGGTAATTTCCCAGAAATGTACAACTTAGTTGTGAATACTAATTCAGATTTAGCGACTTCTATTTTAAACACTGAAAATGAAGAAGTAAAAGCCAATCTAGTAAAACAAGCCTTAGATTTAGCCAAATTGTCTCAAGGTTTATTAAAAGGAGAAGAATTGACTTCATTTGTAAAACGCAACTTTGAAACACTTCGCTAAGAAGCAACAAAAAATAGAAACAACAAAAAACCTGCAAATGATATTTGCAGGTTTTTTTTATTCAATCATCTTTTTTCAAACAATACTATAAATCATAAAATAATGAGAAATACTACCTCCTAAAACAAATAAATGCCAAATAAAATGACCATAGGGAATTCGCTTTGAAGCATAGAACAAAGTACCTAGAGTATAAAAAATACCGCCTATAGCCATGTAAGTTAACGCTTCTGTAGAAAGTAAATTGAGTAGTTGACTTAATTCGGCAACCACTAACCATCCCATTAATAAATACATTATTAAGGATAGTTTTTCTACTTTACCCGTTAAAAACAGTTTCATTACTAATCCAATTCCAGCAATGCTCCAAATAATAAAAAACAAACGCCAACCTGTAGTTTGCTCTAAAGTTATCAAACAAACTGGCGTATATGTTCCTGCAATGAGTAAAAAAATACCAATATGATCCATTATTTGTGCTTTTTTCTTTCTTCCTTCATGTTCAATCGCATGATAAACCGTTGATGCAGTATATAAAGCAATTAAACAAAATCCGTAAATCCAAATACTTAATGTGCTAAAATGAGTTACTTCTCTATTTTTTAGCAATAAAAAAATCAATCCAAAAATTCCTAATACAATTCCAGCTCCATGAGAAATGGTATTTAAAAATTCTTCCTTATTTTTGAAGTGCATTGCCATTGTAATTTCCTTATAAATAATGGTATAAAGATACTAAAAACCCATGAAAGAAAAACCAATCCTATATTTTAAAAACGATACCGAATGGAGAGAATGGTTGCACGAAAACCACACTCTTTATGATGGTGTTTATTTAATTTTTTACAAAGTAGCTAGCGAATCGGAAAGTATGCGCTGGGAAGAAGCGGTAAAAGTTGCTATTTGCTATGGTTGGATTGATTCTACTGTAAAAAAAATTGACGAAGACAGAAGAAAACAATTGTTTACCCCTAGAAAAGATAAAAGTGTTTGGAGCAAATTGAATAAATCCTACATCGAAGAATTGCTCGTTCAAGATTTAATACATGAAAGCGGACTAAAAAAAATAGCCACTGCGAAACAAAATGGATCTTGGGAAAGCTTAGACGCAGTTGAAAATTTAGAAATTCCAGATGATCTACAAAAAGCTTTTGAAAAAAACACTTTGGCCTTGACTAACTATACTAATTTCAGCAAAACCTATAAAAAAGGCTATTTATATTGGTTAAACCAAGCCAAAAGACCAGAAACTAGGCAAAACAGAATCATAGAAATCATTGAACTTTGTAAAAAAAACATAAAATCCAGATAACCAATAAAATAAACACAAAAATTTAACAATAAATACAAGATAATTGTAAGATTCTAATTTTTAAATTATATAATTTTAACATAAACCTAACAAACAATTATGGATTATGAAAAAAATTAATTTAAAAAAAATTACTTGGATGACTATTTTAATCATAGGCTATAGCTCTTGTGATAAAAATGATGTTCCCGAACCCGATTATGCTACGGAAGTCAATTCAATTACAGACGAAATTTACAATACCAAAACTACTGGCACTACAATTGAGGCAATTTATCTTGGAAGATATGTTACTCTTCTTGAAATTGACAATGACAAATATCTTTATGATGGCGATGTTGTTTTAGACAGAAATGATTTTTCACTTCCTAGCGAAGATAGTAATCGTGGTGTGTATGGTGGTGGAAATTGGCCAAATAGAAACGTTCGTTGGAAATATGCTAGTGGTGTTTCTCAAGATCTTAAAAACAAATGGACGAGCGCCATGAGCACATGGTCTAGTCAGCTAAATTTTACATTTACTCAAATTTCCAGTAGTTCAGGAGATTATATTTTGGTAGAACAAAACTCTAGTGGTTCAGCCTACAGTACAAGTATTGGCAGAAGAGGTGGACAACAAATTATAAGTGTAGATCCAAGATATTATGGTTCTGGTAATGTAGTTCATGAAATTGGTCATGCTGTTGGATTAATTCACGAACAAAAAAGACCCGATCGAGACAATTACATCATTGTTAATTATTTTAATATTAAACCAAATTGGACTTCTCAATACGATAAATGCTCTAATTGCACCTCTAATGGCTCTTTTGATTACAATTCCATTATGCTTTATGGTTCAAGAGCAAGTAGTTCAGTTGTATACGACACTAGCATTCCAGCAATGACCAAAAAAGACGGGAGTATCTGGAATTCACAACGCTCTTATCTATCAACAGGCGATAAAGCTGCTATAAATGCGAAATATTAAAAATACTCTAAATATTGAAATTTTAACAAATTCTATAATTTTGTTGTAAAACTATTACAAAAAAACGTTTTAGATTTGTATCAACAAACAAACAGATCAAGCATGATGAAACCGTCTAAAAAACTTTTTTTAGACGGTTTTTTTCTTTTCCTTATTTCTTAATAACAATAAGCTAAGTATTTTCCATAATAATTTAACTTGTAAACTAGTGTTACAAGCCATCTAGATTCTTATATTTACGTAAAAATTAGCTGTAAAAACTGTACCATGAAAAAAATACTTTCTATCTGTATTCTTACTTTTTTGTTTTCAAAAAACTTACACTCTCAAGAGACTAAAAAACCCTTAACCATTGGAGAAACTGTAACTTTAAAATCTAACATTCTTTCTCAAGATAGAATGTTACATATTTATTTACCAGAAGGATATGAAACCAATGATTCTATCACTTACCCAGTTATGTATGTTTTAGATGGTTCTCTAAATGAAGATTTTATACACGTTACAGGATTAGTCCAATTTTTTAATCTTCAACTACATATGCCAAAAACAATTGTGGTTGGCATTGCTAATATAGACCGAAAACATGATCTTACTTTTCCAACAGAGATCCCTGATTTAAAAAAAGACTACCCTACAACAGGTGGATCTGAAAAATTTATTGCTTTTATAGAAAAAGAATTACAACCTTATATAACTGCCAACTACAAAACCTCTGAAAAAAAATACCTTTTAGGGCAATCTTTAGGTGGTTTATTAGCCACTGAAATACTATTTAAAAAGCCAGAATTATTTACAAATTATATTATCACTAGTCCGAGCTTATGGTGGGATGACCAATCTTTATTAAAAAATGCCACAAGCTACTTATCTAAAATTCAAAAACCAGTTTATGTATATGTTGCCGTAGGTGAAGAGCATAAAATTATGATTCGAGATGCAAAAACTTTAGCTTCTGAATTAAAAAAATATCCTAATAAAATTAAATCCGATTTTCAGTTTTTTCCAAAAGAAAATCATGCAACCATTTTACATAATAGTTTGTACAAAGCCTTTTTAATTGAATTTCCATACAAAGAATCGAAATAATTTATCATGAAAAAAATATTTTTTTGGGTCGTATTACTTGTCTTTACAAAAGAATTTTCTCAAAATAAACAAGTAATCCCAGCTTTTGATTTTCTAATAAACTATTCTAATTGCAGAGATTTTACTCTTTCAAAAAATCAGGATGAAATGTATTTTACCGTTCAAAACATGAATGAAGAAATTTCTCGAATTGTATTTAGTAAAAAAGTTAAAAACAAATGGACAAAACCAAACTTAGTTTCTTTTTCCAGTAATTTTAGAGATCTTGAACCCTTTTTAAGTCAAGACGGACTACGTTTGTATTTTGCTTCAAACCGACCGCTACAAGATACCATTTCAACTAGCAAAGATTATGACATTTGGTATGTAGAACGAAAAAGCGTCTCAGGAAATTGGTCAAAACCCATAAACATTGGTGCACCAGTAAATACTGAAAAAGACGAATTTTATCCATCGGTTGCTTTAAATGGCAACTTGTATTTTACTTCTGAAAATAAAAATTCATTGGGAAAGGATGATATTTTTGTAAGTTATTGGAATACTAATAAATATTCCAATCCTGAAAATTTAGGTACAACAATTAACTCATCGGGATATGAATTTAATGCTTTTATTGATCCCGAAGAGAAGTTTCTGATTTTTACTGGTTATAAAAGAGAAGATGGTTTAGGAAGTGGTGATTTATATATTAGCTACCAAGATACAAATGGTAAATGGCAAACCGCAAAATCATTGGGTGAAACAATCAATTCTGTAGCTATGGATTATTGTCCTTTTTATGACACCAATAACAACATCTTATATTTTACAAGTAGAAGAAATAATACTTCCAATAAAAATTTTCAAACTTTAGCAGACTTTGAGCAAGAAATTAACCAATATGAAAACGGATGTAGTAGAATTTACAAATGCTATTTAAAATTATGATGAACTTACAACCTACTCTTATAGAAGACACTATCCTTATAAGACCTTTACAGAAAGAGGATTTTGATAATTTATATTTAGTTGCTTCCGATAAATTACTTTGGGAACAACATCCTAATAATGATAGATATAAAAAAGAAGTTTTTGAAGACTTCTTCCAAAAAGCTTTAGATTCCAAAGGTGCTTTTGTTATTATAGATCAAAATAGCAACGAAATAATAGGGTCATCTCGTTTCTATGATTATGATGAAAAACTAAAAACCATTGTCATTGGTTATACTTTCATCGCAAGAAAATATTGGGGCACACATTACAATCGTAGCATAAAAAAAATGATGATGGACTATGCTTTTAATGATATAGACAAGATTCAATTTTATGTTGGAAAAACAAATTATAGATCTCAAAAAGCAATGGAAAAACTAGGTGGCAAAATTATTGGTTACACTACAGCGAGTAATGGAGTAGAAGAAAATCCGGTTTATGAAATAACAAAACAAACTTGGTTAAATAAATAAAATGGCATACTTATTGAAAAGTGATTTGTTAAAAAATTTAACATTTGAATTAAACCTTTTTAATTTTTTAATATCCAATAAAAAACACAAAAACTTAGATTATGAAAAAATTAAACTTTTTAACAGCTTCAATCATAGTGGTTTTAACCTTATCATTTCAATCTTGTAATAAAGATGAACAAGAAGCTACAGCTGTTGATCAAGAATTACTAACGGTAAATGCACAAATCGATTTCTCTAACGAGTTAGATTTTAACATGGGGTTAGATGTTGCCTCTGAAAATGACACTTATTCAAATAGAGACACAAATGGCACCATGACTTTTCCTGCTTGCGCAAATGTATCTATACAAAGTGGAACCATAGGACAGTTTCCCATCACTTTTGCAATCGATTTTGGTACAGGATGTTTACACAATGGCATTCTTCGTGCAGGTATTATAACTATTACTTTTGATGATTATGTAACTAATTTTGGTAGTCACATGACTATTACACGTACTAATTATTACGTAAATGGTAGAAAAATTGAAGGAACTGTAGTCTATGAAAATCAAACTACAAATACGCAATTGCCACAATGGACAAGAACTGTAACTAACGGTCAATTAACCACTATTTCTGGAAGTGTATTTACTTTTTCTGGAACGAGATCAGTACAACAAATTGAAGGTGTAAGTACCTTGACACTTGGTGACAATGTTTACAAAGTTTTATCTGGAAATCACACGGTTAATAGACCTAATGGCTCTAGTTTAACTGTAACGGTAGTTACACCACTTATTAAAAAATACGCATGTAATTATATTTCTCAAGGCCAACTTAATTTACAAGGCACTATTTTAGACGGTATTTTAGATTATGGTAACAATACTTGCGATAATCAAGCAACATATACACATTCTAATGGTGTAGTATATAACATCGCTTTATAAATTAAAAACATAAAATGAAACCCATGAAAAAGATAACTTTTATATTTCTATTTGTTCTTATAACTACTTTTAGTAGTTATGCACAACAAGACAATTCAAACAATCTTGAATATACTGGCGAAAATTTTAGTTTAGAAGGTGCATTAGCAATTTTCAAAAAAGCGGCTAATTTAGAAGAGTTTGAAAAAATGATCAACGAAGAAAATAACAATGTAAATAATCTTGATTTGAATGGAGATGGAGAAATTGATTATGTTGTTGCCAATGCTATTCAAGAGAACGAAACACACGTTATTATTTTAAGTGCTTATTTAAGTGAAACTGAAAAACAAGATATTGCAACAATTGGTATTGAAAAAACAGGAAATGACGAAGCGATACTTCAAATAGAAGGAGATGAAGACTTATATGCTGCTAACACCATTGTAGAACCCTTAGACATTGAAGAAAAAGCAATTAAAACAGGTCATGGTCCAAGTCCTTTTGATATTAAAACAACTGCTGTTGTAGTTAATGTTTGGTTTTGGCCAAGTGTTCGTTATATCTACGCACCAAGTTATGTAGTTTGGAAATCTCCCTATCGCTGGAACGTTTATCCAAGATGGTGGAAACCTTGGAAACCTTATAGACATGCCATTTTTTATACCAGATGCGCTCCACATAGAGTATACTATTCTAGAACCCCTACAAGAAGAGTAGTTGTTGCTAGAAAAGTATACACTCCTAGAAGAAGTAGATCTACTGTCGTTGTACATACTCGAAAAGGAACTACGATAGTGCATAAAAACAGAAGAGGAAAAACAACTGTAGTAAAAACTAAAAGACGAACTAGAAGATAAATATCATTTAAAAAAACGCTAATCAATTTCTTTCGATTAGCGTTTTTTATTTTGTTTATTTTTTAGACCTTTGATTGTTTTCAAATTTATATTTTATGGAATTACCTATTGAAACACCTGCTTTATTGTTTTCGGCAACATCACTGATTTTATTAGCCTATACTAATCGTTTTCTAACAATCGCACAAATCATACGAAGTTTAAAAAAAACTTACGATGAAGAAGAAAATAAACTTATTTTATTGGAAATAAAAAATCTAAACTTAAGACTAACACTTATTCGGTATATGCAATTGTTTGGTGTAATGTGTTTGTTCTTGTCTGTTTTTGCCATGCTTCTTTTATTTTTAGGACATCAATTAACTGGTATTTATCTTTTTGGACTTTCTTTATTATGCTTACTCATTTCTTTAGGATTATCCTTTTGGGAAATTAGTATATCCGTAAAAGCATTACGACTCCATTTAAGTGATTTAAACGAAAAATAATTACTCTATTAATACATTTTCTAAGGTTTCTTTCAATTTATTTATTTCAAAAGGCTTCCATAAAACACCACTAAAATAATTCGTTTCATAATTTTTCGAAGTTACCATCGTATCTGCAGTTAAGGCTAAAATAGGTGTTTTTAGGTTGGCATTTGGAGTTGTTTTAATAAGTTTAGCGACTTCAATACCATTCATCTCAGGCATATGAATATCCATTAAAATATAGTCATACCTGCTTTCTTTTACTTTTTCTAAAGCCATCTTTCCTGTCTCAACGTGCTCTGAAGTAATTTCCCACTTAGAAAGAATTTTTTGAAGTAACACGGCATTGATAACTGTATCTTCAATGATTAATACCTTTTTATCTTTAAGATCAATAATTTGTTTACCAATTCTATTTTCTAGATTTACATCTCCTTGAAACGATTCATTTCTACTAAATTTTAACTTAAAATAAAAAGTAGTACCTTTACCCAAAGTGCTTTTTACTTTAATTTTGCTTTTGTGTAAAGCGATAATTTTTTTTACAATAGCTAAACCTAATCCAGTACCTCCTTGCTTACGGGTTAAAATAGGTTTAACTTGCGAAAAACTTTCAAAAATTTCTTCTAAATTTTCTTTAGAAATACCTTCTCCTGTATCTTTCACTTCAAACAAAAATGTATTTTTCTTAGTTCCTATTTTGACTTCCTTAATAGATAATTCAACTCCTCCTTTATCTGTAAATTTTATTGCATTACTAATCAGATTATTTAAAATCTGAGTTAATTTCGTTTCATCTACATTATAATAATTCTGTGTAGGAATAGTACAGTTTAACTTAATATATAGTCCTTTTTCTTTTGCTTGCTTGTCATAAACACTAACAATATTTTTTACTAAATGAGCTAAAGAAACTGGTGCCATTTCTAATTTAGATTTATTGGAATCTAATTTGGTAAAATCCAATACATCATTTACAATTTTAATTAGATTAGATGAAGCAAATTTTAAACTTCCTAACAGCTCTTCCCCTTCTAAACTTACCTCATCATTTAATAGCTCAACTATTGAAGTTATTGCATTTAACGGTGTTCTAATCTCGTGACTCATAATAGACAAAAAATCCTGACGCATTTTTATAGCCTTAGCTTCGTCTAAATTCTTTTTCTCTAATAATAATTGCTTTTCTTTATGCAATTTCGCCTCATTTTTTAAAACTTCCATTTTAGAAATCAACTCATAATTTTCAATAACCTTTAACGTTTGTGCATTAATTACCGATTCCTTTTCTTTTTGATACCGCTCAAAATAATCTAAAGCAAGTTCATGTTCTTGTTTGGCTTTAAAAATAAGATAAATTAACTTTTTAAGTTTAATAGTAGACATAGCAATTCTTAGTTTATTGGCTATCTCTAATCCCATAAAAGCTGCTTCTAATGCAAGTTCCAAATCATTTTTAGCATAATACAATTCTCCAAGTTTAGTATAAGTCATTGCTTTACCGGTATTTTCGCCCATTTCATTATGCATTTTCAAGGCCTTCAAATAATAGGTTTCTGCTTTTTTGTACTCTTGCAAGTAAAAATATACTTTCCCCTTTCCATACAAAGCATACGCCATACCCCTAATGTCTTGGGTGATTTCTTTTAGTTGGATTGACTTTTCAATAAAAGCCATAGCAAACTTTAGTTTCCCATTTTTAGCTAAAATTCCTGAAAGATTATTGTATACATTAGATTCTAAATTAAAATCCTTTACTTTTCTGGCATTTCTTACCGCACTATAATAGGATTTTAAAGCCGCATTTTGATCTCCAATATATCCATAAATGGTACCTAACGACTTCTCTGTCCGAGATTGATTGTAATAATCTCCTTTTCTTTGATAAATTTTTAAAGCATCTAAAAAAGAAATCAACCCTAAATGATACAAATTGGTTTTATAGTATACTCCAGCTAAGCTATACTTGGCATCTGCAATACCTCTTTCATCATTTAATTCCACAAAAAGGGCTAAAGCTACTTTGGCATATACTTCTGCCTGAGTCATTTCTCCTATAATCATATAATACAATCCTAATTGACTATAAGATCTAGCCAACAAAGACTTATTACCAAGCTCAGAACTAAGTTCTAATGCATTAAGTGTTAAAGAAATACTTTTAGAAATATTATTTATTCTAATTTGATGAGCTTCATCAAGTAATAAAAGTATGTCCTCATCACTTTTATTAAAATTTAATTGGTTAAACATTTAAGCAGTTTTGGGAAATTAAAAATATAAAAAAATGTTTAAAAAAAAATTTATTTTTTATATAATCCACAATAAAACAGGCTTTTGTGATTGTTGTAACTGTTTATCTAGCTTTTTCATAAAGGTATTTGAAACAGCAGGACACCCCCAACTTAACGGGCTATATTTCGGATAAACCTCTTCATTTTTAACAGCATTCCAAGAATGTAAAACCACTACTCTATCAACAGCGGTTTGATTGCTTTCTTCTAAACCATGAATCCAGTACTTTACATTAATTCCCCAAGAACTGTAATCTCTATCTCCAATTTTATACTTTCCACTCATAGAGCAATGACTATTATTTCTTACATCAAACTTTACTTTCTCCCATTTTTTTGGATTTTCTTCAAATTGATCACAACTACCATGAGTTACTAAATTTTTATCTATTATCTCTTTCTTTTTAAAATCATAAATAAAAAAACGGAATTTCCCTGAATGCTGACTTAAATCAATTAAGTAATAATAATCGGTATTAAAATTATTGGCTTCAACATATGTTTTAGCTTGTTGATGCAAAGAAGTATAATCTCTTATTTTTTCTGTATTCTCTTTAGTCAATACTTTCTTTGGAGTAGTAGGCCCATTGGTACAATTTATAAGAATAAAAACAAACAAAACAAACAGGTTCTTCATATACAAACAATTAAACTTTGTAATATTAAAATTAATTTTAAACCTTTTGTGTTAATTTTTGTCTAAAATATAACGTCAAATCGTTAATATATGAACACAAATACACTTTGGTCACTTCGATTAGGCTTTTCAAACAAAGAAAGTCAGTTAATAGAAAAATTAGGTTTTACTTCTTTTCTAGAACAGTCTTTTGATTCAAAAATAGATCATTCTTTACCATCATTTTTAAAGGACAGCCCTAAAACTATGATTGAATTAAAATTAGTAAGAGAAACGATTCAAAAGGCTGATGAAGAAGAGAAAAAGAAAATTTTAAAAAAACAGATTAAAGATGTAACAGAATTAAGAGTTTGGTGGTTAGAGAAGATGCAACAAGAAAAGTTTCCTTTACGAGAAAAAATGACCTGTTTTTGGCACAATCATTTTGTATCAACTATACAAAAAGTAAAAGTAAGCTATTGGATTTATCAACACAATATGGTTCTTAGAGAAAATGCCTTCGGAAATTTTAAAGACATTACTAAAAAAATCATTCAATCCAATGCCATGGTACGCTACTTAGACAATGTAGATAATCGCAAAGGAAAATTAAATGAAAATTTAAGCAGAGAATTATTAGAATTATTTACAATTGGTATCGGAAATTACACAGAAGAAGACATTAAAAATGGAGCCAAAGCATTAGCTGGTTTGCATTTAGGCGATGAAAAAGCAATGTACAGACCTCGTTTAGAAGACAACGAAACCATTACTTACCTTGGAAAAACAGGAAATTTTAAAGTAGAAGATTTGATTGATATTATTTTTGAACAAAAAAACACACCTTATTTCTTGACTGAAAAAATTTTAAAATGGTTTATTTATGATACTCCTTCAAGTGAATTAATTCAATATTATGGAGATTATTTTAAAGAGACAAATTTTGAAATCAAACCCCTATTATTAAAAATTTTCACTGAAGAATATCCGAAAAACAATAAGGGGAGTAAAATAAAAGATCCATTGGTTTTTTCGCTACAACTTCTAAACGAACTACAAATAGAAAGCACAAATAAGCTAATACTTATTCAGTTCCTAAAACAACAAGGCATGGAATTATTTAATCAACCCAATGTAAAAGGATGGATTGGCGGTAATCATTGGCTTACCTCTCAAATTTATTTACAAAGGAACAATACTGTAGATTTTTTGAGTAGTGGTCAAAATATGGTTAGAATACGAAAAAACGAAACAGAAGAAAAAAAACGCTCACCAAATATTCAATTTGAATCAAACGGAAATAATATTAGCATTATAAAAGAGCTAACCGACAGGTTATTATTTACAGTAGATAAAAACACACAAGAAGATATGGAAACTATCCTAAAATATGATTTTAATCCTAAAAGTGAAAGTGCCTCCTCAGCAGTTTTACGTTTATTTACTTACATAACTAAATTACCCGAATTTCAACTCATTTAATTTTAGAGCTATGGATCGCAGAAAATTCTTTAAATTAACAGGAACATTTACAGGAGGCTCATTACTAATTCCTAGCTTTCTTCATGCTTTTACAAATAAAAATAGTTTCACTTTATATGAAAAAAGCGTACTATTTATTCAATTAAATGGTGGAAACGATGGTTTAAACACATTCATTCCTTTTAATAATCCTTTATATTATAATTTAAGACCCAATATTAGCATCGTTAAAGATCAAATTATCGGTAAAAACAACGGCATGGGGTTTCATCCAGCTTTAAAGGGTTTTGCAAAAATACAGGAAGCAGGTGATTTATCTGTTGTCCAAAACGTAGGTTATCCAGAGCCTAATCGTTCTCATTTTAGAAGTCAGGAAATTTGGCAGACTGCTACAAGTTCAAAAGAATACAGTAATGAAGGTTGGCTAGGCCGTTATCTCGATTTTCATTACTTAGAACAACATGCTACTGGAGGAATTAATTTAGATACTATAGACAATTTTGCGTTAAAAGGGTTGCACCCCAATAGTATTACTGTTAAAGATCCCAATCGTTTTAGAGGCAAAAATAAGACAGACGACAACGCTAAATTATCAGAAAATCCTCAACTTGATTTTGTTAGAAAAATTGCCAATTCGGTAGTAGAAGGAGCCGATGAAATTCAAAAAGCTTTAGCAAAAAGCAAAGCAGAAATGAATTATCCCAAAACGGGTTTAGGCAAAAATTTAGAGTGGATTTCCAAATTGATTAAAGGAAATTTAAATTCAAAAATATATTATACTTCGTTAGGTAGTTTTGACACCCACGACAATCAACTAGCATTACATCACAATAAACTAACAGAATTAAACGATGCAGTTTTGGCACTATATTCCGATTTAAAACAAGCCAATTTATTGCCTTATACTACTATTGTTATATTTTCAGAATTTGGAAGAAGAGTAAAAGACAATGGAAAAGGTACCGATCATGGTACTGCAGCACCTATGTTTATTATTGGTGGTAATACCAAAGGAAAAATTATTGGTACAAATCCTAATTTAGAAGATTTAGATCAGGGCGATTTAAAATTTGAAATCGATTTTAGAAGTATTTACGCTACCTTATTAGAGAAACAATTAGATTGTAACCCAAAAACAATTGGCATACAGAACAATTCCATACAAGGATTATTCTAATTTTCTATTATAGAATCAATTCTTTGCTTATCTTTGCGCCCCCTTAAAAAAAGAGAATATGTCAAAGAATGAAATTATAAAAGGAGTTATATTAGTAGGCTTAGGTGCAACTAGTTATGGCATGCTTGCTACAATTGTAAAACTGGCTTATCACAGTACAGAAAAATTTACTACTGCTGAAGTTATTACAGCTCAATTTATATATGGTCTTTTAGGAATTCTTTTACTAAATCTGTACCAAAAAACCACTGCTAAGAGTCCTATTATAAAAGCCTCTTCAAAAAATATTAGAAATTTAATGCTTGCAGGTACTTCTTTAGGAGCTACAAGTATTTTTTATTATTTATGTGTAAAATATATTGATGTTTCTATTGCTATTGTGTTACTGATGCAAACTGTTTGGATGGGAGTACTTGTAGAGTGGATTTTAGACAAAAAAACACCTTCAAAACAAAAAATACTCGCTGTTGTAGTTGTATTAGCAGGTACTATTTTAGCAACCAATTTATTATTTAGCAAAGTGGCTTTTAATTGGACCGGTTTTATGTGGGGAATACTTGCAGCTGCCTCATTTACAACAACCATGTTCACGGCAAATAAAATAGCTGTAGGGGTATCCTCAGCACAAAGGAGTTTGTACATGCTTTTGGGAGGTGCTATAATTGTTTTGTTTTTCGTACTTTACACACAAACAACTCCATTTAATCTAGCCATTTTTGGAAAATATGGGATTCTATTAGCCTTATTTGGCACCATTATTCCTCCCCTATTAATGAATAGTGGTTTCCCAAAAACAGGGTTAGGATTAGGCAGTATCGTTTCTTCATTAGAATTACCAGTTTCTGTTTCTATGGCCTTCTTTCTTTTAAATGAGAAAGTGGTTTTCTTACAATGGCTCGGTATTATTTTAATTATTACTGCTATTGTTATTATGAATATAAATTTCAAAAAAACAGGTAGTCTCTTTATTTTTTCATACCTTAGAAAATAAAAAACATGAGTTTACCGTGGCACCAATATGCAATGGGAATTATTTATATTTTAGCTGGTATAAATCATTTTAGAAGTCCCAAATTATACATAAAAATTATTCCCCCATTTTTCAAAAACCCAAAACTTTTGAATCAAGTTAGTGGATTAGCTGAAATTATTCTAGGGGGTTTAGTATGTATTAAAATCACAGCTCCATATAGTGCTTGGGGAATTATCCTATTGCTAATTGCTGTTTTTCCAGCAAATTACTATATGTATCAAAATGACCAAGCCTCATTAGGCCTATCAAAATGGTTACGATTCATTCGATTGCCCATACAATTACTTTTACTATATTGGGCCTATTTATATACTTAAAAGTTATTTTTATCATCAACTTTATTATTTTTAAGATATGTTAGATTTGTTCCCAAATGAAAAAATAACATTTGACCTACCCGATGCAATTTTCGAATATTATCCTAATTTTCTTTCAACTGAAAAAGCTACAACTCTTTTTGAAAAATTAGTAAACGAGACCCCTTGGCAGCAAGACAGCATAACAATTTATGGCAAAACGCACTTGCAACCCAGACTTACAGCTTTGTATGGAAATGAAGGCAAACCTTACTCCTATTCAAACATTGTAATGCATCCACATCCTTGGAATGCTACCTTAATGTATTTGAAAAATGAAATTGAAGAACGCACCCAACTTAATTTTACTACCGTTTTATTAAACTTATATAGAAATGAGAACGATAGTAATGGTTGGCATTCAGATAATGAGAAAGAATTAGGAAGAGATCCAATTATTGCTTCATTAAGTTTAGGACAAGAAAGAGTATTTCAATTAAGACACAACACAAAAAAAGAAGCAAAACTAAATATCACTCTTGGCAATGGAAGTCTTTTAGTAATGAAACAAGGAAGTCAAATTTATTATAAACATCAGCTCCCTAAGGCTTCAAGTCCTAAAAAGAACAGAATAAATTTAACATTTAGAACTATTATTTAATGATTTTTTAATAAAACACAGTAAACTATAAATAATATTAAGAAATTTCTAAAAATGAACGAATATATTTTTTTTAGTAATTTTTTTTAGTAATATTGAACTACATAACATTAATAAATTTACAGATTAATTTTTCATCTGATGAAAAAAAGAAAGATTTCAGAATTAGACAACGAAACTTTAGAAAGAGTTGTAACTATGGCTCAAGAGGAAAAAAAACCATTTGAAGCCTTAAAAGAAGAATTTGGAATTTCAGAAAATGAAGTTACAGAATTAATGAAAAAGAAATTATCGAAAGATAATTTTGAAATTTGGAAAAAGAAAGCTGTTTCAAGTAAACCTAAGCCAAAACCTTTAAAGTTTGATCCCCTAGAGGATGATGATTTAGATAGTAAATACTACTTTAAAAATAAATTTGATTAAAATGTTAAGCTCTTCCTAAATGAAGGGCTTTTTTTATTTAAAAATGTAACATTTTCATAGCTTTAACGTCAAATTAAAATATCAATAACGATTTAAATGAAAAAAATAATTTTAACCCTTGCTGTAGCAAGTTTTGTTTGGAGTTGTAAAACTGGTTCTACAACTACAAAAAAAGACGAAGTTAATGTTGCTATCGACTTAGTAAACGTAAAAGATGACAAAGTAATGGTAGCTATAGATGCACCTACTTTCACATCAGAAAGTACCACTTTTTTCATACCAAAAACAGTACCTGGAACGTATTCAGAAGATGATTACGGTAGATTTATTGAAGATTTCAAAGCTCTAGATGCAGCAGGTAATGGATTAAGAGTAACTAAGATTGATGTTAACTCATACAAAATTGATGATGCTAAAAAACTAGCCAAAGTAACTTACTTAGTAAACGATTCATTTGACACAGAAGGTGGTGGTGGTTTTGGAAAAAGCGAAGATATTTTTTCTCCTGCAGGAACAAATATTATAGCAGGTGAAAACTTCATGTTAAACACACATGGTTTTGTAGGTTATTTTGAAGGAAAAACGGAAACTCCATATGTTTTAACCATTACACATCCAGAAAGTTTATTAGGTGTGTCTGCCATGACAGATTTAGATAAATCAAATGCTAAAGATGTTTTTCATAGCTCTAAATATGCCACTTTGGTTGAAATGCCATTAATGTATTCTAAACCAGACATTACTACTTTCATGGTAGATGATATGGAAATCATTATCAGTGTGTATTCACCTACAGGTAAATATACGGCTAAAGATATTACTCCAAACATGGAAAAAATGATGACCGCTCAAAAGAAATTCCTAGGAGCTTTCAATGCGACAAAAAAATATGCTATTCTACTATATCTTTCTAATATAGAAAATGATGCAAAAGGCTTTGGTGCTTTAGAACACCCTACTTCAACTACAGTAGTTATGCCAGAAAGAATGGAATTAGAACAATTAAGAGAACAATTAAAAGATATTGTTTCTCATGAATTTTTCCATATCGTAACTCCTTTAACTGTGCATTCAAACGAAATTCAGTATTTTGATTTTAACAATCCACAAATGTCTGAGCATTTATGGATGTATGAAGGAGTAACAGAATATTTCGCTAATTTATTTCAAGTAAATCAAGGTTTAATTGATGAAACTGAGTTTTATGAAAGAATGTCTGATAAAATTGAGCAATCAAAACGCATGAATGATAAAATGAGTTTTACTAAAATGAGTAAAAACGTTTTAAAAGAACCTTATAAAGATCAATATATTAACGTGTACCAAAAAGGAGCATTAATTGCTATGTGTGTGGATATTTTAATACGAGAAAACAGTAATGGTCAAAAAGGTATTTTAAATTTAATGCAAGATTTATCAAATGAATTTGGTACCAAAAAAGCTTTCAAAGACGAAGAATTATTTAGCACCATTACTAAATTCACTTATCCAGCTGTAGGCGCATTTTTAAACAAATACGTAGCTGGTGAAACACCAATTCCTTATGATGAATATTTTGCAAAAATGGGAGTTACTCCAGCTGAAATTGAAGTACAAGGTAATCCATTCTTAAAAGGAGGTCAAATCCCTTACATTACAATCGATCAGTCTACCAAAGAAATCATGATTATTCCTAGTATAGAATTAAATGAATTTATGACTAATTTAGGGCTAAAAGGCGGTGATAAAATCCTTGCTGTAAACGGAACTAATTATAATTTAGATAATATTTATGATTTAGTTTTAGGAAGTATGGGATGGAAAGATGGAGATGCCATTACTTTAAAAATTAAGAGAGATGGTGCTGAGCAAGAAATCAAAGGTACAATTGCAATGCCAAAAGAAACAATTCAAGGCTATCAAGCTACTGATGATAGTAAAAAGACAGTTAGAGAAGCTTGGTTAAAAGGATAATTCCTTTTGTATTTAAAATACTAATCCTCAAAGTAGATTCTATTTTGAGGATTTTTTTATTATTTTGCAGACAAATTATAAAAAATGCAAAATCCCCCTTATTTTACTGACGATACAATTGTTTTTGGTTTGCTAATGTTCGTTCTAGGTTTTGTTTTTTATACTTCTTCTAAAAATGAAGGGAATTGGAAAACATTTTACAAATTTATACCAGCACTATTAATGTGTTATTTACTTCCTGCTGTTTTAAGTTCTCTAAATATTATTGCTCCAGATTGGATAGAGATTTCAGCAACAGGTGAAGAAGTAAAAAAAAGTTCACAAATATACTATATTGCTAGTCGCTATTTATTACCTGCAGCATTGGTTTTAATGACTCTAAGCATAGATTTAAAAGCACTTATGAATTTAGGATTCAAATCTATTTTAGTTTTCTTAGCTGGAACGGTTGGTATTATTCTAGGTGGTCCTATTGCTATTTTAATCCTATCCATTTTTTCACCAGAAACAGTTGGTGGCAATGATTTTGATGCGGTTTGGAGAGGTTTATCGACCATTGCTGGAAGTTGGATTGGCGGTGGTGCAAATCAAGCAGCAATGTTAGAGATTTTCAAATTTAACCAATCTAAATATGGAGCAATGGTACTAGTTGATATTGTTGTTGCTAATATTGGAATGGCTTTTTTATTATTTGGAATTGGAAAAAAAGAAGCTATCAATAAATGGTTAAAAGCAGACAATTCTTCCATCCAACAACTCCAAGACAAAGTTTCTAGCTATCAAGAAAGTGTTAAAAGAAACCCTTCATTAACAGATTATATGGTTATCTTAGCTATTGCATTTACGTCAGTAGGAATATCACATTGGGGATCACAAATAGCATCAAAATTTTGTATCCAAACTTTCGAAGTTGTTAACGACCCAAAGAGTTTTGCTTCCACTTTTGGAGGAACTTTCTTTTGGATGATAACTATAGCTACTCTTTTAGGAATTATATTATCTTACACAAAATTAAAAACCTATGAAGGAGCAGGAGCTAGTAAAATAGGAAGTATCTTTATTTATATTTTAGTAGCATCAATTGGCATGAAAATGAATTTGACATCTGTTTTAGAAAACCCAGGATTAATTCTTGTTGGAATTATTTGGATGATAATTCATTTTATTATCATATTTGCAGTCGCAAAATTAATAAAAGCACCTTACTTTTTCATAGCGGTTGGAAGTCAGGCTAATGTGGGTGGAGCAGCATCTGCACCCGTTGTAGCTTCTGCGTTTCATTCGTCCTTAGCAAGTGTAGGAGTGCTTTTAGCAATTTTCGGTTATATTATAGGTACATACGGAGCTATTATTTGCACCTTTTTAATGGAACATGCAGCTCCAAAATAATTAAAAAAGAAAATACAAAATGAAAAAAGTTTTACTTTTTGGACTTGGATTATTGAGTTTAATCTCTTGTAATGAAAATGATGCCCCTAAAGAAAGTTTACATTTAACAGGAAATGTAAAAGGATTAAGTCAAGGAAAATTATACATTAAAAAAATTGAAGACACAACCTTAATTACTATAGATAGTATTATTATTAAAGGAGCATCTCATTTTGAAACTTCTATTCCACTTAAAAATCCTGAAGTATTATACTTAATTTTAGATAGAGGACAAACAAATTCTATTGATAACAATTTAAGTTTCTTTGCTGAACCTGGTGATATGAATATTGAAACTACATTAAAAGAATTTTATGCAGCGGCAAAAATAACTGGTTCAAAAAACCAAGAGTTATTAGATGAGTTTAATGGTTTTAAATCTAAATTTAATGATGAAAATTTAACCATTATAAAGAAAAGAATTGAAAATGCTACTAATTTCAACCAGCAAAGAGCAGACAGTATAGAAGATGCTTTTGAAAAATTAATTAAAAGAAAATATCGCTATACAGCAAATTTTGCAGTAACACACGGAGAATATGAAGTTGCACCTTATTTAGCGCTAACAGAAATTCCAGATATTAACATTGCTTACTTAGATACCATTGCAAAACATATGAGCAGACAAGTAGCTGCATCTAAATATGGAAAAGTTTTAAGAAAACATATTTACGACACTAAAAAAGAAGCCATAGCAAATAAAAAATAAAGCTTTTTTTGATGACGTTACAAGGTGTTTTCAGTAATTATTTAATAATTATACACCTATGAAAAGACAGCACATACACACTTTGGCAGTACACGCTGGGGTAAAAAAAGGAAACAATAAAGATATTATTCAACCTATTCATCTATCTACCACTTTTGAGCGAAACGAAGATGGTAGTACAGGAGAATATATTTACACTCGTGCTGAAAACCCAAATAGAATTGCTGTAGAACAGAAAATAGCAAGTATAGAAGAAGCAAAAACAGCTATTACTTTTGCCTCTGGAATGGCAGCTATAAACGCGTTATTCAATACATTACTCGAACCAAATTGTCACCTTATTATACCAGATGATTGTTATCATGGTACCAGACAATTGCTGAATACTTTTTTTAAGCGTTGGAATGTTACAAGCACGATGATTGATATGACTACTGCTTCAAATATTGAAGAAGCCATTCAATCAAATACAAAATTAATTTGGATAGAAACACCTTCCAACCCTCAATTAAAAATTACTGATCTTGAAGCTGTGATTTCAATTGCAAAAAAACACAACCTTTTAACAGTTTGCGACAATACATTTGCTACTCCAATCCTTCAAAAAACAATAAACATAGGTATTGATTATGTGATGTATTCTTCCACTAAATTTTTCAGTGGTCATTCTGACATATTAGGAGGTATTATTTTAACCAATAAAGAAAATGAAATAAGTGAAAGTATACGAACCTACCAAAAAATGGCAGGAGCAGTTCCAGCACCTTTTGATTGCTGGTTACTCAATAGAAGTTTGGCAACTTTTCCTTTACGTTTTAAAGCACAATGCGATAATGCAATGGTTATAGCTTCTTTCTTAAATACACATGCCGCTATAGAAAAAGTATTTTTTCCTGGATTAACTTCACATGAAAATCATACAATTGCTAAAAAACAAATGCAACATGGTTTTGGAACTATTGTATCAATTTTGGTAAAAGGGAATCAAGAAAATGCATTACGGTTTACCAATAAATTACAAATTTTTAAACATGCCACTTCATTAGGTGGAGTAGAAAGTTTAGTAGAACACCGAAGAAGCGTTGAAGGTACAAATCCGATTAGTCCAGAAAATTTAATACGCCTTTCTATAGGAATTGAATATATTGATGATTTACTTTTCGATTTAAAACAAGCTTTAGAATAACAATCTAAAACATTAATTTTCTTATATTTATCTAATAATACTAGGCAATACCTAAATAGAGATAAACAAAAATACATGTCTTATTTAATAAAATGGTTTCAAACACATAAAACGATTATTGCATATGGCATTAGTTTAGCTATTTTACTTTTTTTCTTAAAATGGTTAGAACTTCGGTATATCCTGTTTGACCATTCGTTAGAAATATACATTGGTTCCATTGCCTTACTTTTTACTGCTTTGGGAATTTGGCTTGCTTTAAAATTAAGCAAACCCAAAACAATCATTGTGGAGAAAGAAATCTTTATTCGGAAAGAAACCCCTTTTGTGTTAAATAAAAGTCTTGTTTCCCAACTAGAATTAAGTTCAAGAGAATTAGAAATATTACATCTAATGGCTGATGGCAACAGTAATCAGGAAATTGCTAATATTATTTTTGTTTCTTTAAGCACTGTAAAGACACACAATCAAAATATTTTTGAAAAATTAGAGGTAAAAAGACGTACCCAAGCAGTTGAAAAGGCAAAACGCTTACAACTAATACCTTAACAAACCCTACTTTAGTACAAAAAAACGATATAGGGTCAAAAATATACTAAAGTATGAGTAAAAAAAAAGGAGTAATGTTCACATTTGCAAGTAATAAATTATTCTTATTATGAAAAAAAATATTATTATTTTCGGATTAATAGCTGGTATTGTTGTTTCTGTACCTATGCTTTTTTTAACCTCTACAGACAGTGTTGATTTTGAAAAAGGAATGCTTATTGGTTATTCCTCGATGCTTATTGCATTCTCACTTGTATACGTAGGTATCAAAAATTACAGAGACAAATACAATAACGGTACTATTAGTTTTGGTAAAGCTTTTAAAATCGGCAGTATAATTGTTCTTATTGCCTCAACAATGTATGTAGTTACTTGGTTGATTAACTTTTTTTATTTTGTACCAGATTTTACAGAAAAATATGCCGAACACATGATAAACGGTTTAAAACAAAATGGAGCAAGTGTGATGGAAATAGAACAAAAAACAAAAGAAATGGCAGAATTTTCTACCATGTATAAAAACCCATTTTTTAATGCCATGATTACGTATACAGAAATTTTACCTGTCGGTTTTCTTGTTACGTTAATTAGTTCGTTCATTTTAAAACGAAAAAGTATTGCACAATAATATACAATAAAAGGCAACTGAAAAAAATTACGCTTTGTATTTCAGTTGATTTTTATTCAATTCAATTCAATTCCATCTATCCATGACAAAAAAAGAAATAGCTACCCATTTTTTACATCTTGCGGCTAAAGGGAAAGCTAGAGAAGCATTTGATTTGTATATCGATTCTAAATTTATTCATCATAATGCCTATTTTAAAGGAGATCAAAATACTTTAATGCTCGCCATGGAAGAAAATGCAGTTCAAAATCCGAATAAAATTTTTGAAATACAACGAATATTAGAAGATGACAATTTGGTTGCTGTACATTCTCGGATTCAATTACAAAATAATGATATGGAATTAGCTGTCATGCATATTTTCAGATTCCAGGATAATAAAATTGTAGAACTTTGGGATTTTGGTCAACCCGTTCCAAAAGATATCATTAATGAAAATGGTATGTTTTAAAAGTAAAAGGATTCCACTTAAAAAGTAGAATCCTTTTGTATCATTAAAAATTAGTTATTCAAAACTAACAAACTATATTAATCAATGATAATTTTCTTTATGATTATTTGTAATCCATTGTTTATTTTTAGATAATAGATTCCAGCAGGTATTTCGGTAGTATCAAAAGAATAGGTTGGTTTATCTTTAGATGCTGCATACGAAACTGTTTTGACAACTTTATTTTCAGAAGAAACTAATTCTGCAACAATACTACTTTCATTTATAGTCTCTAAATTAAAATATAAAATATCTTTTGCAGGATTTGGGTAAACTAAGAAGCTAGGATTTGATTCTGAAATTTCTTTTACAATTGTAGTAGAATTTACTGTATTAACTACTTTATTAGCAGCTCCACTAGATGGATACAATGCGGTTTGAGGTATTATTTCTTTTGGCAAACCAATACTAGACCAACTCAATTGTACAACGGCTCCTCTTGTATTATCAAAGTATTCTAAAGCAATATTATATTTTTGACCTCCATTCAATTGGACGGTACCAGAATATTCTGTAGTTGCTTGGTTATTCCATTTATTGATTAATAAAACACCATTTACCCATAAACGAACACCATCGTCACTATTCGTATAAAAAGTATAGGTTCCTGTTGTTTTTGGCTTTACTTGTCCAATCCAACTTGCTGAAAAAGTATCGGCTTGAATACTAGTTGATGGAGAACCATTTCCCCAATTAAAATTTATCGTTGGATCAATTCTTGTGATTGATGTTCCTGTAAAATCCATATTATTATAATACGTTGCTTGTAAACCTGTCCCATTTAATTCGATTGTCTTGAAAACTGCTGAATAAGAAAAATCTGAAATTACATTTCCATTCTTGGCAGATAAGCGGTAACGGTATTCTTTATTTGGCATCAATGTAGCATCTGTAAAAGAAGTGGCATTGGCATTTACTGTACTCAAATAAGTATAATCGCCTCCATCTGTAACAGAACGTCTATCAATCACAAAAGCCGTTTCGTTATTAGAATTATCAACCCATTTTAAAGTAGCCTGATTTTCTTGAATTGCTGTAACATTTAAATTTGAAGGCGCAACTACTATTGATGGTGTCGTTACATCTAGATAAACATATTTAGATCTTCCATAAGCATTTTTTCCAGATAATCTGTATCTATATGATTCCCCTCCAATCACATTATTATCCACACAATCTGTTTTATTTATTCCTAGTTGTTTAGCAACTTCATACTGACCGTCAGGTAAGTTTCTTCTTTCTAAGAAATATTCAGATTCATTCGTTGCATTATCATTCCAATTAAACGTTACTTGATTCGATAATATATTTGCAGCTGTAAATGCTGAAGGACTTGCTATATTGACTTGTTCTGGGGTTAGATTTTTCCAGAATTTCAAATCATCCCAATAAACTTGAAAAACGCCTCCCAAGTTGTTCATCTGATTAATCATATTATTTGAAGTATAAAGCTTAAGAATATTTAATTCAGATAAGCCACTTGGTGTAGGGTCATTCGGATGGCAAGTAGGTACATTCTTAAGATCCCATAAAATAGTTTTCTCTTCTCCATCTGGAGTAACCGCAAAATAAAAACGTCCCGTTCCTACTTTACCTTCTTTGATGTAATATTCAATTGTCATCCACTTACCAATAGGGACTTCAAAATGGGTATTCATATTTTCCCAATCCTCGGGTTGTACCCAATTACCATTTACCAATCTTTGTCCGGATGCTTTAAAATATAAAGGTGCTCCTTTAGTTGCAATTTCTTTCTGTAAACCTACCCCAAATCGAAAAGGGCTATTCGTAGATGTCCATGGGGCATCATTCCAAAATTCAAAAAGAGTGATCCAATCGCCTACACCTGGAAAATTACTTTCATTAATAATTTTATTAAAATCATTAGGTATAAAAAGACGAACCGATTGAAAAACTTCTTTTAATCCTGAACAACCATACATATCTACTTGTATTCTTCCCTTTTTATTAAAAACAATGTTGTTTACTGTATAACCAGGCAACATGTTGATATGAGGTTGTAAAATCTTAAAATTAAGCACTTTGTTATTCGCATTAACTGGGTCATTTACAATTGCAGCCCTTCGTTGATTTGCATTTCCTTCTTCATATTCCAAACGAAACAAACCTATATTAGGTTGACTAGTAATTGTATTCCAGTTATTTGGCATTCCAACAGTAGTATCTATACCAGAAAATATATCTTTTTGAGCGTTTAATTGATTAATCGAAGTGGTACCTTCAAAACCAGAATTAAAAAGTAAGGTTTGTCCATTGCTTTTTATACAAAAGAGAATAATTACTACATGTAACACAGATGTTGCTAATGCAAAAGCATTCTGACTAGAAACAAATGATTTAAACTTTTGAGTCTTTTTTTTCATTTTTAAATATTTAGAGTTTGGTTTATTTTTAGCACATAGTACCCTTAACCAAATCATAACATATTCCTATGCTATGTATTTGGCTTTGGTAACAAATAATAAATAAATACGTGTAAATTGAACTGTTGCTTTTATGTATTCTCATATTTTTCAGGTAAGCATCTCAATTCTATTTCTGTTTTTTTCTATTGAATTACTATTTTTTGTGTCGTTGTTTTTTGTAACCTATCTGTAATTGTAATAAAATAAACTCCTTTTGGATGGTGGCTAATATCTATGCTATTATTATCAATCTCGTCATCAATGATTTTCTCAAAAATAGTTTGTCCAATAAAAGAGGTAATAGTAATCTTATTTATTTTTTCAGAAGTTTGAATAGTAAAAATTCCTTTAGACGGATTTGGGTAAATCGTTAAATCATTTTGACTTTCATTTTTAGTAAAAGTTTGGTGATTTAAAAAGTCATTATTATCTATCAAATTATTTGCTTGATAATATACTAAAACGGCACTCTCTCCAGAAGGAGTTGCACTTCCCCAAGGTGTCACATTGGTAACTGGCAAGTTATTGCCTATAGCCACATTACTCAAATTTGCCTTTTGCCTTCCCACACATACTACACCTAAATTTGTTTTATATACACCAAAAATTTCTGTGTTATCTCCACCTGTTTCCGTTGTAGTATTCCATTGACCAACAATTAAAGAAGAGTATTTTGGTACATGAAATTGAGAATCATAAACCCTTACAAAACTATTCCATGCACTCTTCCCTTGTGAAGGTTTTATCATTTTTTGATACGCATTTGCTGTAGTGATAGTTCTTCTACCAATGCCCAAGACACATACATCACCATTACTGGCTACTTTTAATCCGTTTTTTGCCATTCTTGTTGTGTTCACATTGGGCCAACCCGAATTTGGATTAGGCCATCCATCTAAATTGGGGTCGGTATGTGGAGTACCTAATGAACCTGTTCCTTCCGCTAATTCTGCCATAAAAGTTGCATTAGTAAGCGTTCCATTATTTAAGTTAAGTTTTCCTAACCAAGAAATATGAATATTTCCATTTCCTCCCGTAAAATTATTTTGGAAACCAAATGCAGAAGGATTGCTATAGATTGTGTTTCCTTCCCAAAAATTTTCAGAATTATTTCCATGACACCTAGCTCCTACCACCAGTTTATCATTCGTATAATCTACAGCTAAAGCATCTATATATTGATCTGGAGATGAATTAACTATATTTCCAGTAGGAGTAATTTCATGATACAAACGACTCCACCATTTTAAATTACCCGTTGCATCCATTGCAATTACAGCTGGCTCAAAATCGGGTTGACCACCAGGAAGCACGCTTTTAAAATTTAATCCAATATATAACTCATTTGTTCTTTTATCAACACAAATTGATTCGCCTCCATAAACAGGACTACCAGCTGCTGCTGCATATCCTGTATAACCAGGACTAACCGCTGTAGGATTATTAGGGTCGCAAGGAGAATTAAACAAAACATCTAAAGGCCATTTCCCTTTTTTAGTTCCCCCATTTCCGTCTGAAATAATGGTATTATAATCGGTATTTGTCCACGAACGTAAATCACACCTTCCCCAAATTTTTAACACAATACCACTATAAGCAACCGCAGCAATACCACCCAATGGATTAGCAGAAGCAGGTGTTCCTTTCCATTCTGAGCCGTTTGTTAACCAATGTGTACGCCAATTAGGCACCACTTTTAATTGACCATTTGAATTTAAGCAATATACAGCACTCCAATTGTAACCATAGGCTTCACCGCTGATATAATATATTTCACCATTGCTAGTCACATCCCATGGATGATATTCTTTAGGTCCAGTTTGAGCTTGTACTATATGTATCCAAGTACACGCTGTAGGCACACCCGAAATAAAATTATTATTTAATTTAGCAATAATATATCCGCCCCCATTAGCTACAGAATCTGATGTATTACAACTAATAAACAAGTCTCCTGTTTGGGTATAAGGTAAACTATTGGTTTTCATAAATCGGATATCTTCAACAGCTCCTTGTGGAAAATGAACAACATTTAAAATAGTTTGCATGTCTTGAGATAATTGTAGAATAAAGCCAATTTTACTTGTCCCTTGAGCATTTGGAATTGTAGCTGTATATGTTAATTGAGTTCTAGGTACAGCATTAGGTATCCAATTCAAATCTGAAGCATAACCAGAAACAATAAATGTTCCATCACTAAGCTGTATTACATCATAAAAAGTTTCTCTACCATTATTACCAGCATAGGTAACAATATTAGTTTGTCCATTTGCATATTGCAGTATAAAAAGCAATACAGCAAATACATAATAATTTTTCATCATAGTTTTGGTTTGTTTGTTTTCATTTATAATCTATTACAAATCAGTCGCAAAGCCAAACTATCATAATTATGCAATAGAAATAAATTTCGTACAAAATTATATCCCATTCCTTACTCAGAAAAACCATCGCTAGAACAATTTATAAATTGTTCCTATAAAATTTATAAATTATTCTGTTTTTTATAAAAAACTAGATGAAATTACAATAAAAACCTAAAAATTAAATAATTAATAGAAAAAAAATCATTATTATTTTATTTTATCACTCAAAAAAACGTTCACATGTTAAATTCTATAAATTTTAACTCATTATAAAATTTCCTTGGTTTATTCTTATTTTTCCCTAGCTCATCATTTTTAGATTGTAGTGAAAAGAGAGTCATTGTAGTTTTGAGAAACAAAAAAATGTATCACTCAAAACAAAATAATGTTATGAAAAAAGAAGTAGTATTTTTAAGAACTTTTGCTATAGCTATAGCTATAGGCACACTTGTATTAGCAACTAGCGCTTTTAAAAAAAATGGTAATCAAAAATTTACTGAGATAGACGTAGAACGAATTAATATCGTTGAAAAAGACGGTACTGTTAAAATGATTCTAACTAATGTAGATAAATTTCCGAATGGGAACACTATTATTAATGGAAGAGGGACGAATGTAACTAGAAAAAAACGTTCAGGAATGTTATTTTTTAACGAAGACGGTATCGAATGTGGCGGTTTTATTTACGATGGTGCCAAAAGTGAAAATGGGCATAGTTCTGGGCTTTCTTTAACTTATGATCAATATGATGGTGACCAAGTAATGCAATTGTTAAACCAAGATTATCAAAAAGGTGACAAACGATTTGTGAGTACTAGTTTGGTCTTTAATGACAGACCCGCACAAGAAACACAAAAAAGAAATGCTGAAATAATGAAAGAATTAGAAATTCTAAAAAAAGAAGATCCAAAATTAATGCAAGAAAAGTATAAAGAATATCAAGAACAAGGCATTATTGGTGGCGCACCTCGCGTTATGCTAGGCAAAACAAGAAGTGAAAATAACGGTTTGTTCTTATTTGACGACAAAGGAATGCCTAAAGCCATGTTTTATGTAGACAAAAATAACAATGCAAAACTCGATTTTTTTGATGACAAAGGAAATGTTATTGCTTCTTTTCCAAATCAGAAATAAAGAAACAAACAGATTAATAGCGCTATTTATTAAATAGCGCTATTTTTGTAATTCATGAAATAGTATTCCATGCAGTTCCTAAAAAAACTCAACACACATAAGTATTTTTTACTCTTTATTTTTTTATTTGGGTATGCCCATTCTGTTCAAATTCGGTTTTTAATACGTCAAAAATTAAACGGGTATCTTTTTACACCTGAAGCAGCGGTAATGACATTTATAAGTTCTTGTTTCTTTTTTTATATCATGACTATTCTTATAAAAAAATGGCAAAAAGCAACTTTCTTTAGCATATCTGAAGTTGTAAAAATCTTTAGTATTTCTTTACTAATTTATATTATAATCTTGAAGGCTTTTGGATTCATCATTGCCTTACTTTTTGACACTGTTGAAAGAAATTTTAACTTACAAACAATTACTCATTCGTTAGTTACAAATTTTATAGATGCTTTTATTTATGGCAGTTTTTTCTTAGCTTATTATTATCATCTTAAAAATAAAAAGTACCAAAATCAATTAACATCTTATAGTTTAGCTCTTTCCGAAAGTAAAATTAATCAACTAAAAACACAACTCAATCCACATTTTCTATTTAACAACCTAAACATATTAGACCAGCTCATAGAGGAAGATAAAAACAAAGCCTCGACTTTTTTAAATGAATTTGCAGAGATTTACAGGTATCTATTAGAAGTTAGCACAAGAAATAAAGTAACAATTACTGAAGAACTTTCTTTCATAAAAAAATATTTTTTACTTATAGAACATAAATACGGTAATGCTTTTCAATTGATTATTGAAGAAAATAAGGATATTCAAAACACTTGGATTCCACCACTTGCTATCCAATTATTGCTAGAAAACGCTATTAAACACAATTTAGGTACTGAAAAAAAACCAATTATAATAACGATACAAATAAACGAGTCTGTAATTGTAACTAACAATCTGAACAAGAAGAAAAACAAAACATTACATTCAGGAAGAGGTTTACAAAATTTAAACGAACAATACGCAATACTTTGCAATAAAAGAATAGAAATAACAGAAACCGAAACTAATTTTATAGTTATTTTACCCCTAATTTCCAATCACTCTACCAATGAAAATAGCCATTATTGAAGACGAAATTCCAGCAAGAAAAAAGATAAAACGTTTTTTAGAAGATTTGAATGAACCCATAACCCTTGTGGCAGAAATTACTACCGTCGAAGAAACTAATACTTTTTTAGCATCTCAATCTGAAGTTGATTTAATTTTATCAGATATCGAATTATTAGATGGTAATGTCTTCGAAATTTTTTCTAAAAATCAAATTCCATGTCCTATTATTTTCATTACGGCTTACAATCAGTTTTTAATGAATGCTTTTGAAACCAATGGTATAGAATATCTTTTAAAACCATTTTCTTTTGACCGATTTAAAAAGGCTTGGGATAAATTTTTATTACTACGAAAAACAGTCATTCCAGATCACACTATCCTTACAAAGTTAGAACTCCTTTTAAAACAGCCTATTCAAAAAGCAACTTCTAAAGAGCGTTTTACCATAAGTACTAGCAAAGAAATATATTTTATTGAAACTGAAAATATTTCTTTTTTTACTGCTGAAGAAGGGGTTGTATTTGCAATAGATATATATTCAAAAAAACACCTTTTAAATCAAAATACATTAAAAGATATTGAACAATTAATTGACTCAAAAGCGTTTTTTAGAATTAATAGAAGTACTATTGTACACAAAAAGCACATTCAGAAAATTGAGAAATATTCTAAAAATAATTTAGCTGTAAAACTTTTAGGATATGAAAAGCATTTGATAACTAGTCAGAGTCAAACCAAATTATTTAGAGATTGGCTAGAGGAATAAATAGGAGTTCATAAAATAAAAAAAGGAAAGCGTTTGCTTTCCTTTTTTTGAGCCGATGGAGGGACTCGAACCCACGACCTGCTGATTACAAATCAGCTGCTCTAGCCAGCTGAGCTACACCGGCAACTCTTAAAGGCAAGCCAAGTCTTATTTCATACAGTGCGTTACCTTTATTGCGGTGCAAATATAATTTTGATTTTTATATTTGCAAAGAAAAATCCGCTTTTTTTTAGTATTTTTTTTAATTTAATTTGTTGATTTTTTCAACTATTTGATTTGCAGTATCTTCGTATTCTTTACGAATTTGTTTAAAATGCGCTTTTTTGTTCTCAACATCTTTTTTATTGATTTTAGTAACTAAAGCATCATAGTTATCGTAAATTTCATCAATAATAGCATCTGTAGTTTCAGTAGGTTTTCCACCATTTGTCATTTCCCACACATACACAATATTTACTAAATCTCCTAAAACGTAGTTGATTTCTTTCTTCAAGTTTTTAACGCTTGCCATTTTGTATTTATTTAAAATTTGAAGCAAAATTAAGGAATATATTCTTATGATATTTAATTAAATAGAAATTTCTAATACTGTAGCACTCCCCTTTAAAATTAAATCATCAATTACTGCTGGTATTAAAATCGTATTTCCTGCTTTTAAACTGAAACACTCTTCTTCAAAAAACAAATCAAATTGTCCTTCTGTGCACATTAAAACAGTAAAAGCCTCCTGTTTTTTAGACCAATAGTAATTTCCTTGTAAAGGGATTATATTTGTTTTAAAATAAATACAGTCAACTACTTTATTTGAAACGTTTTCTACTGTATCATAAGTAACTTTTGAGTTTGTTTTTTTATATGTAATCGCATCCAAAGCTAAATCTGTATGTAATTCTCTTCCATGACCACTTGCATCTACTCTGTCCCAATCATAAATACGGTAGGTAATATCGCTGGTTTGTTGTATTTCTGCGATAACAACTCCCGAACCAA
The DNA here is from genome assembly GCF_004303025.1 of Flavobacterium sp. J27. Classification (GTDB taxonomy): domain Bacteria; phylum Bacteroidota; class Bacteroidia; order Flavobacteriales; family Flavobacteriaceae; genus Flavobacterium. The sequence goes on along the minus strand of NZ_PJQW01000003.1, from coordinate 397,612 downwards.
TAGCATGTATTGTTCCAGTTTCAAGAAAAAAAACATCTCCTTTTTTAACAGGCATTTCATTTAAAATAGAAACTAATGTTTTATTTTGTAGGTTATTCAGATATTCCTCTTTTGTCGTATCATTTTTAAAACCTACTACTAAACGAGAATCTCTATCGGCTTGCATGACATACCACATCTCAGTTTTTCCAAAAGAATTATGTCTTTTTTTAGCTAAAGCATCGTTTGGATGTAATTGTATAGACAAATCTTCTTTAGCGTCAATAAATTTAAACAATAATGGAAATTCATTTCCAAATCTTTTTATTACTGATTCACCTAAAAAATCACTTGAAAACAATTCAATTAAGTCATTTATATTTTTTCCTTTTAAATAACCATTACGAACTACACTAATATCATTTGGAACTGTAGAAATCTCCCAGCTTTCTCCTGTTATATCAGAAAAAATAGGTTTGTTTAAATAAGTTTTTAATTTGGTTCCACCCCAAATTCGTTCTTTAAGTATTGGTTCAAACAATAATGGATATAAATGATTCATAACGTATCTTTTTTTAATACAAATATTCAAGAAATTCAAATAGAATTCTTATTCTTTCGATGAATGGTTATGTATGTCATTTTATTAACATATCTATTTAGACAAACAGCAAAAGAATTAGGCCACTTATTTAAGTTTTGAAATCATTACCAAAAAGGCAATTGCCACAAGAATTATATATCCTGAAAAATAAACAGACGGTATTTTAGCAGCCTCATTAATTTTAAAAAGCTTATTTTTAGCAGTACTAGTTAACTCATAGGGTTTAAGGTCTCCCTTTTTACATTTAGAACAACTCACCATCGTTCTTTTTTCTGAAGGAAAAACAAAAAATTTTATTACAAAAATCTTTAAATAAACATCCACTAACAAATCAGCTTCTTCATTACAAACTTTACATTTCTCCTCTTTAATAACTCCTTGAGAAATTTTTCTTTCAACTGTTCCAATCATAACTAACGTTTAAGAAAAACAAAAATAAAAACTTAATCAGCTAAAAAAATTTTTCTTCAATTTATTTTGTAAAATAATTATACTATTTCTTTAATCTTATCTTTTGCAATTGTGATATGATTTTTTGCAGACATGCTATTGTGAATATAAACTACAACTCCATTAGAATCTATAATATAAGTGACTCTTCCTGGCAACAATCCTAACAAATTAGTAGGAACATCAAATAATTTTCGAATAACTTTATTTGAATCAGATAGCAAAATAAAAGGAAGTTTGTGATTTTGGGCAAACTTTACATGCGATTTTTCAGAATCCCCACTAATACCAATTACCTCAGCCCCTAAGTCTTTAAAATCCTCATATTCATCTCTAAAACTACAGGCTTGAGCTGTACATCCTGGAGTATCATCTTTAGGATAGAAATAAAGTACTGTTGGTTTTCCTAACTGTTCACTCCAATTAAACACTTCTCCATGTTGATTTTTTGCTGTAAAATGAGGTACTTTATCTCCTACTTTAAGTGCCATACTTTAATTCCCTTTATAAGTTACAAAATTACGTGGTGTTTCATACAAAACCACTTCTAAATCCATTTTTAAATTAATATAAGGACGCAATTTATTCCAAATCACCACTGCTATATTTTCGGCAGTAGGATTACGATTTTCAAAATCAACAACATCTAAATTTAAGTTCTTGTGATCTAAAACGTCTTCTATATGTTCTTTGATTAAATCTGATAAAATTTTAACATCTATAACAAATCCTGTTACGGGATCAATCTCACCAGTAACACTTACTATCAATTCATAGTTATGACCGTGATAGTTAGGATTATTACATTTTCCAAAAACTGTAGTATTTTTTTCATCTGACCAATCAGAGCGATGCAATCTGTGTGCAGCATTAAAATGGGCTTTCCTTGAAACTGTTGCTTTCATTGTTAGTAAACTCTTCTTTAGAATTATAATGGCTAAATAATATTATAATTTATGATTTTCTAAGTAATGATAAAACTCATTAAAAATTATTTTAAACCATACAGTGTAACTATCAGGATTAGCCAGCATATCTTCTTTAATGTCTTCAATTTTCATCCATTTCCAATTCGCAACCTCCTCTTTATTAATAATTGGATCTTCATTATATTTTCCTATCATTACATGATCTAATTCATGTTCCGTTAATCCATTATCAAAAGGAGCTTTGTATATGAAATGAAAAAGTTCTTTTAAATCGGTTACAAAACCCATTTCTTCCATTAAACGCCTCTTTCCTGCAACAACATTTGATTCGCCTGCTCTTTGATGGCTACAACACGTATTAGTCCATAACAAAGGAGAATGATATTTTTGAGCTGCTCTTTGTTGTAACATCACTTCGTTTTTATCATTTAAAATAAAAACAGAAAAAGCTCTGTGTAAAAGTGCTTGTTCGTGAGCTGCTATTTTTTCCATTAAACCAATAGCTTCATCGTTTGTATCCACTAAAATAACTTTTTCTTCTCTCATAAATAATCTATTTATGTTTCAAAAATACAAAAAAAGTTTGGCATCTGTTTTAGTTTAAAAGTTTGTGAGAATATTAACAATTGTATAATTCACCCTTTAAAAAACCTTTCTCATCAACTAAAAAAAGAGGCAAAAGACTACTAATTAAAAAGTTAAACAGAAACAAACACCCACTTTATTTTATTTTTCAAATTATAAAAATCACTATAAATCGTGATTCCTAAGTTTTGAAACATATCTTTCTTTGCAAAGAACAATTTATGAATAGCAAATCATTCATAAAAACAAACAAATACTAACATTAAAAATTTAAAAAAATGATTTACGGAATTACATTAATTATTCTAGGGTTATTGGCAGCACCATCATTATTATTAGCAAAAAAACCAAATGCAAAAGAACTTTTAGACAAAATAACTCCTTATCAAGGCTGGATTGGTTTAGTTTTCTGTTTTTGGGGTGTATGGGGAATTATTCAAGCTGTTTTAAATATGGGACTATTAACTACATTCCCTATTTGGTGGATTACATGGTTAGCCTCTTCAGCAGTAGAAGCCGTTTTAGGTTTTATACTTGGTTATGGAATGATTAATCAGTTTTTCTTATCAAAAAATGAAGAAGCAAAACAAAAAGGCGAAAAATTATTAGCAAAATTAGCTCCTATTCAAGGCAAATTAGGACTAGCTGGTATTGCTGTTGGCGTTTGGGTAATTTTAGCCAGTCTTTTCTTTTATGCCTAAATAATTTTAATTAATTGATTGCAAAACCATAGTCTAGACTATGGTTTTTTTATTCCTATATTTATGCTAAACTTTCTGCAATTTTAATAGCGCACTTTTCGCCATCAATAGCTGCAGAAATAATTCCACCAGCATAACCCGCTCCTTCTCCACATGGATAAAGTCCTTTAATTTGCAAATGTTCCAATGTAAATACATCTCTAGGAATCCGAACAGGTGAAGAGGTTCTACTTTCAGGAGCATGTAAAACTGCTTCATTGGTAAAATAACCTTTCATCGATTTTCCAAATTGCGCAAAACCCTCTCGCATGGTTTGGGTTAAAAAATTTGGAAATACCTCTCCAAGTTCTACAGAAGTAGTTCCTGGCACATAAGATGTTTTTGGAATACTATCAGAAACCTTTTTTTGAGAAAAATCGACCATTTTTTGAGCAGGCACTTTTTGAGTTTGTCCAGCCAAATACCACGCTTTCTGTTCAATTGCTTTTTGGAATTCCATTCCAGCTAAAGCACCGAATTTTGCAAATGGTTTAAAGTCTTCTAATTTTAACTCAACCACTATTCCTGAGTTTGCAGTTACCTGATCTCTTTTTGAAGGCGACCATCCATTAGTAACAACCTCTCCTGAACTTGTTGCACATGGCGCAATAACACCACCTGGACACATACAAAATGAATACATTCCTCTACCAGCTACTTGTTTCACTATGGCATAAGGAGCTGGTGGTAAAAATTCGCCTCTAAAATCGCATGAATATTGAATTTTGTCTATTAATTCTTGTGGATGCTCTGCACGAACTCCTAATGCAAAAGGCTTAGCTTCTATTAAAATTTTCTTTCTATCTAATAATTCAAAAATATCTCTTGCAGAATGACCCGTTGCTAAAATGATTTTGCTCACAGAAATAGTACTCCCATCTTGTAATACAACTCCTTCTACTTCATTATTTTTAATTAGAATATCTGTAACTTTAGCTTCGAATAAAACTAATCCTCCACACAATCTTATTTTCTCACGAATATCTTGTATAATTTGAGGCAATTTGTTAGTTCCTATATGAGGGTGAGCCTCAACTAAAATTTCATCAGAAGCTCCAAAACCAACTAACAATTTTAAAATTCTATCAACATCTCCTCGTTTTTTGGATCTCGTATACAATTTCCCATCAGAATAGGTACCAGCTCCACCTTCTCCAAAACAATAATTGGATTCTCCATTAACAATATGATCTACATTTATCGCTTTGAGGTCTCTTCTTCTTCCACGTACATCTTTACCTCTTTCTAAAACAATAGGTTTTAATCCTAATTCAATTAATTGTAAAGCGGCAAACAGTCCTGCAGGACCAGCACCCACAACGACCACTTCAGGAGCATGAGTAACATCTGGATAATCTGGCAATTCTATTTTAGTTTCAACAAATGGTTCGTCTTGTAAAAATACGTTGGCTTTAATATTAATTTTAATTGCTCTTTGTCTTGCATCAATAGATCGCTTAATGACCACAACTTTTTGAATCTCTTTTGGGGAAACCTGAAATAATTTAGCTACATGATGAGTTAGTAACATTTCATTTGCAGCTACTTCTGGTGATACTTGAAATTGAAATTCGCGTGGCATTCTTTATTATTTTTTTTGCAAAAGTAAACATTTTGTATTTAGTTTTTGACCTCAAATGCTCGCAAAGCAAAAGAAGCCAACCAATGTTCCCCTTCATAATTCCCATCTACCACAGAAGGTAATGAAAATTGTAAATGTTGTGTTGCAATAGGCTTTAAATGGGAAAACAATTTAGGATATTGATGACTCAAATTATATAGATTCCATGCTCTACTAAAATTCAACCCGTCTAAATGCACCAAATGACCATCTGTTCTATCTGAAACCTGAGCAGGTTGCCATTGAAAATTCTTTTTAAATAATTGAGGAGCAAAATCTTTCAACCAATCGATAAATTCTTTTTCAGATAAAATTCGTTGCATTAATCCAATTTCCTCTAGACAAGGAGACAAAAAATCGGTGCCGCTTGGTTCCCAAGTAAACGGGCAATTTTCATCCGAACCATACAAACGCAAGGCATTTTCCTTGATTATTTTTTGAAACAAATCGTTTCTTGAAAAAACGGCATAATCCCAAGCATTCGTTAATCCAAAAGCAGTATTTGAATGCGTTCCTACTCGAATAGGATACAACAATTTCGGTAAAAATTCAATATATCTTTCGATTAATAAATGGGTTAATGGTTTTAAATTTTCAGACAAAGGTTTTGCAAAAGGCTCATCACTTTGTTCCAACTCCAACTGTAATTTCAACAACCAATTCCAGCCATAGGTTCTTTCAAAAGACTTTTCATGTGGTTTCGCAAAATAAAACATTTCTTGTTCAATATTTTCTTTTGACAAGTTGGTTTGCAACTTTTGAATAATTACTTCTCTGTGTCCTAGATTACTAAAATTATTCAATAAATACACCAAACTCCAATGTCCGTGAACAGAAGAATGCCAATCGAAACAACCATAAAAAGAAGGATGCAATGTTTTGGGAGAAGCCAATTCCGAATCGTCTTTTAACAACTGATTCAATTTATTTGGATATTCTTGTTGCAAACATTTAATAGGTAAGCTCGCTAAATGATTCGCTTGATCCAAAGTTAATTCTTGTGAAAATAAAGAATTTATTCCAAAAATTAAAAAAAGAAAATATTTCATAAGACAAAGTTTTTCCAAATTTAATAAAAACTTACCTTTGAATTTCATTTATAAGAGGGTGGTTATTATGCGAAAAATAAAATTAATTTGGGATTTCAGAGGCATGGCTGCGGCTAAGACAGCTGAACATCATGAAATTCATTTAAAAGAGTACATTCAAATTGAAAAGTTACCTATAAATATAACCGGTTGGTTCTCTATAAATGAAATGCATGCTATAGCTTATATGGTTGTTGAAGAAAAAGATATGATTGTTGTACGAGATGCTTTGAAACCACATCGAGGAGAGGTTTATAATTCTTGACTTTTCATTTTTTGGACAAACTCTTTAGTCGTAATTCCTTCTCTTTTTTTAAACAATTTGATGAAATAATTAGGTGAAGTAAATCCTAACTCGTCAGCAATTTGATTAATAGACAGTTTTCTTTCGACCAATAAACGTTTTCCTTCTAGAAGCAAGCGTTCAGTAATAACATCGGTTACTGTCTTATCTAAAATAGATTTTGTAATTCTATTGAGGTGCTTTAATGTAATTGCCATTTTATCTGCATAAAAAGAAGGCGCTTTTTCCTTTTTATAATACTTTTCTAGCAAAGTTTCAAATCGCTTTAATTTCAAATTATAATTAGAATTGCTATTCTCGTTTTGAGGTTGATAACACCTTGCAATTTCAATATGAATAATATCTAGAAGATTAATTAATTTATTTTTTCTATAAATCAAATGATGCTCTTTTTCTTCTAGCATTAAATCAAAATAAATTTCCAATTGCTTCCGTTTTTCATCCGACAATATCGTTTCTGGATTGTTTTGAAAAGACTCAAAAAAAGGATAGTTTTCAACACTTTTATTTTTAAAGTATAAATCAAAAATTTCTTTAGTATAAAAAATGATGTATCCTTCTATATTATTAGATAGTTTCCAAGAATGCATTTGTCCTGGTTGCATTAAAAACAAGCTACCTTTTTGAATGGTGTAATTTGTAAAATCTATCGAATGCATTCCATTTCCTTGCGTAAAAAGCACCAATAAATAAAAATTATGTCGGTGCAAATCCTCTATAAAACGATGTCGTTTCAAATGATTGGCAAACGAATTTACATAGAAATTATTTTTAAAAATGGTTTCTTCAAAATTTTCAATCTTATAAACAGGATAAATCATAAATGTCTTTTTTGTACACTTTTTTGCGAAAATACAAAACCTATGCTTAACAAAAGAGTTTTAAATTTGCACTAAAAAAGAAATGTTACACAATATTCTTCCTGTTTTAAAAAATAAATGTCCGAATTGTACCAAAGGAAAGGTTTTTAAAAACGGATTATTTAATTGGGGGTTTGGATTTCCAAAAATGAATACAAACTGTCCAAACTGTAATTTTAAATTTGAAAAAGAACCCGGTTTCTTTTTTGGTGCTATGTTTGTAAATTATGCTTTAGGTTGTGGGGAAGCTCTAGTGACCTATTTTATAGCGAAACCATTTTTCAAAGCTACTTTTGATTTACGGATTTTTCCAATTATTGGAATTGTAATCTTAGCTTTATCTATTTTTAATATAAAACTGTCGCGTTTAATTTGGATTTATATCTTTAAAAATTACAAAAAATAAAAAAACCGTTCAAAAACACTATAACAAGAAATGGAATTCTTGCCTTACGATTTTTGAACAGTTTTTAATGTTGTTCCTTAGTTAGCGACTTCGCTAATAAATTTAATACGCATTAAACGCAATTCTTCGGTATCGTAATCACCGTCAAATTCTTTCAATGCATCTTTAATATTATCCGATTCAGATTCCATAAAATAATCGTGAATTTCTTCTTGTTGATCTTCATCTAAAATATCGTCAATCCAATAATTAATATTTAATTTGGTACCAGAATATACAATTTGTTCCATTTCTTTCAACAAACCATCCATATCTAATCCTTTGGCTTTGGCAATATCATCTAAAGCTAATTTTCGATCCACATTTTGAATGATGTATAGTTTTAATCCAGAATTAGCTCCTGTAGATTTAACTACTAAGTCATCAGGTCGAATGATATCATTATCTTCAACATATCGAGCAATTAACTCCACAAAATCTTTACCATATTTTTTAGCTTTTCCTTCACCTACTCCATGAATATTACCTAATTCTTCAATAGAAATTGGATATTTTAAAGCCATATCTTCTAAAGATGGGTCTTGAAACACAACAAAGGGTGGCACTCCTAATTTTTTGGCTACCTTTTTTCTCAAGTCTTTCAACATACTCATCAACGCTTCATCTGTTGTACCAGATGATTTAGCTGCTGCCACTATATTTTCATCATCAGTTTCGCTATATTCATGATCTTCAGACATCATAAAACTTTCTGGATTTTTAATAAATTCTTCTCCTTTAGAAGTTAATTTGATTACACCATAGGTTTCTATATCTTTTCGAACATAACCCGCGACTAAAACCTGACGAATTAAAGCCATCCAATATCTTTCATCATGATCGCTTCCTTTGCCAAAAAAAGGCTGATTATCAATTTTGTGCGCTTTTATTATCGCATTTATTTTTCCTGTTAATGCTAAAATAATTTCTTTAGATTTAAACAGTTGTTTTGTCTCATTAATTACAGATAATAATAATTGCACTTGATTTTTGGCTTCAATTTTCTTTTTCGGGTTGCGAACATTGTCGTCCATATCAGCACCTTCTCCATTTTCTAAATCAAATTCTTCTCCAAAATAATGCAATAAATATTTTCTTCTAGACATTGATGTTTCGGCATATGCGACTACTTCTTGTAATAAAGCATACCCAATCTCTTGTTCTGCCAATGGCTTTCCAGCCATGAATTTCTCTAACTTTTCGATATCCTTATATGAGTAATAGGCTAAACAATGCCCTTCACCTCCATCACGACCTGCTCTACCTGTTTCTTGGTAATAACTTTCTAATGATTTTGGTATATCATGATGGATCACAAATCGAACATCTGGTTTATCGATTCCCATTCCAAAAGCAATTGTGGCTACGACCACTTCTACATCTTCCATCAAAAACATATCTTGATGTTTGGCACGTGTTTTGGCATCTAGTCCTGCATGATAAGGAACAGCACTAATTCCATTAACCTGTAATAATTGGGCAATTTCTTCTACTTTTTTACGACTCAAACAATAAATCACTCCTGATTTACCTTTATTTTGTTTTATAAAGCGAATAATATCTCCTTCTATGTTTTTAGTCTTTGGACGCACTTCATAAAACAAATTAGCTCTGTTAAAAGAAGCCTTAAATGTATTTGCACTAGGCATGTCCAAATTTTTCAAGATATCTTCTTGTACTTTTGGAGTGGCAGTTGCCGTTAATCCAATAATTGGGATATCCCCTAATTGCTTAATAATAAATTTTAAATTTCTGTATTCTGGTCTAAAATCGTGTCCCCATTCAGAAATACAATGTGCTTCATCAATAGCAACAAAAGAGAGTTTTACCCCTCTTAAAAACTGTATATACTCTTCTTTGGTTAATGATTCTGGAGCAACATACAACAGTTTGGTTACTCCTGATGTGATGTCATGTTTAACTTGATTAATTTCTGTTTTGGTTAATGAAGAATTTAATACGTGGGCAATACCCGATTCGGAACTGATACCTCTAATGGCATCTACTTGGTTCTTCATTAAGGCTATAAGAGGAGATACAACAATAGCAGTACCTTCTAAAACTAGCGCAGGAAGTTGATAGCATAATGATTTTCCTCCACCCGTAGGCATAATTACAAAAGTATTATTTCCATAAATAATACTATTAACAACTTGTTCTTGAAGTCCTTTGAATTGGTTAAACCCGAAATATTTTTTTAATTCTTTGTGTAAATCAATTTCGTTTGGTTTCATTCTCTATTAATATGATTTTACCTAAATTTGCAAACATAAAGATACAATTTTCTTTAATAAAACAAAACATTAATCTATTTAATACTTTGGACACAACAACAACCATTTTAAATTCGGCAAGAAACACTATTTTAACAGAAAGTAAGAGTATTGCTAATTTAACAGAGTATCTTACAGAAGATTTTGCAAAAGCTACTGAAATTATCTATAAATCAAAGGGAAGACTAGTTATTACTGGCATAGGAAAAAGCGCTATTATTGCGCAAAAAATAGTAGCTACGTTGAACTCTACAGGAACACCTTCCGTTTTTCTTCATGCTGCTGAAGCCGTTCATGGAGATTTAGGTATGGTATTGCCTGACGATGTTATTATTTGCATTTCAAAAAGTGGTAATAGTCCTGAAATAAAAGTTTTGGTACCTCTTTTAAAACGTTTTGGCAATACTTTAATTGGTATGACGGCTGATTTAAATTCTTTTTTAGGAAAAGAATCGCATTATGTTTTACATGCTTATGTAGAAAGCGAAGCCTGTCCTAACAATTTAGCTCCTACAAACAGTACAACAGCGCAATTAGTTTTAGGTGATGCTTTAGCTGTCGCTTTAATGGAGCTTAGAAATTTTAAAAGTGAAGATTTTGCCATTTACCATCCAGGTGGTGCTTTGGGTAAAAAATTATTATTACGTGTGAAAGACATGTTAGATACAACACATACACCTCAAGTTGCTCCAAATGCGAGTATAAAAGAAGTAATTGTCGAAATTTCTGAAAAACGATTAGGCGTTACAGCTGTAATTGAAGCAGGGAAAGTTATAGGAATAATTACGGATGGAGACATTCGTAGAATGTTGAATACGAATGATACTTTTACACATTTACAAGCAAAAGACATCATGACTCACAATCCAAAAAACATCTCATCTTCTATTTTAGTTGCTGATGCTTTAAGTATTTTAGAAAACAATGCAATTACCCAATTAGTCGTAATAGATGAGGGTATTTACAAAGGAATTTTACACTTACATGATATTTTAAAAGAAGGAATTGTATAATGGCAAAGAAAAATTTAGGCGAGATGTCATTTTTAGATCATCTTGAAGAATTAAGATGGTTATTAATAAGAAGCACAGTAGCAATCTTGGCTTTTTCGGTAGTGGCTTTTTTCTTTAGTGAGTTTATTTTTGATCAAATTCTTTTTGGCCCCAAAAACCCTAGTTTTTTTACTTACCAATTCTTCTGTGAATTAGCACAAAAATTTGGTCTAGATAAAAGTTTGTGTGTCACAGAAATTAACCTACCCATTCAAAACAGAGAAATGGGCGGTCAATTTTCGATACATATGTGGACTTCCATAACCGTAGGATTTATTATTTCATTTCCTTTTGTTTTATGGGAAATATGGAAATTTATTAGTCCAGCATTATATGAAAACGAGAAAAAATATGCTTCTGCATTTATTATTATTTCCTCGTTATTGTTCTTTATGGGTGTGCTATTTGGTTATTACTTAATCGCGCCTTTATCGGTACAATTTTTTGCTAGTTACATTGTGAGTCCAGAAATAAACAATTCCATTGATATTGACTCTTATATCAGTCTAATGAAAACATCAACGGTAGCCAGTGGTTTATTATTTGAATTACCCATTATCATCTATTTTTTAACCAAAATAGGACTAGTAACCCCTCAGTTTTTAAGAAAATACCGAAAATACACTTTAGTTATTGTATTGATTTTATCTGCCATTATTACACCTCCAGATGTATTAAGTCAGGTTATTGTTTCAATACCAATTATGATATTATATGAAATTAGTATTTTCATAAGTGCAGCTGTAGTAAAAAAACAAATTACAACAACCGATTTAACAACCTAATTTATGTCAAATTTAGTTCAAGAATTTAATGACTATCGTGCTAAAATGAATGAAAAATTATTAGCCGACAACAACAAAGTAATCAAAAGAATTTTTAATGTAGACACCAATGCATATATGGCTGGTGCCTTAGACGTTAAAACCAAAGAACTTCTAGGTTTAGTTGCTTCTGCGGTCTTACGTTGTGATGATTGTATTAAATATCATTTAGAAACTTCATACAAAGAAGGTATTACCAAAGAAGAAATGATGGAAGCTATGGGAATTGCCACTCTAGTTGGCGGTACTATTGTAATTCCACATTTAAGAAGAGCGTATGAATTTTGGGAAGCACTTGAAAATGAGCCGATGATTTAATGTGTTAAAATGTCAATTTACAATTAACAAATAATTGGCACATAGGCGAATTGCCTAGTTAACACATTATTTATTATTTTTACAAAAAAACTGGCACATTGCCTCATTGTCTAATTGACACATTATCAAAATGAAATTAAGAGCAGAAAATTTAATAAAAACCTATAAAAAGAGAAGTGTTGTAAAAGGAATTTCCGTTGAAGTAAATCAAGGTGAAATTGTAGGTCTATTAGGTCCTAATGGAGCTGGAAAAACGACTTCTTTTTATATGATTGTAGGTTTGGTAAAACCAAATAGCGGTACTATTTTTTTAGACGATATGGATATTACTAATTTTCCCATGTATAAACGTGCTCAAAATGGAATTGGATACCTTGCTCAAGAAGCTTCCGTTTTTAGGAAATTAAGTATTGAAGACAACATTATGAGTGTTTTACAATTAACTTCTCTTTCCAAAGCAGAACAAGAAGCCAAAATGGAAGCCTTAATTGATGAATTTGCTTTGCAACATATTCGTACCAATAGAGGCGATTTATTGTCTGGTGGAGAAAGAAGACGCACCGAGATTGCAAGAGCATTAGCTACTGACCCTAAATTTATCTTACTAGACGAACCCTTTGCAGGTGTTGACCCCGTTGCTGTAGAAGATATTCAAAGAATTGTGGCTCAATTAAAAAATAAAAATATTGGAATTTTAATTACTGATCACAACGTACAAGAAACACTTGCCATTACAGATAAGACCTATTTAATGTTTGAAGGTGGTATTTTAAAAGCAGGAAAACCTGAAGAATTAGCAGAAGATGAAGTAGTACGACGTGTATATCTTGGACAAAATTTTGAATTAAGAAAGAAAAAAATTGACTTTGAAGCACCTAAAACCACTATTATTCATGGTAAAGGGGAACTTTTAAAACAAGAAGAAAATAAAGAATAAAGAGTACTGTTTAATACTCTTTTTTTATTTCTTTGGTATAGTAAAATATTTTAAAAAGAAATACAGTAATTCAAAATTTTCATTTCTTTTTACTTATTTCTTCTGCCATTTTCATGGCGTTATAGGTGTTTAAGATTTTTCCTGACTTACATAATTCAGAAAAAGGAACTAATTCGTTTTCTGTGCCTGGTTTAATAACTTGTTTATCTATGGTTACGCCCGATTGTAAAATAATCTGTTTTACTTCTTGCACGGTTAAATTGGTATAATACAACCAGATTAAAGCAGCTGTGCCAGAAATCATAGGTGCAGCTAATGATGTGCCAGAGTCATATTTGTATTGATTGTCAGGAATTGCAACATATATGTCTTCGCCTGGTGCAAAAATATCGACGTTGTTTTTACCGTAATTTGAAAATGGAGAAACTATAGTACTATCAATTCTTTTAGAAATAGAGCCTACATTAATACAATTATTAGAAATTTCAACTTCTTCCCACATGTAAGTATCTCTAGGGTAAGTAATTTCATTATCTATATTCTTACTTTGATTAGCAGCACATAGAACAATTAATACATTGTTTTCTTCGGCATACTTTATTGCTTTAGATACCCATTCTTGATGTAATGAAAATTCTTTACCAAATGACATATTAATTACTTTGGCACCATTATCAACCGCATAATAGATTGCCATAGCTATGTCTTTATCATTTTCGTCACCTGATACAGATGTGATTAAAGGCATCAATTTAATATTTTTATGAAAACCTGATGTTCCAATATTATTTCTACTGTTTGCTGCAATTATACTTGAAACTTCTGTGTTGTGATATTGCAAATCTTTAAAAGAGTTAAGAAAATTATTGCCATAACCTTTTTCAAGCTTTTCTGGATTATCTTTTATGTATTTTCTATCTACAAAATCAACATTTAGATTTTGCATTATTATAGAATCTAATTCATTTTTTTTATGAACAATATGTTCCAATTTAGTAAAATTCTGTTGATAATTAACAATCATATAATGAATTAAAGAACCTAGGTCAGTGTCATTATCATCTCTTCTTTGCCAATATGGTTTATCATTAATTTTGTGTTTTTTAAATAAGCTATCTAAATCAGATATATTATAATTTTCTTTTGGAAAAAAATATTTCAGAGTGTCTTTACTTTTCGAATAAACCTCTATATTAAAAGTTAATGATTTTCTCCAATTTGAATAATAATCTAAATAATATTCTAGGTAATTTTTTGCATAGGTATATTCATTAAAATCATTTTGTAGGTTAACCTCAATATCTTCTTTCTTTTTGTTTTTAAAAATAGAATCGTATTTTCTTACGATTCTAGTATATTCAAAATTTCCATATATAAAATAACCTCCATTAGGTTTTCCTACAAAGTGCCATCCATTAATGTCGTCTATATAACCGTTTTTATCATCATCAATTCCATTATGAGGTATTTCACTTTTATTAATCCAAAATTGATCTTGTAAGTCTTCATGTTCAAGGTCAATTTGTGTATCTAAAGTTGCAACAATTATTTTATTAGATATGTGTTTTTTATTTTCTTTCTTCCATTTCTCTAAAGAAGTTCCATGAAAATTATCCAAAATAAAATCCTTATGATACCATAAATCTTTATTGCCGGAACTTGATAGATGAGATTGAGCAAAACAATTTGAAACTAAGAATAACAAACCATACAACTTCATGATTAATTCCTTTTCTTTTTACTTATTTCTTCTGCCATTTTCATGGCGTTATAGGTGTTTAAGATTTTTCCTGACTTACATAATTCAGAAAAGGGAACTAATTCGTTTTCTGTGCCTGGTTTAATAACTTGTTTATCTATGGTTACGCCCGATTCTAAAATAATTTGTTTTACTTCTTGTACTTTTAAATTAGGATAATATAACCAGATTAAAGCAGCTGTTCCTGAAACCATAGGCGCAGCTAATGATGTACCAGAATCATATTTGTATTGATTGTCTGGAATAGCAACGTATATGTCTTCGCCTGGTGCAAAAATATCGACGTTGTTTTTGCCGTAATCAGAGAATGAAGATACCATGGTGCTATCGGTTCGTTTAGAGATAGAACCTACGTTTATGAAATTGTTTACTAAGTTTTTCTTTTTATCATAATCGTAATCTGATGGGTAATAAGGGTTTGTGTCGATGTCGAAGCCATTATTACCAGATCCATGTATCAAAAGAACATTATGCTTTTCTGCGTATTTAAATGCTTCAGTAACCCATTGTTGATGTAATGAAAATTCTTTTCCAAAAGACATGTTGATTATTTTAGCACCATTATCGACTGCATAATAAATTGCCATCGCAATATCTTTATCGTATTCGTCACCAGAAGTTGAAATGCTTAATGGCATTATTTTTATGTTATTATGGAAACCTTTTGCTCCAATATTATTTTTTCTATTTGAAGCTATAATGCTAGATACTACTGTACTGTGTTTTCTTAAGTTTTTAGCATTGTTTAGGTTCTTATTTCCATACCCTTTTTTTAAAGCATTTTGATTGTCTTTAATATAATCTCTAGGATTAAAAGAAGTATTTAGATTTCTGTTTAAAATGGAATCTTTATCATTTTTAGAGTTTATTAAATTTTCAATAGTTTTATCGCCAGTTAAATAATCTGATTTTACATAATGTATTAATGCACCTAAATCACGATCATTACTATCTCTTTTTTGTTTATATGTTTTATCATTTATTTTATAGATTTTATATAAGCTATCTAATTGCGAGATTGAATAATCTTCTTTAGGGAAAAAATATTTTAAAGTATCACGAGCAATTTGACCAACATCAATGCTAAATTCCATTGATTTTAACCAATTCGAATAGAACCCAGAATAAATTTGGTGTTTTTGTTTAGCTCTTTTAAACTCATTGAATAAAAAAATAGAATCATTTTGAACTTCTTCTAATTCTTTAAAAACTAATTCATATTTTCTAACAAGTTTTGTGTATTCAAAATTACCATAAACATAATAACCTCCATTTGGTTTTCCAACAAAATTCCAACCGTTAATATCATCAATATACCCATTATTATCATCATCCTTGCCATTGTTTGGGATTTCGTTTTTATTAACCCAAAACTGACCTTGTAAATCTTCATGGTCTAAATCAATTTGAGAGTCTAAAACGGCAACAATGATTTGGTTAGTTGTCTTATTATTACTATTTTCAGAATACCAATAGTCTAATAGATTACTGTTAGATATTTGGTTGTTTTCTTTTTTTTGATACCAAAATGTCTCTTCAAGCTCAACGTTATTTTTATTAGTTGAGCAAGAAATAAACATCAAAACTATTATTAAAAGTTTTTTATTCACAATATAAAAAGGCTTATTGTTAAATTATTAACATTTATCACTACTCATTTTTTTTATGAGATCTGTAATGGTTCCAGGGTCATCATTTCCTGTTAATACATCACTAGTTCCTCCCACTGCCCTTTTTAAATTTGAAAGTTTAGCCACTTCGAATTTTTCAATGCTGAATTTTTTTTCATTTCGTTTTTTCATGTTATTTCGTTTTTTTGTTTGGAACAAATATACATGTCAATTTTAAAATTAGCTACTTTTAAAAAAAATAGCACTCGAAATTCCTGAATTTCGATTTCTTAATTTTTTATAATTCAAAAGATTATAGTTCTTTTAACTCTTTTATGAAATATGAAGGTTTGATTCCTGTTTTTTTATAAAATGCGTTTGAAAAAGATTCTGCAGTATTAAAGCCAGCTTCTTCTGCTATAGCGCTCATGGTATATTTACGTAAATTTTTCTTTTCCTTCAGTTCGTTTACAATGTAATTAATCCTTAATTCATTTACATAATGAACAAAGCTTTTTTCTTTTTTTGCATTTATAATGATGGAAAGGTATTTTGAATTTGTATTAAATTCATGAGCTAAACTTTGAATCATTATGTTTGAATTTAAATAGCCTTTACTTTTTTCAAATTTTTCTAATTCTGTAAGAATCATTTCAATTATCTCTTCGTTGATACCTAAGTTTTCATTATTTGAAGATGTTTCTCGTTTTTCAATTATTATCTCTTCAGTAATTTTATCTTTCTTATTGGTATTTATTAAATTTTCGAAACGTTCTTTGTATTTTTTATTTAGTTTAGTTTGCCTAACATTAAAAAATATAGAAAATGAAATTAGGATAAATAAGATACTTATAAGGTAATAGTTAAACTTTTTTCCATTATTTAATTCATCTATTATAGATTCCTTTTCTTTGATAAGGTGCGGTATGTCATAATCTTTTTGGATTTTTCGAGTTAATACTCTGTAATTTTTTTGAAATAAAGTATCAATCGTCATTAAGGTATTAATATATTGCAATTGTTTTTCTTTATCTCCTTCTCTTTTATAATAGTTAATTAAAAATCTATATCCATCAGTAAATTCAGGGGTAATAATTTTTGTTTTCTGATAAATAGAATCAACTTTGATAAAATTTGTTACTGCATTTTCATAATCTTTAAGACCTTCATACGCTTTGCCGTAATAAAAATAAGAAGCTAGAATATTGTTGCCAATATTATTCTTTCCTTTTAATTTTGGAAGAGCATGATTAACACTGTCAATTGTTGCATTATAATTTCCTTTTAAAACTTGATTTGCCCCTTCATTTAAAATAAAAATTCCATTTAAATATTCATTATTAAATTTTTTGGAATGATTATATCCCAAATTATTGTAATAACTAGAACTATCTAATTCTTTTAGAGATTTGTAAGCGTCCGCAAGCGCAAATAATGAATTCTCATAATCATAAGAAAATGTCGAATCATTTTTTTTCTTGTCAAAAAAAGCATTAAATTCTTTAAATAAGGGTAACGCTTCTTCTACTTCACCCATTTTTTCTGATTTTAAAATTCCTATTGCGAATTTGCAATGATAACAGTAGTCGGTATTCCTTTCTAAGGCTATTTTTTCAGCTTTTAAATAATTATCTATAGCTTCATCATAACGAAATAAATTTTCAAGAAACATTGCTTTCTCATAATAAGCAACTATAGGAAAATTTTTATCATTTATTGGAGTGTTTGTATTATGAATTATACTGTCGAAATAAGCTATCTTTAATTTTCCATTATTAATTAATGAATAATAGTAATACCCTCTTGCTAATTTACTTTGATTGTTTTCTTTTTTAGCTCTCTTAATAATTTCATTGGCATATTTTTTTTGGAATGATATATTACCATCATTTTCAAAAAAAGCTTTTTTTAACTCATCATAGTTCATGTTTTTTAAATCCTTTTCATCTGATTGAGCATAAAAAGATTGAAATAGAAATAACAAACTAAGTAGATAGAAATTTTTCATTGGAATTTTTAGCTTATCTGTTTGAATGTTTGAAGTTGTAAATATCTACTTTTTGTGTTATATGATTCTACTTTTTCCATTAAATTCCAGAAATACTACTCGAAATTCAGGAATCTCGAGTAGGTTCGTTTGTGAGTTAAAAAAAATGCAGGTAGTTTTGGAATATGAAAATACAACATTAGGAGAAGCTTTAAATCGTCCAAATTTTAAAAATATGGATCATTACAAAAGACCGAATACACGTTTGCAAAGATTGTACGTTTAAAGTATACTTGTATTGATAGCAGAACTTATAAAGAACGAATACCTTTATTTTGAAAAGAATATTGATTTCATCAAAATCTCTAAAATGTTGATATAATTCCTACCTTAATGTATGGAAAGATTGGAATATAAATCTCTTAAAGGATTTTAAATAATAACAATACAATGATTAAAGATTTACATCGAAAAATATTTCCAAGGCACATATAACATACCAAAACATTCCCCTTGCTCTTTACCTAAATGTTTGTGATGTATTTTATGGGCTTTTCGCAACCCAACTAAATATTTATTTTTTGTATTCTTAAACCATTTAAAACGCTGGTGAATCAATACATCATGAATTAAAAAATAAGCAATTCCATAACATAAAATCCCTAGACCGATAAAGAATAAAAAGTTGAGTTCTGGATGAATCCCAAAATAAAACAAAGCAATACTTGGAATGGCAAAAATGACAAAAAATGCATCGTTTTTTTCAAAAACACCTTGGTATTTAGGTTGGTGATGGTCTTCATGCAAATACCATAAAAAACCATGCATTACAAATTTATGGGTCAACCATGTAACGCCTTCCATTAGTAAAAAGGTTCCAAAAGTAACCAGTATATAAAATAAAACAGTCATTAGGCAATAATGTTTAATTGATAACGCAAATATGATTTTCCCAAAATTACTAATTTCAAAGGATTTGAAACACTTATTCTTTTGCTTAAAAACTCTTCAGGCTGTGTCTTATTAATTTTTTGCATTAAACTTTTATAGTAACGGTAAGCGGTGTAAACTCCAAATTTTGCTTCTGTAGGCAATTTTAAAATCCCTTTGAAAGCTTCCTCAAAATCAGCATTAATTTCTGCTACAATCTGCTCTTTATTCGCATTGGTTAACGAAGAAAAATTAATTCCTGGAAAATAGACACGTCCTAAATTTTCATAATCATGTTGTAAATCTCTTAGAAAATTGACTTTCTGAAAAGCAGAGCCTAACTTCATAGCGCTCGATTTTAATTCATTATATTTTTTTTCATCTCCTTTTACAAATACTTTTAAACACATTAAACCTACTACATCGGCCGAACCAAAAATATATTCTTCATATTCTGCAATTGAATTGTATTCTTTCTTAGTTAAATCCATGCGCATACTTTTCATAAATGGAGCTACCAATTCATAGAGTCCATAACGATGAACCACATGTTGAAAAGCATTTAAAATAGGGTTTAAACTAATGCGTCTTTCCAAAGCCTTTTTATATTCCGCTTCAAATTCATCAAGTAACGTAGCTTGTTCATAGCCTTCAAAAGTGTCCACTATTTCATCAGCGCAACGCACAAATCCGTAAATCGAATAGATATCATCTTGGATTTCTGGGGCTAACATTTTAATGGCCAATGAAAAAGAAGTACTATACTTCCTTGTAATTGTTTTACTGCATTCTAATGATGCTTGGTCAAATAATGCTTTCATGATGAGAATTCTTTTATAATTTTTTCACTTACTATTTTTCCGGAAATCAGGGAAGGTGGTACACCTGGACCAGGAACGGTTAATTGGCCAGTAAAAAATAAATTTTGAACCTTTCTACTCTTTATTTTAGGTCTTAAAAATGCAGTTTGTGTTAAAATATTGGCTAACCCATAAGCATTTCCTTTATAAGAATTATAATCTTTTATAAAATCATTCACACAATAGGACTCAACAAATATAACATTTTGCTTTACAGTTTGTTGGGTTATTTTTTCTAGCCTATCAATAATGATATTAAAATAATGCTTTCGTGTAGCTTCTGTGTCTTCTAAACCTGGTGCAATGGGAATCAAAAATGTAGCTGCTTCTTTACCATTTGGAGCAAAAAAAGAATCTGTTTTAGATGGAAAACTTGCATAAAACAGAGGTTTTTTTGGCCACACTTTGGTATCATATATTTCTTGAGCATGTGGTTCAAATGGAGTATCAAAAAACAACGTATGATGGGAAACATTTTCAATTTTTTTGTCAAAACCTACATAAAATAATAAAGATGAGGGTGCAAATATTTTTTTGTTCCAATATTTTTCAGAATACATTCTATTTTCTTTATCTAATAATTGCTCCGAGTGATGATAATCGGCTCCACTAACTACTATATCAGCAAACTCATCAATACCATTTACATGTACTCCAATTGTTTTTTTATCTTTCACTAAAATCTTAGTGACATTGGCATGAGTAACAACTCTAACGCCTAACTCTTTGGAAAGTTGTTCCATAGCTTCTACAACTGCATACATTCCTTTTTTGGGATGCCAAGTTCCAAGACCAAAATCGGCAAAATTCATAAAACTATAAAACGATGGTGTATCAGAAGGTTTTGCTCCTAAAAATAAAACGGGAAATTCTAGAATTTTAATAAGTCTCTCGTCTTTAAACCTCTTTCGAACCTCTTTTGAAATAGTAGAAAAAAACTGATGAACGCGCACTATGGTTTCAGTAGTAATTAATTCAGTTATTGAATCTCCAGGTTTATACACCATTTTATCTACGGCTATAGCATAATTATCTTGAGCTTCTTTTATAAAAGATTTTAGCTTTTTTGCACTCCCTTTTTCTATCGCTTCAAACGTTGCTGCAATAGCATCTAAATTATCGGCAATGGTTATTTTTTCATTTTCTTTAAAATAAACATCATAAGCAGGTGCCAATTTTTCTAACTGATAATAATCGGTTATTTTCTTATTAAAATCTGCAAAAAACTTTTCAAAAACGCCTGGCATCCAATACCATGTAGGCCCTATATCAAAATGAAATCCATCGCGGGAAAGCCTTCTTGCTCTACCACCAACAGTAGGGTTCTTCTCATAAATAGTAACTTCATTTCCTGCTTTTGCTAAATAACAAGCGGCAGATAATGAAGCAAAACCCGAACCAATAACAATGATTTTCTTGTTCATTTTGTTTTGTATATTGCTTTAAAAAATTATTCTTTACAGTTCTAAAATTAAATTTTGAATCTCAGAATAAAATGCTATTTTTTCTTGTTTATCTGTAGCATACTCTATTTGTTTACCAAGAACATGCAATGTATTAGGTGTATCTTTTAATATCGTTTGATAAAATTGATGGAGATAAGTATTTACGTCATCCGCATGCGGTTGGATTGTAAAATAGGAAATAAAATGAATTTCTTCAAAGTAAAGTTTCATGTCAGATAAATCTTCCATAGGCACACTTTCCCCTAAGTATACAGTACTATATCCTTTGTTTAACAACAAATAATTAATAAATATCAAACCTAACTCATGAATCTCATTTAGTGGCAAATAAAGAACAAATACTTTTTTTCTAGTATAATTTTCTTTTTGATGTATTGTTTCAATAGCTGTATATAATTTTTGCCTGATTAACGAACTTATAAAATGCTCATGAATAGGTTTGAGTGTAGCGGTTTGCCATAACATTCCTATTTCGTCTAGTAATGGTATAAAAACTTCGTAAAAAATTTCTTCAAAGGATTTGGTTTTTGCTAATTGAGAATAGGTCTCATGAAATAATTTAGTATCAAAATTAAACATGGCATATTTAAAGGAAGAAATTGCCAAAGAAGAACTGTTTTTTTCAGAATAAATTTGTTTTACTAAATTATTCATATCTTCCATAGTAAGAGAAGATATTTTAGAAATTTTATATCCAAAATTATTTAAAAAAGTAATATTCAACAACTTTAATAAATCTTCAGAATTGTACGATCTGATATTATTTTCATTTCTATCTGGTGAAAATATAGAATAACGCTTTTCCCATATTCTGATAGTATGTGCTTTAATTCCTGAGAGATTTTCTAGGTCTTTTACACTAAAAGAAGTTTTAATATTGTTCATCGTTTTTCAAATTTCGTTAAACAAATATAAAACTATTTTTTTATTTATGGCTTAGTTGCTTCTATAAATTTCACAAAATCACCATTAAACACGTTTAAATCTACCGTTCCTTTAATTCCTTCAACTTTCGCTTTTTCAGTAAATTGCCATAGCAACCATTCTTGTTCTGGCTTTTTTTTCCAGATATTATAATTCGCTATCCAAAATGGATATTCAGAAAATTCTTTTTTCAAAAAATCTTTGTAGTAACTTTCACCAGAATAAATTATTGGTTTCATTTTATAATGCTTTTCTACTTTAGTGAGCCATCTTTTTAAACCAACTTTTAAACTATCTAAAGACTGTGTTCTAGGTAGTTTTTCAATATCTAAAACAGGTGGAAAATCTCCAGAAGACAATTGTACCGTTTTAATAAAATTATTTGCTTGTAGTATCGAATTTTCATTAGGCCTATAATAATGATATGCGCCTCGTACAAAGTTATTTTTTTTGGCTGCTTTCCAATTCTTTTTAAACTTTTTATCAACTTTATCTTTGCCAGCAGTTGCTCTAATAAAAACAAAAGACAACGCAAAAG
Organism: Flavobacterium sp. J27; assembly: GCF_004303025.1. Taxonomy (GTDB): domain Bacteria; phylum Bacteroidota; class Bacteroidia; order Flavobacteriales; family Flavobacteriaceae; genus Flavobacterium. The sequence continues at coordinate 374,529 of NZ_PJQW01000003.1, read as the reverse complement.
TATCGTCTACTTTTTGTGATTTTTCCCACTCAATTTCTCCTTGATACTCAGAAACATCCATTCCAAAAATAAAATCCTGATGTTCACTTAATACTTCATAAATTCTAATATCAGCTATTTTTCTTTCATCATTGGATAAACCATCTGTGTTATTGGTTTTAAAGCCTAAATAATATAAAACACCATCTTTAAATTGATAAAAGCCTAAACCAATAATGGCAATAGCCAAAAAAGAAATACTATAAAGCACTAATTTGGTAAAAGAAAACGAACTTTTCTTAGTAGTTTTCCTTTTAGAATTTGTATAGCTTTTCTTTGATGACACAGATGATTTTTATTTTTTTCCAAATCTGTTTACCACTACAGAAATAATGATATAACTTAAAATAATTATTGGAATAGCAATAAAACTCAATAGTACTAACAATATGGCTGCAAATAATACAAAAAGAATTTGCAGTTTAGATTCTTTCCAACTGAATTTTTTAAATTTTAAAGAAAATAAAGGTATTTCTGCATTTAATAGATACGAACTAACAATAGCAATAAGTACTAATACATAAGGGTTCTCTAATATTTTTACTAACCAATGATAATTATCAACATATTGAATCATTGGAATACTCATAATAAGTAATGTATTAGCAGGTGTTGGTAAACCAATGAATGAATTAGTTTGTCTGCTATCGATATTAAAATTTGCTAATCGATAACAGGAAGCTAGAGTTACTAAAAAACCTAAATAAGGCAATATTCCTAAATAAAATTGATCCTCTGTTACCATGAATTCTGGTCGGTTTTGTTGTAACGAATCGATTAATCTAAAAAGTAAAATTCCAGGTACAACACCGCTCGTAACCATGTCAGCTAAAGAATCTAGTTGCAAGCCTAAATCACTCTGAGCATTTAATTTTCTAGCTAAAAAACCATCCCAAAAATCAAAAAAGATACCCAAACAAACAAATTTAAAAGCATCATCATAAAATCCATTTGACAAGCATAAAATTGCGATTAATCCGCATAATAAATTTAAAAGTGTAAACGTGTTCGGAATTAATTTTATAATTTTCATAATATTCAACTTAAAAAACGCTTTGAATGTATCTTTAACCCTGATGGCAGTGAAAATCCTTTTCTAAAAAAAACAATTCGCTTATTATCAAACGACTAGTTTGTTTTTAAGAAAAGATTGCAACGAACAGCAGGAAAATGATTTAAAAAGAGCCTATTGTTTGGTTTTTACTAATTTTAGAACAAATGTAATACAATAAGTTAATACATTTAGAGTTTACTAATTAAGATTTTTATTTCATCTTTGTAAAAAATTAATTTGCTTTGAGAAAAACCTTTGTTGTTATTTTGTTTGTTTATGCATTAACTTCATACAGTCAGACTTTTAGAAAATATTCTAATGAGTTTTTGAGTATTGGTGTTGATGCTGCTGCATTGGGTATGAGTAACGCAGTTACTGCACAAACTGGTGATGTAAATTCGGGGTATTGGAATCCTGCTGGTTTATTACAATTAGAAGATAAACAAATTGCTTTAATGCATGCTAATTATTTTGCTAACATTGCACAATATGATTATGCTGGCTTTGCTATGCCCATAGACGACAGAAGTGCACTTGGTGTATCTTTAATACGTTTTGGTGTTGACGACATTTTAAATACCACACAATTAATTGACAATCAAGGAAACATAGATTACAATCGTATTTCTCTTTTTTCAACAGCAGATTATGCATTAACGGTTTCTTATGCTAGAAGCTTACCTGTTCAAGGCATTAATTATGGCGTAAATGCAAAAGTAATTCACCGAATCATTGGGGATTTTGCCAATTCGTGGGGATTTGGTTTCGACCTTGGAATTCAATACAAAAGTGAAAATGATTGGCTTTTAGGATTAATGTTGCGAGACATTACAACCACTTACAACACTTGGTCCATCAATACAGAAGAATATGAAAAAATTAAAAATGCTATTCCTGGTGAAAACCAAGAACTTCCAGAAACAAGTGAAGCGACACTACCAAAAGCGCAACTTGGAGTAGCAAAAAAATACATTTTCAGATACGATTACAGCTTAACGGCTGCGGCCAATTTAAATATGCAGTTTACACAAACAAACGACATTATTTCAAGTGAAATAGTGAGTATTGATCCAGCAGTTGGCTTTGAATTTGGCTATATTGATTTGGTTTTTGTAAGAGCAGGTGTGGGTAATTTTCAACAGATTACTCAAATTGACAACACTAAAAAATTGAGTTTCCAACCTAATATAGGTCTAGGCTTCAAGTATAAAGGCATTCAAATAGATTATGCTCTAACCGATTTAGGCGATCAAAGTGCGGCTTTATATTCTAATATTTTTTCTTTAAAAGTAGATTTTAGTATTTTTAGATAATTGAAAAAATAAGTTATGAAACATAAGTTACTTTCCTGCCTTTTAGTCCTCATTTCCTATATGAGTTACAGCCAAAATGTTTTTTTGTCTGAACAAGCAGAAGTAAGTATTTTAACATGTGGAACAGGCAATGAATCTTATTCTCTTTATGGTCATACAGCTGTGCGCTTTAAAGATGTTACCAATCATATTGATTTAGTTTACAATTACGGTACTTTTGATTTTGAAACACCAAATTTCATCTTAAAATTTGTTAAAGGTGATTTACAATATTTTATGTCTGTAAGTGATTATGCTAATTTTGAATATGGTTACCAATATGAAAATCGATCTATTTACGAACAAATATTAGAACTTCCTTTAGTTAAAAAACAACAACTCTTTGAATCATTAAACTCTGATTTAAAAAGTAAAAATCGGTTTTACACTTATAAGTTTATTGATCGAAATTGTACAAATATGGTTGTAGACAAGGTAAATCTTGTTCTTGGCGATACCATTATTAAAACAAAAAAGCCTGTAGATATTACCTATAGAGAAATTTTATTTCCCTATTCAAAAAATCATTTTTGGGAACAATTAGGCATCAATATTATCTTTGGAACTAAGGTAGATCAGAAAGCCGAACGACTATTCTTACCTTTTGATTTATTAACAGTTTTAAAAACAACTAACATAAACAACACCCCCTTAACAAAAGAAACAACCACTCGTTATGAAGCTAGATCAATTGCTTATGAAACTTCATTTTTTAACAGCAGTTATATACTAATTATTATTCTTTCCCTTATCGTTTTGTTACACAAGAAAAGTATTAATCTCATCTATTTTGGCAGTATTGGGATAATTGGTATTTTTCTTTGTGGTGTTGGCTTTTATTCATTACATAAAGAAGTTATGTGGAATTATAACGCATTACTTTTCAATCCTTTGTATTTAATTTTAGTATATTACTATAATAAAAATAACTTTAAAATGATGACATTATGGATTAAAATAATTGCTGGTATGCTACTTATTTATTTAGTTTACATGACCACAAAAGTTCATCTCTCTTTAATGTTGCCTTTTATTATAGCTCATTTTCTTCTTTTTAGTCGAATGATTTTGAGAAAGAAAAAAATTCTTGAAAAACGATAAAAAAATAGATTATAAAAACAGTTATTGTCCTCTAGCAAAAAGAATGGTACTCAATGTTTTCATAACAATATTGATGTCTAAAAACAAACTCCTATGTTTAATATAATATAAATCATAACGCAATTTCATTAAACTATCTTCTAAAGAAACCCCGTAAGGATAATTTACTTGAGCCCAACCCGTTAATCCAGGTTTAATAACATGCCTCGTTTGATACAACGGGATGTTTTTTGCAATTTCATCGACAAAAACAGGACGTTCTGGTCTTGGTCCTATAATTCCCATTTCCCCTTTCAAAACATTAATAAACTGAGGCACTTCATCTATTCTTGTTTTACGCAAAAATTTACCAAAAGGCGTTATTCTAACATCATTAGCAGTTGCAAAAACAGCTCCTTCTTTTTCAGCATTAACTACCATAGTGCGCAACTTATAAATTTCAAAAGAAATACCATTTTTACCAATTCTTTCCTGTGTATAAAATAATGGTCCTTTATTCCAAATGAAATTAAAAAAAGTAACCATAGGCAATACTAGTAAAAGACCTATTAAACCAAGCAATGAGAAAAAAAGATCAAAAAAACGACTGTAAAAAGCATATAAAGCATTTTGATTACTTCTACTAAATGGAAAAAACTTATACAATTCTTTGTCTTCAAAATGAATTGGAAGTCGGTTTGTACTATATTCATATACTTCTGAATATTGCCTAATGACAACTCCTTTTTCTAATAACTTTAAAAGTTGTGTATATAATTGAGATGAAATAATCTTACTATTTTCATTGGTAACAACAATTTCAGGTATATAGTTAGTTGCAAATAGGTTATCTAAATCCGAAACTGAAAAACAATTTAAAGTATTTTTAATCACTCGATCATCTGTAGGAACAAAACCTATAACTTGGTAATGAGGATTTACTTTTGTAAGTTCTTCCACTAAATTTTCTATTTTTTTGCTACTTCCCACAAAAAGTACTTTCTTAACAAAACGATTAGCTGCTAAAAAATAAATATAAAAGTTTCTCCATAAAAATAGAGCTGTCAAAATAGCAAAGAAGAACAATAAGATTTGTAATCGGTTTGAAGGTAGTGTAGGTGTGTAAAAAGGGGTTAAAAGATACAATAAGGTAGTAACTCCTGAAGTTAAGATAATACTCCTTAAAATTAAAATTTTGTTGTTTGCAATTTGCAAATTGTACATTTCAAAAATAGTTCCAATGCTGGTAATATACAAAGCAAGAAAAATGGTCCAATAATAATTATCTCTGGTAATTTGAAAATAATTAAAATTGAAGTATTTTCCAATAAGAAAAAGTAATAGCAGTACAAAAAAGACATCAAAAACTCGGAGTAAAATTTTTCTTTCCGATATTTCAAAATGTATTTTTTTTGATTTTATCATAATTTGGGGAATTATTCATATGCAAATTAAGGAATAAAAAAGTTACAAAATCATATTTTCAATGATTTTCTAATGCAATAGCGCTTTCCATTTTTCTTTAACTACATCCCAATCCATACTTTCTACTAATTTTCTAGCATTAAAAGTTAGGGTAATTCCTTTAATAGGATTACTAATAATTGCATCTATTGCTTCATACATTTCTAAAACTGCTCTGTCATTTACCAATAGTGCATTTTCATTGTTTTTAAGCAAAAAAGGTAAACCGCCTACGTTTGTTGAAACTATAGGCAAACCTAAAGCCATAGCTTCTAAAACACTTACTGGAGTATTATCAAAATGGGTGGTATTCATAAAAACATCATGATTAGCAGCCAATTGCCACCAAACTTCTTTATTTAACTGTCCTGTAAAATTAACGGTTACCCCTAACTCACTAGCGCGTTTTTGTGCATAAGCTAAACTACCATCTTTATCAGGTCCAACCATAGTTAAAACCGAATTTGGATATTTTTTTTGGAGCTTACAAAACACTTCAATAGCCATGACAGGATTATAAATAGATGCAAAAGCTCTAACCCATAATAATCGTGGTTGAAATTCTTTTCTTTCTTTAAATGAATAGTCATTCACATGTATGGTATTAGAAATATGTTTTACATTATTAAAACCTTCTGTTTCAAAAACACTCTTAAGATAATTAGACGGGGCAACATTGACGAATGCATTTTTAAAAAGTAATCGGCAGATACGTGGACTTTTTTGCAACCGTTTCGGTAAATTACCACCATGTAAAATGGGGATGTATTTTAATTTTAATATTCTAGCTAACTGACTTATTGCAAAAGCGTACCAAAATGCTTTAGTACTATAAGTATCAATTAAAACATAATCTACTTTCTTTGTCAAAGTAACAGTGGTTAAGATCATATCTAATAACCTGAAAAAGAATTTTTTCTTATCAGACGCAGAGAAAACCGTATACCCTTCTTCTTCAAGAGATTTTCCTAAAGTTTCCACAGTTGTCTTATTAACTCCGTGTTTTGATAATTTATTCCCTATGTATAACAGCTTGATTTTCTTCATTTTTATTTTCAAAGGTTACACTTAAAAGTGACAAAGCGTATATAAAAGCAGGTGCAGCTAATCGCATAGCTGCATGATTAATGGTAAGCAACCAAAAAAAGTAAAAAGAAAGTACAAAAAAATTAAATTTATTCTGTAGATATAAAACCAATGGTGTTATAAGCAAGATGAGTATAGCTAGAATTCCTAAGGAACCATGTTCAGCAAGTAATCTTGTTAATTCATTATGAGATGCAGCTACTATTCCTGTATATTCTTCTCTATATTCTTTATTTTTCCCTACTCCAATACCTAAAATGGGATTATCCATAAACATATTCAATTCTGTCATTGCTATTTCTTCTCTTCCTCCTAAACGATCTTCTTTTTCTCTTCCTCTAGCATCTTTATTAACATACCTATTTTCAATCAATCCATTTGTTTGCGCTACGCTATAAGTCCACACTCCTAAACTAACTAGTATACTCCCTAAAAACACAAACAACAAAGTATTTTTATTCTTTCTATTTGAAAACAAATACACTATAAAAAGTAAAAAAACAATCATTATAATACCCGTTAAAACACCCCCTCTAGAAAAAGTAACTATGGCTCTATAAGAAACAAATAACAATAATATAAAATGGAAAAGTTTCTCTTTTCTTGATTTTGAATACAGGAGTAATAGGGCAAAAAAGCAAAACATTCCCAATCCTAAAATAGTAGAAACTTGATTAGGACCAAACCCACCAGAGGTCTCAAAATTTGACTGTGTACCAGTAACTACATCTTTTATTGATGGCGTATATAAAAAAAGATACGCAACAGTAGAAACTAAAGGCAAAATCATTGTTTTGAGCAAAATTCCCATCTCATGGAAAGTAACTTTTCTTTTAAAACAGTAAAGAGTAGCTATAAACAAGGTTAATTCTCCCATAATGTTAAAAGCTATTGCTTTTCTAACATCGACTTTATATCCTAAAGTTACTGCACCAATAATAACTCCTGGAATGAGCAATAATAAAAAAATCCAGTAAACAAAAGAGTATTTAGAAAATCCTTTATAAAATATTCCTATTAACAAAAAAACAATAACTTCATATTTGGCTATTTCATGAAGCGCATTTCCTCCTGTCATTCTTAAAAAGACTTCTGAACTAACTACATAAGCACAAACAACTAAAGCTTGATTGTTGTCATTCTTTGTTTTTAAAAGTAAAACAAACCCAAAAACGAGTATACACAAACCGTATATTTTCGATAAAAAAGGAACTATAAATACTGCTAAAGCAATAAGCAAATGCAAAAGAACTAATATAAAATATGGATTGAGACGTTTAAGCATTTATAAATTCAATATATTTTTTAGAAACAGATTCAGCTGTATAATTTTGAGTAATTAACTCCTTAAGATTATCGCCTATTTGCTTTTTAAGATTAGTATCATGAATTAACCGAAGTAATGCTTCATAAAAAGCAATCGCTTCAAAATTAGGAATTAAAATACCGCTCACACTATCTTTTATTACATTTTCAATATCTCCTACTTTCGAACTAATAACAGGCAAACCAAACGTGCCATATTCCAACAAAGAAACTGGCAAACCTTCTGATAAAGAAGTAATTAAAGCAATATTTACATCTGATAATATTGCAGCTACATCATTACAAGAATCATATAAAAAAACTGTATTCTCCAAATTATTTTGGATTATTGCCTCCTTCAAGGCATCTGAATAAGCATCATTAAAATCTTTTCCTACGAGATGAAAACTCCAATCCACATGCTTCTCTTTCATTTTTTTTGCAATCTCAATCACTAAAAAATGATTTTTTTGCGGACGCAAATTGGCTAAACATATTATTCTCTTCCCATCATTTCCTTTCAAAATAGTTTCTTTACTAGTAATTTTGGATAATTCAGGAAAATTAGGTAAAAATAGTACTTCTTTACAGTACAAATTTTCTTTTGCCCAAACTTTTAAATTTTCATTCACCACAATAATCTTAGAAAAAAACAAAGACATTATCTTGAGTACAAACATTGGTCTTTTATTTAAAAACTCACTGTTCCCGTAATGATCATGCCAAATAATTTTAATTTTAGGATAACTTATTTTTAACAAACTAGCTAAAAAGAATGAACTACTATGTGCGTGAATAAATTGTATTTTATTCCTTTTTACAAATTTTCTCAAGCGAATTATAGCAGGTAAATCTAAAGTTTTATTTTTTCTTAAAAAATGATAGGAAACCTTAGAAGATATTGTTTCTATCAGTGCTCCTTCTTTTCTAGTGGTAATTATGCCCGAAAAATGAATCTTATCTGCAAGTACATTAGCTAAATTAACAGCCATTCTTTCTGCACCACCTGGTTCTAAACTATCTATAAGCTGAACAATTCTCATACTATTGAATTAGATTTTTTATTTCTGACTCAAATTTATCTAAAGTAAATTCTCTAGACCAAATTTTACCTTCATTTATTTTTTCAATATAAACTAAAGGGCGTGTTATAAGTTGTTCGATTTGGAACACGTCTTCCTGTAAATTCCCAGTAATCAGAATTCCTCTGTTTCCATTATCTAACATATAAGGAACACAGGAAATCTTAGTAGCTATTGGTAGACAACCCCAAAACATGGCTTCCGCAACTACTTTGGGCCAACCTTCACTTTTAGAAGGTAAAATTAAAAAATGATGCTCTTGATATGCTTTTTCAATTTTATCTTTGGGTTGGTTTCCTTTTAATTTAACAAATTCTTCTAACGCATGTTTCTCAATAAAATTTTGCAGATGTGCTCGTTCATTACCTTCTCCATATAATTCAAATACAACAGGAAACCCTTTTTTTTTCAGTTCCAAAATAATTTGTAAAGCATATAACGGTTGCTTTCCTGATGAAAGTGTCCCTACAAAAAGCATTTTAATTTGTTCTTTAAAAGTAACATTTTGTGGAATTTCATTTTGTGGAATTTCATTTTCTTTATAAGTTGCTGTAAAAAAAGACTTAATATTTTTACTTTGATCTTTCCACTGACCATATACCAATACTTGCATGTTTCTGGTCAAAAAAGTATTACTTAAAATCCATTTTTGCAATTTATAAGTAACAGGTTGTTTACTATTTGGATCCCAATTTCCAGCATATTTAGCGGTTTTAATTTTCTTAGGATAAAAAATTTGAGCAAAACAAGCAATTAATGTCATGTTCCCAGGGCATCTTAAATGAATATGGTTGGCATTTTTAATTGCTTTAAGAATAATCCAAAAATTAATTACAGAATAAAAAATGGCTTTAGTAACACTACTAAAAGATTGTATATCAAATTCTTTTAAAGGAATAATCCTATGAATCTTAAATATTACTTCGCTGTTTAAAATACCTCTATCTTCTTGCCAAATTGGGCAACAGAAATAAATTTCATCGGTATATTTTGCCCATAATTGCATCTCTTTTTCATAGGGACTATAAGCAAAATATTTTTGTTGTTTAGAAATTAAAGGTGCCGAAGATATAACTAATACTTTTTTCATTCTTAAATGTATTCTCTTGTTCCTTTATTAGAAACTTTTACAGCAGGAACACCTATTAAAACAGCGTTTTCTTCTGCATTTGTGTTTACCAATGAACAAGCACCAATTAAAACATTATCTCCTATCTTTATTTTTCCTGCAACTACTGCATTAGCACCAATATAAACATTATTACCTATAACAGGAACGCCTCTATGTGTTCCTAAACCTGAAATCCCAATAGTAACGCCTTGAGAAATGTTACAATTATTACCAATAATAGTTTGAGCATTTAGAATGATTCCACCAAAATGACCAATGTAAAAAGAATGCCCTATGCTTACAGACGCTGGAATAGAAATACCAGTAAGTATTTCAATCCATTTTTGCCAAATAAGACACATAAATCTCAAAATGGATTTAATAATAGGTAGTTTCATTTTGTAAACACCATTTGCAATTCTATATTGTAAAATGGCCCAAAATCCTTGGTTTAAAAAAAGGATGGTCATAAAATTCCCACCATACTTTTTATATTTTTTATAATCTGAAAATATATAGCGTATCAAATTAATTTAGTTTGGGTTTAGACAAAAATAAAGAAAACCAACCAATAATTCTACCCAAACTCTCAGTAAAAGCTGCTTTACGGTTAGCTGTCGTAATTACATTTGTTAATCGAATAAAGGTGAGCAAACAGGTAATTAAATGCCATTTTATTTTTGCTTTAAAAGAAGGGTTTGGGTATTTCACCCTCCAAACATACCATCCATTTTGCACTACCATTTTTCCATATTTATATTGATTAGGTCTTCCTGAAGCATCGTGAAAATGTCCTAACTGAGCGGCTGTATTTATATAAAGCTTACCACTTTTGGCCACTCTTAAGGTAAAGTCGGCATCCTCATACAACCCATAACCTTCAAAATAATTTGAAAAATGAAACGTATTAAAAACTGTTTTTTTAAAAGACGAAACGCCTCCCATTAATTGTTCTACTTCGTATATTTTATGGGATGGTGGTAAAAAACCAATACTTCTCCCATGTGAAAATTCGGGTAAAAATCCAGGTAAAACATCCGAATCTAAGCCTATTTTTTTTCGCAATATAAATCTTGAGCCTTCTTTTCTCTTCCAACCATCAAAATAAAACTCTTTAGCTTTGGCATCATAATTCTCTCCAACAAACTCCCATTTTACTTCATTATTAATATATCCACCTACTCCTAATGCTTCAGGAAAAGTTTGATATGTTTTTAAGATTTCTTCAAAATAGTTACTTTCTAATATTGTATCATCATCTAAAAAACAGATAATTTCTATAGCATCACTTACTTTTTGGATACCAAAATTTCGCTGTCTTGTGAGTCCTCTATCAATCGCGTCTACTTTATAATAAATTAGATTTCTAAAGTGTTTAGATAACTGTAATTTTTGGGTATCGTTATCTGGAGAACCATCAACAATTATGATTTCATTAGGATAAAAGGTTTGCAACGCAACTGAATTTAAAAGTTTTACAATTGCTTCTGCCCTTCTATAAGTACAAATAATTAAGCTAAATTGCATTTTTATTTAATAAAATAGTAGTCCATTTTTCACTTGCTTTCCATCTTTTTTGCATCGTTCTAAAATAACGAAAAGGATTCTTAATTTCTTGACTTTTATAAAATTTAAGAAATAAAATGGTTTTATATCCTTTGATTTGTGCTTCAGAATAATATTTTTTTCTAAAATATAAAACCGTAGGTGATGGTTTGGGTTGTATTATTTCCGTTTCCCAAGGATGAATAAATTTAGTTCTAAATCCTCCCATAGGAGCTTTAAGATGAGTAATTACTAAATTAGGCACATAGATTACGTCTTCTCCTATATTTCGCAATTGCAAACCAAATTCGGTATCTTCACCATAGCCAAACTCTAAAGCTAAGTCAAAGTGTATTTGTTGTATGATTTCACTCTTTAAAAAAGCATTTCCAGATCCAAAAATAGTTGTTTGAGCAATACAATTATTATGTATTATTTCCTTTGGTTGTGGATAAGCAGTAATTAAACAATTAACATGCAATCCTTTCAAATAACGAATTGCATTTTCTATAAGAGAAACATCAAATCTATTGTCGTCGTCATTTAAAAACACCCATTTACTAGTAACTTCTTCTAAAGCTTTATTTCTCGCTTGACAAGCTCCAGTTTGATGAGTAAAAATATGCTTTATTTGAAAAGGCCAATCTTCATTTTCTATATAGTCTAATTCAGAAGCACTTTCTGATAAAGGGTTTTGTTCAACAATAATTACATTTTGAGGCAAGACAGATTGTCTTTTTAAGTCGGTAAGTACATCATATAAATGTTTCTTTCTACCAATAGTAGGAATAATAACATCTATAGTTTCTTCAGAAAAATTATTTATTGCTGTTATTTCATCAGTTTTGAACACTGTGTTAAGTATTTTCTTTTTGGAAAACAATACTCCTTTTAAAAAGGAGAATAAAGGAACTTTCTTTTCGTATAAGAATAAATTTAAAAATAGTAAAAGCGTCCAAGTAATCTTATAATGTTGTTTTACAAAAGCAAATAAAATGCTTAAGGCTGCTGTTCTTTCTTCAACGATAACCTTTTCAACAATTAGTTTAGGATTAGAATAACAAAATAAACCTTTTGATTGGTAGTTTTTCCCAATATGTATTAAACTTAAATCGAAGTTAGAGTTATCCCATAGTTTCAAAGGAGTTAAAAGAATAGTCGTTGCTTTTATCACACCAACATAGCTGCTCATCTGCCATGTGGGATAGACCACCTCCTTATTAACATTAATAAAAGGACTGTCCTCTATATAACCTATCGCTCTAGGTAAAAAGTTAGCAAAGGGAGTATACGAAAAAAACAATCTATTCCCAACTAAAGCAGTTTCTATATAGGTTGTATCTATTTTTTCTGTTACTTTTTTATGGCACCAAATTATAATTTGTTCTTTGTATTCTTGTGCTAATACATATATTATTTTCCCTATAGTATTTTTGGAGTCAAAAGGAATAGGAGAACCATCATGAGTTATTGATTCAACTTGTAAAAAATTGTGAGATACAATAATCATCTTTTTGATATTACATTTTTATACAAAGTTATATTCTTTTTAGCTATGTTCTGAATATCAAAATTAGCTTCTACATAACTCCTAGCGAAAGCTCCCATAGTCATTACTTTTTGATTATCACGTAACAGCATGCTTATTTTATCGGCAAATTCTAGATGATTTGATGGATAAACCAAAAAACCACTTTTACCATCTTCCATTAATTCTTTTGCCCAACCTATATTACTATTCACAACTGGTTTTTGCAATGCCATACTTTCAATAGTAACCATTCCAAGAGTTTCTGCATAAGTTGGAAAGATACAAACATTCGCTTTTTTAATATACGTTTGAACCTCAAGATAAGGTATTTTCCCTAGATAGCTTACATTGATTAAATCATCAATATGAAATTGTTTTTGAAGTAACTCCCAAGTAGAAGCACTATTTGTTTGAATATCGCCTGAATCATTTCCAATTAAAATTAGTTTAGCTTCTGGATGATTTTTTCTAATTGAATTAAAAATAGCAGGCAATTCAAAAACCCCTTTTTTTCTAATAATGGTTCCTATATATAATATCAAACCGTTTTCATAAACTGCTGGTGTTTCATTCTTAAATTGTTCCAAATCTAAGCCATAATGAATCGTATGCACTTTATGCATTGGTACACCTAATAATCTTGCCGATTCTTTCCCTGCAAAATGGGTAGGTGCTATACAAATTTTTGCCTTTCTTGCAGCAAGTGTTTCAAATAAACGATTCTTCCACTTTTGTTTTCTTTTTTCTAGCTGACAGAAATAGGTATCACTACCATGAAAACGAATAATTAATGGAACGACGAAAGACATAAAAGCTGTTATTCCAGTCCAATCTGGTGCTTCAATTACATTAATCTTATTTTCTTTACACGCTTTATTGATATAATTTTGAAGATACATACGATACCAAAACCATTTTAAAAAAGGATATTTTTTATCTTCAATCAAATGAAAATGCACTCCATTTTCACTAAACTGCTGCGAGCAATTTTGTCCGTAAATGAATATGGAGACAGTTACATTTTCTTTCACCAAAGCTGCAACTAAGTTTTTAATACTTGTTCCTAATCCTCCTGCATGCTTTGTTTTTGCATGAGGATATTCTGGTGTTAGAAAAGCTATATGCATTTTTTAAGATTTTAAAATTTCCTCTATGCCATTCCATATCGTTTCAGAAGCTTGTGTAGGTTGTTTACCCACGACAATATCAAACCATTTTTTTCCTTCATAAACATTCGACAATTTACCGTCTAAAATGTTTTTTACAATTTCTGTTAAATCATTCTTTGAGTATACAAAAAGCGCAGCTTCTTTAGATGGCATCGAACGGAAATGAATATATTTATAATTCTGACCTATGTCTCGAATTCCTTTTCTTAACTGGGGTTGTTCATAATCAAAAAACAAGCAAGGTTTATCATGTGCTACAAAATCAAAAACCATTGAAGAGGCTATGTTACCTACAAATTCTGTATGGTGACAAATATTGGCTTGAAGAGCAAAATCTTCTTTGGTTGGCATAATTTCGTTCCAATTTGTACCAACAGGTCTCCATAACGGATCTATAGAAATAACAACATCTTTATACTTTGCTAAAATAGCATCGTATCGTTTTGTAAAATCTACAGGACATTTTCTATAAATGATACCTAAATTATATCCTTGTTTATTTAGAGCTCTAACCGAAATGGCTAAATCTTCTAAATAATATTGATCTAACGGAGACGTAACAATATCATCACCAGAAAAACAAATGTATTTTTTATTTAAATCTAGATTATATTTTTCAAAAAAAGTGGCTCTACTTTCTAATAGATCAGTCTCAAAGTGACTTTCAAACTGTGGTGTTCCAGTAACAAAAACTTGTTCGTCTCTTACATAAGGACAGTATTGAAGTAATTCATTTTTCATGTAATCGCTCCAAACAAAATAAAAATCTGGTTCAACCAGTGTTGTTGCTTTGGGTAAATTATCCCAAGAAAAAATAAATGATGCAGTAGGAATCCCTAAGTCTTGTGCTGCTAAGATAGGTGCAATAGCTTGCGTAGGTCTTGGATTAGTACAAAAAACAATATCAGGTTTATATTTTTCCAGTTGTTTTTTGCAATAATCATATTTAGAAGTAGCACGTTCTAATTCTTTTATCTTTTTTCGGATAGATTCAATTCCTTTTTCAGTAGATTTAGTGGCTACTAAAAAATCGACATTTAAACTTTTGATAGCATTTTTTAGACCTTTATACGACTGAGGAAAATTATAGGTATTGTAAACGGTTTCGTTAAATTTTTGATCAAAGACATTTAATTCGCAACGTTTTCTAGCTCTAGTATATACCGTTGTCCAAGGATTCAAAGTATGGTTTTCGATAAGAACCTCATCATATCCTAATTCTTCTTTTATTTTGAAGGGAGTATTATTCCAATAGGTTATTTCATACCCCATTTTTTTTCCAATGTTGTTAAAGTGGGTTAAAGCGAAATTACGCAGTCCTACTCCATCTGGTAAAAAAATAAATGCTTTCTTACTCATTTTTATATGATTATTTAAAAGGACAAACTGCCATTAATCCTTCTCTTAATTTATGCATCGTTTCTTGATTTGGCAAAAAAGGTTTCCCTATAAACAAAGGGGCTATTTCATCATCTAAAAAGGCAGTTTCTCTAATATTTGGCTTGTAGCTATTTAATCCTACAGATTCAAAATAATCTTGGTATTTAATATCGTCACCAAACACTTTATTAGAAAATTTTTGCCATACAGCTGGTATTTCATAAGCATGAGCAATAATAATACCGTGTAAAGAAGAAGATATAATTTTTTCACACTCTAAAAATTCCCTTGTCTTTGCTTCAACATCATTAGTCATCATATCAATCACTACAATGTCTTTATGGTTTGTATACCAGTTTTTAACTATCTCATAATCTTTATAATGAGGTACAATTCCAATTTTGTATTTTTTTTCGACCACAGGATTAAAAAAAAGAGGCAATAAAATAGCAGGATCACCATAAACTTCAGGTACTTGATATCCAAAATTTAATAAATATTTTCTTGTTTGCGGACCTCTAACAGCTAGAAAAGTAGCTTTTTTTATTTTGAATTCACAATTAATAATACCACTTCCCCAAACAATACATTTATGGTTTACATTATGAATAATACTTCCAATGGTAACATAAATAGGGCTAAAAAAATCAGCTATGGCTTTTTTTTTAGGCCAAGCGAAGACTACTTTTTTACCTGATATTTTTTCAACCAAATATTTGCCCAAAACATCCCCATAATTTTCTTTGGACTTGCCTTGAATAATTTTTTCATTCCACCAAAATAAACGAATTGTCTTTTGGAACATATTACACTTTCTTGTTTTTCAATTTATCTCGCTGTACTTGCTCAATAGGCAAAATATCTTGATTTTTAAAATGTAAAGCATTATGTACTGCTTTTAAATCTCTGGAAAGTTTACGCAATCCTTCTGGTTCTAACGAAGCAGCGTGATCTGTCCCTTTCCAAGTTCTGTCTAAAGTATAATGACGCTCAATAACATTGGCTCCAAGAGTAAAAGCAGCTATATCAACAGCAATTCCTAAATGGTGACCCGAAAAACCAATATGCTTCACCTTATCACCATATTTAGCAAGTAACAAATTAATGTCTAATAAACAAACATCTTCAAAAGGAACTGGATAACCAGAAGTACAATTGTATAAAACTAAATCGTGGTTTCTACCTTTATTTTCAAAAAATTGCACTAAATCTTCCGTTTCATGTTTTGTAGTCATTCCTGTAGAAATGTGAATTTCTCCTGTATAATTATCACATAACCATCCTAACATTTCATAATTATTATTACATGCGGAAGGAATTTTTATAAACTCTGGATTCAAAGAGGCGATTTCTTTAGCTGAAGTAGTGTCCCAAACTGAAGTAGAATATACTATTCCAATTTCTTCACAATACGCTTTTAACTCAGCATGTTGCTGTACATTAAACTCTAGATATTCACGATGTGCTCCATAGGTATCACCGTAAGAATTAGAAGGATTTGGATGGGGCGCATTATATTGCTCTTCAGTTAATAATTCAACATTGTTACGTTTTTGAAACTTAACAGCGTCTACATTACAAAATATTTTAGCTATTTTGATTAATTCTTTTGCTATATGCATTTCACCTTTATGGTTACATCCAATTTCAGCAATTACATAAGGTTTTTTATATGTATTCATTCTCATAAATTTGGGTTGGCAAATTAAACTAATTTTAGCCAATTAACAATAAACAAAGTAAGTAAATTAAAAATACTTCTACCTTGATTAAAATCTGTTGTTATATTTTAAGATCCATTCACAAACTTCTCTAATAGCACCATCAGCAGAATTACTATTTAAGACAAAATCTGCATGTTGTTTTACTATTTGGGTTGCATTTGCTGGTGCGAAAGACCATCCTACTGTACATATATTTGCTAAATCATTAACATCATCTCCTACATAAGCTAAATTGCACCAATTAATTTTATTATTTTGAATAAAATCCTGTAAAAAAGCGTACTTATCTTTTACGCCAAGAAAAGTGTGTTGAATTTGCAATTTATCCATTCTTTTTTTTACTAAAGCAGAATTTTCAGAAGTAATAACCATAACATCCACTTTATTTTGACGTAAAATTTCTAACCCCATACCGTCTCTCATGTCAAATTTTTTAGTTAACTCACCATTAGCATCATAATAAACACTTCCGTCTGTAAAAACACCATCTACATCTAAAACTAAATACTGAATATTTTCTTGTTTTTTAATTTTCTTTTGACGTTCAGCTAGTAAACTCTCTACTATATTCCAATCGGAAACACTATCTATTTCTATGAGTGTTTCTTCAGGCATTTCAACTAATCCGATAACGCCACTCACTCTGTTTTTAGAAGTTAAAAACGCTTCCTTTGTGGTAACGTATACCGCTCCATTTTCTATTAATAACCCTTGAAAGTCCTGTCTTCTTGGGCGGTTAAAAACATCATAATTTTGTGGTGTACCATTGCTGTCCCAAGTAAATCGATGTGTTTTTACGACACTCAAAGCAGCTGTTTTTCTTTCATTACTTATTTGATGCAATGCTGCATTAATATCTTCAGCATTAGTTAAAGGTGAGGTGGCTTGCAACAAACAAAGTATGTCAAAATTATAGTTTATTTTAGCTGCAAACTCTAGCATGGCACTTTCTGTTGAAGCGGTATCATTAGCATTTTCATCATTGCGAAGTAATCCTTTTATTTTATTTGTCCAATGATACTCTTTATTAATAAAAGTAAGAATTTCTTCATCGTCGGTAAAAACATAAACTTCGTCTAATTCAGAAAAAACAGCAGCACCTAAAACCCAAGAAAACAAAGGGCGCCCTAACAATTTCTTTTTATTTTTTCCTGGAATTCCTTTTGAACCTTTACGCAAAGGAATTATGGCTACTTTTTTCATATTACATTATTTCTAAATATTTTTCTCTTACTGCTTTTTCAATTACTTTATATTCAATTTTTAAAGCAATCTCTTCAAAATTATATTTTTGAACTTCTGCTAAAGTATTCATTTTTAAAGCATTTTCAATACTTTCAACAATTTTCTCTATCGATTCACAATCTTCAATTAAAATACCATTTACGTTATTTGTTATAATCTCTTCTGTCGCTCCTCCAGGATTAGACTGAATAGGAATGGCACCCATACAAATAGCTTCCAATAACGTGTTTGGCATTCCATCCGAATTACTATTCCCAATGTAATAAAGTGCCTCTCCCATTAATTGCAGCACTTCTTCATGCGAAATTTTCCCCAGAATTGTAAAATTATTCCAATTTTGTATAGGTCTTTTTTTAACGTACTCAATAACTTCTTTATCGGATCCAAAAACTTTTATTTTATAATCTTTTAATCTACTACTTATTTGCTCAACTGCCTTTAAAACAGACAGGACTCTTCCAGATCTTCCTTGAAATCCTTTTATTAAAATTGTTTTTCTTGCTATTAATGGCAATTTATATTTTTCCATTCTTTCTAACTCAAAACCACCTCCACCAGGAAAAACACCTAAAAACACACCTTTAAAACCATGGTTTTTAGCAATTTCATAATCCCTATTGCAATCGGTAAATAAATAATTTATTCTAGGCAAAACGGCTTGAATATCTTTTAAATAGAGAGATTCATTCTGAAAATAGTACAAATCACTTCCCCATGAAGAATACACCCATTTTAACTTAGGGTATTTATTCATTGTTTTTAAAATAGGCGAACAAGAAAGGTATAAAGCAAAACTATGAACTACATCGGGTTGTATTTCCGAAATAAAAGCTTCAAAAACAGCTTCAGTATTGTATTCATTAACGATTTGAATTGTTTTATACAGTTTGGGAAATTTATTTTTTACAAATTGTCTTCCTGGATAGTCCCATTTAAGCTTCCAATTATTTTTTTGATGTAACCAATTAATTCTACTTACCTGCTTACTCATTCCTGTAATATCAAACCAATAAATTTCATGTTCAGTATCTTTCAATTGGTTTACCCAACGAAAGAAATGAAGTGACGGAATGGAAACCATGACAATTTTCATCTATAACTTAATGCGTAAAATTATGGTATGCTCTTTCTTTTTATATTCAAAATAATATGGATTATTTCGGAAATTAACGATTATAACAGACAAAATTAGATTCGTAATTTCTTCAAAATTATAAAATTCTAAATGCTTTTTACCCAACTTCATTTTCAACCAATTTTTGGTATCTTTAAACAACTTGTGTTCAGAAACTTTAATAGTATAAACTCCTTTTTGAAGATTAAATAGTGTTCCTTGTAAAAATGCCTGAAGCTCATTCTTCTCATTAGTCAAATGTATTTCCATCTCATTTGTTTGGAGTGCTTCATACTCATTTTCAACTGGAATCAAACCATACTCAAAATAGGTATTGGCTTTTTTTATCTGGTTTTTTTGTGTTAATTTTAAATAATTATGATTGACTTGTTCTAATAATGAATGAAACGGCTCTGTACTATATGAACTTCTGTATTGTTTCGGATGCCACTGATGTTTCATAAGAACCTCCTCATCGTAAAATTTTACTGAAATTCCAGAATTAAGTAATCGAACATGCACATCTGTATCTTCAGCTCCCCAACCATGGTAAAACTCATCATAACCTTGTAATTCTTTTAGAAGATGCGTAGGATAAAAAGTCATCCCTGTGGCTTCTTTGTTAGAAAGAAATGCGGTTTTATAAGCATCAAAAGTCTTATTTAAAAGACTTTCTTCTTGAGAAAGAAATCCTACTTGGAAATAAAAGACTTCTTCTAAAGATTGCATTTGATACAATTTGGCTATAAAATTTGGTGCAAAAATCATATCTATATCGCCTACAAAAAACGAAGCTGTAGTACATTCTTTTAACACGGTATTAATGGCTCTACTTTTATTCCATAACTGACCAGAAACTGGATAAAATTTAGCTGTTACAAAATCATAATTCTCTATTATTTCCTTACATAAGGATACATATTCAGAATGAGAACCATAATCTACAAAGAAACATTTAAACTCTTTTACGGATTGCGTTTTTAAAGAATCTAAACATTTTTTTACAATAGACAGGTCTCTATTTCTATTTGTTATAACCAATGTAATCATGATATAAAGTCATTAATTTGTTTCTTACTCAATCCTTTATATCTCAGAATTATCATTTGAATTTTCTTGAAATAAAAAATTTTTTTAAAAAATTTTTCAGACAAAAAATAGCGAATCGGTTTTTTCTTAATAATAGATAACGATTCATAGTTTTCCGTTCTTTTTTCTTGATTTGCTAACGAAACAAACTCTTTTTCCATCCATTCCTCGAGATGATTTCCTAAATGATAAGCGTAATTATCGTATGTTGCTAATCGATAAGCACCTCTTTTTATAACGGGTTCGTCTGTATATAAGAATTCGCTATTTCCCCCTAATTTGTACTGGCTATTTTTTTTAGGTAATTCGGAGAATACTTCTGTTTTGTAAGTTGCCACAAAATGAGAGCACCCTAAAACAGCAATTGTTCCGTTTTTAGATTGTAACGTTCCTATAACATCTTTATATTTCTCATCTAACCAAGGCCAACCAATACTTTTGGCGAATTTAGTCATGGCTTCAGTATTTTTAACTTGCCTAAAATATAGTTTTTTTGAAAATAAATACTTCATCCATATGTTACTGGTTAAATTTAAATGTTTTCTAAAGACAGGTACAGGGCAAACCGCTCCTGCATTCGGAAAGGCGTTAAAAACCTCAACTACAGCTTCTTCCCATCCATTGCAGAACAAAACATCTGCATCTGTTATGGTAACTAATCGTTCTTCTGTAGTTCTCAAAGATTTCAGAATGCTATTTATTTTACCAATATCTTCTTTTTCTATGATGAGCTCGTCTATATGTCCTTCATTTTGTAACTGAAGCAGTTTTTGGTTAACCCTTTCACAAGTATTGTTACTTATTACAGAAATTTTCAAATAGGTAGCACTTGTTTTTACTATGGAAAACAAACACATTTTAAAAATTTCAAAGGCATCTTTATAATATCCTTCCAAATTTGGAATATATAAAGGAATTATTACTCGATGTGAAGATTCTCGAAGATGAATTAAAATATCTTTAGATTGATTATTTCCTTTTCTCATTTTTTTTAAAAGGGCAAGAAGATAATAGTTGATTTTGCCTTAAAATTAATAAATCTTCAACAGCTAATACACTATTTTTATGTTGTTCTATCAAAGTTATAAATTTTTCATAACTACATTCTTGAATTTCTAATGCAATTTCTTTAGGGTAATATATTCCTACTGATTCGAAATAATCATAAAATTTGACATTATCACCTGCTAATTTATTTGAAAACTTTACCCATAAAGCTGGAATACCATATGATTGAGGAACAATAAGACCATGAAGTGAAGAAGAAATAATTGTTTTGCACTCTAAAATTTCTCGAGTCGTTTTTTCAATATCATCGGTCATTAAATTAATTACCTTTATTCTTTCATCATTAGCAAAAAAACTGCTAACACTCTCATAATCTACATAATGGGGAATAATTCCTAATTCCTTTTTCTTTTCTATTGTATTAGGAATTAGTTTTGGCAATAATAGTGCTGGATCTCCAAATACTTCTGGCACTTTATAGCCAAGTTCTAATAGCCGTTTTCTAGTTCGTGGTCCTCTAACAGCTAAAAATTTAGCCTCTCTAACATTTTGATTTTCTTTGATAATACCACTTCCCCAAACAATAGAATTTTTACTTACCGCCCAAATAATACTTCCTACAGTTACATAGTGTTTTATTAAAAGACGAAACCACCTGTCCATAGGGTGTGAAACTTGATGTACTTTTTTACCTGATAGTTTCTCAACAATATAAGGAGCTAGTATATCACCATAATTATCAAGTTCACCTCTTTTATTTAAAGACCACCAATAAACGTATATTCTATTCATTTGTGTTGTAATTTGTAAAGAAAAAATCTTTGTTTTTCTGTATGGTTTCATCATCCCAATTCCACCATTCAGATTCTAGTAGTTTTTCTTTTGTTTTTTGTGAGAATCTATCTTTTATATATTTTGCTGGAACACCACCTACAATAGTATAAGCGGCAACATCTTTTGTAACCACACTACCCGTTCCAATAATGGCTCCAGTTCCAATGATTACATTGGGTAAAATTGAAACATTATCTCCTATCCAAACGTCGTTACCAATGACAATTGAATACTCAGATGTATTTCTATTTTCATTTTTAGGCTTTTGTTGAAAATGCTTTTGATAAAATCCATATTGCATCACTGGGAAATTGTAGTCATGATTAGACGTAATCAGTTTAATATCTCTTCCAAAAGCACAGTAAGAACCAATTTCAATTTTGTAATTCCCTCTTATTTCGAGACGACCATTATGATAACTATTTTTACCTACATACAAATTATTAGAAGACAACATTTTTATTGGTAATTTCTCATTTTCCAATAAATTCTTGACTTTCAATTGCAACCATCTCTTTATTCTTGATTTAATTCCCATAATGCATTTGAATAAATAAACAAGTTTCCTTTTGGTATTCTTCCAGTACCATAAATATCGTTTGGAATAATACTAAAACCAAGACAATCTTCTTTGATACTAATTGTGGTATTATTTTCAGCAAGTGCTATTGTTACGGTATAATCTCCAGGCATTAATTTTAAATCGGGAACCGTTACTTTAAAAATAAAATCTTTCGTTGCCGAAAATGACTCTTCCATTATCTCATGAGATCGTATTGCGGCTATTCTTGTACCACTTGCATTTGATATAATGATACTAGCCTTCAAATTATGATACGCTTGTTTTACTGAGACAAACATCATAAATTCTAAACTATCTCCCATTAAAATTCCACTAGATGAAGATTTTTCATTAAGTGAATTTACCGAACCTATTTGAAATCTAGAAATTTCTATAGCTGTATTCTCCTTTTTAAAAGCAACATAGTTGTCATTAGTAAATGAAAAAACACTACTCTTTAAATACAAATCGATTGTTTTATCTATATCTCCAAAAAATGTTGTTTTGCCATTTTCTATTAACATACCACGAGTACACAAACTTTTCACAGCTGCCATATTATGACTTACAAACAATACGGTCCTACCTCCTTCTCGCGAAATATCTTGCATTTTACCAATAGCTTTTTTTTGAAACTCAGCATCTCCTACAGCTAGTACTTCATCTACCACTAAAATTTCTGGTTCTAAAAAAGCCGCTACTGCAAAAGCTAAACGCACCGTCATTCCACTGCTATATCTCTTGGTTGGAGTATCTATGTAACGTTGACAACCGCTAAAGTCAATAATTTCATCTAGTTTTGAAGTAATCTCTTTTTTTGTCATTCCTAAAATGGCACCGTTTAAATAGATGTTCTCTCTTCCAGTTAATTCAGGATTAAACCCTGTCCCTACTTCTAATAATGACGCGATTCTTCCTTTCGATTTAATTATACCAGTTGTAGGCGAAGTTACTTTAGACAATATTTTCAGTAAAGTTGATTTTCCTGCTCCATTTTTTCCAATAATCCCTAGCACTTCTCCTTGTTCAACTTCAAAATTAATATCTTGTAAAGCCCAAACATACTCGCTATTTCCTTTAGTACTTCTATCATTAGTTTCTCCCACTTTTAAATAAGGATCTTCTTTGCCTCTTATTTTATGCCAAAACCGGTTTAAATCATGGCTTAAGGTTCCTGTTCCCACAACACCTAATCGATATTGTTTAGAAATATTTTCAACTTTTAATATGCTATTTTTCTGACTCATTTCATTTTAGTTAATATCAAAAACAAGTATTGATTTAAAATCCAGAGTTTCATTTTTAATCTTATCTCTTTTATCTTACTTCTTGTTTCTTTTATCTTGGTATTTGGTGTTATACAGTATCTATGAATTTTTTTTCTGTTTGATTAAAAATTACTAATCCAAAAAGAAATACGGCTAATGTAAAAATAATAGTATAAAGTAGCCCAAAATAAGATAAACTCCCTTCGTTTAATAAAATATAACGAGAAGTTTCAACTACATAGGCCAATGGATTATACTCGATTATCCAACCAAATTGAGGTAATTTTTCTTGAATTAAAGCCATAGGATACATTACAGCTGATACATACATCAACAATTGCACTCCAAAAGTGACTAAAAAAGTTAAATCGCGATATTTTGTAACCAAAGAAGAAATAATCATACCTAAGCCTAAACCTAAAAACCCCATAATAATTACTAGAAAAGGAAAAAGCAAAATCGTTTCTGAAAGTGTATTTGACATACCTTGCGACACATAATAAATGTAAAACCCAATGAAAATAAGTAATTGTATTCCTAGTTTTACTAAATTAGTTATTACAATAGATAATGGCATAATTACTCTTGGAAAATAAACTTTTCCAAAAATAGCTGCATTTTTCTTAAACGTATCTGAGGTTTCTGTTAAACAAGTTGAAAAATAATTCCAGATAACAATTCCAGATAAATTAAACAACAAAGAAGGCACTTCCCCTGTTTTTATTCCTGCAACATTATTAAAAATAATAGTAAAGGTTATAGCTGTAAACAATGGTTGTATTAAATACCAAAGTGGTCCAAGTACTGTTTGTTTATATACTGTTACAATATCTCTTTTCACAAAAAGAAGCAACAAATCTCTATATCTCCAAACTTCTTTTAGGTTTAAAGAAAAAAAATTGCTTTTAGGTTTTATTTCAAATAACCATTCTTCAGCAGAATGCACTGGTTTATTCATATAGATTGGGCTCTTTCATTAGAATTGGCTCAAAAATAAGCTATTTTGTATAATTTAGGAAGTTTTCCTAGCCACATAATCTATTTTATTATCTAATAAGTCTATTTTTGCAAAAAAAAGCTATTATGTTCTCCTTATTCAAATCTAAGCCAAAATTATACGAACTCATTCCTGATGGTTATGTAGACATTCATTCTCATATTTTACCTGGTATTGATGATGGTGCTAAAACGATTGACGATACAGAATATTTAATGAAGCAAATGTTAGATTTTGGTTTCCAAAAAGCAATTGCGACTCCTCATACCATGAATACTGTATGGGAAAACACAAAAGAAACTATTGAAGCAACTAAAACTAAAGTTGAAAAGGAATTACCTGTAGAAAGCAATAGATTACATTTAAATTGTGCTTCAGAATATTTTATGGATGATCGTTTTGTTGATCGTTTTCAAACAGAAAGCTTACTCACTCTAAAAGACAATTATGTTTTAGTAGAAATGTCTTATTTAAATGCTCCTATTCAACTATTTGACATTCTTTTTGAGCTACAATTAAAAGGATACCAGCCTGTTTTAGCACATCCAGAACGATACACTTTTTTTCATTCTAATTTCAAAGAATACGAAAAGTTAAAAAAAGTTGGCTGTCTTTTTCAATTAAACTTACTTTCTATTGTAGGTTATTATGGGAAAGAGGTGAGTAATGTTGCTGAAAAATTATTAGCACAAGATTTAATTAATTTTACAGGTTCAGATATTCATCATAAAAATCATATTTTATCTTTTCGTGATAAAATAATCATCAAATCTTTAGATAAATTTGAGATGGCCATACAACAAAATTCATTCTTTAAATAAATGATTTATTTTTTAAGAAATGGAATAAATGCATACCAAGGTTTCTTTTCCATTTTTTGTCCATAACCATAGCCATAGCCATAACCATAACGCAAGTTAATTTCGGTATCATTGATTAAAATTGACATATTGGGTAATTTTTTCTCCCTATACAATCGTTCTGGTAACTCTAACATTCTTTTATCTAAGAAGTTAGCCCTTGTAACATAAATAAAAGCGTCTGCATATTTGGCAATCAAAAGGGTGTCTGTTACTAAGCTTACTGGTGCTGTATCCACGATGATATAATCATATTCATTTCTAAGTTGATCAAACAAATCACCAATTTTCTTATTCATCAATAATTCTGCTGGATTAGGAGGAATAATTCCAGCTGGAAGAACGTTTAAATTTTTGTAACCTTCAATTTTAGTAATATATTCTTGGATGTTTTTAGATTCCTTAGATGATAAATAATTAGTCACTCCTTTAGATGATAATTTTAAATATTCATCTAATTTTGGATTACGAATATCCAGTCCTATTAACAATACTTTCTTTTCAGATAAGGCAATTGTGGAGGCCAAATTAACAGAAATAAATGTTTTTCCTTCCTTAGGATAAGTAGAGGTTAAAAAAATAACTTTTGCTTTATTCTCTGGCACATTGGTTAACAAAAATTCTAAATTAGTTCTCACAATTCGAATGGCTTCAGCGGTACTTGTTCTACTTGTACTATCGATAACCAATTGATTGCTTTCTAGTTTTGGAATTTCTCCTAAAAAGGGAATAGTGGTGTTTTTTTCTAAATCAGCTCTAGACTTAATTTTAGTATCAAATAAATCGATAAGATAAAGTATCCCAAAGGGAATTAAGAATCCTAACAATAATGCACCAAGATATATCATTCTACGGTTAGGAGAAACTGGGCTTTTTGAAGCTTTAGCAGCATCTATAACTTTTGCATTAGGTGCTGTAACTGCTAAAGAAATGGCTGTTTCTTCTCTTTTTTGAAGAAGATACAAATACAAAGACTCTTTTATATTTTGCTTTCTATCAATGTCTCTTGAATTTCTTTCTTGCGATGGAATTTGAGAAATTTTGCCACTTAAAATGGCATTTTGCCTAGCTAAATCATTTCTTTTTATTTGTAAGGATGACTTTAACTGACTTAAACTCGAGCTCACACTACTTTTTAAAGCATCAATTTTAGACTCTAAATTTTGTACTAACGTATTTTTTGATCCAGCAGTTTTTAAAAGTTTATTTTTTTGGAGTACCAATTCATTATATTCCGCAATTAACTGACTTGCTCCTTGCTCCTGACCTATTATATTTACAGGAATGAGTTCTTTCGTATCTGAAGAATTAACATAATTTATCATGGTTTCCACAACTCTAAGTTGTGTAGCGTTGTCTACTTGCATGCGTTCAAAATCGCTAGCATTTTCTAAATACAATCCAGCTTCTGAAACAACATCAGTTATTTTATTATTCTTCTTGAATACTTCTTTATCTTTTTCTACATCTTGTAATTCTTCTGAAATAATGCTAAGTCTTTGTTCTATAAATTTTGACGTATTTTCTGATATATATTTTTTATCCTCAATAGCGTCTTTATTATAATTTTCTACCAATGCATTTAAAAAGTCTTCCGCTTTTTCTCCTACCGGATCAACAATACTAAGCTCTATAACACTTGTATTTTTACTTAAAGCAGCCACATTTAGCCTATTTTTAAAACTTTCCGTAACTTGGCTTACAGGATTAATTTGAACACCTACGTTGAATGGATTTTTAACCAAATTAGGGCTATTTACAAGTACAGTAAACTTATCTGTTCCTATTTTAAATGTCTCCCCATATTTAAATGTTCCTTTTTTAACATCTGATTTATCATAAATAGTAAAACTCACTGAAGTTGCTTTTTCAATTCTATAAAAATGACTTTGTGAGAAAAAATTAACTGAATTATCTAGTAAAATTAATTTTACAGGTGATTTTTTATATAGCTCTTCCCATTTAACTCTTCCCTGAGTTAAATAAGTGACATTTAATTCTAATTCTTTAACGGTAGATTCAACTAGAGTTCTAGATTTTACTACTTCAATTTCGTTATCTACATTGCTTTTTACATTAGTTATTAGTCCTAAATCGGAAAAAGCAGAAAGTTCAGAAGCCATATTTCCTTTTCTATCATCTTTAACCAAAATAGTGGCAACTGCTTTATAACTTGCGATAGTATATCTTAAATATAAAAAAGCAGATAGTATTGCTAAAAACAATCCTAAAACAAACCATTTCCAGTGTTTTACATATTTAACAACTTCTTCTTTAAAATTAAAGTTATTGTTTTGATTATGTTGTTCTGTGGTATGTAAATGTTGCATTTTATCTAGTTGTTAAAGCGATAATAGTTACGATTAAAGATAATGCTGAAATTCCTACTGTAAGATTTGGACCAATTAAAGAAGAATTTACTCTTGTTTTATTAGGTTCTACATAAACAACATCATTTTGAGATAAGTAATAAAAAGGAGAGTTTATAAAATCAGATTTTGTGATATCTATTCTTTCCATAATTTTATTACCATTTTGTTCCCGTATTAATAAGATATTATTTCGTTTCCCATAAATAGTTAAGTCACCAGCTAAACTTAAGGCTTCCAAAAGGGTTATTCTTTCACTTTTAATGGTAAAGCTTCCTGGTTTTGTAACTTCACCTAATACCGTAACTTTAAAATTCAAAATTCTCAAGTTAATGATAGCATCAGTAACATGATCTTTTAGTTCTTGTTTTAATTTTACTATAGCTTGTGTTTTTGTTAAACCTCCAAGATGTAAACTACCTAAAATAGGAAATTCAATATTTCCATTGGCATCCACAATGTAGGTTTGCATTTTTACATTTCCAGAAGCTTCTTCTATATTATTATCAACAACTACAGATTTTAAATTATAAGGAGCTGCTATTTCAGGGTTTTCAGATGAAACTAAAATTAAAAGAACATCATCAGATTGTATGTAAGGTTCATATGTGTTTTCTGATATTGCTGATGTTGTATTATTTTGAAGATATACTACATTTTTTTTCGAAGCACATGAAAATAAACTTAATACAAGAATTAGAAAGAATAATCTTTTAAAATATTTCATTAGGTATTTTTTTTTGCAAATATAAGTTAGATATAATTAAATTACTTATCTAGGCATTCATAAATAGAGTTCATACTTTTAAATTCTGGAATGATTTTTTTCATTTCTGATACAATATCTAAATCTGTTGAAAATTTTGCTTTATCAATTAAATTTGTAATCATAATGAGGTTTTCTTCATAATTTTCATCCAATTCCTGACAAATCATAATTTTATCATGATGGGTAGGCAGTGTTTTAGAAGTATCGTTTAACAATTCTTCATATAATTTTTCTCCTGGGCGCAGACCTATTACTTCGATATCTATGTCTTTATAGGGTTCGTAACCTGCTAATTGTATCATTTTCTTAGCTAAATCGATAATTTTAACAGGTTTACCCATATCAAAAATATAAATTTCTCCACCTTTACCCATAGAACCCGCTTCTAAAACTAATTGACAAGCCTCTGGAATAGTCATGAAATAACGTATAATTTTAGGATGTGTAATGGTTATTGGCCCTCCTTTTTGGATTTGTTCAGAAAAAAGTGGCACCACAGATCCATTAGAACCTAGAACATTTCCAAAACGAGTAGTTATAAATTTGGTAACTTTTTTCTCGTCGTTTTTAAATTTAAAATATAAAGATTGAACATATTTTTCAGCAATTCTTTTACTTGCTCCCATAACATTACTAGGATTTACTGCTTTATCTGTAGAAACCATAACAAATTTCTTCACGTTGTATTCTAAAGATAAATCTGCAAGATTTTTTGTTCCTAATACATTGGTAAAAATAGCCTCAGAAGGGTTTTCTTCCATTAATGGTACATGTTTGTAAGCTGCAGCATGATATACCATACTAGGTTGGTATTTTTCAAAGACTCTTTTCAAAACAACCTTATTTCTAATATCTCCAATTAAAGGAACAATTTCTATTCTCTTTTCAAACTTTAAAATTTCAATACATAATTTATGTAATGGCGATTCGGCTTGATCAAAAATAATAATACGTTGCGGGTTAAACTCTAATACTTGCCAAACTATTTCACTTCCTATGGAACCTGCTCCACCCGTAATTAAAATCGTTTTATTTGAAATTTGCTTTGAAATTAATTTATTATCCAAAATAATGGGTTTTCTTTCCAATAAATCTTGAATTTCGAAATTTTTAATTTTTTTAGAGATTTCGGTTTTATTTTCCCAATCGGAAATAATAGGTACTACATACACTTTGATATTGTTTTCCAAGCAATCGTCTACAATTCTTATTTTTTCATCTTTAGTTAACGATTTTTCAGCCAAAATAAGTGTTTTTGCTCCCAAAGAGCGTAAGAGTACAGAAGCCTTTTTGTTTTTATACAAAATAGGCAATCCTAAAATACTCTTCGATTTATTATGTCTAGATTTATCTAAGAAAGCAACTATTTTAAATCGGGCTGGTATTTCAGATTTTACAGCATTTGCAACAGCAATTGCATTAGCATCTGAACCATACACAACTGTTCTTATTAAGGTTTTTGAATCTATAGTATTAATTTCAAAGGCGAACTTCACCAATAATCTAAAAAAGAATAAAAAGGTAAACGATAAAACAAAGCTTATTATTAAACCTGGAAAGAGAAAAATTTTCTTTTGAAAAATAATAAAAGAGCCGTAATTAAAAATACTTAGAACTAAAAAAGAACAAAAACTGGCAAAAAATAGTTTTACGGCATCTATAAAAGTAGAATGCCTAATAATACCTGAAAAAGTCTTAAATACTCTAAAAAAAACAATATTAACTAGTAAAATTAAAAGATATTGTTGCGATAAAGAAATAGTGTCATAAAACCCTAAGGTTAAATTAATTAATATAATATGCGTTAAAGCATTAGCCAAAACTAAAATACCTATATCAATGCAAAAAATTATCCACCTCGGTAGATATCCTATTGAAAATAATTTTTCATTAAGCTTAATCATTTTTTCTTACCACATTTAATTGCAAAAGTACTAAAAAAACCGTCTTACAACCTCGGTAATTCTATCTTTATCGCTCGTTGTTAAATTAGATCCTGAAGGTAAGCAAAGTCCTTTTTCAAATAAGTCTTCGGCAATGCTATTCCCAAAATACAGACACTCTTTAAAAACTGGTTGTAAATGCATAGGTTTCCATAGCGGTCTAGTTTCTATATTTTCTTTTTCAAACGCCAAACGCAACGCTTCTCTCGTTGCATAATTTGGAAGTAAAATAGCACTTAACCAATGATTTGAAATAGAATCACTATTCGGTTCTTTAAAAACAAAAACCGAATCTATTGCTTTAAAAATAGTTTGATAAAATTGATTTATTTCTTGTCTTTTAGCAATATGGCTTTCTAAGATTTCCATTTGACCTCGTCCAATTCCTGCACAAATGTTACTCAATCTATAATTATAACCTATATGAGAATGCTGGTAATGAGGCGCATTATCTCTAGCTTGAGTAGCTAAAAAAATAGTTTTTTCCTTATCTTTTTGTTCTTTGGTAACCAAAGCACCTCCTCCAGAAGTGGTAATAATTTTATTTCCATTAAATGACAAAGCAGCTAAAGTACCAAAAGTGCCACATTTTTGCCCTTTGTAAGTACTTCCTAATGCTTCAGCACTATCTTCTAAAATAGGTATTCCATATTTCTGACTAATGGCGACTATAGCTTCTACTTTAAAAGGCATACCATATAAATGAACCGCTATAATCGCTTTCGGCTTTTTACCGTTTTCAATTCTGGAGATAATAGCTTGCTCTAAAGCATCTGGACAAATATTCCAAGTTTCGGCTTCACTATCAACAAATATTGGCTTAGCGCCTAAGTAGACTATTGGATTCGCAGATGCTGAAAAAGTAAATGTCTGACAAATAACCTCATCTCCTGTAGTTACTCCCAAATGAATTAATCCTAAATGTAACGCGGCTGTACCCGAACTTAAAGCAGCAACATAGGATTTTTCTCCTAAATAATTTTGCAAATCTTCTTCAAAACCTATCACATTTGGTCCCAAAGGAGCAATCCAATTTTCCTCAAAAGCTTGTTCAATAAACTTTTGTTCAGTACCACCCATATGAGGGGAAGACAGCCATATTTTTTCTAGGTTCATACTTTAAAAATTGTTTTTATAATAATCCGCAAATCTACTAAAATACTTCGCTCATAGTAGTATGCTAAGTTCATTTTTACTTTATCAGGAAATAATACCGTATCATTATACCATAAAGGGTTTTGTTGCTTACTTAAAATAGCTTCTTCATGGGCATATTTTATAGATGCTTCCGATGTTAAACCCGGTTTTAATTCCAATATTTTTCTATTTTCTCCTTCTAAACAATCATAATACCCTGGAACATCTGGTCTTGGACCTACAAAACTCATATCTCCTAAAATAATATTGACTAATTGAGGTAATTCATCAATTTTGGATTTTCTTAAAAAACGCCCAAATGGAGACACTTTTTTAGTAACATCATGCATTGTTTTAATTTTAAAAATTTGGAATAACTTACCAAATTGACCAATTCTAATTTGTAAAAACAATCCAAATGATTTTGTATCTACAGAAGCTAAAACAAAACTAATTAAAAGAACCCAAGAAACTAGCAATAACGCCATAACAGCTAATACTAAATCAAAAATTCTTTTTTTATTCATTTGACTTGCTTTTGATTATTTTTCCTGGATTACCTACCACGACTGCAAAATCAGGAACATCTGCAATAATTACTGCTCCAGCTCCAATTGTAGCCCATTTTCCTATAGTAACACCCTGAATCACACTTGCACCTATTCCTATATGTACTCCTTCTCCAACAGTTACATTTCCTGCAAGAGAAGCATTGGGCGAAACATGTACATAATCAGACAATACACAATCATGTTCAATTACACTTCCAGAGTTTATAATACAATGTTTACCAATTTTTGCATCCGCATTTATTACAGCTTTTGCCATTACAACACTACCTTCTCCTATGGAAGAAAATGAAGAAATTGCCGCATCATTGTGTATCGCCTTCAAATAATGAAAAGCATTTTTTGCTACTATTTCTTTTCTAACTACATTATTCCCAATGGCAATAATAAATTTTGAGGGATTAAAAACTGAAAAAGCTTTAGTCTTTATAACAGGTATATCAAAAAGGGTTTCAAATTTTGGATCATCATCAACTATTGCAGTAACATTGATTTGGTTAAAAATTAAAATATCCAACACTACTTTTGCATGTCCACTCGCCCCAAAAACATAATGATTTATTTTCATTTCTTAAGAATTACCTTTAAAAACTTCCATTGTTGCTTCCCCATCCTGAGAAATCCCTTCTCTTACAAACACCTTTTTGAAGGTTAAAAATAATATTTTTAAATCTAAAAAAAAGTTATAATTTTTAACATACCATACGTCGTACTCAAATTTTTGATTCCAACTTATAGCATTTCTTCCATTTATTTGTGCCCAACCTGTTATGCCTGGTCGCACTAAATGTCTCTGCTTTTGAAAATCATTGTACAAT
Source organism: Flavobacterium sp. J27 (assembly GCF_004303025.1). Lineage (GTDB taxonomy): Bacteria > Bacteroidota > Bacteroidia > Flavobacteriales > Flavobacteriaceae > Flavobacterium. The sequence continues at coordinate 341,025 of NZ_PJQW01000003.1, read as the reverse complement.
GGTAAATATGCTGTTAAAAGTGGTCGTGGTCCAATGAGACTCATATCTCCTTTAATTACATTAAGTAATTGGGGAATTTCATCTAAAGATGTTTTTCTAATAAACTTTCCTACTCTAGTTAAACGCGCTCCATCGGGTAACAAATTACCTGCTTTATCTTTTTTATCATTCATAGTTTTAAATTTAATGATATTAAAAATAACTCCTTTATAACCAGGTCTTTTTTGTATAAAAAAAGGTTTTCCATTATTAGCAATAGTTAAACAAAGAACAATAATAATAAATATGGGAAACAATAAAATGAATCCAATTAAAGATAGAGAAAAATCTAGTACTCTTTTTAAAAAAAGCTTATACATTATCAATCAGACTGTTATATTCATTAAGTAAGGATTGCCAAACTACGTTTTGATTAAATGCGGATACAATTCTTTCTCGAGAATTACTTTTTAAAAATGGATACAATTTTCTATCTCTTATGGCAATCATACTTGCAAAGATAGCATCAGAATTTTTAACGGGAATAATAATCCCATTTTTATTATGAGTAATAATTTCATTACTGCCATTAATATCCGAAACAATCGCTGGTAATTCCATGGCTCCTGCTTGTAAAACCACATTTGGAAAACCTTCTCTATAAGATGGAAAAACCAAGGCCTGACTGATGGCCATGTAAGGACGCACATCTGTTTGAAAACCTACCGATATAATGTTTTTATTATTCTTAATCTCAAAATAAACTTCTGGTGACAGAGGATCTAAATCTTGTTCAAAGGGACCTACTAATACTAGTTTTACATTTTCATCTTGAATTTTTGTAAATGCAGTAACTAATTCATTAATTCCTTTATCTTTTACCAAACGGCCAACAAACAAAAAGACAAAATCATTCTTATTGATACCTAATTTTTTTGACAATTCATTTTTTACATCTTCTGATATGTCATTCGGATTAAAATAATCCAAATCAACACCATTGACGTTTCCGTTAGCTAATATTTTTAATGGCTTATGGGTTATTTTATAAGACAACAAATCCTGTTGTACTCCCTTCCCTTCTGGATAAATATGAGTGGCATGAAAACAGAGTATTTTATCCATGAGTATTAATATTTTTTTCATAAATCCTTTTTTACTAGGAAATATAAGTCCGGTAAAAGTATGCATTCGAATGGGCACACCAGCATATTTAGCGGCTATCATACTTAACAGACCTGCTTTAGGAGTTATCGAATGTACTACTGTTGGTTTTTCACTTTTGAATAAAAAATATAATTTTATCAAAGCGATACTATCTTTAACTGGAGCTATTTTACGTTCCATTTTCAAATCAATAATTTGAACTCCTTCTCTTTTTTTTACCATTTCAAGATCAGTATCATATCCTGAAACCGCTTTTATATCAAAAAATTGATTTAAAAACTTCAGCTGTCCTCTTAATAAAAGATTCAAAGACATCGCTACTGTTGCAATTCGAATAATTTTAGGCTTCATAAATTTTCTTATATAGAGCAATGTGCTTTGCTATCATATTCTTTATATCAAATTGTTTGGCTCTCTCAAGACAAGAAGTAGCCATTTTTAAATAATAGGTTTTATCAAGCATTAACTGATTTATTTTATCCGCTAAATCTTGTTCGTCACCTTCTTTGAATAAAACGCCATGATGCTCAACTATTTCTTTTAAACCTGGAACCTCTGAAGCTACGAAAGGTACTCCCGAAGACATCCCTTCGATAGAAGATAAAGATAGGCCTTCATAATGACTCGATAAAACTACAATATCAACCGATTTTAATAATCTAGGAATATCGGCACGTTGACCTAAAAAATAAACCTTATTATTTAAATTCTCATGGATCACATAATCCTCACACATCTTTTTATTTACCCCATCGCCTACTAAAAACAACTTATAATTATGAGGTAGGTATTTCATGGATTTTATAAGTGTTATTTGGTCTTTTTGTGGTCTAAAAGCGGCCACTTGAAGTAAAAAAACATCACTTTTAACACAATTAGTATTCAAAACAACTTTATCGTAAGGTTTTGCATTGATTATAGTTTCAATAGATACACCGTTTTGAATTACAATTAATTTTTCTTTTTGATTCTTTAAATACTCTGAGTAGATACCTTTAATTTCATCAGAAATACAGATGAGTTTAGCATAGCGCTTATAGATAAATCTTTCAATAGGTTTAAAAAATTTACTTTGAATTCTTTTATTAGTAGTGTTATGTTCTGTAAAAAGAAGTTTACAGCTATTTCCGTTCAAAATATTAGCAAAAACCACAAAGTATTGTGCAGGAAATAAATGAACATGTGCCAAATCATAATTTTTTAAAATTTTAGCAATTTTAAAAACATGAGATAACTGATAAATATCTTTATAATTTGATGATTTTTTTAAAATGTAAATTTTGGAGCAATTTAGCTTTTGTAATTCATTGGTAAACATACAATCGTTATCCCAAAGTAACAAAACATCAACTTGAATACCTTGTTGAACATATAGAGGGATTGTATCTAAAATTAATTTTTCTGCACCTCCTGTAGCCAATGAATTTATAATTTGAAGAATTTTCATTTAAAGTCTCTCGTTTTTAATCGAATATATAAATTTAATACTATTCCAAATGGAAGAGCCAATAAAACCAAGTGTGTTCGATGAGATTTAAACAACCAATCTATTTTTTTTGAAAACCAAGCAGATGAAATCAAATGAATTGCATTTTTAAATCGTTCTTTAAAAGTTTTACCTAAGTTTATTCTACTTATTCTTGAAAAAGCAAAGCCATTAGGATGTCTTCTATATTGATATAATATATTTTTTGTTGAGCCATCTAGTTGATATTCTACAATACAAAGTACTTTATTTACAGGTTTTAAATAATAATCTTGATCAATTAATAGGTATAAATAATCAAGGGGAACAAACCGTTCTCCAATAAAGATTGGATAAGCTGGATATTTTTTTACAACATCTGTTTTTAAAACTATTTTTTTATCCCCTTTTACTCCATGAAGACTATACAATTCATTTAATTTTACTTCTTTTAAGTTTTCGGGAATATTTGTGCCAATAATTTTATGTGTTGATTTTGCTGCATCAAGACCAAGAATTCCTGCCAATTTAGGGTTTAAGCCATCTATTTCTTCAAGTATAATTGCTACTGCATTATCTGGCATATAATCATCTGAATCAATACATACATTATATGCTGTTGTGATAGTCTGATAGGCCGTATTATGAGCACCATGCATTCCTTGATTTTCTTGAAATTGATAGACAATAGTGATTTGATTTTCTAATTGCCAATCTTTTACTATTTCTTTTGTATTATCAGTTGATCCATCATCTATTATCAACCATATAAAATCTTGATTCGTTTGTCTACATAAACTTTCATAAAGTTGAGGCAATAAGTAAGCTCGGTTGTATGTTGGGGTAAAAACGGTTAATTTTTTCATTACTAATAATTTAATTTAGTATTACATTCATTAAAAAAGTAAAGGCAAAATAGAGAATCATAATATTTGCCAAAAGCAATTTATTTTTCTCATTTTTTATCATACTTTCATGCACTAATGGGTAAAAAATGATAACCGACAAAATGAACCATGACAAATAAGCAAATCGATTAGAATATGCAGCCCGAATTACTATTACCCAAAAACTATTCGCTATAACATAAAAAGCATAAACAATATTGTAAAATTGATTGTTAAATCCTTTTTTAATTTTATAGTACCAACCCGCCAATACGCCTGTTGCACTATAAATAAGAAAATCCAATCGAAAACCTGTTTTACTAAACTCATTGGCATATTGATCTATATTATTTAAATAAGCTGTAATTTTATCGTCTCCCATAACACCAATAGATAATAAAAAATTTTCCAGAACACTACCAACAGCAAGCGATAAAAGTATAGATATAAACCACAAATAAATTATTTTTTTTGTATCATTAAACTTAAAAGCTATTAGATAAAACACAACTATTAATATCGTAGACTTATGTATTAATATTGCAAAAATCATCCATAGCAACTGATATTTCAAACTTTTTTTACTTATAGCGAATAGGAAAATAGAAGTAGCCAAACCATTACGTAGTCCATTAGTTCCATAGGCCCAAAATGAAAAAGCACCAATCAACATCAAAAATAAGTACAACGCATTTTCTTTACCCCATTTTTTACTTATCAAATAAATAGGATACGTGTAAAAAAAAGCAATAATTAAGAAAAAAAATTCTTTTTCCATAATGGTGGAGCAAAATTTCATAAAACCATAAAATAATATATCACCATCTAGCTTAGGCAATTCCCCTCTCCTAAAATCATCATAATTCGCCGCATATACTCCCATGTCTCCAAACCAAAAACTTACTGGACGAGTACCCATATATAGAAAAATCAGAAAAAATAAAAGAGGCAAAACAATGAAATTATATTTTTTATTTAACTCATCATCTATTGGCCTCGCATATAAATGCAAAGCGGTAAGTATTACCAAAAATAATAGTATGTAATGATAGCCATATGCATACAGTTCTACTGGTACTAATTTATTCATTTATGCAATTACAGTTTTAATAAACTTATCCAACTTTTCATTATATTCTCTGTTTTAAATCTCTGTCCATTTTTAATTCCATTTTCACTCATCACCATACGTAGGTCTATGTCGTTAATCATTTTTTTTAATGCTTTTGCAAATTCTTCATAATTTTGATTTTCAACTAAAATTCCATCAACATTAGTCGTAATAATATGTCTTGGTCCATTAGGACAATCATATGATACAATAGGCAATCCTACTGCCAAACTCTCTAATAAAACCGTTGGAAAACATTCTGTTTTAGACGTTAAGGCATAAATACTATACTGTTGCATGATTTTTGGAATATTATCTACACTTTCATTTATTTCTACAACATTACTTAATCCTAATTCAACGATTTGTTCTTCTAAACTTTTCTTTGTGTTTAAATAATCTGTTCCATAAATATGCAACATCCAATCTGGAAATTCTTTATTAATAATTTTCCAAGCCATGATTAATTGTTCAAAGCCTTTTATAGGAGCAATTCTCCCAGCAGCTATTACTTGTTTCCTACTTGGATCTGCTTTAAAAGGCACCTCATCTATTGGATTTGGAATTACAACTGCATTGTTTGTTTTTACATATTGAGCTTCATCTTTATTTAGCACTACTATATGACTGTATTTACTATCAATCCAATTATTGAACATAAATATTAATTTTCTCATAAATGTTGCCGATTTATATTGCTCGGCTTCAAAATATCTTGAACTATGGCGTTCTTTTATAGTTTTTTTAATACTTTTAAAAAAAGGCAACCAATAATGATCAAAATTAAAATTTGGAGATATAACTACATCTGGTTGTAATTCTTTAAAAAGTGCTTTTTGCTTCTTAAAATGCGATATAGCTTTCTTTATATTTTCTTTTGAGAAATAAGACAAAGATCGATTATAATTAATATTCAAATCAATCAATTGTACTCTCGCATCTAACGGATAGCAGGACGTATTTCCCTTTTGTTCTGTGGTTACAATATAAACTTCCACGTTAGGCAATTGGGCAAAATAATTGACTTTTGTGGTCATTACTTTTTCGATTCCCCCGTGTAAATATATTTGATCTGTATTAAATATAATTTTCACTTAGAAAGAGTTAAATAATTGTTGCCAAAGACGACCAATGACATCTATCTTATATTTTTCGACATTTTTTTTTGCTAAGTTACCCATTTGTAATCTTAATTCGTTATTTTTCACCAAATTAGCAATTCCATTAGCAAGTAAAGCAATATTTCCATTTGGGACCAAAACACCATCTTCTTCGTGATGAATAATATCCGAAGGCCCAAAAGGACAATCAAAAGAGACACAAGGTACACCACAAGCCATAGCTTCTATTAAAACCATACCAAATCCTTCATAACGAGATGATAACACAAAAATACTACTCTCCAAATATTTAGATTGAATATTTTGAACTGGATTTAAAAAATGAACTGATGTTTCAATTTGTAATTCTGTCGCTATGGTTTCTAAACCTTGTGAAGCATCTTTAGTTCCATAAATATTTAATTCCCAATCGTCATATTTTGAAACTACAATTTGCCAAGCTTTTAATAACAAATCAAATCCTTTTTGATACGACTGTTTACCAACTGCAATAACTTTTTTCGATTTTAATTCAGATGTTTGTTCTGGTAGAAAAGTTAACGGATTAGGAATAACATGTATATTTTTTAAGTTCTTCCATTCTTTTGTATTGCCTTGGGTTAAAACAACAAAAGCATCAAACTTAGAAGCCAAGTAATCCATTAATTCCCATTTCAATTTAGTGGTTATTTTTTGCGCTATATTGAAATCTTCTTTCCATTCTATCTTTTTAGATACGTGTCGTTCATAAATACAAGGTATCTTTTTACCTATAATAATAGGAATACTAAATCCTTTTAAACCATCATCACAAACCAAAACTATATCTGGTTTAATTCTATTTATAATAGCAATAATTCCTTTTTTATATTGAATAAAATACTGAATCGGATTCCCTTTTACAAAAATTGATTCAAAATTTATGTTTTCAGAAAAACTATAAAACGGATTTTCGTTTCCGTTATTTAATCCTACAATGGTAACTTCAAAATGCAGCACATCAACAAAATAAGATGCTTTAAGGGACAACACTCTTTCCAAACCTCCTACGCCATTAATTCCATTTGTGATGTATAACAACTTCATCTTCTTCTAACTATATTAAAGATTGATTTGATAAAATTTAAGCAATTTTTCATATTCAAATCAAGGATACAAATTTTAAAATAACATCGTATTGCGTACAACCTATTTTTTACATCTTTAGAAAGATAATATTGTATGGCACGAATTGTTAAATCATTTATTTTAAACATATTCCATTCCTTTTTGGAAAAAGAATTCTTAGATAGAACTATAAAATCATATATTTTATCTAAAGACACTATAGTTTTACTTATATTTAAGCTTGAAATTCTATCGGATTCATGTTCATACATAATATGTAATGGTTGCTCTAAACAAGCAAAATTTAGATTGCTTTTCAAAGCATGCAACATTAAAAACCTATCTTGAAAACGATCAATTTCTTGAAAACCTCCTATTTCAATTAATTTATTTTTTTTTATACATAACATGGGGGTAAAAAAATTACCTCTAATTGAAAAATTAACAAAGTCTTCTACAACTGGAAAATTTGAATTTGCTTTAATTTCCTCTTCTTTAGCATTTAATCTTTTAAATGGTGCCAAACAACCATCGAGGTTACTATGATTTAGCATGAATGCCATTTGAGTTTGAATCTTACTATTTTCATAGGAGTCATCATCGTCTAAAAAAAAGATATAGTTACCCTTTGCTTTTGAAACACCATAATTTCTTGCATAACATGCTCCTTTATTAATCTCTAATGGATAATATTGAATTTGGTTATACAGAATATATTTATCAATAGTTTTACGTGTAAGCAATTGATTTTGTGTTTCCAAACCATTGTCATCAATTATGATTATTTCATATTTATAATTTGTATTTTGTAACAACACACTATCTATTGCACGAGTTAAAAAATGTGAGCGCCGAAATGTAGTAATGATAATGCTAGCATCCATTTAAATTGTTTTTTCAGGCATTATTAATTTTATTGATTTATATCTTGTTTAGATTCGCTTCCTAATGGTTTATTTAGAAACTCTTAAAATTATATCAAATATTCTTTTCAGTTTTGGAAATATATTTTCCATTGGCTATTAATTCTTCTAATCTCGAACTTGAACGAAAACCAATAGACCTAAAGGCTCCTCCAACAACGATTTCGCCTTTAGCAACATCTTTTGCTACCGTTGTTCCCATTCCTATTATCGCACCATCTCCTATGGTTACGCCTGGTAATATATTTACATTTTGTCCAATCCAAACCCCTTTACCTATAGTAATTTTATTCTTAATATATGTAGTATTGTAAGGCAAATAATCTTCGCTTTTAAAATCATGGTTTCCAGAATGAATGCATACATTTCTACTAATTATTGTTCCTTCTCCAATTTCTATACCGCCAATCCCCATTAAAAAATAATCTCTACCTATTCTTACATGATTATAAATACTTATATTCTCTTCATGAAAGATTTCTCCTCCGCCTTTAAAAATTACGTTTTCACCAAAGTATTTAAAATTCTTTCTTTTTATGTTTAAAACATAACTTTGTATTTCAGGCTCTAAATAAGCTATGTAAAATGCAGCTAATTTTTTTGCCATATATTTAAAAAGTCTCCTCTTCATCTTTTATCTTTTATCTTTAATATCTCTTTTAAAAGATTTCTTTCATAAGTGTTTAACCCAAAACTAATACAAAGAAAGTACAAAATGGTAAATAACACTATTTTTAAACCAAATAAAAACCAAGTACCTTCATTGATTGCTTTTATTAAAAAGGAAGACGAAAAGGCTATACAAATGAGTAAAAATAATTTACTAATAAAAACTTCTTTTAAAAATAATAGTATATTTAAACCTAAGACTTTATGAAAAACAATATTTAATATAAATTGAGCAATAAGCCAACCTAAAGCTATTCCTAACGCCATTCCCTTAACTCCGTAACCATCTATTAATAGATATCCTAATAAAACACCTAATGAAATAAAGACCATGTAAATGATTACTTTATAGAAAACTTTGTTTTTAGCTTCAATAATCGAATGAGCAAAATTTTGTAATAGTGGGATGGAATACACTATCATTATAGTTGCTGCAACAAACCAAGAATCGATATATTCATGTCCTACCCAAAGCACAATAAACTCTTGCCCAAATAATAAAAATGCAAATAGTATATAAGTTAAAATAATCAATAATAATCTACTAATCTTTATCATTTCATTTAATAAATCTTCATTAGTATTTAATAAAACCATTTTAGTTGCCTTTGGTAAAAAAACAGTATTAATAGCACCTGCGAAACCTCCATAATAACCACCTAAAGTTATTCCAAGTCCATAAATAGCTATTAACAAAGTATTCGTTCTTAAACCTAAAACGATTTGTCCGGTATTCCAAAAGAATTGACCAATCATTGCCATTAAAAAAATCCATATAGAATACTTAAAAATGCTTTTAAAAAGTGAAAATTCTATTCCTTTAAAAACTAGTTGTAATTTAACCTTCTTTACCACAAATAGTAGAACAGCTACTATTAGTAACACATTTAAAATGGTATCAATAACAACAATAGAAATGGCTTTACCTCCATAAAATAAAACAAAGTATATTAAAATTGTTCTTAAAACATATCGTATTATAGTAATAAATCTAGGAAATACAAATTGTTCATAAGCGTTGCAAATAGCAGTAAAGGAACCTCCTGGTAGTGTAATTGCAATATTAAAAATTAGTATGAGAAACATGATTTTTGCTTTAGCAAGCTCAGTAGTATTCAAACCTTTAAAAATATGTTCCAAATTTAGATAAAGAAAGAGCCCAAAAAGTAATACAATTACAGAAATGAAAAAATAAATTATAAAAATAGAACCTAAAAATTTTTTTTCTCCTACAACATCTTTTTCGGTCCTATATTTCGCTACAAACCTAACTATTGTATTATTTAATCCAAGATCCATTAAGGAGAAATAAGCTACTAATGAACCTATTAAAGTATATAGTCCATACTCAGATTCTCCTAAACTCTTAATAATAAAAGGAGTTAATAATAGTCCTATTAAATTAGTAAGAGCTATATTAATGTATGATAGTATAGCTCCTTTTTTTAACTGACTCATTGTTTATTTTTTGTTATAATCTGCTTGTTGACTTATCACCGAGATTACCTTTAACGTCATAAATAATATGGTTCACTTTACAAAGATTGTCAAAATTAATTGATAAAAATTCTTTATGTGCAACACCTAAAACAACAGCATCATATTTCTCAGTTGGCAAAACATTACTACTTTCTATGTTGTATTCATGTTTAACTTCCTGAGGATTAGCCCAAGGATCATATATGGTTACCGTAATACCATATTCATTTAAAGAAGAAACAACATCCACAATTTTAGTATTTCTAACATCGGGACAATTCTCTTTAAAAGTAATTCCTAACATTAAAACAGTAGCTGTATTAACATTGATCCCTTTTTTAATCATTAATTTCACTACTTGAGAAGCTACATATTCTCCCATAGAATCATTCAACCTTCTCCCAGCTAAAATAATTTCTGGATGATACCCTTTTTCTTGTGCCTTTTGAGCCAGATAATATGGATCAACACCTATACAATGCCCTCCCACTAAACCAGGTTTAAATGGTAAAAAATTCCATTTAGTACCAGCAGCTTCAAGCACTGCATGTGTATCAATTTCTAACAAATTAAAAATTTTAGCCAATTCATTAACAAAAGCAATATTAATATCACGTTGTGAATTTTCAATTACCTTTGCTGCTTCAGCAACTTTAATTGTTGGTGCTAGATGCGTACCAGCCGTAATTATGTTTTTGTATAAAGAATCTATTTTCTTCCCTATTTCCGGAGTAGAACCCGAAGTGATTTTTAGAATCTTTTCAACCGTATGTTCTTTATCTCCTGGGTTTATTCTTTCAGGAGAATATCCCACATAAAAATCCACATTAAATTGTAACCCAGAGATACGTTCTAAAACAGGAACACATTCTTCTTCTGTTACACCTGGATAAACTGTTGATTCATAAATTACGATATCTCCTTTTTTCAAGACTCTACCAACCGTTTCACTTGCTTTATAAAGTGGCGTTAAATCGGGTCTATTGTGCTTATCAACGGGTGTAGGAACAGTTACGATATAATAATTACTATCTTTTATTTCTTCTAAATTATATGTACAAAACAACCCTATATCTCCAGAATTGTTTGGAAGTAATACTTTTTTGAGAACCTCATCCTCAATTTCTAAAGTTGTATCTATACCATTTTGCAATTCATTAATCCTTTTTTGATTAATGTCAAAACCTATGACAGAGAATTTTGTTGCAAATAATCTTGCTAATGGTAAGCCTACATACCCTAAACCTATGATAGCAATTTTATCTCTCATAACTAAGATCCAATCGATTGATAAATAAACCCTATTGCTTCTAATTTATTTTTATCCAATAAATTTCTACCATCAAACACAAAAGCTGGTTTCAACATTGAATCATATATTTTTTGCCAATCATATGTTTTAAACTCGTCCCATTCTGTTAAGACAGCAATGGCATGAGAATCTTCAATTGCTTTATAAGGATCCATTTCAACATGTGTTAATTTACTATTTTCTTCTGCTGTTCTTGTTTCTAAATAATTAAGATCAAAAAACACTTGTTCTTGACTTACTTTTGGGTCATATACAGAAATCATAGCTTGTTCATTTAATAAATCATTAGCTACATAAATAGCAGCAGATTCTCTTGTATCATTGGTATCTTTTTTAAATGCCCAACCCAAAAAAGCTATTTTTTTTCCCGAAACAGTATTATAAAGCGTATTAATAATATTCTTTGCAAAACGTCTTTTTTGGTGATCATTCATAATTACAACTTGTTCCCAATAATCGGCTACTTCATGTAAACTATAACTTTTTGCAATATATACTAAGTTTAAAATATCTTTTTGAAAACAAGACCCTCCAAATCCAACAGATGCTTTTAAAAATTTGGAACCAATTCTACTATCCATACCAATAGCTTTTGACACTTCATTAACGTTAGCTCCTGTTTTTTCACATAATTCGCTCATAGCATTTATAGAAGATACACGCTGTGCTAAAAAAGCATTAGCTGTTAATTTAGACAATTCAGACGACCAAGTATTTGTCGTTAATATTTTATCTTTGTCAACCCAATTAGCATAAATATCAACTAAACATTGAATTGCTTTTTCTCCTTCTTTTGTTGAATCTCCTCCAATAAGAACTCTGTCTGGTTGAAATAAATCCTCTATAGCAGTTCCTTCAGCTAAAAACTCTGGATTCGACAATATTTGAAAATCAACACCGTTTCCAGTATGATTTAAGATATCTTTTATGGCTTGTGCTGTTCGGACTGGTAAAGTTGATTTTTCTACAACTATCTTGTTACTTTTAGCAACTTTAGCAATTTGTCTAGCACATAATTCAATATATTTTAAATCCGCAGCCATTCCTTTTCCTACACCATAGGTTTTAGTAGGAGTATTAACCGAAATAAAAATCATTTCTGCTTCATCAATAGCTTGATCTACTTCTGTTGAAAAAAACAAATTTCTACCTCTTGCTTCTTTAACCACTGCATCTAATCCTGGTTCATAAACTGGTAATCTTGATAAATCGGTATCGTTCCAAGCTTTAATTCTATCTTGATTTAAATCGACTACAGTTACTTTTATGTGCGGGCATTTTTGAGCTATAACTGCCATAGTTGGACCTCCTACATAACCCGCTCCTATACAACAAATATTCTTAATCATAATTATTTTAATTTTTCCCAATACCAATGAACAGATTCTTTAAGACCTTGTTCTAATCGATATTCGGGTTTATATCCTAACATTTTTTTTGCTTTTTCTATACTAGCTAACGAATGTGGAATATCTCCTACTCTATTAGCTCCATGAATTATGGGTATTTCTTTAATTTTACTATTATATTTAGAAAGATGTTCTTTTAAATATTTCACTAAATCGTTTAGTGTTGTTCTATCTCCGCAAGCCGTATTATAAACCGTATTTACCGCTTCTTTATTAGTAACTTCCATGGCTAATTCATTCATTTGAATCACATTATCTATATATGTAAAATCTCTTGAATAATTACCATCTCCATTAATAATAGGACTTTCTAGATTTATTAATTGCTTTACAAATTTAGGAATAACGGCTGCATAAGCTCCATCTGGATCTTGATTTTTTCCAAAAACATTAAAATAGCGTAATCCAATAGTTTCAATGCCATATGTAACACTAAAAACTGTTGCATAAAGTTCATTAACATATTTAGTAATGGCATATGGAGATAATGGTTTTCCAATTACATCTTCTTCTTTTGGCAAAGATTCGGAATCACCATAAGTAGAAGAACTTGCCGCGTAAATAAATCGTTTTACATTGGCTTCTTTTGCAGCAATAAGCATGTTCAAAAAACCTGATACATTTACTTCGTTAGAAGTTATCGGATCAACTATAGATCGAGGCACGCTTCCAAGAGCAGCTTGGTGTAATACATAATCTACACCAGTAGCAGCTGTTTTGCAAACACTTAAATCTCTAATATCACCTTCAATTAACCCAAAATTTTCATAAGTTAGAAAAGGTTCAATATTTTTCCGATAACCCGTTGAAAAATTATCTAAACAAATTACAGTATTATTGTTTTTTAGAAAATAATCACAAAGATTTGATCCAATAAAACCTGCTCCTCCAGTAATTAATATTTTTTTATTAGTAATCAAACTAAAATCTTTTTAATTATTCTTTTTTCTTTTTAATAGTCTTCTCCATCCTTTTACTTCTGTCACTTCATCATGATATCCTTCACCATAAACCCCATAACCATAACCATAACCATAGCCATAACCATAACCGTATTTAGCCTTATTCTGAAATCCGTTAAATAAAATACTAATATTATGCAATTCTCCTCTTTTATGCTTCTCATTTACCACAGAAAGCATTCCTTTTTTGGTAAATCCTTGTCTAGTTACATAAAGAGTCGCATCGCAATAATGAGCTAATTCTAAAGCATCAGAGACTAATCCAACAGGTGGTGTGTCTAAAATAATGTAATCGTATTGCTGTTTTAGTTCTTCTATCATTTCTTTCATGCTTTCTCCCATTAATAATTCAGCAGGATTAGGTGGTATTGGACCAGAAGACAAAATATCTAAAAAAGGAATATGTGTTTTCTGAATCACTTCAGCTAACGGTTTTTGTCCAATTAAATAATTCACAACACCTACCATATTATCCAAATTGAAATCACCATAAATTCGTGGTTTTCTTAAATCGAGTCCTACAATTATGGTTTTCTTTTCACTTAAAGCAAAAACTGTTGCTAAATTGATAGAGCAAAATGTTTTTCCTTCTCCACTTACTGAGGAAGTTAACATTAATATTTTAGCTCCGTCTTCTTTTTGCTTCTTATACAAAAACTGTAAAGAAGAACGAATGGCTCTGAAAGATTCTGCAAGTGGTGATTTTGGTTTATCAAAAACGGAAAGATTTGTTTCTGTATTTTTTTTACCAATAACACCTATAACAGGAATTTTGGTCAATTTCTGAATATCATCAACTGCATTGATGTTATTGTCTAACAATACAATCACAAAAATAATTAAGAGTGGAATAAGTAACCCTAGAATAAAAGCCAAAATGTAATTAATACTTGTTTTTGGTCCTCTTAATCCTCCGCCTACATCTTTAGCTGGATCAATGAAGTCGATATCCGAAATATTTGCCGCTTTTACTATTTCTGCTTCACTTCTTTTTTCTAAAAATGTACTGTAAATATTATCTTTTAAATTATACTTACGGGATATTTTCAAATGCTCTTGTTGTTGTTCAGGCAATCTACTTACTTCAGATTCGGCTTGTGAAATGTTCTTATTTACAATATTTAAATCAATCATTAAAGCACTTTTAGAACTCGAGATATTTTCTAATAATACTTTTTTAATAGCTTCCATTTCTACATCAAATTCAGAAAACATTTTTCCGCTCTTTACCGCATAATTTAATTCGGCTCTTTGTTTGGAAAGTTCAATTAATCGAGAAACATTATTTACAATGTTAGGATCTTCTATATTGGCTACAGTAGGTGCTGGCAAATTTGAAAAATCGATACTCTTATCTAAATACGATTTTAAATTATCTAAATACCTTATTTTTCTAACTGTTTCATCTTTTTGCACATCATACTCCGAAATTTTTTGAGTAAGCAATTCACCTCCTGCTTCTAACTCAAACACATTCTTTCCTTTTCTGAAATCTTTCAATTCGTTCTCCGCTTCTTTAATTTGATCTTCCATAACATGAAGCGTACTGTCTATAAAATTAATTGTATTTGTTGCGAAAAGATTCTTACTATTTAGCTGGTTTTTTCTCAATAAATCAACGGTAGTATTTAAGTATTCTACTAATCTATTTTTATTAGAACCTGTTAATTGCAAGCTTATTACAGATTGTGCTCTACTATCTGCTGCTACGTCAATACTTTTATATCTAGCAACTGTAGTATTAAAATCTTCAAATTTTAAATAAAACTCTTTATTTAAATAATCATTTGCACTAGAATGTAAATGTAATTTCAAATGCAGAAAAGGAAGATCAACTTCTTCATCTATTTTAAAACGCTTTGTAAAAAGAGTTTCTTCTGCACCTAAGGTACTTCTAGAATTGTCTACATAATGTATTAATGTACGCGAAGCAAACTCATTAAAATCAACACTCAATTCATATTGTGTAGCACTTATAAATTTTATTTTGATAGGTACAAAAGCGAGTTGTCCTTTGTTTTTATCTATTTTTACATAAAAGGGTATATTACCGTAAGCATCTTGGTAAAAATATTTTCCTTTGGTTTGATATTGAATATAATATTCTAATTTATCAACAACTATTTCATTATGTGATCTAGATTTTAAAGTAGTTATTACAGTTTGCACTTTATCCGAAACACCTCCCCAATTGAATACCAAACTTGTGTTTGAAGTAAAGAATGGATTGTTTTCATCTTTAACCACAATAAGCGATTCCATTCCATATACTTTTTCTTTTCTAATATTCACATTATATGCAATTAAAAAAGCAATGATTAAAGAAAGTACAAACCACTTCCAATAACTAAAAATTTTAAGTACAAAACCCTTAAAATCGAAATTAGATTGGGATTCAAAAAAAGTAAAATCTTTTGTGTCTAACATCTTTTAGTTACAAATTTCTAGTTAATAAAATTGCTGTAGTTATTAGAGACAATGCTGAAATAACAGTAGTAATTGTCTGAACACCAGTTGTTCCTGTTCCCCAAGATTTTTGTTTTAGAGGTTTTATATAAATATAATCATTGGGTTGTAAATAAAAATAAGGAGACTCAATCGCAGTATCTTTCGTTAAATCTATAGTGTGCGTTTCATACCCTTGAGGATATTTTCGAATGATTTGCACATTTTTTCTGTTCCCTGTAATGGTAATATCACCAGAATTAGCAATAGCTTCCATAATCGTAGCTTTATCCTGATACAATACATTTGTTCCTGGGCTATTAATTTCTCCATTTATAGTATATCGAAGACCAGCTAGTTTTACTGTTACATATAACCTTGCTTCGTAATTGAAATATTCATCTAACAATTTTTTCTCAATGGTTTGTCTTATTTCATCCAAAGTATAACCTAATACATTTACCTCTCCTAAAACTGGAATTCTTATATTTCCATGATCATCTACACTGTAACCAGAAAAATACAAACTTTGTTGTGATATTTGATTCGGGTTTTGATTTTGAGTAGTAGAAGGATTAAACATATCAACCAATTTTTGATCCAATGCTTTAATGGAAACCGTTAGAATATCATTGGTTTGCACTCTATAAGGTTTAGAAACAACCTCATTAATCTGATATTCTTTATTATTTTTTTCAGTTTCCTGTAAATACACTAAATCTTTGTTTGGTATACAAGAAACAAAGCTTAAGGTGATAATAATTATAACAATAAAATTTTTAATTTTCATTTTATCTCTTTAAATGACAAATATAGTTTTTAAGAATTAATCTATAACGATAAAATTTAGATTAAATTAAAGTTGTCTTATCGATTGTTCAAAAGGAATTCTGTGCATTAAACTTCTACCAAGTGTAACTTCATCAGTATATTCTAATTCATCTCCTATACCAATTCCTCTGGCAATAGTAGAAGTAACTATATTAAATTCTTTTAATTGTTTAAAAATATAAAAATTAGTAGTGTCTCCTTCCATGGTAGAACTTAATGCAAAAATAATTTCATTAACTGTATTTGTTTTCACTTTATCTAGTAATGACTTAATGTTTAATTGAGTAGGACCTATCCCTTCAATAGGATTAATTTTCCCTCCTAAAACATGATAAATTCCTTTGTAAAGCCCCGTAGCCTCTATAGCCATCACATCTCTTACATCCTCCACTACACAAATAATTGTCTTATCTCTTTTAGCATTAGAACAAATCGAACAAATTGAAGTATCAGAGATAGTATGACACTCTTCACAATACTGTATCTCATTTCTCAAAGCATCTAACGCCTGAGTTAATGTACTCGTTTGTTCCAAAGGTTGTCTTAAAAGATGCAATGCTAATCGTAGCGCTGTTCTCTTTCCAATACCCGGTAACTGAGCAATTTCATTAACTGCGTTTTCTAATAATTTTGAAGGCAATTCCATGGTGCAAAAATACAAAAGTAAGTCGTTACATTAATTTATTTATTCTATTATCTTTGTTTTACAATTTTAAGTTTATGAAACCAATTACAATTATAACTATAATTCTATCTTATTTCTTCTTATTAGTTCTTTTCTCCTTTTTTGTAGGTAGAAAAGAAGAGAAAAACAACGATTCTTTTTTCAAAGGAAACAAACAATCTCCTTGGTATCTTGTAGCATTTGGAATGATTGGTGCTTCTCTTTCTGGGGTTACTTTTATTTCTGTACCTGGCTGGATAGAGAGTTCGCAATTTAGTTATATGCAGGTTGTTTTAGGTTATATTGTAGGTTATTTTGTGATTGCTACGGTATTACTCCCTTTATATTATAAATTAAATCTCACCTCAATTTATACTTATCTAGAAGGTCGTTTTGGAAATTATTCCTATAAAACTGGTGCTTCCTTATTTTTATTGTCCCGAATTGTGGGTGCAAGTTTTCGCTTGTTTTTAGTGGCCAACGTATTACAAATCATCTTATTCGACGAATTAGGGATTGCTTTTTGGCAAACGGTGACTATTACTGTATTACTAATTTGGCTATACACATTCAAGTCTGGTATAAAAACCATTGTTTGGACAGACACTTTACAAACGCTTTTTATGCTTATTGCATTAGGGGTAACCATTTATTTTGTAAGTGATTCATTAGGTTTAAACAGTACTTCAATTGCAGGCTTTATTTCAGAAAGCAGTCTTTCCAAAACATTTTTCTTTGAGGATGTTTTATCTAAAAATTATTTTTGGAAACAGTTTCTTTCTGGTGCATTTATAGCAATTGTGATGACTGGATTAGACCAAGACATGATGCAAAAAAACCTAACTTGCAGAACATTAAAAGATGCTCAGAAAAATATGTTTTGGTTTACCATCGTACTTACCATAGTCAATTTTATATTTTTATGTTTAGGTCTTTTACTGACTGTTTATGCCCAAAAAAATGGTATCGATGCACATAAAGATGATTTATTTCCCGTTTTAGCTAAAAATTATTTAGGTTCTGGTATCTTTATTTTCTTTATCTTAGGATTAATTGCAGCCGCATACAGTAGTGCCGATAGTGCTCTTACCTCTTTAACCACCTCATTTAGCATAGACATCTTAAATATTGAAAAAAAACACAACACAGTAGAACAAGTAAAAATTAGAAAAAGAATCCATGTTTTGATATCACTTCTTCTAATATTTGTCATTATTGCCTTCAAATACCTTATTAAAGATGCTAGTGTTATATCTAAACTATTCACTTTTGCTGGTTATACGTATGGTCCATTATTAGGAATGTATGCCTTTGGTCTTTTTACCAAAATGAAAGTTAAAGACAAACTCGTTCCTATAATAGCAATAGCCTCACCTGTCTTAACCTATATAATCAGTATTATTGGTATCATTTACAGCTATTTTACAATTGATTTTTCTACTTGTGAAACAACAAAATGGGAATGTGCAACTACTTATGCGTCCGCTAATTATTACCAGTTTGGTTTTGAATTGTTATTAATTAACGGATTGCTTACTTTTTTAGGTTTAGTATTGATTCGTAGCAAGCAAAACTAAAGTACAAGCTACTTCATATTGAATATTGTTTTCTTCTAAAAGGGTGTAAAATTCTGGATTTTCAGTTCCTGGATTAAAAATAACCCGTCTAGGTTGCAAGGAAATTACATAATCATAATATTCTCGTTGTACTTTAGGATTAATATATAAAGTAACAGTATCTATTCCTTTAAAAGGGATTTTTTCAGTTTCAATAGTTATGTCTAACGCCATGCCCTTTGAAGCACCAATAGCTACAACTTGATGACTCTTTCCTACCAAATTATGTATCGCTTTATAAGCATAACGCTCTTTATTTGTAGTAGCGCCAATAACTAAAGTTTTCATAGTAAATTATGTATTTGTCTGTTTTATTTTAGCAAGTATTCTCTAGAAATAAAAGTAAGAAATTCCCACTTTTTATTATTATTATTTTAGATAAAATTAGTAAAATAAAATTTTAATTTTAACTTTGAGATAACTTTATTTTAAAACGTGGTTTCTAAAACAAACGTTTCTTTGCAAAAAAACTATGGAACTATTTATTTATGTCTTTGCAGCCCTATTTTCAGTATTAAATCCTTTAGGAGCTGTACCTGTATTTGTAGGTCTTACTCAAGATGATACCAAACAAGAACGCTCCAGAATTTCACTTTGGGCTGCCATTAATGTCGCTATCATTTTAATTATTTCCTATTTTATCGGAAAATACATGCTACAGTTTTTTGGTATTAGCATTAATGCCTTACGAATTGCTGGCGGCTTATTAATTGTTAATTCTGGCTTTAGCTTACTTTCTGGAAATGTAAGTAAAAGAAGAGGTGTTAATAAAAGAGTAACAAACGATGCTATGCATAGAAATGACATTGCTTTAACTCCATTAGCCATGCCTATGCTTGCTGGACCTGGTTCTATGTCTTTGCTTATTGCCATGTATCAGGAACAACCAGAAATATTACAAAAAGTAATTACTTGCCTAGCTATTCTTTGTGTTTCAGTAACCATCTTTTTAATTTTAAGAAGTGCGCATTATCTATCTAGAATATTAGGTGCTTCGGGTTTAGTTGCCATTTCTCGAATTATTGGCTTTATCGTAATCGCTATTGGAATTCAATACATTAGCAGCTCTATAGTTAATATTTTTCAAACTATTTAACTTCTGTTGAATGATTTTTCTTAGTAATTTTAAAGAAAAATCAAGTTATGAGAATTCTGCTTACTGGAGCAAATGGTTATGTTGGGAGAAGATTATTACCAGAATTAATAGCCCAAGGACATGAAATAGTCTGTTGTGTAAGAGATAAAAACAGATTGGGTTTCTCTTTACATGATGCTACAAATATCTCAGTTTGGGAAGTCGATTTTTTAACAAAACCTACTTTCGAAAACATTCCAAAAAATATTGACGCTGCTTACTATCTTATTCATTCTATGAGTTCTTCAACTACTGCTTTTGATGCCATGGAATCTAAGACCGCTACACATTTTAACGAATATATGTTGCAGATACAACCCAAGCATGTAATTTATTTGAGCGGAATTGTGAATCATTCACAATTATCAAAACACCTAAAATCCCGCAAAAATGTAGAAACTATTCTATACCAAGGCAATTCTCCTGTAACCGTTTTACGAGCAGGAATAATTGTAGGCTCAGGAAGTTCATCATTTGAAATTATTCGAGATTTATGTGAAAAACTACCTCTTATGATTACTCCAAAATGGGTACTTACAAAAACGCAGCCTATTGCCATTCGGAATGTAATTCAATATTTAATTGGTGTATTATTTCAAGAGAAATGTTATAATCAATCTTATGATATTGCTGGTCCAGATATTTTATCTTATAAAGAAATGCTTCAACAATATGCCAAAGCCAGAGGTTTTAAAAATTGGATTTTAACTGTCCCAGTCATAACGCCTAAACTTTCATCCTATTGGCTTTATTTTGTAACCTCAACTTCTTATAAATTAGCTATGAATTTAGTAGATAGTATGAAGATTGAAGTCATTGCAAGAAAAAACAATTTGCAAGAATTACTACAAATTACACCTATTACTTATGAAGAAGCAATTTCACTAGCTTTTTTAAAAATTGAGCAAAATTTAGTCATTTCTAGCTGGAAAGACAGTTTAATAAGTGGTCGATTTTGTAGAAACCTATCCGAATTAATTCAGGTACCTACCTATGGTTGTTTAACCGACCATCAAACGATGCCTATACAAAACATAGAAAAAACACTAGATAACATTTGGTCAATTGGAGGCAATAGAGGTTGGTATTACGGAAATTGGATGTGGAAAGTACGTGGTTTTTTAGACAAAATGGTTGGTGGTGTAGGATTACGTAGAGGACGCACACATCCAACTCATCTTGATAATGGTGATGTGCTCGATTTTTGGAGAGTGGTATTAGCTGATCGAAATAAAAAACGTTTACTTCTATTTGCTGAAATGCGTTTACCAGGAGAAGCTTGGTTAGAATTCCGAATAGACGAACAAAACAACCTACACCAAATTGCCACTTTTAGACCTAAAGGATGGTTTGGAAGATTATACTGGTACACATTAATTCCTTTTCATTATTTTATTTTTGGAGGTATGATAAGAAATGTCACCAAAACAGAATAGCGATTACAACTTATAACTGATTGAAAGCATAAGTATTCTTGGCAAAGTAAAAGTGGTTGAATTGGAAATTAAAAAATCAGAAAAAGAATTATTAATTATCGTTCCATTATTGAAATAATTTTGAGCGGAAAGTTCAAATCGAAAAGGATTGTTTTTCTTTTGGTAACTTAAATAAGCATTTCCAATTCTATAATTTGTTTTTTGACCCAAACTATTTTCATTAAACGTTACTTCATAATCGGTTTTAAAAGTAAAGGATTTTAAGAAGTCGATATCCAAACTGAAAGAGAAAACGTCATTTGTAAATTGGGACGAAGTTAAACCACTAAACTGACTAAAACTTTTGTTGTAACCTATACTTACAATAGGCCACTTTTTGGTAGCGGTACTTATCTTTACACCTACAGCTTGATTGTTCCTATTATTGGTAGTCGTTTGATTATTTAATGTTTGGATATAACTAAACCAACTTAGGCTAGAATTGAACTGTAATCTAAAACGGTAAATTTTTTTACTAATAGTACCATAAGCTTTCCAATTGGTTTCTGGATTGTCTGTAATAATAGGTGTGGTAAACTGATTGATTCCGTCCAATTCTACTTTATTTCTAATGGTTCTTATCTTTTTATTGAAATTAATGTTTGCAAAAAGCATTAAACCGCGATACATACTTGTTTTTTTATAACGCAAACTAGCCGTATGAAAACGCTCATTACTCAATAAAGCATTCCCTCTAAAAACGGTATTATAGCTTTGCAACGTATAGCGTTCTAATAGTTGGGTTGCATCTGGAAAATCATTTGACAATTGATACTTAAACGTCAGTGCCTCCGATTGGTTAAACTCATACTCACTATCCCATTGTGGCTCCAAATACGTTTTGTTTACAGTATAGGTAGCGGCAATTTGATTGGTTTGTAAATGATACTTATGGGCATAGATTCCTGGTTTATTAATCCATTTTCCTATTTTGAATTTGTATTCCAAGCCTATATAAAAATCATTCAATACATAATCCAAATCATTTCCAAAACCACCATTGGCAAAATCGTTAACCGTACCGTCTGATAGAAACTGCTTTTCAGTTATTTTTAATTTAGTTGTTCCAAAATTATTACCTACATTGGTATACAAATGATTGTAATTATTTACAATCCAATAATGTTTCAATAAAGCATCAACACTATTGTTTTTTACTTTTTTAATTTGCTGAATATGATAAAAACTATCATTTTCCAAAGGAATCAATCCTGCTAAAAATTCGGTATCGGTTAGCCAAGTATTCGTAGGAATGTTGTTTTCATAACTTTGATTTACTACAAAAGTCGTCGTATGCTTGGTATTTTTATACTGTTTGTGCCATTCTAAAAATTGCTTGATTTGATTATTATCTGCTTCGTTTATAGTTTCAAAAACACTTTGTTGCCCGTCTCTAAGAGAGTTCAACATAGAAGTAGCATCGTTAGCACTCAATTGCAATTGGGCATTGTAAAACCATTTGGATTGGTCACTTGGACTGTAATCGAGCTTTACATTTGCAATTCCTAACACCGTTTTGTTTTCTTTTTGGGTCGTTCTATTTTCAAAAGTAAAAGCGTTATTTTGCAAATACTCATTATTACTTTCCGTTAAAGAAGCACTAAATAGTTTTGAAAAAATGGCAAAACCTTCAACTGCTAGTTTTGAATTTATATCGTGTTGAAAATTTAAAGCTCCAAATTGCGATTTGTTTTCGATAACATCGGTATTATCTGTTGTAAAAGCATACAAATTGGTCAATTGTTTTCTATCATTTAAAAAACTGCTCACACCTCCTTGAAAACGCATCAGGTCCTGAAAGGAAAAAGTTCTTTTTCCTATGTTATTCGCGTCTCCAATAAAACTGACATTGGTTTTCGGACTGTAATAAAACAAAGCTGCGTGCAACAAATGAAATCCATTATCGTTTGCCAACTCAGCACCTGCTTCCACATCTCCAAACACAAACTTCTTTTTTTCTTCTTTGAGCTTTACATTCATAGCCAGTTCATCGCTATCCGACACTTGTTTTAGAAAACCCACTTTATTAAAATGGTCAATCACTTCTATTTTATCTAAGGCATCGGCTGGAATATTTTCTACGGCCAATTTGGAACCGCCACCAAAAAAGGATTTGCCTTCCACCATCATTTGAGTCACTTTTTTACCTTGTACCGTAACCGTTCCCTCTTTGTCGACTTCTACACCTGGCATCTTTTCTAGCACTTCTTTCATTTTTCGCTCATTTCCATTGGCAAAAGAAGCCACATTGTAAATTAAGGTATCTTTTTTTACAACTATAGGTTGGTACTCATAGTCGATTACAATTTCCTTTAATTGTTGTCCGCTTTCTTGCAATACAAAATGATGTTCTTTAAGGTCTGTATTGGCTTCTACTTTTAATACAACTTCCTTATACCCTAAATAGGAAACTTTAATTTCATAAGGCACTTCTTTTTCTAATTCTAACTTATACCTCCCTAAATGATCTGCAATAGCAAATTTTAAGCCTTTATTTTCTAGTAAAGGTTTGGCAATTACATTGGCATTGGCCAATGGATTATTTAAAGAATCTTTAACAGTTCCTATAAGTGTTTGGGAGAAAGAAAAATTTAAAAAAAAGAATGTAAAATAGCATATCAGCTTTGTCGTAGCATTAAAAAGTAGGCATTGTTTTGATAATTTCATTAAATTCTTCTTGAGTTACAATTTTTCCTTTAGTTAGTTTTTCAATTACTATTTCATTGGTGCTTAAGTCTATTTTTTAACTTATTAAAATAATTTTTGGTTTCGATTTCTTTGAAACTAAAACCAATGTCTATTTTTATTAAATTAAATAAATATTAATAACCAAAACTCTTTTCATTTTTTTTATTTTCTAAAAAATCTTCTTTCTTTTTATCAACTAGATTATCAAACTCAACCTTAGACATTATTTTTTTTACTTGAGGAAACTGAATTTGTATGTTTTCTTTAGAAATTTTCTCTACCACCATAGTGGTTTTATCATCACTAATTTGAACTATTAATCCTGGTAAAGCATAAAACCCTTTTGGTCCGTATGGAATTGAAAGCGAGGGGCAAAACCAAGCTTCTATTGCTACTTGTTTTATTTCATTTTTAATTTTAAAAGATCTAGTTGTTGTAGCTTTGTAACAAGTTAAGGAGTCAATTTGTTTGGTTTCCTCTGTAACAATCCATTCCATAACTTCATTATTTTCTATATAAAACTCTTCATTTAAAAAACTCTTCTTTATAAAGTTAGTTTTATTTTGAAGATCAAAATAGTATTCTTCACTACTATTAGTAAACGTTCTTGCTAATCTTAAAGCTCTTTGATTATGGAAAATAATATCATTAGTTTTAAAAGAGACCTTATCACTATTTACAAGAAGTTCAAATCTCAAACTTAAAATTGCCTCATCTAAATCTTGATATAAATATTTAAGCTTACTTTGAGTAACCATTTCAGTTTTTTCAACAGGTCCATTATTAGGATAAGACTTATATATCACTTTATAAGTTTCTTGACTAAATGAAAAATTTGAAATAACCGTTAAAAAAAATATGTATATAAATCTATTCATAAAGAAAAAAAGTTATTGCCTCATAAAGAGGCAATTTATTAACAAACAAATGGTGGATTACAAGATTCTCCACTACTCATACAATCATCAAAATAAGCATTTGCATTATCCATAGCTTCCTCTTCTCCAAATGCATCAACTAACTCATCATATACATCGCTAGCAATCTTTGCACAATCCCAATAGTCTTTGATTGTCTTTTCTTCTTCAATTTGGCTTTTAACTAAATTCTCATTTGCCATTCCAGCAAATGAAAATGCTATTAGAGCAACAGCACTAAACATGAATTTTTTCATTGTTTTTAATTTTAATGATTAATAAATTTACTTGTTTATGTTGTACAAACATATCGTAATAATGCCTAAAGTCAATTTTTATTGTCCGAATTTGTAAGTTTTTTCTAATTTTAACATTAATAGTTTAAAACATATTACTTATACCCTAAATAGGAAACTTTAATTTCATAAGGCACTTCTTTTTCTAATTCTAACTTATACCTCCCTAAATGATCTGCAATAGCAAATTTTAAGCCTTTATTTTCTAGTAAAGGTTTGGCAATTACATTGGCATTAGCTAAAGGATTATTCAAACTATCCTTTACAACCCCTGTTATTGTTTGAGAGAAAGAAAACGAAACACTTAAAATAAATACCCAGAATAAAATTCGTTTCATTTAACGTTGTGGCAAATTAGATTTTAAAGCATCAAAATATTTTTTCTCTTCCACTTCTTGTAGCTTATCCAATGTTTTAATTTTCACATCCCCTTTTTTCAATACGAGCGATTTTAATACAAAATGATTGGCTGGCATTTCTATAAGTTCTACAATTAATCCTGGCAAACCATTATATTCATTAGGTCCATAACTAAAAGGAATTTCAGGGCAAAACCATGCTATAATTTCATGATTAAAGCTCCCTCTTTGATTGGTCACTTTTTTAATTTTAGTCGCTTTATAGCAGGTAAAATTCTGGATTTTTTTTGTTTCACTGGTAATATTCCATGCTAAAGTATCTTTTTGCTTTTCATAGTAAACTGGAGCATTAATTACAAAAAACCGAGATTGATTTTTACGAAACAAATAGTCTCCTTTACTGATTATTTTTGAAGCTGCTTTTTCAAAACTAGTATCATCTAAAACAACCTTATCTGAAACCGAAAAATAAGACACACTATCATTAAAGACAAGTTCAAATTCTAAGTTCTTAGAAGCCTCACTAAGTTGGTTCATAAAAGCCGACTCCCTTTTTGGATTTTGAACTTTAAAAAGAACATTATATTTTGCTACATTATTTTGGGAAATAACAGTAGCTATAGCAAATAGTATAAATAGTAATATAAATTTATTTTTCATCATATTTTATTTAACAGGGGACATAGCCCCTGTTTTCATTTTAATCAACTCCTTGACCAGAATCTCTTATTAGGTTTCGATTCATTAACCAGCAATACGCATAAGCCGCATTTCCTGCTGCTGCAATTTGTTGATCATCTAAACCAGCTTCTGCCGCCCAATCCATCGCATCAAACATCATATCATCACAATGACCTACCGCCACTTGTTGTGATGTTAAGGGTGTAGCAAAAGAAGACAACGAAATTAAAAAGAGCATACTTAAAACTATTTTTTTCATAATCATAACCTATTAAATTAAAAAGAAGGGTTTAATTCCGAATTTTGTCTTAACCAACAATTCGCATACGTCCAGTTTCCAATATAACTTACCGTTTGATCATCAAAGCCTTCTTCCAATGCCCATTCCATAGCATCAAACATAGCTTCTTCACAACTCGGATCAAAAGGCATTCTTTTGTGTACTTCCTTTTCCGTTGCAAAAGAAATAACAGTAAACAGAACTAGTGTTAACACACTAAAAACATTTTTTTTCATACTTTTGTTATTTAATTAAATTAATATCAGTCATGCCTTTGTTCGTCAAAACATTTTGTAAGGTATGACTGTTTTTTTTCTAAAACACAACCCATAAATACAGGGTTATTCTTACTAATTACAAGAATTGAATTACACTTCTTTTCGTGGCCACTAGTACTTATACAAGCGTATTTCATTTTTTCTTATCCCAAAACTAACAGCGTTTTTTTAAACTCACAAACGAACCTACTCGAGATTCCCGAATTTCGAGTAGTATTTCAAGAATTTCGAACTTTTTCTGATACATTCCTTTTTTTATAGCGTTAGTTTTTAATAGTTTTGTTCACCCCAAACAGCATATTATTCCTTTATTTCTATTTCTATACTCAAAAACATTTTGTATACATGAAATTTTTTTTTGCATTAAAAAATCTGCTGTTATTATTTTTGCCTTTTTTTGCCTTTTGTCAGCAAAATCTTGACAGTTTATCCTATAAAGAATTAAGAATAGCTTTTTTTAAAGATTATAGTAAAGACAATAATCAAATTAAATATGCCAAATATTATTTTGAAAAAGCTAAAAAAGAACAAAATGATTTAGAGAAAGGAAGATCATATTATTTATTAGCTTATAGTGTGTATTACAATGATTTGAATTTATCTCTATCTTATTTTGAAAAATATGAAATAGCAAAATTAAAAAAAGGTAAAATATACGGTGGTACCGGCACAACCAATGGTGATCCTGATACAACGACTGACACGAGTCGCAAATGTTCAACTAAACCTGGATGTCCTGTAGATCCTAATCCTGACCCAATTGATCCAATTGACCCAGATACATTTTAAACAAATATTAAATGAGATTAGTACTATTTTTAATTATTGTTCTGATTAGTTGTAAACCTTTACATCAAAATAACCATAAAACCTCGCAAAATTGGCATTTAGACGATAATTCTAATGCTTCTTCCCTAGAAAAATGGTACCGTGAAAACCCAAAACAACCCAACAACCAAATCATTGTTGCTACTTTAGATACTCAAATCGATTTAGACCACGAAGATTTAAAAAACAACATCTGGGTAAATAAAAAAGAAATACCTAATAATGGTATCGACGACGATCAAAATGGTTATATAGACGATATAAACGGATGGAATTTTTTAGGAACTAAAAGCGGCAATTATATCGTTTGGGCCAACTTTGGTTATACTCGATTTGTTCGAAAATGGCAATCGACATTTGAGGGAAAGAAAAAAGAAGAGATAGAAAAAAAAGACATCTATAATTTTTGGTTGTATGACTGGGCTGTTAGGTTATTGAAACACAATATTGATATATACCAATACAAACAAAAATCACTTGAGTATGATATTTCAATTTATCAAAAAGCAAAAGATACGTTGAAACACTATTTCCCCAAGGAAGATTATGATTATGACAAACTAGCGCATTTGTACAATGAAATTAAAGGTGATGACAAAAGAACCTACGAAGACATGCTAACCAATGAAGATGACGATTTCTTAGCTTTGGTGTATAGTTCTTATCGCAATCATGCTTACGATATGACAAATTTAGAGATGCTTCTAGACGAAAAAATACAAGCCGATTCTATCCTTTCTAAAAATTTAAATATAGATTATAATGAAAGAATATACATTGGTGACCGCCCAGACACCCTAGAAACAGGCTACGGTCATCATAATGTTAATCTAAAAATAGACGGTATTCGAAGCATTAACACACATAATACTGAAGTTTCTAGTGTTCTTGCTGCCAATCGTACTAATAAATTAGGTACCAAAGGCTTTTCGAATAACATAAAAATAATGCCTCTAACCCTTTCTGCTTCTGGTGACGAGCATGATAAAGATATTGCGATGGCAATTTATTACGCAGTCGATAATGGTGCCAAAGTAATCAACATGTCTTTTGGAAAAGAATTTTCCTTACATAAAAACTGGGTGTTTGAAGCTATGCAATATGCCGAAAAGAAAAATGTACTATTAGTTCATTGTTCAGGAAACAAAAGCAAAAACATTGACAAATACTATTATTACCCTAATGATATTGCTTATGACAAAACACCAGAAGTAGTAACCAATTTCATAAACGTAGGTTCTATCTCAAAACGAACCGATAGCACCATGGTATCTTCCTTTTCAAACTATGGCAAAAACAACGTCGATATTTTTGCACCAGGCGAAGACATATATGTTGCGATTCCTGACAATCAATACAAATACGACTCTGGCACATCATTAGCTGCGCCTATGATTTCTGGCACAGCTGCTTTAATCTGGTTATATTATCCCAATTTAACCGTGCAAGAAGTAAAACAAATTATTTTAGAATCGGGTGTATCCATAGACAAGCAAGTTGTGAAACCAGGCACAGAAAACGAATTAGTTCTCTTTTCTGAATTATGTACGTCAGGAAAAATCTTAAACACTTATAACGCCATGAAAATGGCAGAAGAAATAAGTAAAAAGAAAAGGAAATAAAGCTCAGCAAATAAATCTAAAAATACAGTTACCAAACCTCACAAAAAAAGGGCTTGTAAAAGCCCTTTCTATTTAATTAATCTACCACTTCTGGTTCACTCATAGTATTCTTTTTCACCCTACGCATTCTCGAAGTAATTTTCGTTACCGTATACTCATCGCGCTTACTCAAACCATCATACATAATCTTGCCCGCCTTTGCAATCACACTAATATAAGCATACAACGCATCATATTCCTGCTTGTTGTCTTTATACAACTGCTTCTTAACATTCATCACCACGTTTTGTAACTCATTTTTCGCTTTCAAATCCTCTTTTAAAGTGGTTAATTCATCCGGAAAAGCAGCACTCATTCCTTTCGATTCCAGCAACGTCTTTTTACTCAACACATACTGAATCACAGCATCTAGTTTTAAAACAGCCCCTTCAATATTCTTAACAGCCAAATCCTTTTTAACTGCACTAATAATCGCAGGGTCTAAATTGGCACGCTCAAAATAAAAAGACAGAAAATTCAACTCCTTGTTCGCCACTTCCGAAGTGGTATACAAACTAACCGTAACGCCTTTTTGCTCTTCTGTAAGTACCAGTGTTTGCTCTAAACCCGCTACTTTTGCCAACTGTACTTCAAAATCCTGCAAATAAGCCGTGGTAAATTCGCTAAAACGCGTAGCCAGTTCCTCTCTATCACGCACAAAACTAGCTTTTAAAAAAGCACCCGCAGGCACATACTCTTCCATTTTAAGATAAAATCCTTTACTCATGTTTTTAATTATTTGTTGTTTAAACTATAAATAGAATAACAACAACAATTAAGCCAAAACATCTGGTTTTTCTTATCAAAAATCATAAATATTTCATAATTTTTTAAAGAAAAAATGTAATACTAAAAAATACGACACTAACAATAATCTTTAAATGGGTTTTGGTATGCACAAACCTACCCAAACACAAAACCGATGAGCAACAAACTACTCTTCCAATACAAAAAGGCTTGTGAATATAATTATATTCACAAGCCTTCTTTATTATTTATGTATTAGATATTAATACGGATGCTTTACCCATCGTCCATTTTCACAAATATAAATACAAGTGGGCTGTTGAGTAGAAGAATCTGGCGGTTGTACCGCACAACCTTCAAGAAGCGCACTAGTATTATTATAAATACAATGTTGAACTTGAAAAATAGGATCACCACCTACTATATTTATTTGTCTATTTTTATCTAGGATTTTTACTCCCGATAACTCAGAAATTTTTTTTAACATGATATTTTGTTTTTTATTAATATTCTCAAAATAGTAAAGCCTGTTGAGATTCAGACTGCTCCTGTACAGGGATTTTTTATATTTCTAAAAATAATAAAATTAAATCAATATCACGCCTTACTTCTTGAGGTTTAACAAAATAGGCAGTTTTAATACCTTATATGTTAAGGGAGTTGATGTTGTTGTTCTTTTTTAAGTGTCACATTGTTGAGTTTACAAAAGAGGGGGCATCTTGCTAGTACTAGCTGGAAAAATTACTAAATAATTTTTATCCGATTTTTTTTATAAATTTTTTAAATCGCTCTTTAAAATTATCTTCAAATAGGTTTATATCGAAAACCCTTCTTTCATTTTCGTTTTTAGTAGAAAAAATTGTTGCTTTAAAAAAATCACTATCCAAACCTTCTAATTTTTTTTTATAAAAATTATGCGAACAAACCCATGTCTCACAATTCAAAATTATTAGATTCGATAGTTTTCTATAGACTCTTTTCAATTTTTCTCTCATAAAACTATTTACAAAAGGTTTTGCAACTTTTATATCGTCTTTATGATAACCCATAATAAGAATAGATTTATCTTGATATGGAAAAAAAGAAACAAATATTTCTACAAGCCTCTCTTTATCAATACCAAATATTTTAATATGGTTTATAATTTCTTCTGATGTATCATATGTAAATATAGAGTTTAAGCAAATTTCTTGCTTTGGAAATTCTCTCCATTCAAAAATGAATGATTCAGTTTTATTGTTTAAATCATCCCATAAGCTATCTCCAAAGAATTTTAAATCTTGTAAAGCAATATCACCTTGCTCTATAACTTTATTAATTAATAAAATGTCAGAAATAGTTTTAGGATGATTTAAAACACACTGATGTTGTTTTTTAACAACTAATTTTAACCATTTTTCATTACATAAAGTTCTAAGTGCAAAAAGGGAACATGCTTCATAATCTTCAAAATCAATTTCCCCTTGAGTTTCAATTTTTTGGAAAAGACCTGAATCATGCTCGTTACAGAAACCTAAGAAAGTATATATTTCATTGATACCAGTTTTTTTAAATGTAATATATTCCTTTTTAAAATGATCTACGTTAAATTCCCACAAATGTCTATCCTCACTTATTGAAGAAAGAATACCATTTTTCTGCATAATATGTGATTTGATTGACGTTTTATTACACCCAGGAAATAAGCATGTATTAGTTGTTAATCTAGCTTTTTTAGCACAGTCACTAAATATTTTTGATAATTCTGGATGATCAGTTCTCATAAAATAATTGATAATTTGTTACATACACATTTTATATCCATTGATAACATAGATTGTCTCTTAGCTACGGAAAGTTTCTCAACTTTTAAGCAAAGAAAAAACTTAATCTTACTATTAAAATATAATCTCTTTAAAATAATTTATTTCACTAAAAATCAGGTGACTTTGCGGAGTGGGCTATTCAAAGTTTGAAGTATTGGACTTTGCGAAGCGGTTTTAGTATATTTATTAAATATCTAAAAGTTCAATAACAATATCTGACTTCTTTATTCATAACTTTCTTAAAATTTATATAAGTTTAGAAATATCATCTAAGTCTTTCTTTATTAAATCCGAATGTTCTTTTTTCATAAAACTACCAAATTGTCCAGAGATAATTTCTAACTCAATTCTTCTTGAACGAGCTATCAACTCAATAAGTTTTTTAACCTTATCATTTGTTAGCTCAAAATCTTGTGTTGCAGTTGAAAGTTTATTTAGTTCTGCATTAACTCTTACACCTTGTCGTTTAATTTCGTTTCCAATTTGTGTACAACAAGCTCCTAAAGAAGCTTGTAAGTTTCCATCTGAATGTTCTTGGAAGGTTGAAGCTGTTATCCCAGCAAGATCTGATGGTATCTTTATAGGCTTTGTTCTATCATAGACTATGTAAGTTCGATTTCTTCCAAGACCACCTACAAAAAGTCCTAATTCAAACAACACATTATCTCTTGGAGATGGTTTAGTCTCGTCTCTAGATATAATCATGTCATCAGGTGTCAAAAATAATATTGCAAAATCAAACTTATCAATAGCTAAAACTAGAGATTCCAATGTTCCTTGACTTAATCCAAAAATTCCTTGACTCCAAATAGTAACTTCACATTGATGATCGAGGAGTAACTGCATTGTATTAGCATACTTTAGCCCTTCTGTAGAAGATCCTATAAATACTTTCGGTCTCATATTATTGATATTTAAAATAAGTGAATATTAATAATAACCAACTTATAAGCAAACAAATTATCTCTAAAATAATTCTTCTTTTAAAGATAAAACTTCATATATAAATAGTTATCCCCTCAAATATAACTTTTTCAACACCTACCCACAATACGTATTTATACGTATTTTTCGTACTTTTTTATACGTATTTATACGTACAAAAAAGCATTTTTAGTAAGAAATAGATAAAAAGTAAAAAAGGAAGAGTTAACCACAATACTCCACTAGATAATCCTTCTATAAAATTGGTTAACTGCCTAATTTAGCTATAAAACCTACCTACTCAGGTTGTATTTTGTAGTACTCAGGTTGTATTTTATACTACTCAGATTGCGTTTTTACTACTCAGATTGTACTTTGTACTACTCAGGTTGTATTTTATACTACTCAGATTGTGTTTTTAGTACTCAGGTTGTATTTTGTACTACTCAGATTGCGTTTTTACTACTCAGATTGTATTTTATACTACTCAGGTTGTAATTTGTACTACTCAGGTTCTATTTTATACTACTCAGATTGTAATTTGTACTACTCAGATTGCATTTTTAGTACTCAGGTTGTACTTTGTACTACTCAGATTGCATTTTTACTACTCAGGTTGTATTTTGTACTACTCAGATTGCGTTTTTACTACTCAGGTTGTATTTTATAGTACTCAGATAATGAAGTGGAAGACTTAAGTGGTCTTTTTTAATAAGAGAGAGCAGAATAATGTGCCTATTTTGAAAAAGCAGGAGGAAAAAACACAGTACAATCCTTCTAAACACCTGTACCCGTCAGTTCGAGTGATTTTCAACCGAACCCTTCTGGCAGAAAATCGTATCGAGAACCAGAAAAATAGTAATGAAAAACGGTTCTCGATACATTCCGATTAGCATCGGAACACTCCAACTGACGTTTTTTATAACTGCATCCATACAAATTTTAGTAAAATAGAATTATAAAAACCTCCTATAAAGCACTTTACCTCTAAACTCTATTTTTCGTCAGTTCGAGTGATTTTCAACCGAACCCTTCGGGCAGAAAATCGTATCGAGAACCAGAAAAATAGCATTTAAAACAGCTTTCCGCTAGTGTAAATTGGGTCAACGCTATAAAACAAAAAAAATCCCTAAAGCAAAAAACTCTAGGGATTATCCACCAAATTATAAATTACACATAACTATTGTACAAAACCAACAGCAACCGTGTTATTCGTTTGTGCATCAATTAAAATAAAAGCCCCATTTGCTTTATTTACTGCAAAAGCATCTAAATACATTGGGTTGGCCAATTTTAATTTTACCAAAGCAATATCGTTTAATTTCAATTCGTGAGAAGCTACATGCTCTAACGGATTTTCAGGTTGTATTAAATAATCAATCTCTTGAATTTTACACACACCCATTCTTGAACCCGTTTGAATATGATACTTCGCTGATGTATTCGCTGCTTTTTCATCTAACCAAACCAAGCGTGCTTGTAATTCTTTCGCAAAAAGTGCTTCCTTATTTTCTTTTACGAAAAGCATCCCTCTACTAATATCAATATCATCTTTTAAACGCACTTGTATAGAATCTCCTGTATGTGCTTCGTCTAAAGTAGTGGCAAACTTTCTTACCTCAACTACTTCAGAAGATTTTCCAGATGGCAAAATCGTAAGTGTTTCTCCTACCTTAACACTTCCCGAACTAATTCTTCCCGCATAAGCTCTATAATCTACAAAGTTTTCATTTTGTACATGATATACTTGTTGTACATCCATACGGAAGGGTTTAGAATCTTCTTCTTTTTTACTAAAACTATGCAATACAGTCGATAACGTTTCTCCTTTGTACCAATCCATTTGTTTTGAAAAATGAACGACATTATCTCCTTTTAAGGAACTAATCGGAATAATCGCAATTTCCTGTTCTAAAGGTTCTAACTGCTTAATCATTTTATCAATATCAGCAGCAATGTTTAAATAAACGTCTTCGCTATAGTCTACCAAATCCATTTTGTTAATACAAAACACCACTGATTGCAAACGCAATAATCGGCTAATAAAATAATGCCGGTGCGTTTGTTCTAGTAATCCTTTTCGTGCATCAATTAAAATAATCGACAAATCCGAATTAGAAGCACCCGTAACCATGTTTCGAGTATATTCGATATGCCCTGGACTATCGGCAATAATAAATTTTCGAACTGCTGAAGAAAAATAGATATGTGCTACATCTATCGTTATGCCTTGTTCGCGTTCTGCAATTAACCCATCGGTAATCACCGAAAAATCTAAATCTTCTAATCCTTTTTCTTTTGTTTTTTTACGAACCAACTCTTCTTGTTCAATCGTTAGTGCGTTATTATCATAAAGGAAGCGCCCTATTAAGGTACTTTTTCCATCATCTACACTTCCTGCTGTATTTATTTTTAATAATTCCATTTGTTTTTATTCGATAGTTTGATTATTGGATGGTTCGATTGATAGATTATTGAGTAGGCCGAAGATTTTACGCTTCAAAAAATCAAATAATCTAACAATCTAATAATCCTTTCATTAAAAATAGCCTCCTTTTTTTCTTTGTTCCAAAGCAGCTTCAGAACGTTTATCATCTATTCTTGCACCTCTTTCAGACGATTTAGACGCTTTGTTTTCATACATAACCTCTTCAATACTCGCTGCATTAGACAATAAAGCAGCAGTACAAGTCATGTCGCCAACAGTTCTAAAACGAACAACATCGTTTACAATTTCATCGGTATCTACAAGATTCAAATACTCAGAATGCGCTAAGAAAGCTCCATCTCTCTTTACTAGCTTTCTTTCGTGAGCAAAATAAATAGAAGGTAATTCTAAATTTTCCTGTTTAATATAACTCCATACATCTTCTTCTGTCCAGTTACTAATTGGGAACGCTCTAACGTTTTCTCCAAAATTAATTTTACCGTTCAAAATAGTAAACATTTCCGGACGTTGTTTCTTCGCATCCCATTGTCCAAAATCGTCACGCACAGAGAAAATACGTTCTTTGGCTCTCGATTTTTCTTCGTCTCTTCGGGCTCCACCAATACAAGCATCAAAACCAAATTCTTCAATAGCATCTAAAAGCGTTACCGTTTGTAACGAATTTCTACTTGCATATTTACCCGTTTCTTCCTGAGCTTTATTCGAATTAATACTATCTTGAACATAACGAACTACTAATTCTACTCCTAGTTCTTTAATTAATTTATCTCTAAAAGTAATAGTCTCAGGGAAATTATGACCCGTATCGATATGCATAAATACAAATGGAATCTTAGCAGGATAAAACGCTTTTTGCGCTAATCTTGCTACAGTTATCGAATCTTTCCCTCCCGAAAATAAAAGCACAGGCTTTTGAAATTGAGCTGCTACTTCTCTTAAGATATAAATGCTCTCGTTTTCTAATTCTTCTAAATAATTTCGCATTATACTTACTTTTAAATTAATTATTGTTTTCTATATGGATATGTAATCCGCATTCTTTTTTCCCGTTTTCCCACCACCATCTTCCGGCTCTAAAATCTTCTCCTTCAACTAACACTCTGGTACATGGAGCACAACCTATACTTAAATATCCTTTTTTGTACAAACTATTTAAAGGAATATTATTTTGGTTAACCAATGTTTCTAATTCTCCTAATGTATAATGCAATAAAGGATTAAATTTTACCAATTGGTTATCCTCGTCCCATTCTAAAAATGCCATGCTCTCTCTATTCTGAGATTGTTCTGCTCTTAATCCTGTTACCCATACTGAAGCACCTTGTAAAGCAGTGCGTAAAGGAATTACTTTGCGAACAAAACAACATTTCTTTCTACTTTCTATACTATCATAAAACCCATTAATTCCATCGGTATCTATATAGTCCTGAACATCTTGCTGATTTGGTAAATAGGTTTTTATTTCTAATCCTTTATATTTAGTTTGTGTCTTTTGGAAAACCTCATAGGTTTCATTAAACATTCTTCCTGTGTCTAAAGTAAAAAATGAAACATCATTTTTAAAGGGATACAAAAAATGAGTCAGTACTTGATCTTCTATTCCAAAAGAAGTAGAAAACACTTTCTTTCCTTCAAAATTATCGTTTACAAATGCAATGCTTTCTTCTAAACTTAATTCCTGCAACATCGAATTAAATTCGGCTAACCTTTCTTTTATTTTGTCCATTTTGCCCAAGCTCTTTCGTGAAAAAAGTACAATATCATCTTTGAAAACACCTCAAATCCTCCAATAGAGAAGGCAACTTTAAAACTTCCCGTCATAAAATAAGACACTACCATAGTATCGATTGTTCCTACAATACGCCACGTAATTGCCTTATATGCAGAGACTTTAACCTCTTTTCCTAACTCAAAAGACTTCTTTGGTCTAATCAAATCAAATAACATAACTTTTTAATTTATTTCATTTTTCAAATATACTATTAGTCTATCGAATTACTAGGGTATTTTTGAAAAAAATTTTTAAAAATTTGCTAAATCATGTAAAGTCTTCTTTTCCAGAACATTAAGAGCGTTATCACGTACTTGAATCATCAATTTATTCAACGAACATGTTTCTTCGCTCGGACAATCGTCACATTTTTCATAAAAATTTAGACTTACACAAGGCAATAAAGCGATAGGTCCGTCTAAAAAACGAATAATAGTAGCCACAGAAATATCTTTAGGATTTTTCAATAAATAATACCCTCCTCCTTTTCCTTTTTTGGAACCTACTAAACCGATTTTTTTTAAATCTAAAAGAATTGCTTCTAAAAATTTTTTAGAAATATTCTCTTTCTCTGAAATTTCAGAAATAAGGACTGGCATTAAATCATCTTGCTTAGCAATATAAATTAATGCCTTAATTCCGTATTTTGTTTTTCTTGATAACATTTATTCTGCTTTTGGTAAAAATACTTCAGCCATCATACAACGTGCACTTCCACCACCACATGCCTCAATAATATCTAAACTTGCATGCACAATCTTACAATGTTTTTCTATTTTTTCAATTTGAGACAGTGTTAAACTTTCATAAGCGGCATTACTCATAATTAAGAAGCGTTCGTCATTTGTACCTCTTACTTGTAACATATTACCCGCAAAATTATTTACTTGTTCTTCTGTAATTAGAATTACTTCTTTTCCTGATTCTTTCAGTTTAGAAAGTACCATTTTTCTTTCTGCTTTATCATCAATACAGTCTGCGCAAATTACAGCAAAAGTTTCTGCCACACACATAATCACATTAGTATGATAAATATGTTTACGTGTTCCTTCAACCGTTTGATAGGCCTCAAAAATAACAGGGTCGTATTCAAAATCTTCACAAAATTCAATGAACAATTCTTCATCAGCTCTTGGAGACAAAGCACAATACGCAATTTGATTGGTTCTATCCAAAACAATACTTCCTGTCCCCTCTAGAAAATACCCATCTTCCTCAGCTTCGGTATAATCCATGATTTCATCAATCACAAAACCGTTATCTTCAATGATATCTAGGATATCTTCTCTTCGTTCTAATCTTCTGTTTTCTGCAAACATGGGATATAAAACCACATCACCTGTTTCATGGAAAGATACCCAATTGTTTGGAAAAATACTATCGGGTGTATCAGGATTTACGGTATCATCTACAACAATAACTTGTATTCCTACTGCTCGTAACTTTTCAACATACGCATCAAATTCAGCTTGCGCTTTGGCATTAACAGTTGCGGGTAATAAATCATCTAATACTTTTTGATAATAATTATTTACAGCGGTTTGTTCGTTCATTCGGAAAGCTACCGGACGAATCATTAGTATGGTATTTGTTGTTTGATTCATTGTTTTGTATCTTATTATTGTTGTAAATTGTATGTTGTAAGTTTTAGGTTGTAAGTTCTAAGTTTTCCAGTTTTCTTCAACATATTTTATAAAATTAAAAATTTTAGCACTTAATTCATTATATCTACGAATTAATTCTAAATCATCTGGTATTATTTCGGGATACAAATTATTAATCTTTTCAATATGAAAAACAGTTTCTAAACAGCTAGACCACGAGTAAGTTAAAAACTTGATAAAATCAGCTTTATATTTTTTCCTTCCATAACCCTCTACAATATTTGTAGTAACTGAATCCGAAGCCCTTCTTAATTGACTTCCTAATTCATACATCTCATATTTAGGTAATTTTAAAGAATATAAATGAGCAATATAAAACAATTCTAATCCTAAATTATATATACCTAAATCTTTATAACTTTTCATCCTCTACATTTAAATTTTACAACTTAGAACCTAGAACTTCTCTTATTCTCTAATTAAAGGCAAAGTTGAACATCTTAAAAGACCTTCTTGCTTTGATATTTCAGCATATGGAATTTCTTCAACTGTAATTCCTTTACTTCTCATCCAGTTATTCAATCGCGTAAAATTTCTTTCTGAAACGACTACATCTGGTGCAATAGAAAAAATATTTGAGTTCATATGATACATTTCTTCTCTATCAATATGAAATAAGTTTTCTTTTCCAAAAAGGTTTACCAAATACATATAATCTGCTTCTTCTCTAAAACCGCTTTTATATATAATTCCTAAATTAGTTCCTAAAGGCTGAAAACAGCAATCTAGATGTAACGCATTGTCTCTCGGCTCTATTTTAGATTTAACTAAATCGAATTCTTTTACAATTTTATGTGGAAACAAATCTTTGATATAATTTACGCCATGCATATTGGTTCTAGCGGTAATATAATCTTTATAATCTGAACCTTTGTAGGTACCAATAAAAATATAATCGTTCCAAACCATTACATCACCTCCTTCGATATGCACTTCTTCGGGTGGTCTTACGATTTTAGCAGGGTCAATTCGGTCTAAAACATATTGAATGGCATCTAATTCTCTTTCTCTATCTGGAAGAATATTTGCTTTTATAAAAATATCATCGATAACAAAACCAATGTCTCTTGAGAAAATTTGGTTATAATTTTCGATTATTTCTGGTCTAAACACCTGTACATTATATTTCTCAAACACCGCATTAAAAGCTTCCATTTCTTTAATCATATCAGCTTCTACCGGATATGTTCCTGCTAATAAATGTTCTAATGATTTTGGATCATAAGCTTCTTCTACTTTCGGTGTTGGTCCATTACTAATAGCAGTTCCTAAAACTACAGCTTTAAGTCTTGAAGACTCATTCTTTATATTTAATTGCAACATGTTAATTGACTATTAATTTGCCATTTAATGGCGCTCATTCGGCAAAGATAGAAAAAGGAATGTAATTGCATAATTCTAAAAAAATAAATATTTATAAACATAAAATGTATACATTTGATAAAAAACGAAACATATTATGGGACTTTCAAACTTTTTTAACACCTTATTTGGCAAAGCCAAAGTAACTGCTGATGAGACTATAGAAAAAGCCTCTGAATTTGCAACTGAAGCAAAAGTATCTTTAGAAGAATTAGCTAATTCTGCTTCGCAAAAAATTGACGAATTACAACTTTCCGAAAAAACAGAAGATTTTATTAAAACGGCTAAAGAAAAATTAGATGAAGCAAGTGAATGGGCAGATGAAAAATCACAACAAGCCAGAGTGGCTTTTGAAGAAATCATTGCAACAGTTGAAGAAAAAATAGAAGAATTAAAAAAAGACAAAACAACAACTACAGACTCTTCAAGCAATAATGAATCTAATCATAACCCAGAGTAATCCATTTTATAATAAAAAAATCCGAGCGTTGCTCGGATTTTTTTGTAGTATTATCTTTGATTGATTTCTTTAAAAGCTCTTGAAGGACTTCCTGTGTATACTTGTCTAGGACGACCGATAGGCTCTTTATTTAATCTCATTTCTTTCCATTGTGCAATCCAACCTGGTAAACGACCTATGGCAAACAATACAGTAAACATTTCAACTGGTATTCCCATAGCACGGTAAATAATTCCAGAATAGAAATCTACATTAGGATATAAATTTCTTGATTTGAAATACTCATCTTCTAAGGCCACTTTTTCTAATTGTTTTGCAATATCTAACAATGGATCATCTACACCTAAAGCATCCAAAACATCGTCTGCAGCTTTTTTAATAATAGTTGCTCTTGGATCGAAGTTTTTATAAACTCTATGACCAAATCCCATTAAACGGAACGGATCATCTTTATCTTTTGCTTTTAAAACATATTTTGCAACGTCTCCGCCATTATTATTAATTTCTTCTAACATTTCAAGCACTGCTTGATTTGCACCTCCATGTAATGGTCCCCATAAAGCAGAAACACCCGCAGAAATTGAAGCAAATAAACCAGCATGTGAAGAACCTACAATTCTTACTGTAGATGTAGAACAGTTTTGCTCGTGATCTGCATGAAGAATAAATAATTTATCTAATGCATCCACAATCCTTTTGTCCATTTTATATGGTTCTGTAGGAATTTCAAACATTAAACGCATAAAATTTTCTACATATCCTTTTGTATTATCATAATAATTTAAAGGGAATCCCATTCTTCTTCTGTATGTCCAAGTTGCAATAACTAAGAATTTACCCATAGTTTTGCAAATTGCATCATACATTTCTTTTTCGTTTTCAACATTAACCGATTTGGGGTTGAATGCTGTTAAGGCACTTGTAAGTGATGATAAAACACCCATTGGATGAGCAGTTTTAGGGAAACCTTCTAAAATAGATTTCATCTCCTCGTTTACCAAAGTGTGTTTTCTAATATCGTTCTCAAATTTTTCTAATTGAGCTGTGTTTGGTAATTCACCAAAAATTAAAAGGTAAGCTACTTCAAGAAAATCGGCCTTATCCGCTAAATCTTCGATTGAATACCCTCTGTATCGTAAAATTCCTTCTTCACCATCTAAAAAAGTAATTTCACTTTTGCAAGAACCAGAATTTTTATAACCTGGATCTAACGTAATAGCACCAGTTGCACCGCGCAACTTCTCTATATCGATAGCAACCTCATTTTCAGTTCCGACTATAACAGGAAACTCATACTTTTTGCCATCGATCTCTAATATTGCAGTTTTCGACATATTATATTATGTGTTTTTTTGAAAATTTGTAAAGTATTCTGCGAATTTAACGAATTCCAATTGAATTTTAAAGGAATTAATAATAATATATCGTTATAATTCTATAGCAAAATCTTCTAACAGAGAATATCCTAAGCTATAAGAACTCTTTGAAAATAAAGAACCCTAAAAAATTTAAGAATCAATAAATTAAAATTAGTTTTTAATTATTTTCTCTATTTGACTATTTTGATCGGCGTTAACCTTCAAAAAATAAATGCCTTTTGCCATCGTTGACAAATCATATTTACAATCGTAACCGTTAACAATTTGTGAAGTTAGAACTCTACCTTCTAAATCTAACAATTCAACAGACGTAACAACAATACTGCTTTTTACATTAATAAAATTAGTTGTTGGGTTTGGATAAATATCTATAGTTGTAATATTAAAATCCTCAGTACTTAACAAAGTACTTTCACCTTGTAAATAAACAGAAATAGGAAAATACCCTTCTTGATTTACGAATTGAGCAGTGGGAACAGCTATTTTAAAAAAATGATTTCCTGCACTTAAATTACCTACGCTAAGTGTTCTTATGGGAATTTTCGCTCCTGGACACCAATTACTAAACGATTGCCATTGTGCTGGAGTTCTTGGAGATGCCCCATATATTCCATTACTTTGCGTATTGTAAACCCTATAAGGTTCACAAGTAGATTCTCCAGGCGTATATGTTAAAGAGGGTATTGAAATATCAAAAGATATTTGGTGTAATCTTCTATTGTATTCTTCTCCTCCTGTATTAGACCCATGATTAGAGGTAATAAAATAAAAAGTAGCATTCTCAACAGCAGAAGAAAGAGTAAAGTTAATAGTCCTAACGGTTGTTCCAATTGCATCTGAAGCCCCTACTTGATAATTATTTAGATAATTCTTGAAATTTAAAGGCAATAAAAATGTATCGTTTGTAGTAGCAGTATCAACATTTGTTATAAAATTTAATGTTCCAAAAAAAACATCGTTTCTACCAGAACAACCTGCTATTTGAGTATTTGCCGCATATGGCACACCGAACAATTCAAATTCTATCCAAAAATCATACTGCGAATTTAAAGAAGAATCTTTTAATATCTTTGTAACATTATCGACAGAAAACGTATAAGGAACTATATTAGGAGGTACATTTTTATTCATAAATGGAGTAATAATTCTTCCTAATTCAATTCTAGCAACCGATTCAGGCACATAAGATGTAGCGTTTTTTGGAACTAAAGCCAAATTTATATTTCCTATTCTATCATAATTATCACAGGAAGCTGATATTGATATATCTAATGTTAATGTATTTCCTATTTGTGAAATAACATTTGGAGTTAATTTTTTTGTAAACAAATCATTTCTCAATCGTATTACACCAGAAGGTAGTGGTGTCACATCATTAACAAGACCTGCATAACCATCATAAAAAAGAACATCATTATAAATAGGTATTGTAACTTGAGCTTGTAGTGAGGAATAAATTCCAAGAAAAATCAGTAAAAAAAAGTATTTTTTTTTCATTTTTATTTATTATTTAAATTAAACCTAAAAAAAGTCTTTCATAAAAGATTAAAAAAAGAGCTATTTTAATTTTACTTCAGAACCTAAAAATATTTATTACTCTTATTTAAAGTCTGACATAGCATCCGATTAAAAGAACATTCCTTTTCAAAAAAATTAATCCTATATTTAAAACACTAAACTATAGAGCTTCAACTATTAGCTTTTAATTTTTTTTTTGCAAACTTAACTAAAATGAATAAAATTTAAACAAAAATGAAATAAATAATTAATTTAATTCATGTTTTTAACATTTTCATTTTGTAATTACAGAAAATAAAAACTCCCATTTCTGTTGAGAAATGGGAGTATCAAACTTAACAAAACAATTATAGAATTACTCTTTAATAATTTTTTCTACTTTCTCACCTTGCTCGGTTTTTACTTTTAAGAAGTAAATTCCATTTTGAAAATGAGACACATCTACACTAAGTTGTGCAGTATTTGCGATTTTTTTCATAACAATTCTTCCCTGTGCATCGAAAACATCCACACCCATTATCTGTGTATTTGCTTTTAAATTAATCACATTGCTCGTTGGATTTGGATACACTCCAAGTGTATTATCTTTATTTATTATGGAAGAACTAAGTGTTTGAAAAGTGGTATTGGCATCATTAGTTACTATAGGTGCATTATAATCAAAATAAATATCTGCCTTATTCGTTACAATAT
Organism: Flavobacterium sp. J27; assembly: GCF_004303025.1. Taxonomy (GTDB): domain Bacteria; phylum Bacteroidota; class Bacteroidia; order Flavobacteriales; family Flavobacteriaceae; genus Flavobacterium. The sequence goes on along the minus strand of NZ_PJQW01000003.1, from coordinate 296,529 downwards.
CAGTAACTATTAAACTTTCCACTGTTTTTAGTTTTAAAAGAATATTTCCATGTCCTCCAGTGTCTAAATAAATGGCTTGGAAAATAAACTCAATTATATCGCCATCAATTCTTACATTTACATTATGAGAAGCATTTAACAATTGTATAGTCCTAATATCATAATCTGAAGGATTTATAACCGTTTTTACCACTATATTCTCAGCAGGTGCGTTACCCGTGTTTTCAAAATTAATAACGTAATGTAAATAATCACCAATAGCAGATGGTGAAACCACATCACCTTCAATACAGGTAATATCATTCGGATCATAAGAACCCACTACTGTTTGATTGAAATCGAAAGAATTATCCGCTACAATTCCATCACCTACAACTGGATTAATAACGGCTGTGAAATATAAATTATCTCCTATATTTACAGCCGGACTTTCAGTAGGACCATTTACGTTAAAAGTGACATATATACTTTTATTTTCAAAAGGTTGCAAATTAGTATAATTAAATGTTAACTGACCTATAGTTGCTACATCAGGTAATACACTTGTATTAATTAAATCTAAAACACTATCGTCATAGGTAAACGTTACATCACCTGACACTGTTTGATTTCCTTTATTCTTATATACAATCTGATAGGTAGCATCAAAACCCGGTCTGGCAGGAACGATAGGAGCAATAACTACTTCTACATCTGGAAAAACACCATTAGCTGCAATACAAATGTCTTGAGTAATTACAGTATTATCTATTATTGGTATATTAAATTCGAGAGGAGATGGCGTTACTGTAAATATGGAAGGATTTTCAAAATTTGGGTTTAAAGAATAAACACCTGCATAACTGGTAAATAAACTATAATTTCCAATTGTATTTGAAAAAACAGATGAATTTGTTGTAACACCGTCTCTAACTACCTCAAAGCCTATATAAGGTGCTACTGGATCAGTAATATCACAACCGTTAGCGTCTACATCATATTGTACGACACCAGCGATTGTATTATAATCTCCTCCTGGATCGAAAGAACAGTATGTATTTACCACTGGAGTATCAGTTGTGGTAAAATAAGTATAATTATCGCTAGTATCTATACAAATATATTGTTGCATATTAGACACATTATCTGATCCCAATTCAACATTTGAATTTGCAAAACCATTCTTAAGATTTATAACATTCAAATTCACATTATTATTAAGATAGATATCTAAAATATTTGCTGCTGGCAGATTATTTGGCTCAATTTGATAAGCAATTGTAGATAAATCTATTTCTGTTAAATTATTGTTTTGAGCTTGAAGCCTATACATTATTGGCAAGTTAACTAATTCTAAGCTGGTTAATTGATTAAAACCAATTAGTAAAGTTCGCATGAAATTTTTATTCTGAAGCGAGAAACTAGTTAAGTTATTTGTAAAAGCTATAATAGATGTAATAGCATCATTATTACTTAAGTCCAAAGTTGTTAAAGAATTATTTCTAACCGAAAGATTTGACAAATTAGGACATTGGCTAAGATCTACAGAAGTTAATTGATTATATGAAATATCCAGAGACTGTAAATTATTACAATTTGACAAATTGATACTAGACAAAATCCCGTTAGTACTATAAAACTGATTTAAATTAGGAAATATACTTACATCAACAGATGTTAACTGATTGTAGTTACAATTAAAAAAACCTAAATTATAAAATGCTTCCAAACCTTGTAGGCTTTGTATTCCACCATTAGCACCAATTGAACCCATAATATTTAAGTGAACTATTTCTTGAGCTTCAGATAGTTGAATTTCTCCATCATTATTAGTATCAATTGCTGTAAATATATTCCACGTATCTGTACTAAGCGGATTTACATTAGAAGCTATATTATTAGCAGAGCTAGCAGAAAGTAATTTTGCTTTCAAATTAGCATCTGGAATATTAACAATACCTTCTTCATCTACTATTAGATCAAAATTTGCGACTACAGCACATCCCGTATCTAAACTTTCGATTCTTGCATAAAGGGTTTGTGGACTTGATGTATTTGTATAAGAAGTAGGATTAGCAATTGGATTCAAATCATTGTTTGCATCATTTTCAGATTCATGAAAAGTTACCTCTAAATTAATCTGATTTCCTATTAGATGCGATATTTGTTGTGTTAAATCGAAATTAGCTATATAATCCAATGGAGACTCAAATACAGTCATGTTTGGCGATTGCATAATTGTAGGCGCATAATAGGTAACCAATTGTAAATAGGTTATTGCAAAATTGGTTGGATTAGCATTTTCAACCACTCTTACGGTTACAGATTGATACACATTAATAGCTACATATTGCGTAGGGTTTGATATTGCGTTTATGCCATTTTGAGCATCATTTGAATTTTCATAATAACTTACGGCATATAAACTAGGATCTAATGCACCTAAAATTTCAGTGTTTTTTGATGTAAGATCAAACAACGCATAATTAGAGTTATTGTATTCGCAAAGTGTATAATTAGTTGGCTGATTAATTGGCGGTTGTGCAAAGGATGATATTGTAAATAACAGCAATAAGAATGTAATGTTTTTCATGACCTGAATATTTTTATATAAATTTACTGGATTGGTTTTGGACTATATTTAATAATTGAGTATACAGTAGTTTTTAATTAGAATTTGCTAAATTGTTTTTAAAATTTCTTGTAATCGTTCTTTTTTTCGTTGTGAAATAGGAAGATTACTATTATCAGCCATAATTACATACCCCCCATCTTTCTTAATATAAGATTTCAAATAAGCCAAATTAATAAGATGTGATTGATGTATTCTTTCAAAACCATGTTCTGTTAAAAGTTCTTCATACTCTTTGAGGGTTTTAGATATAAGTACTGGTTTGCTATTTTTAATAAAAAACTTAGTATAATTATCTTCACTTTCGCAACGAATAATATCATTTATCTCAAACAAATGAATTCCATCAGAAGTAGAGAGTGCTATTCTTTTAAAATTATCAACTTTTTTACGAATATTTTCAAGTAATAAATCAATATGTGCATAGCTATCTGTTTTTTCTAATACATTTTCGATTTTTTCCACGACTTTAAGCAATTCGTCTGGATCTACTGGTTTTAATAAAAAATCTAAAGCGCTAAAACGAAAAGCTTTAATTGCATATTGCTCATGAGCCGTAATAAAAACAATGTTTGATTGAATGGTTCCATTTTTTTTTGCTAATTGTTCTAAGATATCAAAACCCGTTCCGTCGTTTAATTGAATATCCAAAAAAACGACTTGTGGGTTTAGTTTATCAATAGCATTAATTCCACTTTGCAAGCTATCTGCTTCACCTATAATTTTAATTTTTGGTGCAAACCGAGCTAGCAATCCTTTCATTCCATCTCTCAGATTTTTGTCATCATCTATCAGTACAGCTGTAATCATATACAATAGGACTTTAATTTTATTATTATTTTAGTTTCAAAACATTTTTAATTATTATTGAATGTATTGAAGTGGCAAATACAAGATCACTTTTGTTCCTTCAACATGATCATTAATTAGAATTTCTTCTACTTGCATGGTAGCATTTTTTTGAGTGGAAGATGCAATCATTTCTAATCTTTTCTTTATAATATCCAATGCCATAGATTTGTGTGCAAGAACTAAATTTTCTTTATTTTCTTTAGATTTGTTAATACCAACACCATTATCAGAAATGACGCAAATTAGAGTTTCTTCCTTTATAGAAAAATTAATTTGTATGATTCCTTCTTCTTTTTTTGGAATAACACCGTGAATGATAGCATTCTCAATAAAAGGTTGAATTAATAAAGGAGGCAAAGCAACATCGTCTTCTATTTCATTACTTTTAGATATAGAAAAATTAAATTTATGATTGAAACGCAACTGCTCTAATTCTAAATAGTTTTGTAAACTTTCGATTTCTTTGTCTATTGGTATTAAAGATTCTTTAGAATATTCCAAAGTTAAACGCATTAATTTAGAAAACTTAGACAAATATTTTATGGCTGAATCTGTCCCATTTTGAACAATAAAACTAGAAATAGAACCTAAGCAATTAAAGACAAAATGTGGATTCATCTGTAAATGCAATGCTTTTTGTTCATATTCTGCTAATTCTTTTTGTAGTGTTAGCGTTTTCTTTAATTGCATTCGATTATATATCAAAAAGACAATTCCAAATAATAAAAGAACAATTAAACCTACATAAAATAATTTTAATTTAAACTGTTTGGCTTGTTCTTTTAGCAGCAACTCTCTTTTTTCATTTTCCTCTTTTTGAAACAACTCTTTTTTTTCAAATTCATAATTCATTGCAGCTTCTACAGATTTTCTAATATTTGCTTCATTAACTAAACTATCACTTAGAATAGTATATTGCTTAAAATGATTTAATGCCAAGGAAGTATTATTTCCTTTCTCATAAATAATACTCAATAATTTTTCAGCTACACTTTGTTGTTCCAAAACTTCTATTTCTTTAGACAAGCTTAAAGCTCTATTCACGTTAATAATAGCTTTGTCTAATTCTTCATTTTCTAAGAAATATTCTCCTAAAAATAGATAGGTATCTGTTAACCCAAATTTATCATTAATAGATTGAAAAGCATGAATAGCTTGTTGCCAGTTTTCAAAGGCCTCTTCTTTTAGTTGTTTTGCATTATAATACAATCCCATATTATTATACCACTCCCCTAAAGCTCTATAATTGGGATATTTATCGAGACTTACTTTAGCAAGACTATAATACTCTAAAGCTTTATCATACTGCTTTTGGCTTAAATAAATATTAGCAATATTAGTATAGGTAATTCCTGAATTAGGATCTTCATGTTTAATCTGTATAGTACTGGCTTTCAAAAAATATTCCAACGCTTTAAATTCAGAATGTTGCGATTTATAAACCACACCAATATTATTGTATAATTTGCCGCAAAATACTTCTTCTTGCAGTGCTTCATAAATTTTTACCGATTTTAAATAATATTGAATTGCTTTCGAATAATTACTTTGTTCAGAAAACACAATCCCAAGACTTCCATAGGTTTTGGCTAACCCTAATTTTACCTCATTCGAAATATTAGATTGTTGTTCCTCTTCAAAAAGTTCTTTTGCTTGGATAAAAAAATGAGAAGCATTATCATATTCCCCTTTTATAATACTAGAAGTACCGATATTGAGTAACGCATTTCCTTCTTCTACTTTATATTTTATCTTTTGAGCTAATTGTAATGCTTCATTAGCATACTTAAGCATCTCATCAGGATTAGAATATTTATATTGATTAGCAATAGCGTTTAGGCTTTGCACCTTTTCAATATCGTTTTTAGCGTCTTTTAAATTATTTTTCAAGCTATCTATAACCACATCTTGAGCGTAAAGTAAGCTATTGAATAAAAAAAGAAGTATAATTATTTTTCTCATCATTAAGTAAACTATCGAAATTCAAATGTAGCGTTTAGATTGCAAAAAGTGTAGTTAAATTAGAATTTAGATACTTTGACTTAGAATTTTCACAAAAAAACCCTGTCTATAGGACAGGGTTTCTTCTTATGAATATATAAATTATTTAATTTTGTTTGAATGCCTTTTCACCAGGGAAATAAGCTACATCATTTAATTCTTCTTCAATTCTTAATAACTGATTGTATTTTGCCATACGATCAGAACGTGAAGCTGAACCAGTTTTAATTTGTCCACAGTTTAAAGCTACTGCTAAATCTGCAATTGTATTATCTTCTGTTTCGCCTGAACGATGAGACATTACTGAAGTATAACCTGCATTATGAGCCATGTTTACAGCAGCTATTGTTTCAGAAAGTGTACCAATTTGGTTTACTTTAATCAAAATAGAGTTAGCAATTCCTTTTGAAATTCCTTTTGACAATCTTTCGACATTGGTTACAAATAAATCATCACCAACTAATTGTACTTTATCTCCAACTTTTTCTGTTAGTAATTTCCAACCATCCCAATCATTCTCATCCATACCATCTTCGATAGAAACAATTGGATATTTCGCTACTAATTCAGCTAGGTAATCAACTTGTTCGGCAGAAGTTCTTACTTTTCCAGTAGGTCCTTCAAATTTAGAATAATCATAGTTACCGTTTACATAAAATTCAGCAGAAGCACAATCTAAAGCTATTTTAATATCTTCACCAAAAACATATCCAGCGTTAGTAACTGCTAGCTTAATAGAATCTAAAGCGTCTTCTGTTCCACCTGCTAAGTTAGGTGCAAAACCACCCTCATCTCCTACAGCAGTTGATAAGTTTCTATCATGCAACACTTTTTTAAGGTTGTGAAAAATTTCTGTTCCCATTTGCATAGCATGTGTAAAAGATGTTGCTTTGACAGGCATAATCATAAACTCTTGAAATGCTATAGGAGCATCAGAATGAGACCCCCCATTGATAATGTTCATCATTGGTACTGGTAATGTGTTTCCAGAAACACCACCTACATATCTATATAATGGCAATCCTAATTCATTTGCAGCTGCTTTAGCAACAGCTAAAGACACACCAAGAATAGCATTAGCGCCTAATTTTGATTTATTTGGAGTTCCATCTAATTCAATCATGGTTTTATCTATTGCGTTTTGCTCAAATACAGACATCCCAACAATTTCAGCAGCTATTGTTGTATTTACATTTTCAACAGCTTTTAGAACCCCTTTACCCATAAAAGCTTTACCACCATCACGCAATTCCACAGCTTCATGCTCACCTGTAGAAGCACCACTTGGAACGGCTGCTCTACCTAAAATTCCATTCTCAGTAACAACATCTACTTCAACCGTTGGATTTCCTCTAGAATCTAAAATTTGTCTTGCGTGAACTTTTATAATTATGCTCATTTTATATATTTTTAGTTAGTATTTTTTACGAATAATAACAAATTTATAACTTAAAACGTAATAAATTTGTCAAATTCAAAAAACTTATAAACGATAACGTTTTAGTTGATTGAAGATTTTATATTTTCAATAAATTGGTCAAACAAGTAAGACGAATCGTGCGGTCCTGGGCTAGCTTCTGGGTGATATTGTACTGAAAAACAATTCTTATTTTTCATTTTCATACCTGCAACAGTACCATCATTTAAATGTTCATGGGTTAATTCAAGCTCTGGGTGATTTTCCAACTCTTCTTTAACTACGGCAAAACCATGATTTTGAGAAGTAATTTCACCTTTCCCCGTAATTAAGTTTTTTACTGGATGGTTAATTCCTCTGTGACCATTAAACATTTTATATGTTGAAATACCATTTGCTAAAGCAATTACTTGATGTCCTAAACATATTCCAAATAATGGTTTATTTGCATGTAAGATTTCTTTTGCAACGTTTTGAGCGTTATGCAATGGTTCTGGATCACCTGGTCCATTAGATAAAAAATAACCATCTGGCTCAAAAGATTTTAAATCTTCAAAACTAGCATTATAAGGAAATACTTTTATATAACAATCTCTGTTTGCTAAGTTTCTAAGGATATTGGTTTTGATACCTAAATCTAAAGCTGCAATTTTATATTTAGAATCTTTGTTCCCAAAAAAATAAGGCTCTTTTGTAGAAACCTTCGATGCTAATTCAAGACCATTCATTTCAGGAGCTTTCTTCAATTTTTCTCTCAATAAATCTATTGAAGTTCCGTCTGTAGAAATAATGGCATTCATGGCTCCATTTTCTCTGATATAACTTACTAAAGCCCTAGTATCAACATCAGAAATTACAATTAAATTTTGCTTTTCTAAGTAATCATACAAACTTTCTGATGCATTATCTCTAGAATAATTAAAACTAAAATTTTTACAAACTAATCCTGAAATTTTCACGCCATTAGATTCAACTTCATCGGCATTTACACCATAATTTCCAATATGAGCATTTGTAGTAACCATGATTTGCCCAAAATAAGAAGGATCTGTAAAAATTTCTTGATAACCTGTTGTTCCCGTATTAAAAGCAACTTCACCAAAAGTGGTGCCTTCAATACCTATTGATTTTCCATAAAAAACTGTACCATCCTTAAGTAGCAAGATAGCCTGTGGTCTATTATTATATTTCATTTGTGTGTTGTTTGTGCAAATTTAGTGCAAAATAATGATTTAATAAAAAGATATAAAAAAAGGATAAACTATAATAGCTTATCCTTTTTATGTTTTTCATCATTTCTTCATGATTATTCAGTAGCTTCAGTGTTTTCAGAAGTTTCAGCAGCAGGAGCTTCAGTAGCTGGTTTAGCTTCTGTTTTTTTAGCTCTACTACGACGTGTAGTTGCTTTTTTCTCTTCTTTTTTACCACCTTTGTATAATTCATTGAAATCTACAAGTTCGATCATAGCCATATCAGCATTATCACCTAAACGATTTCCCATTTTAATGATACGTGTATAACCTCCTGGACGATCTGCAACTTTTGCTGAAACTTCTCTAAATAATTCAGTTACTGCATATTTATTTCTTAAATAAGAAAACACAATACGTCTGTTGTGCGTAGTATCTTCTTTTGACTTTGTAACTAAAGGTTCAACAAATTGTTTTAAAGCTTTAGCTTTAGCAACTGTTGTATTAATACGCTTATGCTCTATTAAAGAACAAGCCATATTTGCCAACATAGCAGTTCTATGTCCTTTTTGTCTGCCTAAGTGATTGAATTTTTTTCCGTGTCTCATGACCTTGCTATTTAACCTTCATCTTGCTACAATCCACCTTGGAGAGCAAAATATGAAGTAATTTATTCTTTATCTAATTTATATTTACCTAAATCCATTCCGAAGTTTAAACCTTTAGCAGCAACTAACTCATCTAGTTCTGTTAATGATTTCTTTCCAAAATTACGGAATTTCATTAAGTCATTTTTATTGAAAGAAACTAAGTCTCCAAGTGTATCAACTTCAGCCGCTTTTAAACAATTTAATGCTCTAACTGATAAATCCATATCCACGAGTTTCGTTTTTAACAACTGTCTCATGTGTAAAGATTCTTCATCGTAAGATTCAGTTTGAGCAATTTCATCAGCCTCAAGTGTAATTCTCTCATCAGAAAACAACATAAAGTGGTGAATCAACGTTTTAGCTGCTTCAGTTAATGCATCTTTTGGATTAATAGAACCATCTGTAATGATTTCAAAAACTAATTTTTCGTAATCTGTTTTTTGTTCAACACGAAAGTTTTCGATACTATACTTAACGTTTTTTACAGGTGTATAAATCGAGTCTGTAAAAATAGTTCCAATAGGTGCGTTTGCTTTTTTGTTTTCTTCAGCAGGAACATAACCTCTACCTTTTTCAATAGAGAGTTCCATATTGATAGTCGTTTTGCTATCTAAATTACAAATTACAAAATCAGGGTTTAAAACTTGAAAACCTGAAATGAATTTCTGAAAATCACCTGCAGTTATTTGTTCTTTTCCAGAGATAGAAATAGAAACAGATTCATTATCTACATCTTCTATTTGACGTTTAAAACGAACTTGTTTTAAATTTAAGATAATTTCTGTTACATCTTCTACAACACCTGAAATAGTAGAGAACTCATGTTCAACACCTTCAATTCTAACAGATGTAATAGCATATCCTTCTAGAGAAGAAAGTAAAACTCTTCTTAATGCATTACCAACAGTCAATCCATAACCAGGTTCTAAAGGTCTAAATTCAAATTTACCTTCAAAATCGGTTGAATCGATCATGATAACTTTATCGGGCTTTTGAAAATTAAATAATGCCATATTTCGACTAAAGTCAGTTTTTATTTGTTATACAACTCAACGATTAGTTGCTCTTTAATATTTTCTGGAATCTGAAGTCTTTGAGGAACAGAAACAAAAGTACCTTCTTTAGTTTCATTATTCCATGTAATCCACTCATATACTTGAGAAGAATTAGATAAAGATCTATCAATAGCTTCAAGAGATTTAGATTTTTCACGTACAGCTACTTTATCACCAGCTTTTAAATGGTAAGAAGGTACATTAACAACTTCACCATTTACAGTAATATGTCTATGAGATACAATTTGACGAGCTGCTCTACGAGAAGGAGCTATACCCATTCTATAAACTACGTTATCTAAACGAGCCTCACATAATTGTAATAAAATTTCACCAGTTACACCTGATGCAGCAGAAGCTTTTTCAAATAAATTTCTGAATTGACGCTCTAAAATACCATAAGTATATTTAGCCTTTTGTTTCTCCATTAACTGAACAGCATATTCAGATTTTTTACCTCTCTTCTTAGCCAAACCGTGTTGTCCTGGAGGGTAGTTTCTTTTTTCGAAGGCTTTGTCTTCTCCGAATATTGCTTCGCCAAATTTACGAGCAATTTTAGTTTTTGGACCAGTATATCTTGCCATTTTAAAAATTAATTAAGATAGTGATTATGAATTCAGGTCAAAATAATCCTTCGATAATCGTTATTCTATCTTGGTTATACTTATAATTAAACTCTTCTTCTCTTTGGAGGTCTACATCCATTGTGCGGCATTGGAGTAACATCAATAATCTCTGAAACTTCAATTCCTCCATTGTGAATTGAACGTATTGCAGATTCTCTTCCGTTTCCAGGACCTTTAACGTAAACTTTTACTTTTTTTAGTCCAGCCTCTAGTGCTACTTTAGTACAATCTTCTGCTGCCATTTGAGCTGCATATGGAGTGTTCTTTTTCGAACCTCTGAAGCCCATTTTTCCTGCTGAAGACCAAGAAATCACTTCACCTTTCTTATTTGTTAAAGAAATAATGATGTTATTAAAAGTAGCATTAATATGTGCTTCTCCTGTAGATTCAACGATAACTTTACGTTTTTTAGTTGTTGCCTTAGCCATATTACTTACTTATTATTTAGTTGCTTTTTTCTTGTTAGCAACAGTTTTTCTTTTACCTTTTCTAGTTCTAGAATTATTCTTAGTTCTTTGACCTCTTAAAGGAAGTCCTGCTCTATGACGAATTCCTCTTTGACATCCAATATCCATTAAACGTTTGATGTTTAATTGAATTTCTGAACGCAATTCTCCTTCAATTTTGAAATATGAAACAGCATCACGAATACCGCTGATCTCATCATCATTCCAATCTTGAACTTTTTTATCTTCGCTTACTTGAGCTTTAGCTAAAATTTCTTTAGCTCTGCTACTGCCAATACCAAATATGTATGTTAAAGCAATAACTCCTCTTTTCTGTTTAGGTATATCAACCCCTGCAATTCTTGCCATAATTATCCTTGTCTTTGTTTAAATCTAGGATTCTTTTTATTAATCACGTATAATCTTCCTTTTCTACGTACTATAATGCACTCGGCACTTCTCTTTTTTACTGATGCTCTTACTTTCATTTTACTAGCTTTAGTATCTATATGTAATTCTTGCTTTTGTTAAATCGTAAGGACTCATTTCAAGTTTTACCTTATCTCCTGGTAATAATTTTATATAATGCATACGCATTTTACCAGAAATATGAGCAATTACAACATGTCCATTTTCTAACTCTACACGAAACATAGCATTAGATAATGCTTCAACTATTGTTCCGTCTTGTTCTATTGCTGATTGTTTTGCCATAAAAAATAATTTAAGCTACTGCTTTTCTATTTTTACCTGTTTTCATCAATCCATCATAGTGTTTATTCAATAAATAAGAATTTATTTGTTGAATAGTATCAATTGCAACTCCTACCATAATTAACAAAGAAGTACCACCATAGAAATATCCCCAAGCTCCTTGAACCTTTAACAAACTTACGACTATAGCTGGGAACACAGCTATCAAAGCTAAAAATAAAGATCCAGGAAAAGTAATTAAAGACATTATCCTATCTAGGTAGTCGCCTGTTTCTACACCAGGTCTAATTCCTGGTATAAAACCACCACTTCTTTTTAAATCATCTGCCATTTTATTAGTTGGAACAGTAATTGCGGTGTAAAAATACGTAAAAATAACGATTAACAAAGCAAATACAATATTATAAACTAAACCAAATGGGTTATTAAACATACCAGCTAATGATTGAGCAGTATCAGATTGCGATAATCCTGATACAGCAGCAGGTATAAACATGATAGCTTGCGCAAATATAATAGGCATAACTCCAGAAGCGTTTAACTTTAAAGGTATAAACTGTCTAGATCCCATCATATCTTGTTCAAAATCTCCAGAAACAGTTCTTCTTGCGTATTGAACTGGAATTTTTCTTACAGCCATAACAAGTAATATACAAGCTATAATAATTATAAACCACAACACTATTTCAAGAACAATCATCATAATACCCCCATTTGCTTGTATTGTTCTAGAACTAATTTCTTGAATAAAAGCCTGAGGCATTCTTGCAATAATACCAACCATAATTAACAAAGAAATACCATTTCCAATACCTTTATCAGTAATTTTCTCTCCAAGCCACATAGCAAAAATTGTACCTGTAACAAGGATTAATACTGATGAAAAAAGGAAAGAAAAAGATGTAAATCCTAATAGAAAAGCATCCGCTGGTAAAGTTTTATATAAATTATAAATATACCCTGGACCTTGAACTAAAGTTATCAAGATAGTAAGCCATCTTGTAATTTGGTTGATTTTTTTTCTTCCACTTTCACCATCCTTTTGTAATTTTTGCAAATAAGGTATTGCAATACCCATTAACTGAACCACAATAGATGCCGAAATATATGGCATGATACCTAATGCAAATACAGAGGCCTGCGAAAACGCGCCCCCTGTAAATACATTGATTAACCATCCAATACCTTGATCAGTTTGATTAGTAAGATTTCCTAATTTAGTAGCATCAATACCAGGAAGTGTTACCTGAGCACCAAAACGGTACACTAATAACATTCCTAAAGTTAATAAAATTCTATTTTTTAACTCTTCTATTTTCCAAGCATTGACTAAAGAATCTATAAATTTCTTCATTTTACTAAAAGGATTATAAAGTTACAGCTTCTCCACCAGCAGCTTCAATAGCCGCTTTTGCAGTAGCAGTAAATTTGTGAGCACTTACTTTAAGTTTAGCTTTTAGCTCACCTCTACCTAAAATCTTTACTAAGCTATTTTTTGTAGCCAAACGACTATCAATCATTACTGATAAATCTAAAGTATCAGTAACAATACCATTATCCACTAAAGATTGAATAGTATCCAGATTGATACCTTGATATTCAACTCTATTAATATTTTTAAATCCAAACTTAGGCACACGTCTCTGAAGTGGCATTTGACCACCTTCAAAACCAATTTTCTTAGAATATCCAGAACGAGATTTTGCTCCTTTATGTCCTCTAGCGGCTGTTCCGCCTTTACCAGAACCTTCTCCTCTACCTACTCTTTTATTTTGGTTGTGAACTGAACCTTCAGCTGGTTGTAAGTTACTTAAATTCATAACGAATATTATTATTTAGTTTCTTCTACAGAAACTAAGTGTTTAACTTTATTTACCATTCCAAGGACTGCAGGACTTGCGTCATGCTCAACAACTTGTCCTAATTTTCTTAACCCTAAAGACAATAAAGTTCTTTTTTGAGTTTCAGGACAATTGATTTTGCTTTTAACTTGTTTTACTAAAATTTTTGCCATTTTTCCTTGAATTTTTAACTTTTAAATACTTTTTCTAAAGAAATACCTCTTTGTTTAGCAACAGTTAAAGCACTTCTCATTTGTAATAAAGCATCAAAAGTAGCTTTAACAACGTTATGAGGGTTTGAAGAACCTTGAGATTTCGACAATACATCATGCACTCCTACAGACTCTAATACCGCACGCACAGCACCACCAGCAATAACTCCAGTACCATGAGAAGCAGGCATTAAAAATACTCTAGCTCCACCAAATTTCCCTTTTTGTTCATGAGGCACAGTTGCACTGTTCAAAGGTATTCTAACTAAATTTTTCTTTGCATCTTCTACTGCTTTAGCAATAGCCTCAGAAACATCTTTAGATTTACCTAATCCGTGACCAACAACACCATTTTCATCGCCAACTACAACAATAGCTGAAAACCCAAATGCTCTACCTCCTTTAGTAACTTTTGTTACACGGTTTACACTAACCAAACGATCTTTTAATTCAAGACCACTTGGTTTTACTAGTTCTACGTTTTTATATTTTTGATACATAATTTCTTAGAATTTAAGTCCAGCTTCTCTAGCTCCTTCTGCTAATGATTTAACACGACCATGATATAAATATCCACCTCTATCAAAAGTGATAGTATTTATTCCAGCTTTAAGAGCTCTTTCAGCTACTAATTTCCCAACTGCATTTGCAGTTTCAACATTTGTACCTTTAGTTACTTCTTTATCACGAGAAGAAGCAGCAACTAGTGTAACACCGTTAACATCATCTATGATTTGAGCATAGATTTCTTTATTAGATCTAAATACAGAAAGTCTAGGTTGAGAAGCAGTTCCGCTTACAACTTTTCTAATTCTGAATTTTATTCTTTGTCTTCTTTCAGTTTTTGTTAATGACATAGTCTTAATTTTTAAGCTGATTTACCTGCTTTTCTTCTTAATACTTCACCTACAAACTTAATACCTTTTCCTTTATAAGGTTCTGGTTTACGGAAAGCTCTGATTTTAGCAGATACTTGGCCTAATAATTGTTTGTCAAATGATGATAATTTTACTATTGGATTTTTACCTTTTTCAGAGATGGTTTCAACTGTAACTTCAGGAACAATTTCCATAACAATGTTATGAGAAAACCCTACCGCTAAATCAAGTCTTTGTCCTTGATTTGATGCTCTGTACCCTACTCCTACAAGCTCTAATTGTTTAGTAAACCCTTCTGAAACCCCTACAATCATATTATTGATAAGAGCACGATAAAGTCCATGTTTCGCTCTCTCATTCTTTTGATCTGATGAACGCTCTACGATAACCTGGTTATCTTCAACTTTTACTGTAACATCAGAAAATTCCTGAGAAAGCTCGCCTAATTTTCCTTTAACTGTAATTACAGCATCTTTTACCTCTACGGTTACTCCTGCTGGAATTGCAACTGGATTTTTACCTATTCTTGACATTCCTTCGTCTTTAATATTAATATACGTAACAAATTACTTCTCCACCAACATTAAGCTGTTTAGCTTGTTTACCAGTCATAACACCTTTTGAAGTTGAAACTATTGCAACTCCTAAACCGTTTAAAATTCTAGGTAATTTAGTAGAGCCAGCATATTTACGTAAACCTGGTTTACTAATTCTTTGGATATCTTTGATAACAGACTCTTTCGTTTCTTTATCATACTTAAGTGCAATTTTGATTGTTCCTTGAACAGAACTATCATCAAATTTGTAACTTAAGATATACCCTTGATCGAATAAAATTTTTGTGATTTCTTTTTTCAAGTTAGAAGCTGGAATTTCAACAATCTTGTGATTCGCTCTAACAGCATTTCTAATTCTTGTAAGAAAATCTGCAATTGGATCTGTATACATATGTATAAATTTGCGGTTACGGTTTTCATAAGGTACTCACCAAATGAACCTGTAACCAATTAAAATTATTTTTTGGATTGCAAAAGTATAAAAAAATTGCGATATTACCAAGATGCTTTTTTAACACCTGGAATTAATCCTTGATTTGCCATTTCACGGAAAGTTACACGAGAAATTCCAAATTGACGCATATAACCTCTTGGTCTTCCAGTTAACTTACAACGATTGTGTAAACGAACAGGAGAAGCATTCTTTGGTAATTTTTGTAATGCCTCGTAATCTCCAGCTTCTTTTAAAGCTTTTCTTTTTTCAGCATATTTAGCTACTAAAGCTTCTCTTTTCGCCTCACGGGCTTTCATTGATTCTTTTGCCATGTCTTAATTCTTTTTAAAAGGTAAACCTAGTTCTGACAATAATGATTTTGCTTCTTTATCTGTATTAGCAGAAGTTACAAACGTAATATCAAAACCAGCAATTTTATTTACTTTATCAATATCAATTTCTGGGAAAATGATTTGTTCTAAAACCCCTAAGTTATAATTACCTCTACCGTCAAATCCAGTTGATTTAATACCACCAAAATCTCTTACACGAGGTAATGAAGAAGTAATTAGTCTATCTAAAAACTCATACATTCTTTCGCCACGTAAAGTTACTTTAGCACCAATCGGCATACCTTTTCTTAATTTAAAAGACGCGACATCCTTTTTAGAAATTGTAGCCACTGCTTTTTGACCAGTGATTTTTGTTATTTCTTCTACTGCATAGTCTACTAATTTTTTATCAGATACTGCAGCACCAACTCCACGGCTTACAACAATTTTCTCAAGTTTAGGAACTTGCATTACATTTTTGTAACCGAACTCTTCTCTAAGAGCAGCAATTATTCTACTCTTATATTCTTCTTTTAATCTAGGTATATAAGCCATTACTATAATACTTGATTAGATTTTTTTGAAACTCTTACTTTCTTATCTCCTTCAACTTTAAAACCTACCTTAGTAACTGATTTTGATTTCGGATCAATTAAAGATAAATTAGAAATATGAATAGGAGCTTCTTTCTTAACGATACCACCTTGAGGGTTTTTTGCACTTGGCTTTGTGTGTTTAGAAACCATGTTCACTCCTTCAACTACCGCTTTATTTTTGTCACGGATAACTCGTAACACAGTACCTTCTGAACCTTTGTGGTCACCAGCAATTACTTTTACTACGTCTCCTGATTTAATTTTTAGCTTTGCCATCATTTTTAGAATTAAAGCACCTCTGGTGCTAATGATACAATTTTCATGAATTGTTTTTCACGAAGTTCTCTTGCAACTGGACCAAAAACACGAGTTCCTCTCATTTCTCCTGCAGCGTTTAACAACACACATGCGTTATCGTCAAAACGGATGTAAGATCCATCAGCTCTTCTCACTTCTTTTTTAGTACGTACAACAACTGCAGTCGATACAGCTCCTTTTTTTACGTTTCCGTTAGGAGTTGCATCTTTAATTGAAACTACAATCTTATCTCCTACAGAGGCATAACGACGTTTCGTTCCTCCTAAAACACGAATAGTTAAAACTTCTTTAGCTCCCGTGTTATCTGCTACTTTTAATCTTGATTCTTGTTGTACCATGGTTTACTTAGCTCTTTCAATGATTTCAACTAATCTCCAACATTTAGATTTACTTAAAGGTCTTGTTTCCATGATCCTTACTGTATCTCCAATGTTACAGTCATTCGTTTCGTCGTGTGCAACATATTTTTTTGTTTTTAACACGAACTTACCGTATAAAGGGTGTTTTACTTTTCTAGTTTCAGAAACAACAATAGATTTCTCCATTTTGTTGCTAGTAACTACACCAACTCTTTCTTTTCTTAAATTTCTTTTTTCCATCTTTCAGCAGAATACAATTATTGTAACTCTCTTTTAGTTATTTCAGTTGCCACTCTAGCAACTTCTCTTCTAATAGTTCTAATTTGAAGAGGATTTTCAATAGGAGAAATAGTATGAGCAGTTTTTAGCTCACTGTATCTTCTCTTTAATTCACTAAGTCTTTGTTGTAACTCAGCTGCAGATAGATTATTTATCTCTGATTGTTTCATAATAATTTTTGATTATGCTTCGAAATCTCTAGCAACGACAAACTTAGTTTTAACTGGAAGTTTTTGAGCAGCAAGACGCAGCGCCTCTTTTGCAACTGATAGAGGAACTCCTCCAACTTCAAACATAATTCTTCCAGGTTTCACAACTGCAGCCCAATATTCAACTGCACCTTTACCTTTACCCATACGTACTTCAAGAGGTTTCTTAGTAATTGGCTTATCTGGGAAAATTTTAATCCATAATTGACCCTCTCTTTTCATAAAACGAGTTGCAGCAATACGTGCAGCTTCAATTTGACGAGAAGTAATAAAGGTTGAATCTAAAGATTTAATTCCAAACATTCCATTAGAAAGTTCGTGTCCTCTTTGAGAAACACCTTTCATTTTACCTTTCTGTACCTTGCGGTATTTTGTTCTTTTAGGCTGTAACATTTTTCTTTAGTTTAAAATTACTTTCTTTTGCGTGAATTACCGTTTGGCTTACCTTTTCCAGTAGATCCTGCAGATTTAGATTTTTGTTTATCCATACCTACTAACGGAGAAAGATCTCTTTTCCCGTAAACCTCTCCTTTCATTATCCATACTTTGATCCCCATTCTACCATAAGTAGTATGAGCTTCAGCTAATGCATAATCAATATCAGCTCTGAAAGTTGACAAAGGAATTCGACCATCTTTAAATCCTTCAGAACGTGCCATTTCAGCTCCGTTTAAACGACCAGAAATTAAAACTTTAATCCCTTCAGCATTCATTCTCATTGCAGCCGCAATCGCCATTTTGATAGCTCTTCTATAAGAAATTCTGCTTTCAATTTGACGAGCAATGCTGTTAGCTACTAAATAAGCATCTAACTCAGGACGTTTAATTTCAAAAATATTGATTTGAATTTCCTTGTCTGTAATTTTTTTAAGCTCTTCTTTTAACTTGTCTACCTCTTGACCACCTTTTCCGATTATGATACCAGGTCTAGCAGTAGTGATAGTAACGGTTACAAGTTTTAAAGTTCTTTCTATAATTACTTTAGATACACTCGCTTTTGATAAACGCGCATGGATATATTTTCTGATTTTAAAATCTTCAGCGATCTTATCACCATAATCATTTCCTCCATACCAGTTTGAGTCCCATCCTCTGATGATACCAAGTCTATTTCCGATTGGATTTGTCTTTTGTCCCATACTGTTTATTAATTGCTTTGTGTGTTATTGTTTGAACCCAACACGATTGTTACGTGATTTGAGCGTTTTCTAATTCTGTGTGCACGACCCTGTGGTGCTGGACGTAATCTTTTCAACATCATTCCACCATCCACTCTGATCTCTTTAACAAATAAGCCTGCTTCTTCTACACTAGTTTCAGTATTTTTCTGCTCAAAATTATTTATTGCAGATAACAATAACTTCTCTAATTTTCTTGAAGCTTCTTTACTATTAAATCTTAATATATTAAGAGCTAATTCTACTTTCTGACCTCTAACTAAATCTGCTACAATACGCATTTTTCTTGGTGAAGTAGGGCAGTTATTTAATTTAGCAAAAGCCACTTGTGACTTTGCCTCTTTAATCTGCTCTGCTCTTTCTCTTTTACGAACTCCCATAGCTTCTTATTATTTTTTACCTTTATTTTTTGCACCAGCATGACCTCTAAAAGATCTAGTTGGCGAAAATTCCCCTAATTTATGCCCTACCATGTTTTCTGTTACGTAAACAGGTACAAATTGACGACCATTATGCACTGCAATAGTTTGACCAACAAAATCTGGAGTAATCATTGAAGCTCTAGACCAAGTCTTAATTACAGCTTTATTATCTTTCTCTATATTTTCTTGAACTTTTTTCTCTAATTTATAGTGAACATAAGGTCCTTTTTTTAATGAACGTGCCATGTGTATCTAATTATTTCTTTCTACGTTCTACAATATACTTATTACTTGGGTTAACCTTAGAACGAGTTCTATAACCCTTAGCAGGTAAACCTTTTCTTGAACGAGGATGTCCTCCTGACGAACGTCCTTCACCACCTCCCATTGGGTGATCAACTGGATTCATTGCAACAGGTCTTGTTCTTGGTCTTCTACCTAACCATCTAGATCTACCAGCTTTTCCAGAAACAACTAACTGATGATCAGAGTTTGACACAGCTCCGATTGTAGCCGAACAAGTCAATAAAATTAATCTTGTTTCTCCAGAAGGCATTTTTATAGTAGCATATTTTCCATCTCTTGCCATTAATTGAGCAAAAGTACCTGCAGAACGAGCAATAACAGCTCCTTGACCTGGTCTTAACTCGATACAAGAAATAACCGTTCCTAAAGGAATTTTACTTAAAGGTAAAGTATTTCCAATTTCTGGAGATGCATCTGGTCCAGAAACTACAGTTTGTCCAACTTGCAAACCATTTTGAGCAATAACATAAGTTTTAGCTCCATCAGCATATGCTAATAATGAAATAAAAGCTGAACGATTTGGATCATATTCTATAGTTTTAACAGTAGCTGGAACACCAACTTTTGTTCTTTTAAAATCTATAATACGATACTTTTGTTTATGACCACCACCTATATAACGCATGGTCATTTTTCCTTGACTATTTCTACCTCCAGAGTTTTTTTTCGGTGCGATTAAAGAACGCTCCGGCTTATCAGTTGTAATAGTGTCAAAGCTATTTACAACTCTAAAACGCTGACCTGGGGTAATAGGTTTTAATTTTCTAACTGACATTTTCTATTAGATATTAGTATAAAAATCTATTGTTTCTCCTTCTTGTACTTGAACAACTGCTTTTTTATAAGCATTAGTTTTTCCACTGATCAAACCACTTTTAGTGTACTTTACCGATCTATCAGCTCTATAGTTCATTGTATTAACACCAACAACATTCACTCCATATGCCGCTTCAACAGCATTTTTAATTTGAATTTTATTAGCTTTTTTATCAACTACAAAACCAAAACGGTTAAAAATCTCACCATCTTTAGTTATTTTTTCAGTTATAATAGGCTTAATAATGATACTCATAACCTTAATTATTTACTTAAATTATCTTCAATTCCGCTTAAAGCACCTTCTAAAACAACTAAATTATTAGCATTCAAAATACCATAAGTGCTTAATTCTGAAGAAGTTACTACTGATGACGTCTTTAAATTTCGTGACGACAAATATACATTTTTATTTGAATCACCCAACACAAATAAAGATTTTTTATTATCTAACCCTAAAGCTTTCAATACATTAATGAAATTTTTAGTATTTGGCGTTTCAAAATTAAAGTCTTCTAAAACTATTAAATTTGATTCTTTCGCTTTTAAAGAAAGAGCAGATTTTCTAGCCAATCTTTTCAAATTTTTATTCAATTTAAAAGAATAATTTCTTGGTCTAGGTCCAAAAACAGTACCTCCTCCTTTAAACAAAGGGTTTTTAGCACTACCTGCACGAGCCGTACCTGTTCCTTTTTGCTTTTTAATCTTACGAGTACTTCCAGTTACTTCAGCTCTTTCTTTAGACTTGTGCGTACCTTGTCTTTGATTTGCTAAATACTGTTTTACATCAAGATATACAGCATGATTATTTGGCTCTATTGCGAATACCGAATCAGAAAGTTGAACTTTTCTCCCAGTATCTTTTCCGTTGATATCTAATACTTTTACTTCCATTATTTCTGAATGATTACATAAGAGTTTTTATGTCCTGGAACACATCCTTTAACAACTAAAAGATTTTTATCAGCAACAACTTTTAAAACTTTAAGGTTTTGAACTGTAACATTCTCACCACCCATTCTACCAGCCATTCTCATTCCTTTAAATACTCTTGAAGGATAAGAAGATGCACCAACTGACCCAGGAGCTCTCAAACGGTTATGTTGACCATGAGTTGACTGACCAACACCACCAAAACCGTGGCGTTTTACAACTCCTTGAAAACCTTTACCTTTAGAAACACCTTGAACATCTACAAATTCTCCTTCATTAAACAAATCTACAGTTAGCACTTCTCCTAACTTGTATTCTTCTTCAAAGTACTTGAATTCAACAACTTTCTTCTTAGCAACAGTACCTGCTTTTTTGAAGTGACCTTCTTCAGCTTTTACAGAATGCTTTTCAGTTTTGTCATCGAAACCAAGCTGAAGAGCACTATACCCGTCAACCTCATTGGTTCTGACTTGGGTAATAACGCATGGACCCGCCTCTATAACAGTACAAGGAATATTTTTCCCGTTCTCATCAAAGATACTAGTCATGCCAATTTTTCTTCCGATTAACCCAGACATATAAAACTAATTAATTAATTAAACTATGATTACACTATATACATATATGTACACATCCTCATTTTGAGGGTGCAAATATATAATTATTTTTTAATTATCGCAAAAATAATTAGTTACCTTCTTTTTTTTCAAAAAAAGGCTAATTATGCTCATTAAAAAAACCGTAGCATTATTATAAACACTAACGGTCTTTTAAAATATTTTACTAGAAAATCAAAAACTTACACTTTAATTTCTACTTCAACTCCACTAGGTAATTCTAATTTCATTAAAGCGTCAATAGTTTTTGAAGATGAACTATAAATATCTAACAATCTCTTGTAAGAACTTAATTCAAATTGCTCTCTAGACTTCTTATTAACGTGCGGAGAACGTAAA
Source organism: Flavobacterium sp. J27 (assembly GCF_004303025.1). Taxonomy (GTDB): domain Bacteria; phylum Bacteroidota; class Bacteroidia; order Flavobacteriales; family Flavobacteriaceae; genus Flavobacterium. The sequence goes on along the minus strand of NZ_PJQW01000003.1, from coordinate 274,342 downwards.
ACAGTAAAGATTTTTTTATTAGTAGGTAATGGAATTGGACCAGTCACTACAGCACCAGTACTTTTTACAGTCTTAACGATTTTTTCAGCAGATTTATCCACTAAATTATGATCGTATGATTTTAATTTTATTCTGATTTTTTGACTCATTTTCTTAAGAATTAAGCGTTACCTTTTGCTTTTTTAATTACTTCTTCCGAAATATTAGATGGCGTTTCAGCATAATGAGAAAACTCCATTGTAGATGTTGCTCTACCAGAAGACAAAGTTCTCAAAGTTGTAACATATCCAAACATTTCAGATAAAGGCACATCTGCTTTAATAGTTTTTGCACCTGATCTATCACCCATGTTATTTACTTGACCTCTTCTTCTATTTAAATCACCTACGATATCACCCATATTTTCCTCTGGAGTAATAACTTCGATCTTCATAATAGGTTCAAGAATAACAGCGCCAGCAGCTTTTGCCACTTCTTTATAACCTAATTTTGCTGCTAATTCAAAAGAAAGCGCATCAGAATCTACTGGGTGGAAAGATCCATCTAACAAAGTTACCTTTAAACTATCAACAGCATATCCAGCTAAAGGACCAGACTTCATAGCCTCTCTAAATCCTTTTTCAACTGCAGGAATATATTCTTTAGGCACGTTACCACCTTTAACTTCATTGATAAATTGTAATCCCATTGCTGGCTTACCATCAACTTCATCAGCAGGTTCTAATCTGAAAACGATATCACCAAATTTACCACGACCTCCAGATTGTTTTTTATAAACTTCTCTATGTTGCGCAGACTTAGTAAAAGCTTCCTTATACTCTACTTGCGGCTCCCCTTGATTAACCTCTACTTTAAACTCACGCTTCATACGATCTACCAGGATATCTAAGTGAAGCTCACCCATACCAGAAATAATTGTTTGACCAGAAGCCTCATCAGTTCTTACTGTAAACGTTGGATCTTCTTCAGCTAATTTCGCTAAAGCCATACCCATTTTATCAACATCTGCTTTCGTTTTTGGCTCAATCGCAATACCAATTACTGGATCAGGGAATTTCATTGACTCAAGAATAATTGGGTGTTTTTCATCACACATTGTATCTCCAGTCTTGATATCTTTAAATCCTACAGCAGCTCCAATATCTCCAGCTTCAATAAATTCAATTGGATTTTGTTTATTAGCATGCATTTGGTAAATACGAGAAATACGCTCTTTATTACCTGAACGAGTATTTAAGATATATGAACCCGCATCTAAACGTCCAGAATAAGCACGGAAAAAAGCTAAACGACCTACATAAGGATCTGTAGCAATTTTAAATGCAAGAGCAGCAAAAGGCTCTTTTGGATCAGGACGACGTAATATTTTCTTTTGATCTTCTTCTAACAAATCAGCATCATCAGGATGAATACCTTCAATACCTTCCTTATCTAAAGGAGATGGCAAATATTTACAAACAGCATCTAACATGAATTGAACTCCTTTATTTTTAAAAGAAGAACCAGCAATCATAGGAATGATAGCCATATCAATAGTTGCAGCACGTAAAGCTGTATTAATTTCTTCTTCAGTAATTGAATTTTCATCCTCCATATACTTATCTAAAAGATTTTCGTCATATGTAGCAATTTCTTCAATTAAGATAGAACGATACTTTTTAACATCATCTACCATATCTGCAGGAATATCAATAATATCAAAAGTAGCACCTTGAGTTTCATCATGCCATACTATAGCTTGATTCTTAACCAAATCCACCACTCCTCTAAAATCAGCTTCTTCACCAATTGGTAATGTAATCGCAACAGCATTAGATTTCAACATATCTTTTACCTGTTGACAAACAGCTAAAAAGTTAGAACCTTGACGATCCATCTTATTAACAAACCCCATACGAGGCACTCTATATTGATCTGCTAATCTCCAGTTAGTTTCAGACTGTGGCTCTACACCATCTACCGCACTAAATAAGAAAACCAAACCATCCAAAACACGTAAGGATCTATTTACCTCTACAGTAAAATCAACGTGTCCTGGAGTATCAATAATATTAAAGTGATATGCTTGAGAATCTGGTAGCAATTTCCCTTGTTGAGTTGGAAAATTCCACTCACAAGTTGTTGCAGCCGAAGTAATGGTAATACCTCTCTCTTGCTCTTGAGCCATCCAGTCCATTGTAGCAGCACCATCATGCACTTCTCCAATTTTATGTGATTTCCCTGTGTAAAAAAGAATACGCTCAGTTGTTGTTGTTTTACCAGCATCAATATGAGCCGCAATTCCTATATTTCTTGTAAATTTTAAATCTCTAGCCATTTCTATTATTTTATGAATTAAAATCTAAAGTGAGAGAAAGCTTTATTCGCTTCCGCCATTTTATGAGTATCCATTCTTTTCTTAACAGCAGCACCTTCTTCTTTAGCAGCAGCTAAAATTTCAGAAGCCAACTTACTAGCCATTGATTTTTCATTTCTTTTTCTTGCATATAAAATCATCCACTTCATAGAATAAGAAATTTTTCTGTCTGGACGAATTTGCATAGGAATTTGGAATGTAGCTCCACCCACTCTACGCGAACGCACTTCTACGTGAGGCATAACATTTGTTAATGCATCTTTCCATATTTCTAAAGCAGTTTTCTCTGCATCTTGCTTTTTAGTTTCTACAATATCTAATGCATCATAAAAAACTTTAAAAGCTGTTGATTTCTTACCATCCCACATTAAATTGTTTACGAAACGAGTTACTAACTGATCGTTAAACTTAGGATCTGGTAAAAGAGGTCTCTTTTTAGCCTGTCTTTTTCTCATGTCTTTTCTTTAAAAGATTTAAATTACTTTTTCTTTCCAGTTGTTGCAGCTGCTTGTCCTGGTTTTGGACGTTTCGCTCCATACTTAGATCTACGTTGTGTTCTACCTGCTACACCAGCAGTATCTAATGCACCACGAACGATGTGGTAACGTACACCTGGTAAATCTTTTACTCTTCCACCTCTAACTAATACTATCGAGTGCTCTTGTAGATTGTGTCCTTCTCCAGGAATGTAAGCATTTACCTCATTACCATTTGTTAAACGAACACGGGCAACTTTACGCATTGCCGAGTTTGGTTTTTTTGGCGTTGTAGTATAAACACGCGTACAAACCCCTCTTCTTTGAGGACAAGAATCTAAAGCAGCCGATTTACTCTTCTTAGTTATTTTGGCTCTTCCAGTTCTTACTAATTGTTGAATTGTTGGCATAATTGTTTATAAAATTACTAATATTAATCCCTCAACACTATTTAAGGGGGTGCAAATGTAATTATTATTTTTTACAAAACAAATCTAATTTATTTATTTTCAAGCTTATTAAATATTACTTAACCATTACTAAACATCACAATCACTAAATACCAAAATATTTAAAAAAAATAGAATACACATAAAGAATGAAATTTATTTTCCATTTTTGCGTTACTTTACACCAATGAAAAAAATAACAACCATATTGTTTTTATTTTACTTTTTGACATCAACAAGTCAAAACTTCTATTTAGAAATCAACGGAACAACCCCTACTGAATCAAAAACAATCGACAGTATTACTTACAAAAAAAAACACATTAATCTAGCGTCAATTATAGTTGAGAAAAAAAAGATTGATTCCATCTTAATTAAATCTGGATATTTAGAATTCATAACTAAAGAGGAAAAAAAAATAAATGACAGTACTTTTAATTTTCTTTATTATCTAGGAAAAAAGACAGTATTTGTAAAAATTTCAACATTAAACACTAACAAAGAAACCCTAAAACTTTTATCCCTTACAAACGACACATTAAAAATCCCTTTTCAAGAAACAGAACAATGGATAACAAACCAACTTAAAACACTTGAAACAAAAGGCTACCCATTAGCCAAAATCAAACTCATCAACCATAAAAAAAACTCTCATTATTTACTTTGCCAATTAGAGACAAAACTTAATAAACAAAGAAAGACAGATGAATTAGTTATACTTGGATATGACAATTTCCCAAAAAATATAAAAAAACACCTTAACAACTCCATAAAAAACAAAACATTCAACCAACAAGAAGTTTCAAAAATCTACAATCAACTCAACAACCTACCCTTTGTATCGCAAATAAAATACCCTGAAATACTATTTACTGAAAACAGCACAAAAATTTACGCTTATATCAACAAATCCAAACCAAATAAATTTGATGGTTTTATTGGCTTTGCAAATGACAATGAAGAAAAACTAGTCTTTAACGGCTACTTAGATCTTTTACTAGTTAATGCATTAAACTCAGGTGAAAAATTTAAGCTATTTTGGAAAAATAACGGCAACCAAGAAACCATGTTTAATCTAGAAACAGAATTACCTTATATTTTTAAGTCATCGTTTGGGATTCAGTCAGAATTAAACATTTTCAAACAAGACAGCACATTCCAAAATACAAAAATAGATTTAAATGCAGGTTACTATTTTTCATTTAATCAAAAAACATTTATAGGTTTTCAAAAAACCAGTTCAGTAGACATTCAAAACACAAACACCGAAAGCCTTCAAAATTTTGAGAATCAATTTTTCACCGTTACCTACAAATACTCAAAAAAAAACGAATCAAACCTATTCTTACCTGAAAAAACCAACATATCTATCAAAAGTGGCTTAGGACACAGAAATAATAACAACAATAAGAGTAAACAATTTTTTTCTCAATTCGAGATAAGCCATCTTATCGATTTAAATAAAAAAAATAAATTATTATTAAAAAACCACACTTATTACTTAAACAGCAACGATTACCTAACAAATGAACTATATCGATTTGGAGGCATCAATTCTATAAGAGGCTTTCGAGAAAACTCTCTTCAAGCTAATTTTTTTTCAGGGATAATGTCGGAATACAAATACTTAGTTACATCAAATTTATCTCTTCATACAATTTTAGACTATGGCTATACAGAAGACAAATCGATAAAGAAACAAAACAAGTTATTAGGAATTGGCGTTGGTTTTGAATTATTAACAAACAATGGTCTCTTTCATTTTATATATTCTAATGGAACCAACCAAAATCAAAACATTAAACTCTCCAATTCGATAATTCAAATTAGTTATAAAGCAATTTTTTAAGATTTATAATGTTAAATGTTAAAAAAAGATTAAATTTTATTAGGATTAGAAACTTTTTTTTTTGAATTTTGGGCAACTAATTCAAATTAACATTTATGAGATCTAAATTTAACGTATTACTAACTGTATTAGTAGTAATGTTAGGGCAAATGATTTTTGCCCAAGTAAAAACTGTTTCTGGAACAGTTGTAGATCAAAACGGACTTCCACTTCCTAGTGTTGCCATTCAAGAGAAAGGTACAGGAAATGGTACACAAACCGATTTTGATGGTAATTTTAAAATTGACGTAAGACAAGGATCAACGCTTGTTTTTAGTTATGTAAGTATGAAAACTCAAGAAGTTATTGTTAATTCCAATACTTTAAGAGTCACAATGCTTGAAGACGTAACTACTCTTGAAGGTGTTGTTGTTACTGCTTTAGGTATCAAAAGAGAGAAAAAAGCTCTTGGTTATGCCACTCAGGAGGTAAAAGGAGACGACGTAGCTGACACACCTGTTACCAATTTTGCAGATGCGCTTTCTGGAGAAGTTGCTGGTCTTGACATTCAAGCTTCTGGAACTATGGGAGGTTCTAGTAATATTGTTGTAAGAGGTTACAACTCAATTAGCGGAAGCAACCAAGCACTGATTGTTATCGATGGAACACCAGTAATAAACAACACAAACAATAGTACTGGCCAAACAGCAGGTAGAGGCGGTTACGATTATGGTAATGCTGCTATGGATATCAACCCAGACGACATTGAATCATTAAACGTTTTAAAAGGTGCTGCAGCAACTGCTCTTTACGGTTCAAGAGCCAGTAATGGTGCTATCATTATAACGACTAAAAAAGGAAAAAAAGGAAAAGGAATAGGCGTATCCTTTACAAGTTCTATAACAGCTGGAACAGTTGACAAAGAAACATTACCTAAATATCAAGACAAATATGGAGCTGGTTACGGACCTTATTATGATGACCCATCAGGATATTTTGATTATTTTGATATTAATGGGGACAGTACTGATGATTTAATTGTACCATTTAGAGAAGACGCATCTTACGGAGCGGCTTTTGATCCAAATTTAAACGTGTACCAATGGACTTCTATATACCCAGAATTACCAGGCTATTTACAAGCAACTCCTTGGGTTGCTGCTAAAAATACTCCAAATAGCTTATTCAAAACCGCATTAACTTACACAAACTCAATTTCGTTTGGTAAAAGTGATGATAAAAGTTCGTTCAGATTAGGTTATACAAATAAAATACAAGAAGGTGTAGTTCCTAACAGCCAAATAAAAAGAAATAATATTACCTTTTCGGGTTCAACAAACTTCTCAGATAATTTAACTGGTTCTGTTGATTTTTCATATATCAACACTAAAGGACAAGGAAGAAATGGAACAGGATATGACTCAAAAAATCCAATGCAAGCATTTCGTCAATGGTTCCAAACTAATGTGGATATCCAACAACAAAAGGATGCTTTCTTTAGTACTGGACAAAATATAACTTGGAATGCAACATCTGTATCAAATACAAAACCAGCATATACAGATAACGTTTACTGGACATTATACAAAAACTATCAAGATGACAGCAGAGATCGATATATGGGTAACTTCACATTAAATCAAAAAGTAACTAGTTGGTTTAGTTTAATGGGAAGATTTGCATACGACACCTACTCTGAAATTAGAGAAGAAAGAATTGATGTAGGTTCAGTAGATGTTCCTTTGTATGCTGTTACAAACAGAAAAACTTCTGAGATAAATTATGACTTAATGGGTACATTTAATCATAATATTACTGAAGACTTAAGCTTAGATGGCTTAGTTGGTTTAAACATTAGAGTTAATAAATTAAATTCATTAGCAGCACAAACAAATGGCGGTTTAGGTCTTGCTGGAATATTCACTTTAGCAAATTCTGTTAACCCTCTTACATCAGACGATTACAACAAAATAGATTACACTAAAAAAGTAGATGGTTTATTTGGTAAAATTGGATTAGGTTATCAAGGAACTTATTATCTAGATGTAACTGGTAGAAGAGACAGATCTTCTGCACTACCTGTTGACAATAACTCATATTTTTACCCATCTGTTTCAACTAGTATTGTTTTCTCAAACATACTTAAACAGGATTGGTTAAACTTTGGAAAAATTAGAGCAAACTATGCAGAAGTAGGTAATGACACAGACCCTTACCAAGTTTATGACACTTACAACTTAGTTCCACCTATAAGTGGTCAAGGTTCAGCTTCTAATTCACCAACTTTAAATAACCCAAATCTTAAAGCGGAAAGATCAAAAGATATTGAAGTTGGTTTAGAATTAAGCACTTTTAACAACAGATTAGGACTTGATTTTTCATATTACAACAGAAAAACAAAAGACTTAATTTCAAGAGTTGATATTTCTGCAGGATCTGGGTATACTGGACAATGGTTAAATGGTGCGGATATGGAAAACAAAGGGATTGAATTAATTTTAAATGGTACTCCAATTAAAACTGACAATTTCTCTTGGGATATCAAAGTAAACTTTGCTAAAAATGAAAGTAAAGTAACACGCTTAGCTGAAGACATCGAATTTATTCAACTTGCAAATGTTCAAGGAGGAATTTCATTAGGAGCTTCATTAGGAGAACCATTCGGAGTTATTAGAGGTAGTGACTATGTATATGTAAATGGACAACCTTTGGTTTATACAGCAGCAGATGCGCCTTCTTCAGCATGGATTGGTAAATATGCAAGAACAAGTACAAACAATAATGTAATTGGAAATATAAATCCTGATTGGACTGGTGGTGTAAAAAACATTTTAAAATACAAAAACTTTAATTTAAGCTTCTTAATTGATGTTCAAAAAGGTGGAGATGTATTCTCTCTTGATACATGGTATGGATATGCTACTGGATTATATGACTTTACAGCAGGAACTAACCATTTAGGCAACCCAGTTCGTGACCCTCTTTCAGCAGGTGGTGGTGTTATCTTAGAAGGTGTTAATGCTGATGGTTCACCAAATACAACTGTAACAAGTGCAACTACCTATGCAAACCCATGGGGATATGCTAGAACTCCTAATGCAGCCCATGTATATGATGCATCATTTGTAAAACTTAGAGAAGTTACTTTTGGTTATAAATTTTCAAATAGAATTGCTGAAAGCTTATCATTACAAAACTTAACGCTTTCTATTATAGGAAGAAACTTATGGATAATCCATAAAAATACACCATATTCAGATCCTGAAGCTGGTTTAAGTGCTGGTAATATTCAAGGTTATCAATCTGGTGTTTACCCATCAGTAAGAGAAATTGGCGCTAGCTTAAAATTAGAATTCTAATAATAAAATACTATGAAAAAATATTTAATAATACTTTTAGGTACATTGGCTGTAAGTTGTGCATCAGATGAGACCTATGACAGCTTAAACAAGGATCAAAACAATCCTCCAGATGTACCCTCAAGAACATTGTTCACAGGTGCTACAAAAAATCTTTTCGATCAAATGGAGAGCACCAATGTGAATACAAATGTATATCGCTTGTTTGCTCAATATTGGACAGAAACAACGTATATTGATGAATCGAATTACGATCTTACAACAAGAAATATACCATCAAATCACTGGACAGAAATGTTTACCAATGTTTTATATGATCTTAAAGACGCAAAAAACAAACCAGATACAGATACAGATGGAAAAAAAGGAATGATAGAAGTTTTAGAAGTATATACTTGGCAACAATTAGTTGATACTTTTGGAAATATTCCTTATTCTGAAGCATTGTTAGGAAGAGAAAACCAAAATCCAGCATATGATGACGCACAAACTATCTATCAAGATTTATTAGTTAGGATAGATGCTGCAATCCTAAAATTATCATCTGCAACTGATAATGGTTTTGAAGATGCAGATTTAATCTTTAATGGAGATTTAGGGCAATGGATTAAATTCGCTAATTCTTTAAAATTTAAATTAGCTATGAGAATAGCAGATGTTTCATCATTAGCAACACTTTCTCAAACTGCTGCTCAAGATGCTTACAATGCTGGATTAATTGCATCAAACTCTGACAATGTAACACTTTCTTACGGTGCAGCAACACCAAACACAAATCCTTTATGGGTAGATTTAGTTCAAAGTGGTAGACAAGATTTTGTTGTTGCAAATACGATTGTTGATTACATGAACACATTATCCGATCCTAGAAGAGCTTTCTACTTTGATGATAACTTAGGAACTGGAAGCTATGTTGGAGGTCCTTATGGAGACAATAACTCTTTCTTTTCTTATACACATGTTGGTGAGTTAATGCACCAACCTACTTTTAGAGGAGTATTAATGGACTATTCAGAAATTGAATTCCTTTTAGCTGAAGCTGCAGAAAGAGGATATGCTGTAGGAGGAACTGCAGAAACTCACTACAACAATGGTATTACTGCTTCTATGGAAGATTGGGGAGTTGCAACAGTTGATGCTTCTGCTTATCTTTTAAATCCATCTGTAGCTTATACAACTGCTACAGGTACTTGGAGAGAAAAAATTGGCTTTCAATTTTGGTTAGCTATGTACAATAGAGGCTTTGAAGGATGGTCTGTTTACAGAAAATATGACGCTCCTGCTATGAATGTTGCAGCAGATTCTGGTCTAGATGTTCCTAAAAGATATACTTATCCTTTAAGAGAACAAACGATCAACATAACAAATTATTCAGCTGCATCAGCTGCAATAGGTGGAGATGAATTAGACACTCCTATATTCTGGGACGTAAACTAAACATATAAATATAATTTAAATTAAAAAACCACCTCAATACGAGGTGGTTTTTTTATACCTTTGCAAAATGGAAAAGGAAAATCAAATATTTGGAATTAGAGCTATTATTGAAGCTATTCAAGCTGGAAAAGAAATTGACAAAATTTTCATCCAAAAAGAAAATCAAGGAGAGCTTATGCAAGAATTGATGAAAACTATGAAAACAAACAATATTAACTTTTCATATGTTCCAGTAGAAAAACTAAACCGATTAACATCTAAGAATCATCAAGGAGCAGTTGCCACAATATCTCCAGTTTCTTTTTATGAATTGGAATCACTTATTGAACAAGTTGCAAGTTCTGAAAAAACACCACTTTTTCTTATATTAGATCAGTTATCTGATGCCAGAAATTTTGGAGCCATAATTAGAACTGCAGAATGTACAGGCGTAGATGGAATTATTATTCAAAAACAAGGTGCTGCTCCAGTAAATGGTGATACCGTTAAAACTAGCGCTGGTGCTGTTTTCAATGTTCCAATTTGCAAAGTTGAACATATTAAAGACGCTATTTATTATTTACAAGCTAGCGGAATTCAAACCGTAGCGGCAACGGAAAAAACAGACAACACTATTTACGACATCAACTTTACAACACCAACTGCTATTATTATGGGCAGTGAAGATAGAGGTGTTAACCCTTCTGTTTTAAAGATTGTAGACCATAAAGCAAAACTTCCTATGTTTGGAACGATTGAATCATTAAATGTATCTGTTGCCTGTGGTGCATTTCTTTATGAATCTGTAAGACAAAGAATAAAATAAGATTATTGCATTACTTTTTTAATCCAATAAATTCATAAATAACTTTTAAAGAAGAAGTAAAGTATTCTTTGATGGTTTCATCTGGTTTTAGTGGCGGATTAAAATTTCCTTCATCATCAAAATTTCTCATAAAAGAATCATTCTCGGGATTAAAATCTGGTCTTTGCCAATCGTAAATAACAGGTTTGCCAAACTGAGGTGTTTTCATAATTAAAGCCATTGAAAGTCCAGTTAAAAAACCACTTAAATGTCCTTCCCACGAAATACCTTTCTCTGCATTGGGAAACATATACCAAATCATTCCACCATAAAACAAAACTACCACAAATGAAACTGCCATTAAACGAAAGTATTTTGTAAATATTCCTTTAAAAAAGATAAAACTAACTAATACGTAAATTAATCCACTTGCCCCAATATGATAACTCGATCGGCCCAATAACCAAGTCCCCAAACCAGAAAATAAAATTCCAAAAACCATTATCCTAATAACCTGTTCGTTGTAAAATAGTCTTAAAAAGAACAACAATACTAAAAGAGCTAAAGAGTTATTTGTGATATGTTCTAAATTACTATGCAATGCCCAACTAAACAAAATCCCTTTCAATCCAAATTGTGTTCTTGGATATATTCCATAATGATGAAAATTAAGACCAAACGCTTTTTCATATAAAAATATAACCCAAAGAAATAAAACAAAAAAAAGAGGAAATAAGATTACCGATTTTGAAAATTTAAATTGATGATCTCGTATAATTCGTTTCATAATTAATAAAATTATTTAGCATTTTATATTTCAAATATAGCACCACTCTTGTTTATGCGCTTTTTTGTCATACAAATAGCATTTTTTGTCATGTATACAATTATTATTTTGAATATTACATAAAAAATGTATCTTTAAAAAGTGGAAAATTTATTAAACATTCTCAATACCAAAATAACTATTTCAGAGGAAGATTGGCTTTTTATATCTTCTAAGTTACAAGAAAAAGAATTTAAAAAAAAGGATTTCATTATTACAACTCAAAACATTGAAGATAAAATTTATTTTATTCAAGAAGGTATTTTTCGTCTATATATAGAACTTCCTGAAAAAGACGTCACAATAGATTTTGGTTTTCCAAATAATTTTTTGAGCAGTTATTCTTCTTTTTTAACGCAAACTCCTAGTATAGCTTGCATTCAAAGCCTTACAAAATCAAAAGTTATTTTTATAACTCGCAAAGATTTACAAGAAATTTATCTTCATACACAGTCAGGTGAATCGATAGGAAGAATTTTTGCAGAAGAATTTTTTAGATACAAATCAAAAAGAGAACTAAGTTTTTTAAAAGACTCACCAACAGAACGTTATTTAAATTTAGTAAAAGAACAACCACAGTTAATTCAAGAAATTCCTCAAAAATACCTTGCATCTTATATCGGCATAACTCCACAAGCATTAAGTAGAATTCGAGCAAAAATCTAATTTTATTTTAATTTATTAACCGAAGTTCATTGTTTTATGTAACCAATCCCTATTTCTTTGTCATTGAATTAAAATCATAAAAACAATGGAAACAAATCAAATGAATACTTCGGAGAGTACTACACAAAAATCAAAACAAAATATTTTTGAAAACACAACGATTAAACCTACCAATGCTTTTATTGGAGCATCGTGGATTGCTTTATTAACTGGTATGGTTTCTTACTGCATCGGTCTTTGGAATGCGACCATGCAATTAAATGAAAAAGGATATTATTTTGCCATACTATTATTTGGTCTTTTCTCTGTTATTTCTGTACAAAAATCGGTTAGGGATAGAATTGAAGGCATCGCAGTAACAGACATGTATTATGGAATCAGTTGGTTTACAACTTTAGTATCGATACTCCTTTTAATTATTGGACTTTGGAATGCAGACTTAGCTTTAAGTGAAAAAGGATTTTATGCCATGTCATTTTTATTAAGTTTATTTGCTGCTATAACTGTACAAAAAAACACTCGCGATTTATTAGTTGTTACTCGATTTGAGAAAACGGAGCATTAAAAGATAAAGGTTTGGATAAAAATTCAAACCTTTTTTGTTTTAGCTAAATTTGAAATAGTGTAATTTTACATTATGGAAGCACCTTTAGCAGAACGAATTCGTCCACAGAAACTAACTGAATACATAAGCCAATTACACCTTGTTGGCGAACAAGGTTCTTTAACCAATCAAATAAACAAAGGAATTATCCCAAGTCTAATCTTATGGGGACCACCTGGAACTGGAAAAACAACACTTGCTCAAATAATGGCACAAGAAAGCAAACGCCCTTTTTACCAATTGAGTGCAATTCATTCAGGTGTTAAAGATATTAGAGAAGTAATTGAAAAAGCCAAACAAAGTGGTGGTCTTTTTACTGCCAAAAACCCCATTTTATTTATAGACGAGATTCACCGCTTTAGTAAATCACAACAAGACTCTTTACTAGCTGCTGTAGAAAAAGGATGGGTTACCCTAATTGGTGCTACAACTGAAAATCCTAGTTTTGAAGTAATTCCTGCACTTTTATCTAGATGCCAAGTATATATTTTAAATGCTTTTACAAAAGAAGACCTCCAAGCTTTACTAAAAAGAGCCATCAGAACTGATAGCATTTTAAAAACAAAAAACATTCAATTAATTGAAACTGAAGCTCTGTTAAGACTTTCAGGAGGTGATGGCAGAAAATTATTAAACATTTTTGAATTAGTTATCAATGCAACGGATGATGAAATCATAAAAATTACAAATGAAAAAGTAACTCATTTAGTTCAAAAAAACACTGCCTTATACGATAAAACTGGTGAACAACATTATGATATTGTTTCTGCATTTATTAAATCGATACGAGGTAGTGACCCAAATGGTGCTGTGTATTGGTTAGCCAGAATGATTGAAGGAGGTGAAGATGTAAAATTTATAGCCAGACGAATGCTTATTTTAGCTAGTGAAGATATTGGAAATGCAAATCCAACAGCTTTGATTATGGCTAATAACACATTTCAAGCAGTAACAACCATTGGCTACCCAGAAAGCAGAATAATATTAAGTCAATGTGCCATATATTTAGCTTCATCTGCCAAAAGCAATGCTAGTTATATGGCAATCAATAAAGCACAACAAGTAGTCAAACAAACAGGAGATTTATCGGTTCCAATTCACTTAAGAAACGCACCGACCAAACTGATGAAAGAATTAGGTTATGGTGAAGATTATAAATACTCACATGATTTCCCAAATAATTTTGCTGAACAAGAATTTTTACCTTCTGCATTAAGTGAAACAAAATTTTTTGAGCCTGGTGAAAATGCCAGAGAAAAAGAGCTACGAATGTTCTTAAAAAACAGATGGAAAGACAAATATAACTACTAAAAAATAAGTCAATAAAAAAGCGAGTAATTAAAGAAATACTCGCTTTTTTTATATAATATTAAAATTTCACTTCTACTTTTTCGACTATTAATTTACCTTTTTTATAGTATTCGTAAAACCAATTCCCTTCTTTTTTATAAAATATTCCATTATCAAGCATGCCTCTTTCTGCTAAAAATAAATCAGGAATGGTTGTTTTTTGAAGTTCAAAAATAACATTTGGCACCGCATTGACCAGCTTGAAACCAGTCTCAGTAGGCAATGCAAATAATAATGTCTTATTTGAAGTTGTTTCTGGTGCTACAGCAACGACAGTATTTGAAAGGACTTTTGCTTCTTCTATTGTTACTTCACTTTTAGTAGTATTTGCTTTATCAGTAAATGTCTTTTGAAAATCAACTTTACCTTTCAAAGAAGTTAATGCCTCTCTAAATGCCTGGCTGTATGCTGTATCATAACTTTTTTCTCTACTATTTCCTTCAATACTCGTAATCAAAATTTTATTCTGACAATCTTTTACTTCGATTGTAATTTTAGTATTAAAAATAGTACTATTTTTAATCGCATTAGCATACAAGACCTGACACTTGTCTCTTAAAAATGCTTCTGGAAGATCTTCTCCGTCATAAAAAACAGTCAAGCCTTCAGATTCAAAAAAGGATTTAGTTAAACTGTTTAAGTTATATTTATTAGGTTCAGTAAAAAAAGAGAATTGTTGTGGCACAACTATATATTTATATTTTTCTTGACCAACAAGAAGTGTAGAAAATAAAATTGCTATAAAAAGTAGGTTTTTTTTCATATTAAAAAAAGTTTTTAAGTTCGGTTAAGTTATTTATCTGGGGTACTTTTTTATCAATTATAATATTCTTTTCATTAAAAAAAATAGCATCAATTCCAAATTGAAGTGCGCCTTCTATATCAGCTTCTAAGCTATCTCCTATCATTATACTTTCTTCTTTATTAGCTTCAGCTAAAGACAATGCGTATTCAAAAATGCTTGGATGTGGCTTCTTTTCACCTGCTAATTCTGAATTTGTTATAGTGCTAAAATAATGAAAAATATTAGCATTTTTCATTTTTTTATCCTGAACATGATGAAAACCATTAGTTACAATATGCAGTTGATATTTCCCTTTTAAATATTCTAAAATTTCAATCGCACCTTCAAAAAGGAAGTTACTATTAGGCAAATGTTCTATGTAATCTTCTGAAATTTGATGAATCAACTCTTTAGTTACTGAAACATCCAGAATTTCAAAAACATCATTTAATCTATTAAAACGTAATTCTTCCTGAGAAATTTTATTTACCTGATACAAAGACCAATAATATTGATTCCTAGGAATATAATGTTCTAAAAAATCGGTTACAGAAATATCAAAATTGTATTTTTGAAAAATGAAATCAAAAGCCACTTCAGAATTTTTATCAAAATCCCAAAGGGTATGATCTAAATCGAAGAAAAGATGTTTTTTATTTTTAAAAATCATAATAAACTAACCTATATTATTTTATTGTGAGACACAATTTATTTTATAAAATAAGAGGCAAAAAAAGCCCAAAAATAGGGCTTCAAATTAATTTCCTGCTGTTATGACTGCATTTTCAATATGATAAATCCAATCTTCTATATCACTATCATTATACCTAAACTTTCCTTTTAAAGTAACAAATTGATCGGTCTTCAATTTAGGCAAATCGCCTTTAAATTTGATTCCCATTAAAGTTTCAGGTCCAGATTTACCACAAAAAAAACAAGCTGCGAAAACATTTTTACTTACCGCATAGTTTTTATTATCTATAGGAATTATAAAACCACTAATGGTAACTTCCTTTCCTTGTAACGACTTCAACTTTGGATTTACAACAGGAAACATTATTTCTCCATAGACTTTATCTGCTTTTTTCAAATAATCTATTTTTCCTAATAAACTCCAAGTTAAAGTATCGGTAACAGGTACTGATACTTTTGTGTTAAAACTAACACACTCCTTTTTTGTGTTAAAACTAAATAACGACACTACCACTAATAGTGCTATCGAAAATTTAATATAATTACGCATTGGCTAATGTTTTTGAAATATTTAATTGATATGCTTTTAATGCTGGTATTAAAGCTGCTAAAACACCTACAAAAAGTGTCAACAATAATAAAATACCTTCCTTATCCCAAATAAATTCATAAGGGTTAAAACTAAATTTAAAATCTTTTTCCGCTGATGTTGAAATCAACCATAATGCTATTCTACCTAAAATCGTACCAAAGATAAAACCAACAATACAAAGTAAGAGACTTTCTATCATTACTAATCTTAGAAGTTGAAAACGCTTTGCTCCATTTACTCTTAATAAAGCAAATTCATTTTTTCTTTCTTTTAGAGTATTAAACAAAGCTATAAAAATAGAAATTCCAGAAATAAACATAATTCCATAAGCCAAATAGCGTAAAGCATCGATACCTATTCCAAACATCGAAACCAAACGATTTACTTCTATGGCGGGTGAAACGGCTTGCATTTTTGTATTTTGAGCTATGATTCTAGGCCAAGTTACTATTCCCATTTTATTTCGAAATTGTAATAAAACAGCAGTTATTTCCATTCCTTTTTTATCTAAAGTCATCTCTTCATTATGGTGATCTTCTTCATCATGTTCATGCGCATGTTCATCAGCATCGTGCTCATGTTGATAGTGTTCATCTCCTTCTTCATGAATATGACCTTCTTCTCCATGTTCTGGGTTGTGCATTTCTTCTTCGTGATGTTCCTCTTCATGATTGTCATGCATTTGCCATACACTTGGAATATTACAAAGAATTAAATTATCCACTACTTTTCCAGTAATAGCCGTAATACCAACCACTTTATAACCAAAATGTTCATGAACTTCACCCTCTGCAGCGTCACCATGAGAGCCAAAAAATTCATCTCCTATTTTTAGATTCAATTTTTGAGCCATTTCTCCACCTACTACAACTTCAAAATTCTTTTCAAACAAATGACCTTCAGTAAGTTTTGCATCATATTTATCTAAGTAATCAACAGTTGTTCCCACAATTTTATAGCCTCTATAATTATCTCCAAAGGCGAGCGGAATAGCCTTTTTAACAAAAGGATGTTGCATCCAAACACGAGCAGAATCATAATTTATATTTCCTGTAGGAGCATCTATCTGATAAACAGAGGATAAAATCAACTGTAACGGACTTCCTTGCGCGCCAAGCACCAAATCTACTCCGTCAATATTAGCATTAAACTTTTCATCAAATTGCTTTTCTAATAATACTAGAACCGTAATTATAGCAGTACTCGCTGTTAATAAAATAATACTTAAAATGGTATTTAAGGGCTTATACCAAATATTTTTCCATGCTAACTTTACTATCATATTACACTAGTGTTATTCGGTTAATAAATTTTTCTTTAACGCGACTATCATGGGTAACAATCACTAAAGCGGTTTTATATTCCTTCGATAATGAAGTTAATAATTCAATTACTTTTTCTGCATTTTTATCGTCAAGACTAGAGGTTGGTTCGTCTGCTAATACTACTTTAGGTTCATTCATTAAAGCTCTTGCAATAGAAACGCGTTGTTGTTGACCTATACTCAATTGACTAGGCAATTTTTGACTTTGGTTTGCAATTCCTAATTGTTCCAATAGTCTTTTAGCTCGAGCAGAATTCTTTTTCCCTGTAGCTAACCAACTTGCCATTTCTAAATTTTCCAATACTGTCAAAGCCGCTACAAAATGCGATTTTTGAAAAACAATACCAATATTTTTCCCTCTAAAAGTATCGTTTTTCCTTTCAGATAAAGAAACAATATCAGTGTTATCTATATGAATTGTACCTGTTGATGGTTTAAGCAAACCTCCTAAAATATGCAAATAGGTGGTTTTTCCTTTACCAGAATCTCCTGTAATTAAAATTGTACTTCCAGCATCACAATGTAAATCTGGTAAAATAAATGTTTGCTCTTTAGTATATGAAAATGTAATATCCTTTGTGCTTATCATAATTTGATATGCTAAATTTTAATGAGCTGCAAGATACTAATTTGAAAAGAAGTATTTCTTAATCTTTATTTAAAAATTCGTTTATCGAAAGGAAAATCTTCTTGTTGAATGATTTTTATTCTTTTAAAATCATCATGAAAAGGGTTTAGTAGATAATTATAATCTCCTTGAACTACAGCAGAAGGAACTTTTAAAACGGCACTTTTTTTATTTCTTAAAAACTCATTACCTATTTTTTGTGTGTCTACTAATTCAGGAAAACTATTCCATCCTGCAGGCAATTTTTTAACATCTATAGTTTCAATAGCAATATCATCTGGAATAAAAATGGTGAGCATTACAAAACCAGAAGGCAACGTAGCTAAAGTAACATGAACAACTACTTCAGCCATAGCCAAAGCTCTACTCTGTGCTGTGTAGACTACTTCAATCCCTTTGGAATTCCATCGAGCTCCAGTAATAGATGCTCCTACACCTGAAAGCTCAATTGGATATTTTTTATTTGCTAAACGAAACACCTCCATTATACAAATATTCCATATTGAATTTTATTCAATTCATTCATTACCATTTCTTTACCGTAAGAATCTTTTAACAATTCAAAAGGCTGTAAATTTCCAAGTGCAAAATTAGGAGTGTTTAACCACAGATAAAACTGTTCTTTAGTATCGAAGACTTCTTTACCTAAAGCTGTAACTTCGGCTAATTCTAAAATTTTCTCTGTGGGAATAGGATCAAAAACAAAGTCTTTTTTGGTTTTATTACGTTGTAATGTTCGTAAAGAAACCCCAAGAAATTGTGCCCAATCTTCTTCATTGAAAGGTGTCCGTTCTTTAATTAAATCATATAATTCGTAAGGCAATCCCCTTCTAATAGAATGCACAATTAACATTCGGTTAGATAAGAATTTCTTATAGGTAATATTTTTATCAACTACTGTTAAATCAGATTCTTTCCCTACTTTTGAAACATACATTCTAACGGCTTTATCTATTTTAACATCTGAGTTTGCAACTAATTTGGTCATAACAATGTCATTTGTCTGTAAAATTACGACATTTGTCTTTAAAAACAAAGTTTAACGTTCTTTATTTTCTTTCTTTTTTTGCAACCAATTTACAATATCAGAAAAAACGATATCCCAGTTATAACTCTTTTCTAAAAACTTACCTTCTTTGTCATATTCATTTTTAAAAAAATTATGGTCATAATCTGGGTATACTTTTACAAAGAAATCTTTTTTCCCTTTTAATATAAAAGGAAGTAAATCATTATGCACAGCAGCTAAATCATTGGTTCCATATGCAACAAGAATAGGAATTTTGACATCTTTAAAAATTTCATAAATTAATTTTTCATCATAACTAGCCCAATTGTATAATTCAAAATCACTTTTATATTCAGCAATATTCTTAATATTTAAATAATCAGTAGTAAGACTTTCAATAGTATGCTGGCTTATTGAATCTGTATTTTTCTCAAAACTTTCTATTCTTATTTTCAAAACTTCCTCTGCCGCTCTATTAAAAGGATCTGCAGACAAGCATACTAATTTAGCTATTTTTTTATTTTTATTAGCTACGTTTGCCGCTACACGATAACCCTCAGAATGCCCAATAATATAGATTGCTTTTTTATCAACCCACTTTTGGGTATATAAAAAATTTACAACTTCACTTGCCTGATTTGTTCTGTAGGTAAGATTATCGTTTTTTATATATTCAATAGGAACATTTCCATTCTTATCCTTATATCCTCTCGAATGCTCTTGAAACTCTCCAATAAATGGAATACCTTTTCGGGAAATTAATATCAAATTATATTCAGACAAATAATCTGTTGTTTTGAATGGCAAAGAAACAAAAATACCGTCTTCATCTTTAAAAACTATTGGTAATGGTAGAGAACCTTGTAAAAACAAGATGACAGGTTTCGGTTTATTTTCTTTATTAATTGACTTTATAAAAACAATTGTATCTGACTTTGATTTTAACTCTATTTTTTCAAAACCTATCTCTTTTAATTCATCAGTTTGTGCAAAGGTTTTAAAAATGAAAAGAAAAAAAAATAAACTACTCAACTTCACAATGTCCTTCAATGGATTCAATAACTTCTTCATAAGACAATTCTTCAATGTTAGTATTTTTAATAAAATCATCGGGTAAATCTTTCAAAATTCTATTTTGTAAATGACAAACTAATTTAACAATCTCTTTACAATAAATAGATGGATTATTGAAGCCATTTTGATCAGAAAACCTATGCCCTATAAATCCACCTCCACAAACAGGTTCAATAATACAATTTTGACATGATTTGCATAGATTTTCATGTCCATAATAATATTTTCTAGCTAATTCACTACTTTCATACAATTCATCAAACTCATTATGTAATACATTTAAATTATCCAGAGTAAAACCATCACCACATATTTTTAATGTATCAACAGTTTCAATACTTCCATCAGTTTCAACAACTAAAGTATCATTAACTCCTTTTCCAAAAATTTCAGAATATTTTTGAAAACCAAAAATCAATCCTATCAAATCAGTTAAAGGTCTAATATTTGGTTTATTTTCATCTTTATCATTATACCAAATATCAAAAATACCTATTAACCATTCTCCTGTTTTCGGCACCGTATTTTGATTAAAACCAATATAATTAAAATCCTGAAATAATAAATGTACATTTTTCACACCTATTTCCTTATAGTGGTTGTATACTTCTTTTACATCCTGATTAGTATCTATTACGCTCAAACAATTTGCATAATCTGATCCATAAATTTCTTTTAAAACATCAAAACCAGATATAATTTCTTTATAAGCTCCTTTCCCATTATGAAAAATTCTATTTTGATTGTTTGAAAGAATTGTTGTGTCTAAACTAATTCCAACTTGAATATTTAGTTCTTTTAATTTTTTAGCAGTTTCTCTATCTAACAAAACCCCATTTGATTGCATAGAATAATCTATCTTTACAGAATTATTGATAATCTTATTTTCTATTTCGATAAATTTTTCATAAAAACTTATTCCTGTAAGTAATGGTTCGCCTCCATGAAAAACAATAAGGAATCTTTCTAGTTTGTTTTTTTCGCAATGATTCTTAATTCTCAAAAAAAGGGATTGAATCACATCCTCTGACATAAATTTAGGTTGCTTTTTGTAACTTTCATCTCCCATATTATAAACATAACAATAAGTACAATTCAAATTACATCTACTAGCTACCTTTACTACTAAACTATTGGTATACATACTATAAATAAATAAAAAAAACTAACAAAATTTAAAATGTATGTAATAAAACAGACATATAAATCTTTGTTAGTTTTAGAATTAAAATTTCGAATTATTTTCTAACGTAAGTACTTTCTGTGTACGTAGTTCTTGTATACTCAGGTTTTATTTTAGAGTAACTTGGATCATCTATTTCTAAATCAACTAGACCACCTAAAATTTTACTCATCTGAGTCTTCCCTAATTGCTCTTTACAATTTCCTACTTCTTCTTTTGAAAAAAAGAATTTCTTTTTGTTTTCTTTCATTTTTTATGATTTTAAAATAATATCAAACATAAGTAAAAACCTACATAAATAGCTTAATTTTTAGTTAAATATTCTACAACATTCCTTCATCGGCAAAACTAAAATAATTCGTTTCTGTAACTATAACATGATCTAGGACCTGTATTTCTAAACTTTTTCCTGCTTGAATTATGTTTTTTGTTAATTGAATATCGGCTTGACTTGCCTGTAATTTACCAGATGGATGATTATGCGACAAAATAATGGCTGTTGCGTTATATTCTAAAGCTAATTTAAATACAACTCTAAAATCGACTACCGTACCTGTCCATCCTCCTTTGCTTATCTGAAATTTACAAATGACTTTGTTGGCATTATTTAAATAAATAACCCAAAATTCTTCATGCATTAATTCTCCTATTATAGGTTGCATTAATTCAAAAACAGCTTTACTAGATGTAATTTTTGAAAGCACTATTGTTTCTTCAACTCTTCTCCTTCTTCCTAATTCTAAAGCAGCAGCAATACTTATTGCTTTTGCTTCTCCAATTCCCTTGAACTGAGTTAATTGAGCAATAGATAGTTTTCCTAAAAGATTGAGGTTGTTTTGAGTAGTGTTTAAGATACGCTGACATAATTGAACAGCACTCTCATTTTTGGAACCTGATCCTATTAAAATAGCTAGCAATTCAGAATCAGATAAAGCGCTTTTCCCTTTGAGTAAAAATTTTTCACGTGGGCGATCGTTTTCAGCCCATTGATTAATTGGTGTATACATTGTTTGTTTGGCATTTATAAAAAAACAAATTAAATTATTTTTTTATTATTGTCAAAATTTTTAAATTACAATATAAATACAACTTGTTTTTCCAAAAAATAAAAAATGAGAAAAATCATTGTCCATTTTAGTCTTTTTATCCTTTTCATAGGCTGTCAAAACGAGAAAAAAACTCATCTTGACACAGCAATTATAGTTCAGAATCAAAAAAAACAAAATCAAAAAAAAGTAGCGATACAACAACCAAAAACTTTTTCAGAAAAACTTTCTAATGCTGCTATTGCCATTATTGATCCTGAAGTAGTTTACACTCCTACTTATGTTACTCTAAAATACCCTAATGGCGATGTACCTTCAAAAACAGGAGTTTGCACTGATGTTATTATTCGTGCTTATCGAAAGCTAAACATCGATTTACAGCAAGAAGTTCATGAAGACATGAAAGCTCATTTTTCTCAATATCCAAAGATTTGGGGATTAAAATCGACAGATAAAAACATTGATCATAGAAGAGTGCCTAATCTAGAAGTTTTCTTTGAAAGAAAGGGTAAAAAACTAGCCCTAAGTCAAAACCCAAATGATTACAAAACTGGCGATCTTGTTACTTGGATGATAGCAGACAAACTACCTCATATAGGTATTGTTACCCATTTGAAATCCACAGATGGAAAACGCCCAATGATAGTTCACAACGTAGGAGGCGGTCAAGTTTTACAAGACTGCTTGTTTAGCTACACCATTGTAGGACATTTTAGATATGAGAAATAAACAATATACCAATTAAAAACATGTCAATTTATAAATTGAACCAACAGAATCAACACATTGAAAATTGCAAATTGACTAATCAAAAAAGTCTTTTACCTCATCAAAATTCAGTCCACCATAATTCCCAGAACTCATTAAGAGTAAAGTTGTATTGTCAAAATTTTGTGAGAAAAGAAAATCTTTAAACTCTTTTGGATTTGTGTAAATAATTAAATCATCTCTTTTAAACGAAGAGGCAATTTGATCGTAAGTAACTTCTTCTAATTTTTTAATTTTCACGGCATCTGGTGAATAAAAAACCACAGCCACATCTGCACTATCTAACGTTCCTTGATATTGTGACAAAAATGCAGCATTTAAACTACTATACGTATGCAATTCTAAACAAGCCACTAATTTTCTATCTGGATATTGCTTTTTAACTGCCTTTGTAGTTGCAGCCACTTTACTTGGTGAATGAGCAAAATCTTTATAAGCCACTTTATCTTTATTTTCAGCAATTTTTTCTAATCGTTTGCTCGCTCCTTTGAAAGTCG
Source organism: Flavobacterium sp. J27 (assembly GCF_004303025.1). GTDB lineage: Bacteria > Bacteroidota > Bacteroidia > Flavobacteriales > Flavobacteriaceae > Flavobacterium. Next base: position 250,609 of record NZ_PJQW01000003.1, on the reverse strand, counting down.
CTATAGCTTCATAAAATTCAGCTTCGTCTACTCCCATGCATTGGCAAATCCATTTTGCACCAGCTAAATTACTTAAATTATGAGCTCCAAATACTTCAATTGGCATAGGTCCTTCTGGTGTACTCAATAACGTCATTCCATTTTCAACCACATAATCAGGGGTTTGATATGCGATTTTACGAATAGGATTCTGTGCTTCTTCAGCCACTTGTTTTACACTTGTATCTTCTTCATTGTATACCAAAATACCTCCATTGGTAATCTGGTTGGTAAAAATTTTAAATTGGTCAACATAATTTTCAAAAGTCGGAAAAACATTAATATGATCCCAAGCAATGCCCGATAACAAAGCAATATTAGGTTGGTACAAATGAAACTTCGGACGCAAATCGATTGGTGAAGACAAGTATTCATCTCCTTCTAAAACAATGAAGTCATTTTTTTCTGTTAAATGCACCATGGTGTCAAAACCTTCTAATTGAGCACCTACCATATAATCCACTTCAATATCATGAAAATGCATCACATGTAAAATCATGGAAGTTATTGTAGTTTTACCATGAGATCCACCAATAACAACTCTGGTTTTATTTTTAGACTGTTCGTACAAAAATTCAGGGTATGAGTAAATCTTCAACCCTAATTCTTTTGCACGTAACAGTTCTGGGTTATCTGCTTTAGCATGCATACCTAAAATAACAGCATCGAGAGCTGTATTAATTTTTTCAGGGAACCAACCCATTTCAATTGGCAACAAGTTTTTTTTCTCCAATCTAGATTTTGAAGGTTCAAAAATAGCATCATCGCTACCCGTTACTTTATATCCTTTATTATGTAAAGCTAGTGCCAAATTGTGCATTGCAGCACCACCTATTGCTATGAAATGTATATTCATTGAAATTTTAGTTGTTATTTATCTTATATTACGAAATATAAATAGCTATGAGTCCTTATTATATTTATATGATTCTTCTTCTATAGCTTTTACCTTTTTAGGAAGTTCCATTTTTTTATATAAATTAATTAATCTGAGATATGCAGTTTTTGAATGGGTTAAATTTACTCCTTGTAAATAGTAACTTTCTGCTTTTGTATATCTTTTAAAATATTCTTCAATATGTCCTTTTGCCATAACCCCATCAATCTTAGAAATAGTCATTAATTCATCAGCATATTTTTGTGCTTTTTTTTCACTTCCTCCAAGTATTCCTGGTAATTCTAAATATAATATCAATAAGGCCCATCTAGTGTCGGTATGTTTAGCGTCTAATTTAGCAGCCGTTTTAAAAGATGTTTCAATTTCATCAATCATCCCTAAGGCTTTAAATTTACTACTTTCTTTTGCTTTCATTCCCATTGCACCACCATATTTATAATGGTAGTTGGCATTATTAGGAAATTTTTCCTTTAATACTTTGTATTTTACCATGGCTTCATCCCATTTTTTATGATAGCCCGCAATATCTCCCAAATATTCAATCGTTTTATAATCTGAGGGTTTTGCTTTTAAATGCGCTTCAAAATATACATTTGCTTCATCGTATTTCTTTTGATGGAATAATGATTCCCCTTTTTCAAAATTACTTTGTGAAAAAGTGAGGAAAGGCAAAAAAAATAATACAATCCTATACATAGCAAATTTTAATATTCAAAAGTAAGAAAATTGATGCATTATCCTAAAACTAAAATTATTTTATCTTAGACAAAATTTTTGATTGAGATAATCCAACCTTTTTTGAATTTCATTACTCTATATAGAAAACTACTCCAATGAAAAAATATTTTACTCTAATCCTCATTTTTTTTCCATGTTACTTTTTTCTCAAAACAATTTTGACAAAGATTGGCGAGAAGTATATCAATATGAAATAGATGGCAAAACAAATAGTGCTTATGAAGGTGTTCAAAATATTTATAAAAAAGCAAAGAAAAAAAAAGACAATTCTCAAATTATAAAAACCTTTTTTTATATTTCAAAATTTACACAAGAGCTAGAAGAAGATGCACAATCTAAGATTATTTCAAATCTAAATAAAGAAATAACAAAAGCCAAAGGAAATTCTAAAGCAATATTACAATACATTTATGCCACTATTTTAAAAGATTATTTCAACAAAAATAGATACCAGATAAACAAAAGAACACCTGCTGAAAAAGAAGATGAAACCAATTTTCAATTATGGAGTAGTCATAAAATAAATCTTGAAATTGAGAAAAATTACCTTAACTGCATAAGCAATCCTCCTCTACTACAAGAGCAAAACATTCTCAACTATAAAGACATCCTCATTATTTCTCCAGACATAGATGGAAAAAACTACAACCTTTATGATCTATTATGGAACAAATGTATTGAGTATTATAAAAATAATTTTACAACATGGGATATAAAAAAAAGTGATTTTGAGGAGCATAAAATTAAAAAATTCTATGCGCAATCAGACACTTTTATTGAAGTATCAACAAAAGAAATAACCCTTCCAAATTTCAAAAAAACAATTGAATTACTACAAGAATACGAGCAATATTATCTACACGATACTCATAAAAACAATGAAGCTCATTTAAAAAGACTAAATTATATTCATTCAGTTTTTGAAGACAACCTCTCTTACTTTCAACAATTAAAAAAATTAGAATCTAAGGTCGATTCTATCTTTTTATTACAAGAAATTAAAATTAATAAAGCAAACTATTTATATTCTATTACAAGTAAAAATTCGGAAGAAAATCACTATAATGAGATTTTAAAAATTTGTGATTCGGTTCTACAAAAGAAAAATAATCATAACGCTTTAGCAGAAGCTGAAAAGATTAAAAATAAAATTTTACAAAAATCTTTGCATGTTGAAACAAAACGAATTTTATATGAGAAAGAACCTTCTAGAGCTTTTTTAACCTATAAAAATATAGATACTGTTACGATTCATTATTTTAAAATACCGAAGTCATTCGATCTTTCAAAAAACGTATTAGAAAAAAACACTCTTGTTTCTAATTTTATTTCTAAAAATAAGCCAGTAATTTCTTTCACAAGAAAACTCCCTAATCCAAAAAAATATTTTGAATACACTACCGAAATTTTACTAGAACCTATGCCTATTGGCGATTATCTTATAGTAATTCAACCTAATAATTTAGAACTCCAAAATAACAATTATGAATATACTAGAATAACGGTTTCTAATATTTCGTTTGTAAAAGATAGCGATGGCCAAAACGATTATTTTTATGTCTCTGACAGAAAAACTGGCAAGCCTCTTCAAAATATTATTGTTAAAAACGATGAAGAAACAAAAAAACCAAATGTGCTTGGTAAAGTAAGTTTTAGGAAAAAAAAGTATGATAAAAGTAAAAATATGAATGCCGATTGTCCTATTTTTTTGATTCAAAAAGGAGACACATTAGCAGGCACATATAAGAAAGGATTTTTTTTCAAAGAGAAAGATACAAAATCATTCGACGATAGCAATGAAGCATTTCAAGCGAAAGCTAAAGTATATTTTGATAGAGCAATCTATCGTCCAGGCCAAAAAGTATTTTATAAAGGTATTTTAATTCAGAATAAAAAAAACATAAAAAGTATCGTGCCTTTTGTAACTGTTTTAGTCACCATTGAAGACTCTGATTATAATATCTTAAAAGAATATGAAGTACAAACTAATGAATTTGGTTCTTTTTCAGGGGAATTTGACATTCCAAAAAACGTACTGACAGGTCAATTTAAACTTATCGTTGATGAACCTGACACTTACGAAAATGACAAAAAATATTACAATAAAAAAGAAGAAGAACACGCTTTTTGGGATATTGTAAATTATAATTATGATAATGAATTTACTTTTCAAGTTGAAGAGTACAAACGTCCTACTTTTGAAGTTACTTTTGAAACTATTAAAGAGAATTATACTATTGGCGACACTCTAAAAATAGTAGGAAATGCTAAATCCTTAGCTGGTAGTAGTCTTACAAACGCAAAGGTAAACTACACCATAAGTAGAAATTCATATGCAAACACTTACGATTCTAATTCTGAAAGAAAAAACATTGGATCAATAGAAACAGACTCAAAAGGCAATTTTACAATTCAATTTATTGCTAATGATAATTTATTAGGAAATAACCAAAATACAGAACTCTTTTATACTATAGAAGTTGATGTGGTTGATAATAATGGAGAAACTAGAGCAGCTTCTAAAAAAATAGTAGTAGGAAAAGAAATGCTCAAACTAGAACTTAACTCGTATAACAGAATATTTTATAAAGAAGAAGACAATTACATTAAAATTACTGCTACCACATTAAATGACTATCCAATAGAAACTAAGGGAAACTTGTATATCTCTATTGTTGAGGCGAAAAGTTTTTTAAAAAACCGTCAATTTGAAATTCCAGAAACCCAAACCATTTCAGAACATGCTTTTAGACTTTTTTTTCCTCATGAACCTTATGACAAAAACGACTCTAAAACAAGTGAAAAAGTACTAAAAGTAATTCCATTTGATACCGCAAAAGAAAAAATAATCTCTTTGAATTTTTTTAAAAAACTAGAGAATGGAAATTATAAAATTGTTGCCAAAGCACTAGACAAGAACAACAATGAAATTATTAAAACGAACTATTTCGAATTAAAATCAAATAAAAATAATTTTGATAAAAATGCTCTTTTTACTTTTAAAGACATCACTAACCCTAAAAACGATTATTTTGAATTTGAATTTCAATCTGTCATACCTGATTTATATATCTTTTCTCGATTTTATACAGGTACAAAATTAACTCAAGAAGAAGCAATTCAACTACAAAACAACAAGGGTACTTTAAAAATTAAAAAAGAAAATTACACCAATAATGAAGATTTCTTTTTTCATTTTTCAGCTCTTTATGACAACACAACTTTAGAAAAAAAATATTCCATTTCTAAAGAAATAGTAAATAAAAAACTAGAATTTGAAATCATCAGTTTACGCAATAAAATTGAACCTAGCAGTAAAGAAATTTGGTCTTTTAAAATTATCAATTCGCAACTTGAAACTGAAGTATTAGCAAGTATGTATGATAGTTCATTGGATCAATTTAAACAACATGAATGGGATTCAAATCTACATTTTAATACTAGTTACCATTCTCCTAATTATCCTTCTTTTTATAATTACAACAAAAGCTATATTTATTTTAATAAATTTAGCCAGAGCGTAAAACACTACAATTATTATATAAAAGAACCCGATTTAAATTATTTTGGATTTAATTTTGAAAATCCCAACAACGTCTATTCAAAAGAAAAATATTTAAAGTCTATACAACCTCTAACTACCATTCCTAAAAATGCCAAAACAGTAACTGGAACCATTTCAGACATGTTAGGCCCATTAGCTAGTGCTTCTATCACTGTACAAGGCACCAAAAGAAATACAATTACAGATTTTGATGGTAATTTCAGTATACAGGCTGAACCAGGAGAAATCTTAACCATTTCTTATATAGGAATGATTGATTTCTATTATACAGTAAAAACGAAAAATGACAATATAAACATTACTTTAGAAAACAACGAAACCGATTTAAAAGAAGTTGTGGTTGTAGCATATGGTATTCAAAGAGAGAAAAAAACGCTTGGATATGCAGTAACCGTTATTGAAGATACAATTCCTCAAGACTCTAAATTTTTAAGTTATTTAAGTGGACAAGTAGCTGGGGTTGAAGTACAACAAAATCTGGGAAGCACTCCTACCATTAGAATTAGAGGTTATAACTCTATAGGAAATGACATAGAACCTTTATATATTGTTGATGGCGCTCCAGTTACATCTGAAGAATTCTCAAAATTAAGGGTCGGGCTCATTGGTAATTACACCCTTTTAAAAGATGCTTCTGCAACTGCTTTATACGGAAACAAAGCAGCTGGTGGAGCTATTATTGTCACAACAAAAAAAGCACTCAAAGAAGTGACTCAAGTAAAAACCCGTACTAATTTTAACGAAACTGCTTTCTTCTATCCAGATTTAAAAACAGATAAAGAGGGCAAAATTAGCTTTAACTTTAGCACTCCAGAATCATTAACCCGATGGAAATTGCGATTATTAGGACATAATAAGAATTTTGAAACCGCTTATTTTCAAAGTGATATTGTTTCTCAGAAAGATCTTATGGTAATGCCAAATTTACCTCGTTTTGTAAGAGAAAAAGATACCATAACATTGGTTTCTAAAATAGTAAACATGACAAATGAAACTAAAGCAGGTATAGCGATGCTTTTATTATTTGATCCCACTAATGGAACGGCAATAGATAGCATGGCTCTCAACCTGAACAATCATAAAAATTTTATTTGTAAACCTAAAGAAAGTGTTGCCGTTTCATGGACCATAGCTATTCCAGAAGATTTACAAGGATTACAATATAAAATTGTAGCTCAATCAGGGAATTTTTCGGATGGCGAAGAAAACATCTTACCTGTTTTAAGTAACAAAATCCTTATCACAGAAACCATTCCTGTTTGGGTAAAAGAACACAGTAAAAAAGTATATGTTCTTGAAAATTTAAAAAACAACACCTCTTCCACCTTACAAAACCATAAAATTACTTTTGAATATACTTCTAATCCTGTTTGGTTTGCAATACAAGCTCTTCCCTATTTGATGGAATTTGAACATGAATGCGCTGAACAAACATTTTCTCGTTATTATGCCAATACAATCGCAACAGAAATTATAGCAAAAAACCCTAAAATTGCTACTTTATTTGAATCCTATAGAAATGAAAAAAGACCTGATGCTAAATTAAAGATTAATGAAGAATTAAAATCTATTTTATTAGCTGAAACACCTTGGTTTTTCGAAAATGAAAACGTAAACAACAAAAACAAACAATTAGCTTACCTATTCGACATCAATACATTAGAACAAAACAAAAAGACAACTTTACAAAAACTAAATGAAAAATTAGGATTAAATGGTGGTTTTCCATGGTTTGATGGTGGCGAAGTAAATCTATTTATTACACAACATATTCTAGCAGGCATTGGTCACTTAAACCAATTATTTCCTAATCAAAAAGCCAACTACAATGCTATAGTTTCAAAAAGTATTCCTTTTATAGATCAATACTTTTTAGAAAACTTTGAAACCAACCGAGATAATTTTAAACACTATTCCTTTAGCGATATTCATTATTTATACACCAGAAGCTTTTTCTTAAAAGATTTGCCCTTTTCTAGTAAACTACCCCCTGTAATACAAGAACAATTAACAATCATTAAAGAAAATTGGCTTACTTATTCGTTATACCAAAAAGCACAGTTAGCACTTATTTTTAATCGTTTTGGAGACATAAAAATGGCCAAGAAGATTCTTACCCATTTAAAAGAAACTGCTTCGTTAAATAATGAAATAGGAATGCATTGGATTGAAAATAAAACGAGCTGGTATTGGTATCAATCTCCTATTGAAACTCAAGCCTTACTAATTGAAGCTTTTCATGAAGTAAATCAGGATGAAAAGACTATTGATCAAATGAAAGTTTGGTTATTAAAAAACAAACAAAGTAAAAATTGGAAAACGACAAAAGCAACTACTGAAGCTATTTATGCGTTATTGCTACGAGGAACTGAATGGACATCTATCAAAGGGGAAACCCAATTTAAAATAGGTAATGAAAAAATGAATATCAAAAAGCTAAACGAACAAGAAAAAGAGAGTGAAATTGGTTACCTAAAACTCAATTGGAAAGCTCCTGAAATTTCAAAAGAAATGGCGGAAATTAGTATTGAAAACCAATCTAAAATACCAGGTTATGGCGGAATTTATTGGCAATATTTTGAGACATTAGAAAATATAAAAGAAAGCAATAACAAAGCTTTATTAATTACTAAAAAACTATTCAAAAAAGAACAAACCACAACAGGAATTATTTTAAAAAATATCGATGACAAATCGTTAAAAATAGGCGACATTGTAACGGTTCAATTATCATTACAAGTTTTTGAAGATATAGAATATATTCATTTAAAAGATGTAAGAGCATCGTGTTTTGAACCTATAGATGTATTATCTAAACAAGAATGGAATGATAATTTACATTATTACAAGAGTACAAAAGATGTTGCTACACATTTCTTTTTCGATAAGATAAATAAAGGATACTATATTTTAGAATACGATGTTAGAGTAAACAATTCAGGCGTTTTTAATGATGGAATCGCAACAATACAAAGTATGTATGCTCCTGAGTTTAGTGCACATTCTAAAAATAATATTGTAAAAGTTATGAAATAATCATTTTGAATTTTAAAATAATCATTTCATTTTTAGTATATTTGAGTAGTAACAAATAAACAACTTTAAATTATGGGATTATTTTCATTTGTAAAAAATGCGGGCGCTAAACTTTTTGGCAAAAAGGAAGAAGAAGCACCAGTAGAAGAAAAAGCAGTCTTAAAAGCGAGTGCACTGTTAGAACACGTTAAAGCTTTGGGATTAAAATATAAAAATATAAAAATAACCTTAAAAGGTGATGATGTAGTTGTTGAAGGTGATGTAGAACAACAAGAAGATGCAGAAAGAATAATATTAGCTATTGGTAATGTAGAAGGAGTTGATACAGTTGATAACCAAATGAAAGTTATTGCTCCCGAACCAAAACCTGAAGCGCAATTTCACACAGTTGAAAAAGGAGAATGGTTATCAAAAATTGCAAAAAAATACTATGGAGACGCAAATAAGTACAATATTATTTTTGAAGCAAACCAACCTATGTTAGACCATCCAGATAAAATTTATCCTGGTCAAGTACTTCGAATTCCAAAATTAGATTAAGAAATAAAAAAATAGAAAAGCGACCATAGTATAGTCGCTTTTCTATTTATCGTCTTCTTCTCCCAAAATAGCTAGTTCCTAAATTAGTTAAATTCATTGCAGATTTAAATTCTGGCTTTTTAGTGGATTGAGCAACAAAATCAATACCACTCTCTACTCCTACTAATTCACCTTCCTCTTCTAGTTCAATTGCATTAAAAATAGGTTCTTCTCTTTTAATTTCTTGATTTCTAAATGATTCATCTGCATATCCAAAACGAATCTTATTAAAAGTTTCTAACTTTAAGCTCAAGGAATATTTTAGAGCTTCTAAATCTTTTTGGTTTTCCATCTCAAATAATTTTAATCAAAGCTACAAAATATTTTAACACTAATTACAGAAAAAGTGTAATAATTTTAACGTTAACAAAAAAAAACCAATTATCTTTGTATCAAATAAATATATGATAGCGAATATGTTACAAAAATTAATTTCAGAAACTGCTATAGACGCTGCTCTACTCTTCGATAAAAAAGGAACACTTATAGATTCGGTAAATTTAGACAAACCTGAAACGCTCTCCGCAATGACTAATATTATTGTTGAAATGTGCCAAGGACTAATTGAAGAGTTAGATCAAAAAAAATTAAATCAAATCATTTTAAAAAGCGAATCCTTACTTATCATCGCAAACACTACAAATGAAGAACAGTTTTTGATAGCCATTACAAGCGACATTACAAGATTAGGCCTACTAATTAAAGTCTTAGAAAACTTCGTAAACTAAATTTTAAAATTAAATAAACATGTCAGATTTCTTATCTAAGTTCGGAGAGGACTTAAAAAACAATGTTTCTGGTTTTATCGCTGTAAGCATTACAGAAGTAAAAACTGGAATGTCATATTATTCATTATCTGTTAACTCATCTTTTGATCCAGAACTAGCTTCTGCTTATAACCTAGAAGTAGTTAAAGCTAAATTAAGCGCAATTAAAGCTTTAGGTCTAGATCAAAAAATTGAAAACATAATGATTAATTTATCATCTCAAATTCACATTATTGACATTTCAGACGCGGGAGATTATTTTATTTATCTTGCAGTAGATGCTAATAAAGTAAATTTAGGAATGACCAAGGCACTTTTAAACAAATACAAACAAGACATTATTGGAAAAATTTAAAAAAATCTTATTTTCAGTAAACAAAAAAGGAATGACAAAATATCATTCCTTTTTTTTATTTCTTTTATACTTTATCTACATTGAGCATTTTCCAAAGTTTATCTTTTAATTCTTGTAACCCTTGTTGCGCTACAGATGAAATAAACATATAATCAACTCCTTTAAAATCTTTATCTAGTTGCATTTTCATTTCTAATTTCAGCTCATCATCTAACATATCTGACTTAGAAACAACTACCAATCTGTCTTTATCTAACATCTCGGGATTATAACGTCTTAATTCGTCTAATAAAATTTCATATTCTTTTTTAATATCTGTTGCATCAGCTGGAATTAAAAAAAGTAATGTTGAATTACGCTCAATATGTCTTAAAAAATAATGTCCTAATCCTTTTCCTTCAGCTGCACCTTCAATAATACCTGGAATATCTGCGATTACAAAAGATTGAAAATCTCTATATGCAACTATTCCTAAATTAGGTTTTAAAGTAGTAAAAGGATAGTCGGCTATCTTTGGTTTTGCTGCAGTTAAAACAGACAACAAAGTAGATTTTCCTGCATTAGGAAATCCTACTAAGCCTACATCTGCCAAAACCTTTAATTCTAAAATAATATCTAATTCTTCACCCGGAAGACCTGGTTGAGAATAACGTGGCGTTTGATTTGTAGCACTTCTAAAATGCCAATTTCCTAAACCTCCCTTGCCTCCTTTAGCAATAATTTTAGATTCTCCATGTTCGGTAATTTCAAATAGTACTTCTCCAGTTTCTTTATCTTTAACTACTGTACCTAATGGTACCTCAATTATTTTATCTTCACCATCAGCTCCTGTACTTCTAGAGCTTCCTCCATCTCCTCCATGACCTGCTTTTACATGGCGTAAAAACTTCAAATGAAATAACGTCCACAACCCTTTGTTTCCTACTAAAATTACATGACCGCCACGACCACCATCTCCACCATCTGGGCCTCCTTTTTCAATAAATTTTTCTCTATGTAAGTGTGTAGATCCTTTCCCTCCTTTTCCTGAAGCCAAATAAATTTTTACATAATCTACAAAATTCCCTTCTGTCATAACATTTTAAACATTTGTATAGTTAAAACCGCTTCTTTTTAAAAAGTGTGTTTAGTCTATTTTTTTGCAAAGTTAAAATTAAAAATTTGAAAAAGATTAGTTTATTTATTCAAACCCAAAAATATTGATAGTAAAAAAGTTTTTACTCTTCTTTTATATTAGAAATAACAACTTTACCTACCTTTAATCCATCCATTTCCGTTACTTCAAATTTAAGCTTATTCCATACCATTTTTTGTCCCACTTTTGGTATTACTCCTAGTTCTTTTATAATAAAACCACTTACAGTAGCAACATCATAGTCGAGCCAATCGGTTCCCATTTGGAAGAAATTTAAACAATCATGAAAAGAATATCCTCCATCAACAATCCATTTTCCATTCTCAGATGGCTCCAATCTAAACTCATTTTCATCAAAATCAGAAGGAGCACCAACCAAAGCTTCTAATATATCATTTAATGAAATAACACCTTGAAATAAAGCATATTCATCAGTAACAAATGCGGTGTGTTTTTTCGATTTTTTAAAACTGTCTAATGCTTTATAAGCAGAAGTATATTCTATAAAATACAGTGGTTCCTTCATGATTTTCTTTAAATCAAAATCTGGATTATCTATAGTTCCAAATAAATCTTTTAAAGTTACTAGTCCTATAATATTGTCTAAATTAGAAACACAAACAGGGTAAATAGCATACAAATTCCCAATTATTTTATTCTTTATTTGCTCTTTTGTATCTTCTAAAGACAAATAAACAACATAACTCCTATGCGTCATTAATGAGTTTACTTTTCGATCGCCTATGTGAAACACTCTTTCAACAATATCTTGTTCTATTTCTTGCACTTCACCTACTTCTGTTCCTTCTTTTATTATTGCTTTAATTTCTTCTTCGGTTACTTTCCCGTCTGTTGTAGGCTTTATTTGCAAAACTTTCAATAAAAACTCGGTTGAAACAGTTAAAAGCCATATAAAAGGTTTTGTAATTGTAGACATCAGTCGCATTGGAACTGCAACAATTTTAGCAATCCCTTCTGGGTGGTTTAATCCAATTCGTTTCGGTAACAACTCTCCTAGCACTAAGGAAAAAAAAGTCAAAATTATAACTACTATTCCTACTGCAATAGTATCTGAGTAAGCCTTCAAAAAAGAAAAAGAAGCAATAAACTGTTCAACATCAGCTGTAATTTTATCACCTGAAAAAATTCCTGTTAAAATACCAATGAGCGTAATCCCAATTTGGACTGCTGATAGAAATGTATTGGGTGAATTTGCTAAATCTAAAGCGACTTTCGCTTTTTTATTTCCTTTTTTAGCGGCCGATTCCAAACGGTTCTTTCTGGAAGAAATTAAAGCAATTTCAGACATAGAAAAAACGCCATTTAAGAGTATCAAAAATAAAACAATTAGTATTTCCATATTTGTTTCTATAAAAAAAGCTATGTTTGATTATACAAAAACATAGCTTTTAGATAATAATGTAGTTGTAAACTTTTTTATATTATACAAAAGTGTCTAATATTAAACTTAACCTTTCAGTTACCTCAGCAATTTCACCTATTCCATCTACTGGTTTAAATTTATTTTGTGCTTTATAATAATCCATTAAAGGTGCTGTCTTTTGATTGTATTCGTCGTAACGATTTCTAATTTTCTCTTCATCTTGATCATCTGGTCTTCCTGAAGTTTTACCTCTTTCTAATAATCGTTGAACCAAAATTTCATCGTTTGCTTCTAATGCAACTGTTGCAGTTATTTCTTGGTTTTTAGAATTTAAAAAAGTATCTAAAGCCTCAGCTTGTGCTATGGTTCTCGGAAAACCATCAAATAAAAAGCCTTTTGCTTGTGGGTTTTTGTCTACTTCACTTTGCAACATTTGTATGGTCACCTCATCTGGAACTAAATCGCCTTTATCCATATATGTTTTGGCTAATCTTCCTAATTCTGTATCATTTTTTATGTTGTATCTAAAAATATCGCCTGTTGAAAGGTGTACTAAATTATATTTTTCTTTTAAAAAATCGGCTTGTGTTCCTTTTCCAGCTCCGGGTTTTCCGAATAAAACTATATTAATCATTGGTGTGTTTATATTTTCTTTAGCTAATTGATATACATCGGGTAAATTCCTTCCTAAACCATCATAATCCAATCCAAAACCTACAATAAATCGATCTGGAATACGAATACCTACATAATCTAATTTTATGTCTTTTTTGTATGCATCAGGTTTAAAAAATAAGGTTGCAATCTTTAAATGTTTCACTTTTTTCTCTTTAAAAATAGCTTTCAATTCTTCAACTGTATTGCCTGTATCTACAATATCTTCAACAATAACAACCGTTTTACCTTCTAAATCTTCATTTAACCCAATTAGTTGCTTTACTTGGTTTGTAGTTTGAATCCCTTCATAAGAAGCTAATTTTACGAAACTCACTTCACACATCCCTCTGTAATATTTCATTAAATCGGAAATAACTTTAAAAGAACCGTTTAAAACACCAATAAAAACAGGAATTTCGTCAAAAAAATCGTCATCCATTTGTTTGGCCATATTTTGAATCGCAAAATCAATTTCGTCAGAAGAAATGAATGGTTCAAAATGTTTATCATGTAGTTGAATCACAGGATTTAGTTTTAAAAATAAAGGAACAAATTTAAGAAAGTAATACCTATTAAGCATTACTAATTGAAATGTTTTTTTCTAATTTTTACTATTTTTATCAAATGAAATCATCCTTTTATTTACAAATAGAAAACAGTACCGCACATAGGCATTCCAGAGACGAACTCTGCGAAGTTGCTTTATCTAACACAGAAGCTCTTACTGAACTTTTCCTTTTTGCATTTGATTTAAAAAATAAAATTCACTTTAAAGCTTGTTGGGCATTAGAACTTGTCCTAGAAAAAGATATCAATTTACTAATTTCGCATTTAACCACTTTTGTAGAAAAAGTAAAGTTATATCATCATGATTCGGCTTTACGGTCAATTTCAAAAATTTGTTTGTTTATCTCAAAAAGTAGTACAATACAACTCACAGATAAACAAGAACAAATTCTCATTGAAACCTGCTTAGATTGGTTAATCCAAGAAGAAAAGGTAGCTACAAAAGCTTACGCTATAAGAGCTTTGTACAATTTTAGCAAAAAAAAAGTTTGGATAAAAGAAGAGTTACGTACCATTTTAGAACAAGATTACAGTTCGCATTCTGCTGCTTACAAAGCCGTTGCTAAAGAGGTTTTAAAAAAAATTAATAACGAAGCAATTGTGAAATAGTATTTGTCTAAGTATCTTTGCAGAACTAACTACAAACAACAAAAAAAGAAACCGGTAGAATCGGTTCACACACAACAATGAATTATTTCTCATCAGACTTTAAACTAGGTATTTTAGGCGGTGGTCAATTAGGAAAAATGATGCTATATGACACTCGTAAATTTGATATTCAAACATTTGTTTTAGATCCAAGTGAAGAAGCACCAGCTCGATTTGGTTGTAATAATTTCTATCGAGGTAGCTTAATGGATTTTGATACGGTATACCAATTTGGAAAACTGGTTGATTTATTAACCATTGAAATTGAAAATGTTAATTTAGATGCCTTAGACAAATTAGAAGAGGAAGGCTTGCCTATTTTTCCTTCACCAAAAACACTTCGCCTAATCCAAAATAAAGGGAAGCAAAAAGATTTATACGTTAAAAACGAAATTCCAACTTCTAAGCATTTACGATTTGTAGGTTTAGACGATTTACGAGAAAGCTTAGCTAAAGATGAATTGGATTTTCCTTTTGTTTGGAAAAGTGCGCAATTTGGCTATGATGGTAATGGGGTAAAAATTTGTCGTTCGGCTCTAGATTTATTAAAACTCCCAGATGTAGAATGCTTGGCTGAAGATTTAGTTCCTTTTAAAAATGAATTAGCCGTTATTGTTGCACGAAGTTTTTCTGGAGAAATTAACACCTATCCTGTGGTAGAAATGGAATTTCATCCTGAAGCGAACCAAGTAGAATATGTGATTTGTCCTGCGAGAATAAATGATACCGTTGCTCAAAAAGCAAGAGAAGTAGCGCTAAAAGTTTCTGAAACCTTCAATCATGTGGGTTTATTAGCGGTAGAAATGTTTCAAACTGAAACAGATGAAATATTAGTTAATGAAGTAGCTCCTAGACCTCACAACTCAGGACATTATAGTATTGAAGCAAGTTATACATCACAATTTGAAAATCACATACGTGCCATTTTAAACTTACCTTTAGGCAATACCGAAAGTAAAGTTGCTGGTATTATGGTTAATTTAGTAGGAGAAGAAGGACACACGGGTCAAGTATACTATGAAAATATTGATAAAATCATGGCTATTGAAGGTGTAACACCACATATTTATGGAAAAAGAGAAACTAGACCTTTCCGAAAAATGGGACACGTTACTATTGTGAATGAAAACATGGCGGAAGCAAGAAAAATTGCGGAAGAAGTAAAGAATAGCATACGAGTGATAAGTATTACGTAAAGATAAAGATGACAGAATTAATAAAAACAGGAAGAAGAAGAACTATACTTATATCCATAAGCATTTTATTAATTTCCATTCATACTATTTATCTCTACAATAAAGTACAACTTGAAATAGATTCTAAAAAACTAATACAACAAATAATTCGTTTTGTATTAACTTTTGGTTTATTATACAGTATTTACATTGGTAAAAATTGGGCAAAAAATATTGCTATAGTCCTTTTTACTTTTGGAATAGTATTTTCTGTATATAATTTATTTAATTATAAAACAGCTGTAATGGGAAACATTTTAATTTTAGAAATAATCTTCATTTACTCATTAGCGGTATATCATTTTTTGTTTTCAAGTAGTTTTGCCGCATTTCAAGAGTACCAAAACAAAAAGAAATCGAATGTTTAAGACATTTTTCAAAATAAGCTTTTATGCGTTTGTTACTTTTTGTGTAATTAATTTTATTATTCTTCTATTTCAAATTTTACTATTTTCATTATATAAAGAGATACCTAATATAACGCTAGGTTTCCTTTTAAATTTTATTATACATTATTGTTAGATGAAAGAGATTTACAACATGGTTCCAATTTAGATTATTTTATATATGATTCTATAACCTTTTGGATAATTGTATTTATCTATTTCCAACTAAAAAATAACATTAAACGCTTAAACCATTTTAAACAACATAAAACCAAATAAAAATGAGTAAAGTAGCCATCATCATGGGAAGCATTTCAGACATGCCAGTCATGCAAGAAGCCATCACTATTTTAAAAGAATTTAATATCGAAACCGAAGTTGATATTGTATCGGCTCATAGAACCCCTGAAAAACTATTCGATTTTAGTCAAAATGCGCACAAAAAAGACATTGCGGTTATTATTGCAGGTGCTGGTGGTGCAGCTCATTTACCAGGTATGGTTGCTTCTATGTCTCCATTACCTGTAATAGGTGTTCCTGTAAAATCTAGCAATTCTATCGATGGTTGGGACTCGGTTTTATCTATCTTACAAATGCCAGGTGGTGTACCCGTAGCAACTGTAGCATTAAATGGTGCTAAAAATGCTGGAATTTTAGCTGCTCAAATTATTGGTAGTAATAATGGTCACGTATTACAAACAATAATCGATTACAAAGAAGGGTTAAAACAAGCTGTTTTGAAGGCTTCAGAAAGCTTAAAATAAAAAAATCCCGACGCAAACAATAACATCGGGATAAAAATCTATTCACAATTAAGTGACAACTATAAAAAAAATTCTATTTTGGGAACAAAAAGGTGTTTGTAACATCTTTTTTGTTGCTACAAATATAATCAGTTAATCGAATAAAACAAACATTTTGTCGGCTATTTTTAATAATTTTTGAAAAAAAATTTGAAAGCCTTATTTTAAAGGTAAAAATCATACATTTTTGATTGTTTTTAAAACCTTTTTCAATTATAAATCTCTTATTTTATTCCATAAACTGCTTTATTATTTTTGAAAACTTTTGAAAAGAGGTAAGATAAATCCTTATTTTTGAAAAAAAATCCCGACGCAAACAATAACATCGGGATAAAAATCTATTCACAATTAAGTGACAACTATAAAAAAAATTCTATTTCAGATATAAAGACATTATTTTTCATGTCCTTACTATACAAATATATACATTTAATCGTAAAAAAAAACTTTTTATCGATATAGATCATGCATAACAAGTAAAATTTAACAATAATTGCTCCATATATAAATAATAAAAAAATGAATATCTTAACACATCCATTTAATACAAAATATCAAAGTGCTCCTTTTTCAAAAATTAACAATAGTGATTTCAAAGATGCTTTTGTTCAATTAATTACTGAAGCAAAAGAGGAAATTAATACTATCATTGCAAATAACAACCAACCCACTTTTGAAAATACTATTGAAAGCCTAGATTTTGCAGGTAGCCAACTAGAACGTGTTTCCAGTTTATTTTTCAATTTAAATGCTGCTGAAACATCAGAAGAAATACAAAAAATTGCTCAGGAAGTTTCTCCCTTGCTAACAGAGTTTAGTAATGACATTACGCTAAATGAAGATTTATTTAAAAAAATAAAAATAATTTATGATTCCAAAAGTTCATTAAACTTATCTGTAGAACAACAAACTTTATTAGATAAAAAATACAAAGGCTTTGTAAGAAATGGAGCTTTATTGAATGAGGAACAAAAAAAGACATTGAGAGAAATTGACACTCAATTAGCCAAACTCAAACTAACTTTTGGTGAAAATGTATTAGCAGAAACAAACAATTACCAACTTCATATTACTAATGAATCCGATTTAAAAGGATTACCTGAAGGTGCAAAAGAAGCAGCAGTAGCATTGGCAAAATCGAAATCGCTAGAAGGCTGGGCCTTTACCTTAGATTTCCCAAGTTACTTGCCTTTTGTAACGTATGTTGAAAACAGAGCACTACGAAAAGAAATTAGCCTTGCCGCTGGTAAAAAAGCATTTCAAGACAATCATTATAATAATGAAAACAACATAAAAGATATAGTCCGTTTACGCCATGAAAGAGCAAATCTTTTAGGTTATGCAACTCATGCACACTTTGTATTAGAAGAAAGAATGGCTCAAAATCCTGAAAAAGTAACTTCTTTTCTAAATGATTTATTAGAAAAAGCAAAACCTGCTGCTACTAAAGAATTTGCTGAATTAAGCTTGTTTGCCAAAGAATTAGACGGTATTGAACAATTAGAAAAATGGGACGGAGCTTATTATTCAGAAAAATTAAAACAAAAACTATTTAATTTGGATGATGAAAAATTAAAACCTTATTTCAAATTAGAAAATGTTTTACAAGGTGCTTTTACCATTGCCGAAAAATTATATGGTATAACCTTTAAAGAAGTTTTTGATATAGACAAGTACCATCCCGATGTACAAACCTTTGAAGTATTAGATTTTGAAAACAATCTTGTCGCTTTGTTTTACACTGATTTCTTCCCAAGAAAAGAAAAAAGAAACGGCGCTTGGATGACATCATTTAAATCACAATACATTAAAGACAAAATAAATGAACGCCCACATATTTCTAATGTATGTAATTTCACACCACCTACTCCTTCTAAACCTTCCTTATTAACTTTTAATGAAGTAACCACATTATTCCATGAATTTGGTCATGGCTTACATGGTATGTTAGCAAACACAAAATATCCTAGTTTATCTGGAACATCTGTGTATTGGGATTTTGTTGAACTACCAAGTCAAATAATGGAAAACTGGTGTTATGAACCAGAAGCATTAGCTTTATTTGCTAAACATTATGAAACTGGAGAAATTATTCCGCAAGAATATGTTGAAAAAATAAAAGAGAGTGCCAGCTTTCTAGAAGGTATGGCAACCATGAGACAACTTAGTTTTGGATTATTAGATATGGCTTATCATGGAAAAGTTGAAGCAATAAATCATATAAAAAACTTTGAAGAAAAAGCTTTTGAAAGCACTAAACTATATCCAGATGTAGCAGAAAACTGCATGAGTACTTCTTTTTCACATATCTTTCAAGGAGGTTATTCATCAGGATATTATAGTTACAAATGGGCCGAAGTTTTAGATGCTGATGCCTTTGCTTATTTCCAAGAAAAAGGAATCTTTGATAAAAATGTAGCTACAAAATTTAAAGAAAATGTATTATCTAAAGGTGGAACTGAGCATCCTATGACTCTATATAAAAAATTTAGAGGTCAGGAACCAAAACCAGAAGCTTTGTTAAAAAGAGCAGGACTTATTGAATAAGAAGTAGCAAAAAAGTATCTTTACACAAAAAAACAAATAAAAATGCAACATATTATAGATCGCTTTATCAGTTATGTAACTGTTGATACCGAATCAGATCCTAATTCAAATACAACACCTAGTACAGCTAAACAATGGGATTTAGCCAATCAATTAGTGGAAGAATTAAAACAAATTGGTCTACAAGAAGTTACCATAGATGAAAATGCATACATCATGGCTACTTTACCAAGTAATGTAGACCACGAAGTACCTACTATTGGATTTGTATCCCATTTCGATACTACTCCAGATTTTACAGGTGCTAATGTAAAACCACAAATTATTGAAAACTATGATGGAAAAGACATTGTTTTAAATGCAACACAAAATATTGTTTTATCTCCATCATACTTTGAAGACTTGCTACTTTATAAAGGACAAACCATTATTACAACTGATGGCACTACTTTATTAGGTGCAGATGATAAGGCAGGAATTACAGAAATTGTAAGTGCTATGGAATATTTAATCCAACATCCTGAAATTAAACACGGAAAAATTCGCGTTGGTTTTACACCAGATGAAGAAATCGGTAGAGGTGCACATAAATTTGATGTGGAAAAATTTGGTTGTGATTGGGCATACACTATGGATGGAAGCCAAATAGGTGAATTAGAATACGAAAATTTTAATGCTGCTGGTGCAAAAATCACATTCAAAGGAAAAAGTGTTCATCCTGGATACGCAAAAGGAAAGATGATTAATTCTATGCTTTTGGCTAACGAATTTATCTCAGCTCTACCAGAAAACGAAGTTCCTGAAAAAACAACTGATTACGAAGGTTTTTTTCATGTTCATCACTTAAATGGAAACATAGAAGAAACCGTACTACAATTGATTATAAGAGATCATGACAAAGACCTTTTTGAAGCTAGAAAAGACTTAATTCATACCATAGCTACAAAAATGAACAATCAATATGCAAAACAATTTGGAGAAGATATTTGTATTGCCGAAGTGAAAGACCAATATTATAATATGCGAGAAAAAGTAGAACCTGTTTTTCACATTGTTGAAATTGCCGAAAAAGCAATGAAAGAAGTTGGGATTACTCCAATTATTAAACCTATACGCGGAGGGACAGATGGATCTCAATTATCATATAAAGGGCTTCCTTGTCCAAATATATTTGCTGGCGGACACAATTTTCATGGCAAATATGAATACGTTCCTGTAGAAAGCATGGTAAAAGCAACAGAAGTAATCGTTAAAATTGCTGAATTAACAGCTCAAAAATAATTGAATAAGAGGAAGCATGCTTCCTCTTTTTTTATACACAGCTATATGTCAGAAAAAAAAGTTTGGGATAAAACCAATCAATGGGCGGAAGAACTGGAAACTTTAAAGTCCATTATCGAAAAAACCGATTTAGTAGAAACTACAAAATGGGGAACAGCTGTTTATACTCATAACAACAAAAACATCATTGGCATAGGTGGTTTTAAATCTTATTTTGGGATATGGTTTTATAATGGTGTGTTTTTGAAAGATGATAAAAATTTATTAATTAATGCACAAGAAGGAAAAACAAAATCGTTAAGACAAATGCGTTTTCAATCCAAAGCAGAAATAGATGAAAAAAATATTTTAACTTATATTAAAGAAGCTATTGCTATTGAAGAAAAAGGATTAACTATAAAAGTAGAAAAACAAACTTTCCAGTCTGATTATCTGGAAAATGCACTAAACGCTAATTCCGAATTAAAAAAGGCTTTTCTTTTATTTACAAAATACAAACAAAATGAATTCATAGAATATATTGCTAGCGCTAAACAAGAAAAAACAAAACAAACCCGTTTGGAAAAAATAACACCTATGATTTTAGCCAATATTGGACTCAACGACAAATATAGATAACCCAAAAAAAGCAAACAAAACAAACATCTAAAACTAATTCCTTCTAAAACCTAATATGAAAAAAGTAACATTCTTTATTTTACTTCATATCTGCTTATTAACCTACTCTCAAAA
The DNA here is from genome assembly GCF_004303025.1 of Flavobacterium sp. J27. Classification (GTDB taxonomy): domain Bacteria; phylum Bacteroidota; class Bacteroidia; order Flavobacteriales; family Flavobacteriaceae; genus Flavobacterium. Next base: position 229,257 of record NZ_PJQW01000003.1, on the reverse strand, counting down.
AAACAAATTAAAAGATACTGACTATCTAAGGCTACAAGATAAAGCTCGAAGCTATCTTTACATTGATATCGACAGCGCCTACTACTTTGCCTCTCAAATAGAAAAATCTTCAAATCACATTCATCAATCTTTTGCAAATGGAATAAAAGGATATATTTTTCAATTGAAGAACGACACTTTAAATTCAAAAAAACATCTTAATTCAGCTTATGATTTACTTAAATATATTCCAGATTCAAAAGAAAAAAGGATGACAACTTCCTATCTTTTAAACTATGACGGCTTGATTGAATGGAAAAAAAATAATTTAACTATTGCTTTGAAAAAATATCAAGAAGGCAAAAAAATAGCTGAAAGTATAAATGATATCGTTCAAACAGTAAAATTTAATGCTAATATTGGATTAATAAATAAGAACATCAAAAATTATGATATAGCTATTACCACTTTTAAAAAAAGTTTGCTACTAGTAAATCAAAACTTTGAAGTATTTCCAAAAGAAGAAATAAACTCCATGATTAGCAATATTCACTTAAACATAAGTAATTGTTATGAAAGAAAATTTCAAGAAAAAAAAGACATAAAAAAAATTGACTCTGCCTTATATCATACTCAAAAAGCATTACAATACACTAGAAATAATGGTCTTTTAAAAATGCGTTCTTTAACCAGTCTTGGAAATATTTACTTTTTAAAGGATGATTATACTAATTCTAAAAAAGCATATCAAAGTGCATTAATAATAGCTAAAGAAATTGGTATGTTAGCCGACTACAATACACTTTTATGCAATCTAGGTCACATTAATTATTATTATAAAAAAGAAAAAGAAGCGCTCGTATATTTTACAAAAGTAGACTCTCTATATCAGGCAGAAGAAAGCAATTTAACAGAAGAATATGTGCTTTCAAATTATTATTTAGCTAAAATTTACAACATATTAGGGAAAAATGAAGAAGCTTCTAAATACTCAAAAAAGTATCTTGAAAATTATGAAGCTATGGCTGTAAAGGAAATCAAAGAAACTTTGGACATCAATAACACCTTAAACAATCAAAAGCTTCAAGAAGAAATGATTCAAATAAACAAGCAGCATCAAAAAGAAAAAATAATAAAAATAACGACATGGGTTATTATTCTTAGCTTGTTATTATTTCTTCTTTTCTATTTTAGAAAAAAAAACAAATTGAGGATACAGCAAGTAAAACAAACAGCAGAAAAATTTCAATTAGAAATAGAAAAAACAAAAAGTAAAAATATCGCTTTACAAAATGAAATAGAAGATTTTAAAAAAGAGAAGAAACCTAAAAACACTGTTACAATAGATAGTGAAAAAGAGGAGCAAATTGTAACCATGCTTTTAGCTTTGGAAAAAAAAGAAGTTTTTTTAAATCATGACTTCACACAACCGTTTGTCGCCAAAAAAATAAAAACAAATACAGCTTATTTATCACACGTAGTTAACAAACGATTTGGAAAAACTTTTAGCGAATATGCAAATGATTTAAAAATTAATTATGCAATTCATCAAATGAAAACAAATCCAATCTATAGAAAATATAACACGCAAGCAATTGCTGAAAGTGTCGGGTTTAAAAGTGCTGTTTCTTTTCGTAAATCTTTCAATAAAAAAACGGGGCTTTCTCCTACTCAATTCTTAAAACAAATAGAAGAAGAACAAAATAAATAATGCTATCTATTAATAAAACTTAAGAAGTAATCAGTCTTTATATACTTCTATTTTTCAATGTAAAAAGAGGGAAACAATTTGTAAATTAATTCCAAATAATTTATAAATTGTTTCTCCTTTTTATTTCTATTTATTTCATTACTAGATACTTTTGACCTAGCAAATTATAAAGAAAATGAAAAAATAATCCTCATTTTCAAAATCAATTTTCAAACAAAACAAACAAAAACAATCAAAATGAAAAAAAGAAAAGTACTCTTAAAGTTAGGAGCATGCCTGCTATTGCTCAAATTAAATGCTCAACAACTTATCATTTCAAGTCAAAAAGGGTTTATCAACTTCAACACAAAAGAAAAAAAATCTGAACCGCTCAAGAACCTTAAATTCAACACAGAAATCATTCCTCAAAGCATTCGCTATTTAGATCAATTAGCTTTCTATCCCCATCAAATCTCTACTGAATTAACAGAAAAAAAAGGATATGATTTTTTTCAAGGTTTACAATCTCCTTTTGATTCAAATATTTGGATATATATGGAAAGAGAAAAAATTGGAGGAAGCTATATTATTCATAAATTAAATACAAAAAATCAGAAAAACCTCATTCTTGTAAATGTAAAGAACAAAGACAGAAAAAAGTTAGCCTACAAACCCATTGCATGGAGTCATAATCCAAACGAAATTTATGTAGAAGGACTATATTTAGATAGCGCTGAAGAACATGAAGGGCTTTGGGTTTTAAATGTAAATAATGGAAAATTAAGACCTGTTTATTTGCCTTTTAAATTTATGAGAACCCCTATACTTTCTCCAGACAGACAAACTTTCTATGGAGTAGGTTCTTTGGATTCTAACATGAATATATTACATGGAAACACAGATATTGTTTATCAATACGACCTGTCTTCACAAAAAGGAAAAACGATTCTTGAGGACAAAGGAGAAACATTTCTTATTAATGGTTGGCAAAATGATTTAAACAACAAATCTATACCGTATAATGAAGCCAAAGCATCTAATATTGATTATTATCTGCCATGGGATTACAATAAAGAATTGTGCGTATCAAGACACGGAACACCTGCTCCAACAGGAATAAACAACAATGTAGGAATTTGTAATATTTTTAGTCCAGGAGGGCAACATAGTTATGCAGCAGTAGATTTTGCAACTTCTACAAATAGCAACGACAATGTTAGAGCGGCTGCAAGTGGTACAGTATCTTTTGCAGGAATTAGTGGTAGTTTAACTTCTGGTTATGGAAGACTAGTTATTATAACTCATAATGATGGAACAAGAACCTATTATGCCCATAATTCATCGATAGTAGTAACCCAAGGACAAAATGTTACTCAAGGACAAATCATAGCTAAAGAAGGCACTACTGGCGGATCAACAGGAGATCACATTCATTTTGAATGGAGAGCTGCGGGTGGTAATGCTTCAACAATAGGTAGTTTTAAAGATATTGGGCAACCCCGTGTAGATAACAGATATCGATCTAACAACAGCACAACTCCTCCTAACGTTCCAACCCCTATTTCGCCAGCAAATGGTGCCACTAATTTAGGTTTACCAATCAATTTTACATATTCATCACCTGTAAATGCCAATGCTTTTAGAATTCAAGTTGCCACGTCAAATACAGGTTGGAATGCTGAAGATGGTTTTACAGCAAATGATACACCAAACGCAACAGTTGTAGTAAACGCAAGTATTAATACAACTAATTATTATTGGAATGAAACTGCAGCTGGAAGTTTTGAAGGTCCAAAAGCAAGTAAGACTTATTATTATACTATCAGAAGTTGGGACAGTACAACAGGCACTTCTAACTATTCTCCAGTAAGAACAATTACAACCGCTTTTGGAGTACAACCCATTGCTCCAATAAATAATGCAACGGTGAACAGTCCGGCTAACTTATCTTGGACCAGTACCATCTCTGGAGCTTCGTATCGTTTACAAATTGCTAAAACAAACTCGGGTTGGACTGCTGAAAACGGTTTTACTACCGATACCAATCCTACGGCAAACGTACCTGTAAATTATAGCACAGCCAATTTATTAAATTATACTTGGCCTAATCAATATACTGAAACACAAAATCTACCTACTTCAGGAAACACTTACTATTGGACTGTAAGACTTTGGAGTTCTGCAACAGGACCTTCTAAATATACTCCTGTGAGAAGTTTTACAATTCAGTAAATTTAATTTATAAAAAAACCAAATTACATATTCAAGTAATTTGGTTTTTTATTTTATAGAAATTAAAAAAATTATTTTTTCTCTTTCTCCACTAATTTAGCGCTCAATTCTAAAGAGATAGCAGATTTTTCCATTTTTATTTTCCCTGCCATAGTTTCAACAACTACTGTACTTTCTGATAATTCAGCTATTTTTCCATGAATTCCAGCTTTTGTAATTATTTTATCTCCTACTTTTAGTCCTGTCTCAAAAGCTTTTTCTTTTTTAACTCTTCTTTGTCCTGGTAAAATAATAAAAAAATAAAAAATTGCTATTATCGCTACTACTTGTAAAATTATTGGGTTCATTTAATTATTTATTTTTATTTTTAATTAGCAATTCCACTTCCTTCTTTAGGAAGCACATTCGCTTTAATAGTAAAAGTTTCTTTACCTGTTTCAGTATTCGTTGTTAAAGTAACTGTTTTACTTTGTTGACCTGTCTTTCCTGTAGAATCAAAACTTACTTTTATAGGAGCAGAACTACCTGGCTTAATTGGTTCTTTTGGAGGATTTGGCACAGTACAACCACAACTTCCATGTGCTTCTAAAATGATCAAATCAGCCTCTCCAATATTTTTAACCATAAATTCGGTTTCCACTTTTTCACCAGATTTAATAGTTCCAAAATCATGCTCTAATTTATTAAACTGAATTTTTGGATATTTACCATCCACAGGCTTAACTGGCTGATTTGTATTGGCCATCTGATTATCTGCTGTTGACGACTGGGAATTATTTGTATTTGCTGCAACTTTTTCAGATTCAAATGTTTTCATATCATCCTCTGTAATTTTTGCAGTCCCATTATCTTTACATGCTGTAGCAGAAAATAGTAATGATACTACTAATAGGCTTACTGTTTTTTTAAACATAACTAAAATTTTTATTGGTTATAATAATCCTCTTCCCGCTTTGCTTAAGCGGTTGTCTTTTTGAAAATCTTTAACTAAATTATCTAAGATTCCGTTGATAAAAATACTACTTTTTGGTGTAGAATACTCTTTTGCAATCTCTAAATATTCGTTAATTGTTACTTTAACAGGTATAGAAGGAAATTTCAACAGTTCACAAATAGCCATTTTTAAGATAATAGTATCTAATTCAGCGATACGTTCTGTATCCCAATTAGGTGTTTTATCAATATATTCTTTTGAAAATTCCACTTCATTTAAAACTGTTTTTCTGAATAATGTTTTCACATATTCTTTATCATCTAAATCTTTGTATAATTTAGAAACAGAGAAGTCATCATCAGTTTCCCTCAATTGTTTTAATTGCTTTAAAATCAATGTATTGACCGCTGGCAAATCATCTAACCAAGTTAATTTATGCTCTTCTAAATAATCGTAAAGTCTTTCGTTTGGAGCTATTACATCAGTAAATAAAGTGGCAATAAATTCTTTATCATCATCAAAAGTAGCCTCTTTTACATCAGCATTCATGTAGTCTTTGTAAATAGCACTTTCTTTAATGGCATCTAATAAGAATAATACGATATCGTCATTGCGTTTCCAATTTGTAATACTTCTATCATCAATAATAGAGTTTAATGAGTGACTCTTTCCTAATAAGTTTAAAACTTTATTATTTACAAATTTTTTATTGGGATTTCGCTCTTCTTTAGTTGCTAAATATTTTTTTGAAGCTAATTCTAAATACTCTTCTTCTTTTTCACGTATTTCGATTAATGCAGAGAGCATTAAAAGATATAAATCATGCATATTTTCAATACTTTGAAACAAGAATTTTTCTTCTTTATCCAAGTTTTCAGCTTGGTGTTGATGCATCGCATAAATACTTTGCATTACTTTTACGCGTATATGTCTTCTACTTAACATACTATTATAAGAACTTTTAAAAATTAAGAAAGCGAAAGAAACTCTTTCGCTTTGCAAAAATACAATATTATTATTTAAATATTATTTATTCTCTAACTCTTTTTTTCTATCATCAATTCTTTGTTGAGCAATAGAAAGAGCCGCTTGATGTGTTGTAATGTTATTTTTAGTAGAAAAATCAAAAATTTCAAGAGCTGTGTTATAAATATTCTCTGTTTTTTCCATTACCTGAGCTTTAGTTAAGTTAGCTAATTCAGAATAAACATTAATAACACCTCCAGCATTAATTAAAAAATCTGGAGCATATAAAATCCCTTTTTCTTTTAAAATTTGACCGTGTACCACTTCATTCGCTAATTGATTATTAGCTGCACCAGCAATAATTTTAGCATTTAATTTAACAATAGTATCATCATTAATAGTAGCTCCTAAAGCACAAGGCGCATAAATATCTACATCTGAACTATACAAATCATCTCCTGTAAAAATCTTAGCCCCATATTTTGCGCCTACTTCATGCAATCTATCTTCATTAATATCTGATATAGTTACAATAGCTCCTGACTTTGTTAAATAGTCTACTAGCACTTCACCTACATGACCGATTCCTTGTACTAATACTTTTTTTCCTTCTAAATTATCTGAACCAAACTGATACTTAGTAGCTGCTTTTATACCCATGAAAACACCATAAGCTGTAATAGGCGAAGGATTACCTGATCCGCCTTTACTTTCTGAAATTCCTGAAACGTATTTAGTTACCTCTCTTACCGTATCCATATCCTTAGTTTCCATTCCTACATCTTCAGCTGTAATATATTTTCCAGATAAAGAATCCACGAACTGACCAAAACGTCTCATTAATTCAGGTGTTTTTTGAGTTTTTGCATCTCCAATAATAACAGCTTTACCTCCACCTAAATTTAATCCTGAAATAGAATTTTTAAACGTCATACCACGAGATAAACGCAATACATCATTTAACGCTTCCCATTCGTTAGAATAATTCCACATTCGGGTTCCTCCCAAAGCTGGTCCTAAAACTGTATTATGTATTCCTATAATTGCTTTTAATCCTGTATCTTTGTCATGGCAAAAAACAACTTGCTCATGTCCGTCAAATGAAACTTGACCAAAAACTGGATCAACTTTATGTAGCTCGTTAGCTTGTAATAGTTCTGTTGACATATGATAAATGTGTTGAAAATTATTCAATAATTGAACACAATATTACGAAATATTTTAAAATAATTCAATATTTTATATTATTTTTAGCGATATGATAATTTTTTTGCCGATTTTTAAATTTTATTTTATTAAAGATTAATCACAAAAAATTGCCTTTTTATCAAAAATTAACACAAGTCTTAAATCAAAAATGAAAGAATTACAATATTTAAATAAATATTTTATAAAATACAAATACCGTTTCTTGCTTGGGATTATCATTACTATTGCCGCACAAATTTTTAAATTATTTGTTCCTAAGTTTTTCGGAGATTCCTTACGAGCTATAGAAAATAGTGGCATTTCAAAAGAACAGGCTTACAGTATTTTGGTTGACAACTTCATATACACCTTATTAGCCGCTTTAGCAGGAGGTTTTTTAACCTTTTTGATGCGTCAAACATTAATAGTAATGTCTAGACATATTGAATTTGACTTAAAGAATGAGATTTATGCGCATTACCAAGCCTTAACTCAAAAGTTTTATAAAAGAAACAGAACTGGCGACTTAATGAACCGAATAAGTGAAGACGTGAGTAAGGTAAGAATGTATGTTGGCCCTTCGGTGATGTACTCAGTTAATACACTTATAACTTTTATAGTAGTGATTATACAAATGGCCTTAATTTCTCCAAAATTAACGTTATATTCTTTAATTCCTTTGCCACTATTATCTTATGGCGTCTTTAAAATTAGCTCAAAAATTCATAAAAAAAGTGGGTTATTTCAACAAAACTTATCTACACTATCTTCTTTTGCTCAAGAAATGTTTTCTGGAATAAGAGTTATTAAAGCGTATGCAATTGAGAAACAAAAAACAAAAGAATTTATTGCCCTAACAAAAGATAGTAATGACAAAGCCATGAGCTTAGCAAAAACCAATTCTTTATTTGGGCCGTTAATGATTCTACTAATTGGTTTAAGTAACCTCGTTGTTATCTATGTTGGAGGTATGATGTATATTAATGGAGCCATAAAAGACACTGGTGTAATTGCTCAATTTATTTTATACATCAACATGCTTACATGGCCAGTAGCTTCGTTAGGCTGGGTTTCATCTCTTGTTCAAGAAGCTGAAGCTTCACAAAAAAGAATCAATGAATTTCTGAAAACAGAACCAGAAATTTTCAATGAAGTTGCAACACATACAGAAATTCAAGGAGATATTAGTTTTAACAACGTTTCATTTACTTATGAAGACACTAATATTCAAGCCTTAAAAGAAATTAGTTTTACTGTCAGATCCGGTCAAACCTTAGCTATTTTAGGAAAAACTGGCTCGGGTAAATCAACCATTTTATCTTTAATAAGTCGTTTATACGATGTTTCATCTGGAACCATTTTAATTGACAACACACCTATCCAACAAGTTAATTTAGACGATTTAAGAAATAATATTGGCGTGGTTCCACAAGATGCTTTTCTTTTTTCTGATACTATAAAAAATAATATTAAATTCGGCAACGAAAAAGCCACAGATGAAGAAGTAATTGAAGCTGCAAAAAAGGCATATGTTCATCATAATATTGAAGGCTTTACCAATAAATACGACACTGTATTAGGAGAACGAGGCATAACCCTTTCTGGAGGACAAAAACAACGCGTTTCCATCGCAAGAGCTATTATCAAAGATGCTCCTGTTCTATTATTAGACGATTGTTTGAGCGCAGTAGATACTGAAACTGAGGAAGCTATCCTTACTAACTTGATGGATTTCTGCAAAAACAAAACCACACTATTAGTTAGTCATAGGGTTTCTTCTGCAAAAAACGCTGATTTTATCATCATTTTAGAAGACGGAAAGATTATCCAACAAGGTTCTCATAATCAATTAATAAATCAACAAGGTTATTATAAAGATTTATACAACAAACAACTATCTGAAAAAGAAATTGTCTAAAATATTGCTTTATACATTTTTTTTTTAGACTTTTGGAAAACATAAAACTAAAAATTGACAGTTTGGATTATGAGAGAAAATGAAATGTTAGAAAAAGAAGATATTTTTTCTAAAGTATTAAGAGCTGGAAGAAGAACATATTTCTTCGATGTAAGAGCTACTAAAGCTGATGATTATTACATTACCATTACTGAAAGTAAAAAATTTACTGAAGAAGATGGTTCTTATCACTTTAAAAAACATAAAATCTATTTATATAAAGAAGATTTTGTTGCTTTTAAAGAAATTTTAGACGAGATGACTGAATTTGTTGTTTCACAAAAAGGGGAAGAAGTTATTTCTGAAAGACATCAAAAAGACTTCAAAAAAGAAGTGTATTCAGAAGCAGTTTCAGAAAATCCTTCTACAGACAGTTTCACTAATATAGATTTTGACGATATTTAATCATTTCTTTAGAAAAATTAGAAAAAAATTAAAGTCCGATGTCTCGGGCTTTTTTTATGCCATCCTCAAACCGTTTGGCACTGGAAAATCTGGAGATAATAACACAACATCGTTTTCTTCTCCAACCAATCCTAAAACCAAACATTCACTCATAAATTTCCCAATTTGCTTCTTTGGAAAATTGACTACTGCAATAATTTGTTTACCAAGTAACTCCTCCATTTGGTAACGGGTTGTAATCTGAGCTGAAGATTTTTTAATCCCAATTTGTTCTCCAAAATCTATTTGCAATTGAAAAGCTGGTCTTCTTGCCTCGGGAAAAGGATTAACTGCTATAATAGTTCCTACGTGAATAGCAACTTTTTCAAAATCATTCCAAGAAATTAAATTATCTTCCATTAAATAAAGTATGAATTACCCAAGCTGGGCCAATTAATAAAAACTGTAAATCTTTTAGAAAAGAAGGCTTTTTCCCTTCTATTTTATGTCCGTAAAATTGTCCTATCCAAGCTACAACAAAAACACCAACTGAAAACCACAACAAGGGTATTTTTTGAGCTATGAAGTAATTTCCTATTAAACAAAATACTGCAAAAAAAGTCATTTTAAATCCCATTGAAAATGACAATCTATAATAAAACAATAACACCAATAATAAAATTACACCAGCCCAATTAGCAAGTAACGGATGCATTTGTGTAACAGACAACAAAAAATCATTAGGTATACAAAAAACCAAACCTACAACTGAAAAAAAGATAGCAGGCACACAGAAATAATGAATTTTCTTATTAACCTTGTTTTGATGACTAACACTATATTCTGTAAACCAGTCAGATAACGTTTTCATGTTTAAAGCACTAAAGATTCTATATAAAACTACTTATTTTGTAACTAATTCACAAATTAATACGTATAATAATCAAAGAAGCTATCTGTCTTTCTAACTATTAATTTCAAACTTAAAAATGGCACAAACACCTTCTAATATGTTATCTCTTGGAACAAAAGCTCCAGATTTCTTATTACCTGCTACTAATTTCAATACAGTTTTTAATTTCGATAGCTGTAAAGGACAAAAAGGAACTTTAGTAATTTTTATTTGCAATCATTGTCCGTTTGTTTTACACGTAATTGATGAAATAGTCATGATCGCAAATGATTATCGTGTGCAAGGAATTGGTATAGTAGCCATCTCTAGTAATGACATTGTAAAATACCCACAAGATAGTCCAGAAAAAATGGCTGATTTTGCACTTGAGAACAAAATAGACTTTCCGTATTTATTTGATGAAAGTCAAGCCGTTGCAAAAGCTTATGACGCCGCTTGCACACCTGATTTTTATCTTTTTGATTCCGAAAAAAAATTGATATACAGAGGACAATTAGACGATTCAAGACCTGGAAACGGCATTCCTGTTAGCGGAAGCGATTTAAGAAATGCGATTGATAGCATAATTTATAATAGACATTTAAACGAAGTACAAAAACCCAGTATTGGTTGCAACATTAAATGGAAATAATCTTTGCCTTTTTGTGCAAAAAATCATAGGTCTGCTTTTTTAGATTAGTTACCTTTGCAAAAAATCTTTTAGAAAACCAGCAAATTCCTTAAAAATGACAAATGAAGAAACTGCCATTAAAGCAACTTATTTTAGCATTATAGGAAATATTGGTTTAGCTACAATAAAAGGCTTAGCGGGCTTTTTTGGAAATTCATATGCTCTTATTGCTGATGCAATCGAATCTACAGCAGATATATTTTCTTCATTTTTAGTCTTATTTGGAATAAAATATTCCAATCGCCCTGCAGATGAAAACCATCCTTATGGTCATGGAAGAGCCGAACCATTGATTACTTTTATTGTTGTTGGTTTTTTAATAACCTCAGCCACAATAATTGCTTACGAAAGCATTCAAAATATTGGTACACCACATCAATTACCCAAATCATGGACATTATTTGTCTTAGCAATCATCATCATCTGGAAAGAATATTCTTTTCAAAAAGTAATGAAAAGAGCTATTGAAACCAATAGTTCTTCGCTTAAAGCAGATGCTTGGCATCATCGTAGTGATGCAGTTACGTCAATTGCCGCTTTCTTAGGTATTTCTATTGCTTTATTTTTTGGAAAAGGATATGAAGCTGCTGATGATTGGGCTGCTTTGTTTGCTTCTTTTTTTATTCTCTATAATAGCTATTTGATTTTCAGACCTGCTCTTGGTGAAATTATGGACGAGCATCGCTATCAAGACTTAGAGCAAAACATAAGAATAATTTCTTTGACAGTAGAAGGTATTTTAGGAACTGAAAAATGCTTTATCAGAAAAGCTGGTATGAAATACCATGTTGATTTACATGCTATTGTAGATGCCAACATCTCGGTTAAAGAAGGTCATGATTTAGCACACAAATTAAAAGACACCTTACGGAATGAAATCTTTGAATTAGGTCATGTTTTAATTCATGTGGAACCACACGAATAAAAAAGATTATTTTTCCAAAATAACCTCTACAGGATTATTTGTCCTTTTACCAAACATTTTCGCTTTTTCATTTTCGGAAGAACACAATACATACATATTAAAACTTTGTAAGGGAATGTTTTGTGTTTTATAAACACCTTGAATATCTTCTATTTTTATACTAAAAGTTTCGGCAGGAAAAGTATTGGTAACAGAAATAAAGTAATTATCCTTAGCATATGGAAAAAAATAACGCTCCTTTTCACCTTTTTTACTAACTAAATAATTCTGGGTAAAAACCAAGGGTTCATTTCCTTTGTTCCAACTATACATATTATTTATATTGATTACTTCTTTTCCATTTTCAGCAACAATGGTAATTTTTAGACTTTTAGGGTTTTCCGTAACACCATTTTCATGAGCATTCACCACAATATAAGATGTAAAATCATACCCACAATGTTGAATTTGACTAAAAGCAAAAAAAGAAAAAAGAAAAAAAAGGAAAGAAAATGTATTTTTCATAGTAAAAAAAGGCTCGTTATATACTTTTAAAACAAGCAAAAAACGAGCCAAAATATTATTTATTCATTACTAAATAATTAAAAACTAAATCACGTTGTGCATCTGTAATTCTAGCTTTTTTCTGCATTCTTAAAACAATAGGTTCCCACTGCTCTTTTGTAAATTTATCTGCACTAAATAAAGCATGGCATTTTCCACAATTATTTTCATATAACATTTTTCCTTCTGCGTGCTCTGGTGAAAGTACAACTTCCTTACTTGCTACAACTTCTGTTGTTTCTACTGTTTTTTTACTTGATGAACAAGCTACTAAAAAAAAACCAAGAACAAATCCTGTTATTATTTTTATCTTCATATTTTAAAGTTACTATTTTGGTAAAAATACAAAATCAAATAGGATATAAAATATTTTTTTTTATAAACACTAAACAATATAGAAAGCAATTTATTTGTTTTTAAAATGATGCTCTAAAAAATCATATACTAAATCAAAGTGTTTCAAAGGCTCGGTGTGTCCTCCATGAATAGGAATATGTTGATAGTATTTCTTATAATTATTTTCTTTTAATCTTTTCACAACAGCTTCACTCATTTCCATAGATGGCCATTCTTCATCTTTAGTTGCAGAAAGCAATAAAAGAGTAGCATTCATTTTCTCCACTGGAATAGTTGCTTTTTTAGCCGCTTCTTTTTCATTCAACATCATTTGAAAAGCAGCTAATCGATCCCCTTTTAACAAACAAGGTATTATTGCATAAGGAGGCAAAATAAAAGGAATTTCTGTATCATTGTATGTCCAAGAAGAAGTATTGTTCATTATCGTTAATGCAGGAAAGCTTACATTACTTGCTACAATAGCTACTACTGCATCTATATCTGAATATAAACTAGCTAAATTCAACACTAACTCACCTCCTTTTGACCCACCAATTATTGCAATTTTGGAAGCGTCAATTTTAGCATGTTTGGCAGTATTAATAATAGAGTCGTGAATAGCATTGAGAGAAATTCGATCTAAATTTGAAGAAGTCGTTTTGCCTCCAAAATATTCAACTGCTAAAAAAGCATATCCTTTTTTTAAAAATTCATCTCGAGTAGATTTCCAATAATCACTTTCCCAAGAATTACCCCCTTCCGAACCTCCAAAACCTACTATTAAAGGTTGGTTTTCAGATTTACCAACATATAATCTACATCTTATTTTACCATAATTTTTATCTAATGGTGGTCTGTAATATTCTAAAAAAATATAAATACCTAACAGAAGTAACAATAATATTGATGCTGTTTTTAAAAGTTTTTTCATTTTTACAAATTTTAATTACATCAAAGAAAACTTTAAAAAACAGTAAAACTTTTGACCTACATCAAAAAATCATTTTCTAATTCTACTGAGTGTTTCTTGTGCAATTCCTAAATATGAAGCCATCATTCCAAGAGGAATTCTGTGATAGACATCTTTATAAACTTCGCAAAAATGTTCATATTTTTCTTTTGCAGTGGTAAATCGTAAAATAGTTATACGTTCTAGTAAATGTCCTAAAATGGTTCCCATGGAAAGCCTTGCGTATCTTTCCATCTCAGGAAAATGATCAAATAAATATCCCAAATCTTTTATATCCAGACAAAAGACTTTTGTATCTTCAATAGCATCAATGGCATAAATATCTACTTTTCTTTGCATAAAACTTTTTGGAGAATTTACCCATTCATTTTCACAACAAAAAAATTCTGTAATTTCTTTTCCGTCTTTCAGAAAAAAACTTCTTACTAGTCCTTTTTCTATAAAATAACTTGTAGTACATATTTTATGACTTTCATGTATTAATTCCCCTTTTCGAAATTCTTTACATTCGATTCTATCCAATAATTCTTTTCTTAAAGATTCACTCAAAGGAATAAACTCTTCAAAATGACGACATAAAATAATTTCTTTTTCAGTTTGCATAATGATTTAATAAAAAAAATCCCGAAGTGTTTTTCGGGATTTTAGTATTATTTGTTCAAATATATTTTTAAAATTAAGGATTATCTTACATCCATTAATTCCACATCAAATACTAAAGTAGCATCTGGTGGAATAACTCCTCCTGCACCTCTAGATCCATAACCTAAATAAGAAGGAATTACAAAACGAGCTTTATCGCCTACTTGTAACAAAGCAATTCCTTCATCCCAACCTTCAATAACTTGACCAACGCCTAATTGAAAATCGATAGGTTGTTTTCTTTTGTAAGAAGAATCGAAAACTTGCCCATTATCTAAAGCTCCTTGATAGTGTACAGAAACTTTTTTCCCTTTTTCAGCTTGCTTTCCGTTTCCTTTTTGGATAATTTGATAACGTAAACCACTTTCCGTTTTTTGGAAACCAGCAGCTAATTTTTCTAAAGCTTCTTCTGCTGCTCTTTTTTGTTCTGCTAACCTTTTCTCACGAGAACCTTCAAATGTTCTAAAAGCCTCTATAGCATTCCAATTTTTAGCTTCATCTCCTACTCTTATAATCTCTACAGATTCCATAACATCTCCTTGTGCTACAGCATCCACCACATCTTGTCCTTCTACTACATGACCAAAAACAGAATGCTTCCCATCTAACCATGGTGTAGGCACATGTGTTATAAAAAACTGAGTTCCATTGGTTCCTGGTCCAGCGTTTGCCATAGACAAAACACCTGGTTTATCATGTTTTAATTCTGGATGAAATTCATCATCAAATTTATATCCTCCATCTCCAGTCCCAGTTCCTAATGGACACCCACCTTGAATCATAAAGTCTGGAATAACACGGTGGAATTTTAATCCATTATAATATGGTGTCCCCATTGCTTTTGCCTTGTTATCTAATTGACCTTCAGCTAATCCTACAAAATTCCCTACTGTACCTGGTGTTTTATCGTGTGTTAATTTTACTAATATACTACCTTTAGGAGTAGTAAATTTTGCATAAATTCCGTCTTGCATTTCTTGTTTATTTAAATTTTATGGTACAAATTTACTAATATTATATCTAAAAGATTTATAAATAAACTATAAAATCTCTTCTCCTTTATCTAATTTTGTTGTTCTAACACGTTACAAATGAAACCGCTTATTATTTCTTACAAACCAGAGTATAAAAATGATTTTATTTCTTTAAACAAGGCTTGGCTAGAAGAATATTTTGTTGTAGAACCACATGACAATGAAGTTTTTAACAACATTGAAACTTACATATTAAAACCTGGTGGAATGATTTTCTTTTGCTTAGTCGATAATGAAGTTGCTGGAACAGTAGCAATGCAAAAAATAGATAACACTACTTATGAATTAGCTAAACTAGCAGTGGCTAAAAAATTTCAAGGTCATAAATTAAGTAATTTATTAATGGATAACTGTCTTGCTTTTGCGAAAGAAAAAAAAGTTCATACCATAATGCTTTTATCTAATAAAAAATTACAAAATGCATTACGCCTATACGAAAAATATGGTTTTATAGAAGTTCCTATGAAAAAAAACGATTACACTAGAGCCGATATACAAATGGAATTAAAGTTATAATTTTCATTTTATAAATCTCTGTTTATTCAAATTAAATTTACCTAAATTTCATACAAAACTTTCAAAAATTTATCGCACAAACAACTAATTTTGTTACCAAATTAAAATTTAAAAAAATGACAACTTTAAAAGGTAAAAAAGCGATTATTACTGGAGGCAGCAGAGGTTTAGGAAAAGCGACTGCTATTGCATTTGCAAAAGAAGGAATAGACGTTGCAATTACTGGGAGAAATGAAAAAAAACTACAAGAAACAGTTGAGGAATTACAACAATTTGGCATAAAAGCAAGCTACGCTGTTTTTGATGTAGGTAATTATGATGAAGTAAAGAACGGCATTAAAAGAATAATTGCTACTATAGGAGCGGTAGATATTTTAGTTAACAATGCTGGTATAGCTGCTTTTGGCTCGTTTAATGATATGGAAGTAAAACAATGGACGGAGATTATCCAGACTAATGTTTTGGGGATGTATTATGTAACCAAAGAAGTGCTTCCTTTCTTAATAGAAAAAAACGAAGGAGATATCATTAATGTTTCTTCCACAGCAGGTTTAAACGGAACTCCAAATACTTCTGCCTATTCAGCTTCAAAATTCGCTGTAATTGGAATGTCTGAATCGTTAATGAAAGAAGTGCGCAAAAACAACATCAGAGTATGCACGTTAACACCAAGTACTATTGTTTCAGACATGTCTATAGATTTAGGTATTGCTAGTAATGACACTCTCGATTCTGTATTACAACCAGAAGATTTTGCAGCATTAATTGTTGCTGGTTTAAAATTACCAAGAAGAGCCATGTTAAAAGGAGCTTCACTATGGTCTACAAACCCATAATATTAAAGATTTAAAAAAATGCATAATAGAAGTAAAATTCTGTTATGCATTTTTTTGTACCTTGTAAGCAACAAATAAAAAATCATGAACGCCAAAGATTATGTTGCTATAAACAAAGCGACTTGGAACAATAAAGTACCTATTCATATTGATTCTGAATTTTACGACATGCCCTCTTTTCTAAACGGAAAAAATACAATTCCTGCTATTGATTTAAAATTATTAGGTAAAATTCAAGACAAAAACATTTTACACTTACAATGTCATTTCGGTCAAGATTCTCTTTCTTTAGCCCGTTTAGGTGCCAAAGTAACTGGAATTGACTTATCTAATATGGCTATTGAAAAAGCAAAAGAACTCAACCAACAATTACAATTAGACGCGACCTTTATTTGTTGCGATGTGTATGATACTTTACAACATATTAATAAGAAATTCGATATAGTGTACACTAGTTATGGTACTATTGGTTGGTTACCCGATTTAAATCAATGGGCAAAAATAATTGCTAACAGTTTAAAACCTGATGGAAAATTTGTTTTTGTAGAGTTTCATCCTGTAGTATGGATGTTTGATGATGATTTTCAAAAAATAAAATATCATTATCATAATGAAAAACCAATCATGGAAGAATATTCTGGAACTTATGCAAATAAAAATGCTCCAATTACTACAGACTATGTAGGCTGGAATCATTCGATAGCTGAAGTACTTCAAGCATTATTGCAAAACGGTTTACAAATAGTTCGTTTTGAAGAATACGACTATTCAAATTACAATTGTTTTAACCAAACCATAGAATTCGAGCCTGGAAAATTTAGGATACAACATTTAGACAATAAAATCCCTATGATGTATAGTTTAGAGTGCATTAAAAAATAAAATTATCTTATTTTTACAATTATTTATCGTAAAACAATAATTATTTATATATTTGCAATAATAATATATTTGTTTTATGAAGACAACCAGAATCATTTCAACCCTATTATTTTATTTTGTAAGAATAATTGCGTTCTTATATGGTCTAACTACAGTTTATGTAGCCATAGTAACAATTTTTAAAACTACTGCGCTGCGAATACTAGAACATAATCGTTTTGCCGTGTGTTATCCTTTTACAGATAAAAATTTTATCTTGGGTAGCGCCTATACTTTTCATTACATCACAGAAATGTTAGTCACTTTAGCTTTTTATAGTTTGTTTTTCTTTGGTTTAAGTAATGTATTTCAAACCTTCAAACAAACAAAATTATTTACCGCTCGTGGTGTATTTCATTTAAAATTTTTTTATATAACAAATCTACTTGTGGCACCCATTATTTTTAGCTGCATTAGTATTAATCCTACAGAAGATTTTCCTTATTTCGCTATGATAGTAGGACATGCCATTATTGGTATATTCGCATTCTTTATAGCAGCTATATTTCAACAAGGTTTACATTTGCAAACCGATCAAGACTTAATTATTTAAAAACATGCCAATTATTGTTAACATAGATGTTATGCTTGCCAAGCGTAAAATGCAAAGTAAAGAATTGGCTGAAAAGTTAGGTATAACTCAAGCCAATTTATCCATACTAAAAACAGGAAAAGCCAAGGGTATTCGTTTCGAAACTTTAGAAGCAATTTGTGACGCACTAGAATGTCAACCAGGAGACATTTTAGAATACGTTACTGAATAACATCTTTTAAAAATACTACTCTTTTTTTCAACTAAAATATAGTTGAGAGCCTGTCTATTGTCTAAAAACAAAAATAATAATCATCAAAATCAATCTCAAAATGAACAGTTTAACCATCAACAACCTCCATAAGACATATAAAAATGGGGTCGTAGCGATAAATGATATTTCGCTAGAAATTACTAATGGCATGTTTGGACTTTTAGGCCCAAATGGTGCTGGAAAATCATCATTAATGAAAACCATTGCTGGTTTACAGAAGCCAGATAATGGCACTCTTTTCTTTAACGGAATTGACTGTCTTGAAAATCCTCTTTTTATAAAAAAGCAACTTGGTTTTTTACCTCAAGATTTTGGTGTGTATCCAAAAATTTCTGCTTATGATTTACTAACTCACATTGCTATACTTAAAGGTATTACCAATACAAAAGAGCGTAAAGAACAAGTTAATTTTTTACTAGAAAAAGTAAACTTACAACAACAAAGCAACAAAGAAGTACATACTTTTTCTGGTGGTATGCGACAACGCTTTGGTATTGCGCAAGCTTTACTAGGTAATCCACAATTAGTTATAGTAGACGAACCCACGGCAGGTTTAGATCCTGAAGAAAGAAATCGGTTCAATAACCTACTTAATGAGATAAGTGAAGACATCATTATTATTCTTTCTACTCATTTGGTCGAAGATGTAAAAAATCTATGTAAAGAAATGGCCATCATTCATAACGGAACACTTTTAGTAAAAGGCAAACCAAATGATTTTATTACAGCACTTACTGGAAAACTTTGGCAAAAAACCATAGACAAAAAACAGGTAATACATTATGAAAAAGAACATAATGTTGTTCTAACTCAATTAAATATGGGAACCGTAACGATTCATGTACAATCGGATGCACAACCAGACACTTCTTTCAAACCCATTCTACCTAACCTAGAAGATGTGTATTTCTCTATTCTTAACCAAAAATAAACACTCATGAATGCTTTATTACAATTTGAATTGCAGTCTTATTTTAAAAAAATAAGATTCCATCTCCTGATGGCTTTTATTTTAATCATAGGTGTTTTTGCTGGAACAAAATTCTCTATTTCTGTAGGCTCTGAAATTTACAAAAACGCACCATATACCTTATTTTATATGATTGGCTTTCTTAGTCTTTTAAATATACTTTTTACAACACTTTTAGCCTCACAAATACTTTTTAAAGAGAAAGAAGCTCATTTTAATTTAATTCTATATACTACACCAATTACTAAAAAAGTGTATTTAAAAAACCGGTTTATTTTAGTCTTTGGCATCAGTTTTCTCTTTTTTTCTCTTCTCGTTTTAGGCTATGCTATTGGTCTACAAATAAGATGGAATCCTAGCGATTATACTCATTTTAATCTTTTAGCTTTTCTTATTCCTCTTTTTCTCCTTGGAGGTATTAATACTTTCTTTTGTAGCGCAATTATTTGCAGTATTAGTTGGTTAACTCAAAACAAATTAACTACTTATATTTCAGGCATATTTATCTACATCCTATACATGGTTGCTTTGCTTTTTTCCAATTCCCCTTTTATGGCACAATCCATGCCTCAATCGGATGAAGCAAGGAAATTATCTGCACTTATAGACCCCTTTGGTCTTTCAGGGTTTTTCATGCAAACCAACACCTATTCTATCACTCAAAAAAACTCCAAAATTATATTTCCTGAAAATTATTTTCTTATCAACAGAGTAAGTATTTTATTATTCTCTATCCTTTTTTTAGTAATTACCTATCGCTTTTTTTCTTTTCAAATTAAAAATAGAAAATCAAGAAAAAAGAATACAATAGTCATAATCGAAAACAGTACAACCGTACCCGTTAAAAAAGTAATTCCCATTTTCAATTGGCAGACAGAATTGAAAACTTTGCTTTTTTCAACTAGTTTACATTTAAAATATATTGTTAGAAGTATTCCTTTTATTTTAATTTGTTTAGGCTTGCTTTTTAGTGTGGGAATGGAAATTTATGGAGCCATTGAAAAAGGAATTAGGTTGCCTCAAAAATATGCAACTTCAGGAGTAACAACCAATGCTATTTTAGACACTTTTCCAATTCTTGGACTTATAATTATTCTTTTTTATGGACATGAAATTATTTGGCGAAGCAAAACAAATCGTTTTCATCTCATTGAAAATGCCACACCTCAAAAAGAATTTGCAAAGCTTCTTTCGAAATGGTTAAGTTTATCTATCATCGTCACAGGGTTGAGCACTTTACTATTACTTTTAGGCATACTATTTCAGGTTGCGTATCACTATACTTTTATCGATTGGAAAGCTTATAGTGGCATCTATCTTTTTGCTAGTTGCCCTTTATTGCTTAGTGCCGGACTTATTTGCCTCATTCAACATTGGATTCCTAACAAATATATGGGTTTAACCATTTCTTCTATTTTTATTATATTAACAGCTACCGCTATCGGGAAAAGTTTTTTAATTCATCCTTTACTACGTTTTCAGATCCCATTAAAAGCAGTTTATAGCGACATGAATGGTTTTGGAGTATATGCCTCTTCGTATATTTGGCTACTACTCTTCGGGTTTGCTTTTGTGGGTTTGCTTTTGTATATAACCACACAAATGTTAAGTAAACAAAAAACATCCCTTCATATTACTATTATAATCATATTGGTTTTTACAACTGGAGTAAGCGGATTTCTATTTTCTAAAGATTTTCAATTTAAAAATCCTCATGAAATATTAAAAAATCAAGCGCTATATGAAAAACAATATCGAAAATTTCAAAACAAACCTCAACCATCGATAACCAATGTTGTGACTAACGTAGCTCTTTTCCCTAGTCAAAATAAATATAGCATTAGAGGCGAATACCAAATTCAAAACAAAACCGACAAACCCATTTCAGAAATTTTAGTGAATTTTAGTGATAATTTTAACATTAAAAAAGCCATTTTACAGCTACATAATGCTTCGTATACAGTAACGAATCAATACGAAATCATCTCCTTACAAAAAGATTTATTACCGCAAGAAAAAGCTGTTTTTAATTTTGTTTTAGAATACCAATGGTTTCCTGTAAACGGTCATCAATCCTTCAATGCAATTGTAACCAATGGTTCTTTCATGAGAATTAGCAGGTATTATCCTCAATTTGGTTACCAAGCCGATAAAGAAATAGAAAAAAAAGAACAAAGAGCAAATTTCCAGCTTGGTGAGGCTACTATTTTGCAAAAATTAGAAACTCCAAAAACAAAAACAGATGATTTTATACATCTAAAAATGACAATCTCAACGGAACAAAATCAAACCGCCATTGGTGTTGGTGAATTAACAAAACAATGGAAAGAGAAGAACAGGAACTATTTTGTTTATGAAACTACAAGTCCTATTCCGTTTCGTTTTGCTATTTCATCTGCTCGTTATTCCTTAAAAGAAACCCTTTATAAAGGCAAAAAAATTGAAGTATATTATCATTCAAAACATAGTGAGAATGTCGCTCATTTAATCAAAAATATTAAAAACACTCTCGATTATTGTCAAAATAATTTTAGTGAATACCCATTCAAAACCATTCGTTTTGCTGAGATTTCTTCGTTTACCAAAGGTTTTGCAGCTACTGCTTATCCTAATACTATTTTCATGACAGAAAACACCCTATTTCACAGCAATATAAAAGCAGATAAGCAACAAGACGTTATTAATGAATTAGCAGGTCATGAATTATCACATATATGGTGGGGAAACAACCAAATTAATCCAGACAACAGAGAAGGATATACGATGCTCACTGAAAGTTTTGCCATGTACACCGAACTCATGCTAGCAAAAAAAATGTACGGGCAAAAAAGAGTATTGGAAAACGTGAATTTACATACAGGTATTTATTTAAACGAACGAAACTTTGAAACTGAAAAACCATTATATAAAGTTAATCATGACCAAACGCATCTTAACTATTCAAAAGGTATGGTTGTACTGTATCAACTGAGTGAACGAATAGGTGAAGCAAAAACAAATGAAGCCCTGAAAAACTTTCTAAACAAAAATAAGTATCCCAATCGCAATCCCACGACTACCGATTTTTTAAATGAATTATATGCCATTACTGAGAAAAAAAAGCATCCAAAAATAGATGATTTGTTTAAAAGAATTACGTTTTACAATTTCGAAGCAAAAAATATGATTGTAAAAGAAAACAAAGATACTTTCGAATTACAATTGAATATAATAGCTCATAAATATTATGAAAATGGTAAAGGAAAAAAAACAAATGCTCTTTTTAATGATGCTGTTGAAATTGCTATTGAATTTTCAGATGGAACTAACAAAATAATACAAACCCCATTGTTTAAAGATAATAAATCAATTAAAATTATTTTAGAGAAAAAACCAGTATATTTATACTTCGACCCGAATCAGAAATTCATCAAACAAACCAATGAACGCTTTTTTATACAATAAAAAACAGAATAAATACATTTAAAATTGTAAAAGAGACACATCTATATCTCATTATTTTCTAATACTAAATAGTTATACCAATGAAAAACATTTTCGAACCAAAAGATAATCAAGAAATCATAGCAAGAATTCACAATCTAACTCCTGAGTCTAAAGCACTCTGGGGCAAAATGAAGGTAGACCAAATGGTTTCTCATTGTATTGCCCCTATTAATGTTGCACTTGGAAGAGAAAAAATTAATGTCCCAATTCCACTAAGAATTATGGGAAGATTGATGAAAAAATCATGGTTAGATGCTCCAGAATTTAAAAAAAATTCTCCCACAGCAAAAGAATTCATTCGTAAAGAAACCTATGATTTTGAAGCTACAAAAACAGAATTAATAAAAAGTGTACAAAAACTAGGTGAAGGTTTTCAGGTAGTACAGTTGGAAACACATCCATTTTGGGGAAAACTCAATGAAAAAGATTGGAACAATCTCCAATGGAAACATTTAGATCATCATTTAAGACAATTTGGAGTTTAATTATTTTTTGTATCCGTTTTAAGTTACTTAAATTTGCACTTCTTTTTTGTTTTTTAACATACATCTGAAATAAAAATTACCATGCGTATCGATATTATTACTGTATTACCTGAATTGATTAAAAGTCCGTTTGAAGCTTCTATTCTTAAAAGAGCTATCGAAAAAGGACTTGTTGAAGTTCATTTTCATAATTTGAGAGATTATACCACAAACAAACAGAAAAGTGTGGATGACTATCAGTTTGGTGGTGGTGCAGGAATGGTAATGAGTATTCAGCCTATCGATGATTGCATTACAAAATTAAAGAGTGAGCGTACCTATGATGAAGTAATTTATATGACTCCAGATGGAGAAACATTAGATCAAGGGATAGCAAACAGCATGTCTCTTTTAAAAAACATTATTATTCTTTGCGGACATTATAAAGGAGTAGATCAAAGAGTTCGTGACCAATTTATCACACGTGAAATTTCAATTGGAGATTATGTCTTATCTGGTGGCGAATTAGGTGCAGCAGTATTATGTGACAGTATTATTCGTTTAATCCCTGGTGTTTTAAGCAATGAAACTTCAGCTTTAACCGATAGTTTTCAAGACAATTTATTAGCACCTCCCGTTTACACTAGACCTGCTGAATATAAAGGTTGGAAAGTTCCAGACATCTTATTAAGTGGCAATTTTCCAAAAATAGAAGAATGGAGAGAACAAAAAGCATACGAGCATACAAAAAACAGACGTCCAGACTTATTAAGTGAATAACTATCAAAAGCTTATGCTTTAGAATTACTGTTAAAAAGTAAAGAAAACAAGTAAAAATATTAGCGTATGGGATTTGAAAATTAGTTTTTTTAATTATCTTTGCACCCACATTTGGACCAACCTCTAGCGAAAGACGTGTATGTTGCTCTGAATCAAATATTTATTTTATACAAAATGGCTAATTTAGTTGATTTCGTAAATAACGAATTCGTTGCAAAAAAAGATTTCCCAGATTTTAATTCTGGAGACACAATTACTGTGTATTATGAAATTAAAGAGGGTGAAAAAACAAGAACTCAGTTCTTCAAAGGTGTTGTAATCCAAAGAAGAGGTTCTGGTTTAACTGAAACTTTTACAATTCGTAAAATGTCTGGTGCTGTTGGTGTAGAGCGTATCTTCCCAGTTAACATGCCAGCATTACAAAAAATTGAAGTGAACCAAAGAGGTAAAGTTCGTAGAGCTCGTATTTTCTACTTCAGAGAACTTACTGGTAAAAAAGCAAAAATTAAAGAAAAAAGAAGACGTTAATATCTCATTTTCTGAAAATTATAAAAAAGTCGCAACAAATGTTGCGACTTTTTTTATTAGACACAAATCTATCTATAGCAACAAAACGAATAACTTAATTAGCTATATTTGATATACTAACCTTAAAATTATTCATATGAGAATAGCAACGATTATTATTCGCATCCTTCTAGGATTATTTTTACTTTTTGCTTCTATTACTTATTTTTTTTCATTGGGAGAACAGCCCGCACCAACTGGTGATATGGCAACTGTTTTTACAGGATTTATGGCTACTAAATACTTAATGCCATTGGCAAAATCTGTAGAATTATTAGTGGGCCTTTCTTATGTTTCAGGAAAATTTGTACGCCTTTTTAATTTAGTTTTGCTTCCAGTTTCACTCAATATTCTATTATTAAATATATTTCCATCTAAAGAAGCGCTGCCTATCGCATTGGTTTTATTTTTAGGAAACTTATTTTTAATTTATTCGCATTGGAACAGTTATAAAGATATTTTAAAAGCCTAATCTTTTAAAAAACAAAAAAAGCCAAATTCATTGATGAATTTGGCTTTTTTTAATACTATAATTTTTAATTTATACGTGTAAAGCTCTGTTATCTGTAGCTGCTAAAGCCGCTTCTTTTACCGCTTCCGCAAAAGTAGGGTGCGCATGAGACATTCTCGAAATATCTTCTGCACTAGCTCTAAACTCCATAGCCGTAACTGCTTCTGCAATTAAATCCGCACAACGAGCACCAATCATATGAATTCCTAAAACTTCATCCGTTTTTGCATCAGCTAAAATTTTAACAAATCCATCCGTATCACCACCAGCTCTTGCTCTACCTAATGCCTTAAATGGGAAGCTACCCGCTTTATAAGCAATACCTGCTTCTTTCAACTGCTCTTCAGTTTTTCCAACCGCTGCTACTTCAGGCCAAGTATACACTACGCCTGGAATTAAATTATAATCAATATGTGGTTTTTGTCCTGCTAAATATTCAGCTACTAAAACCCCTTCTTCTTCCGCTTTATGAGCTAACATAGCACCACGAATTACATCACCAATGGCATAAATATTAGAAACGTTGGTTTGCAAATGATCATTCACTTCCACCAAACCTCTTTCTGTTATTTTTACACCAGCTTTATCAGCATGCAATCCGTCTGTATATGGACGACGACCTACCGCTACTAAACAGTAATCTCCTTCTAAGACCAATTCTTTACCTTTGGCATCATCTGCTTTTACAGTTACATTGTTTCCACTCCTTGTAACTTCTTTTACTTTATGAGAAGTATAAAATTTCATTCCTTGTTTTTTCAACACTTTTGTCAATTCTTTAGACAAAGCCCCATCCATACCAGGAATAATTCGATCCATATATTCTACCACAGAAACTTGAGCTCCTAAACGCAAATACACCTGACCTAATTCAATACCAATAACTCCACCTCCAATAATTACAAAATGTTTAGGAACTTCTGGCAACTTTAAAGCTTCAGTAGAAGTAATAACTCTTTCTTTATCTATTTGGATAAAAGGCAAATTAGATGGTTTAGATCCAGTAGCAATAATTGTATTTTTAGATTCAATTACCTCAGAAGAACCATCTTTTTTAGAAATTTTTATATGGGTTGCATCTTCAAATGATCCTACTCCTTCAAAAACAGTAATTTTATTTTTATCCATTAAAAATTTAACACCACTACACGTTTGATCCACAACAGCTTGTTTGCGTTCAATCATTTTCTCTAAGTTGATTTTTACATCTCCTGAAACCTCAATTCCGTGATCTGCAAAATGTTGTAATTCTTCATAATGATGAGAAGAAGCTAATAATGCTTTTGAAGGGATACATCCTACATTTAAACAAGTGCCTCCTAAAGTACTGTATTTTTCTATAATTGCTGTTTTGAATCCTAATTGGGCACATCGTATAGCTGATACATATCCACCAGGACCAG
The DNA here is from genome assembly GCF_004303025.1 of Flavobacterium sp. J27. Classification (GTDB taxonomy): domain Bacteria; phylum Bacteroidota; class Bacteroidia; order Flavobacteriales; family Flavobacteriaceae; genus Flavobacterium. Next base: position 202,634 of record NZ_PJQW01000003.1, on the reverse strand, counting down.
AACCTATAATGGTAACATCAAATTGACTCATAATATATTATTTCGTTGATTTATTTTAAAAGTACAAAATTATAAAATATTAATCCTTTTTCTACATAATTTGCAGATATTTAAAATAAAAAAGTCTGCCTTATACAGACAGACTTTTAAATCATTTTAATTTTAAAGAAATTTAAATTTCTTCATGACATGTATATACTTGTGGGCAAGCAATGAATTTTTGGCAATAAAATGGTCCTGTTACAGATCCGCTACAAGAACACCCACATTTTGACAAATCATAATCACCACTTATTCCTCCTAAAATATTTTTTTGACTCTCTTTAGAAAGAACTTGTACTCCAGCGATGTTTAAAAATTTACTTTTCATGTTTTTTAAAATTTTATTTGTTAGTGATGCTAATATACAAAAAAAAATTAGTTGTTCTGCAATCTAAAAACAGTAGTATTTTTCACTTCACCAATCATAAACGTACTATGCGTACTTCCAATATGCTGAATAGTAGTTAGTTTGGTTACCATAAATTCACGATATGCTTCCATATCTTTAACATAAATTTTTAAAATATAGTCGTAATCACCACTCACGTGAAAACATTCTAAGACTTCGTCTAATTTAACAACCTCTTTCTCAAATTGTGCAATTAAATCGATATTATGTTGTATCAATTTCACATGACAAAAAACAACAAAGTTTTTATCTATCTTTGATTTATCTAGAAGTGCTACGTATTTTTGAATAACATGCTCTCTTTCAAGCTTTTTAATTCGCTCATAAACAGCTGTAACAGATAAATTTAATTTCATTGATAATTCTTTGGTAGTCTTTTTAGTATCTGTTTGCAACAGCTCTAACAACTTCTTATCAATAGCATCTAGTTTCATTTTTTATATTTTTAACCAAATTTACAAAATAATAGTATAAAAAACTATTTTAAAACAATTAAATAGCACTAAATTCTAAATAAACTAATTTATGTTGAAAATTTAATTTGATTTGCTCAATTTTGAATCAAATTAAAAATATACTTTATGAGCTCATTTAATCCAGCTGACAAAATCCAAGACCTACAATATTTTGGTGAATTTGGTGGCGTTAATCCATCTATATCTGATAGTTCAACATATACATTTCTTTCTGCAAAAACCATGTTTGATACTTTTGAAGGAAACGCAGAAGGCTGTTATTTATACTCTAGACACTCTTCTCCTAGTAATCTTTACCTAGATAAAGCATTAGCCGCTATGGAAGGCACAGAATCTGCCAACGTAGCTGCATCAGGAATGGGAGCAATAACACCTACTCTTTTACAATTATGCGGTAATGGAGACCATATTGTTTCTAGCCGAACCATCTATGGAGGAACATATGCTTTTTTAAAGAATTTTGCACCAAGAATGGGAGTCCAAACCACTTTTGTAGACATTACAAAACTACATATTGTTGAAGCCGCTATTACACCAAACACAAAAGTAATCTATTGTGAGACTGTAAGCAATCCATTGTTAGAAGTTGCAGATTTAGCTAACCTGTCTAAAATCGCAAAAAAACACAATATAAAATTAGTAGTAGATAATACTTTTTCACCTCTTTCAGTTTCACCAATTCAATTAGGTGCAGACATTGTCATTCATTCGCTTACAAAATACATTAATGGTAGTAGTGACACTGTAGGGGGTGTTGTTTGTGCTTCACAAGAATTCATAAATGATTTAAAAAATGTAAATACTGGGGCTAGTATGCTTTTAGGACCAACAATGGACAGCATGAGAAGTGCGAGTGTCATGAAAAACCTTAGAACTTTACATTTAAGAATTAAACAACATAGCTATAATGCGGCTTATTTAGCTGACAAATTTGAACAAGATGGCTTAAAAACAGTTTACCCTGGGTTAAAAAGCCACCCAAGTTATGAAACGTATAAAAACATGATTAATCCAGAATATGGTTTTGGAGGCATGTTGACAATAGATGTGGGTTCTCTTGAAAAAGCAAATGAATTAATGGAATTAATGCAAGAAAGGAATTTAGGGTATTTGGCTGTAAGTTTAGGATTTTACAAAACATTATTTAGCGCTCCAGGAACATCAACATCTTCAGAAATACCATTAGAAGAACAAAAAGAAATGGGATTAACAGATGGTTTAATTCGTTTTTCAATTGGTCTCGACAATGATATTGAAAGAACCTATCAAATGATGAAAGCTTGCATGATAGAATTAAACGTTTTATAATGCAATTCATTTAATATGTTATAAAATCCAATTACAAAAACGGTAGTTGGATTTTTTTTATCTTTGAAAGAAAGTAACTACAATGAAAAAAATAATTTTCTTTATCTTTCTACAATTTTCTTTATCTTTCCACGCACAAGACTCCCGAATCTATGATATTATTAACAATATATCATCAGACAGAATAAAAAAAGACATTACTAAATTAACCGAATTTGGTACCCGAAATACATTTAGCGATACCGTTTCCAATAAAAGAGGCATAGGTGCCGCAAGGAGATGGATAAAATCTGAATTTGAAACTATTTCTAAAAACTGCAAAAATTGTTTAGAGGTGTTTTACCAAAAAGATTTTGTTACCACCAATGATGGAGAACGCGTTCCAAAAGACACTTGGATTGTCAATGTTGTAGCCATACAAAAAGGAACAAAATATCCGAATCGATATATTATTATGAGTGGCGATATAGACAGTAGAAATTCAGACACTATGGATTATACTAATGATGCTCCAGGTGCAAATGACAATGCTTCAGGTATGGCTGGCACCATTGAAGCTGCAAGAGTACTTTCTAAATATCAATTTGAAAACAGCATTATATATGTTGGCCTTTCAGGTGAAGAACAAGGGTTGTTCGGTGGCAAAGGATTTGCTAATTACGCTCAAAAAAAAGAATGGGAAATTATAGGTGTACTCAATAACGATATGATTGGAAATATAGAAGGAGTAGATGGCGTAATTGATAATCGAACATTTCGTATTTTTTCTGAACCAACACCTGCAAATGAAACAGAAAAAGAACGCAACCTGAGACGTTTTTACGGCGGAGAGGTTGACGGTATTTCAAGACAATTAGCACGTTATATCGAAAAAACTACCAAAACCTACATGCCGGAAATGAATCCTATGATGATTTATCGATTGGATCGTTTTGGTAGAGGAGGACATCATCGCCCCTTTAACGATTTAGGTTTTGCTGGAGTTCGAATTATGGAAGCACATGAAAATTACAACAGACAACATCAAAATATTAGAACAGAAAATAACATTAAATATGGTGATGTTTTGGAAGGTGTTAATTTCGAATACGCTAAAAAACTCACTTCAGTAAACGCTATAAACTTAGCTTCTTTAGCTTGGGCGCCACCTGCACCAAAAAATGTTCAAATAGGAGGTATTGTAAAACCCAATGTCAAATTAAAATGGGAAGAAATAGATGACAACACCATTTTGGGTTATAAAATATATTGGAGGCTAACTACTTCCCCTCAATGGGAATTTAGCAGGTTTGTAGGCAACACTAATTCTTTTGAACTAGAAGGAATTGTGATAGACAATTATTATTTTGGCGTAGCAACTGTAGGTAAAAATGGTCATGAAAGCCCCGTTGTTTTTCCAAACGATATCATTAAAGAAACCTTTAGAAAAAGATAACACAAAATCACAAAAAAAAGACCTTATAACCATTAGCTAGTTACCATAGTTTTAACGATAATTTTTTGCTAATCGTAACACTTTGGCTATATTGCGGCTTCAAAAAAAATAAATGGACACAAAAATTATAAAAAACAAAGAATTAAATATTTGGGAAGCATTAATCCCTGTAGTAGCATTAGTAATAATGCTGGGTTACAATGTATATGTATTTGGAGATAGTGCCTTAGGTGGAAGTAATCAATTCATATTAATCCTTGGTGCTGCTGTAGCTGCCATAGTGGGTTTTTTCAACAAAGTCTCATATCAAAAAATGATTGAGGAAGTAGCCGAAAACATCAAATCTACTGCAGGTGCCATTCTTATTTTACTTATGGTTGGTGCTCTGGCAGGCACATGGTTAATTAGCGGTATTATTCCATCAATGATATACTATGGTTTACAAATTTTAAGTCCTGCTATTTTCCTACCTGCTACATTAATAATTTGTTCAGTAATCTCAATCGCAACTGGAAGTTCTTGGACTACATCAGCAACAGTAGGTATTGCATTAATTGGTATTGGAGGTACTCTAGGATTTCCATTAGGAATGGTTGCAGGAGCAGTTATTTCTGGAGCTTATTTTGGAGACAAGCTATCACCTATGTCTGATACTACTAATTTAGCACCAGCTATGGCCGGAACAGATTTATTTACCCATATAAAATATATGGCTTTAACCACAGTTCCAACTTATGTTGTTTCTTTAATTTTATTTATTATACTTGGATTAACAGTAGACACCGCTGGAGTTGCTGACTCTTCTGTATTATTAGCCGACATAGAGAAATCGTTTCATATTACTCCTTGGTTATTTATTGTACCAATAATAGTAATTGGTTTAATTGTAAAGAAAACAGAGCCTTTAATTGCTTTATTAGTAGGAACCTTATTAGCAGGAGTATTTGCAATAATTTTTCAAAGCTCAATAATTTGGAACAAAGGATTACGATATAGTATATCAGAAATACCATCGGAATTTAAAGAATATGTGCAATGGGATACTAATTTTAATTCTGTTTCTAAGAACGCTTATCAATCAACTGGTACCTATGCCTTGATTCCTAAAAATGATGAAATAAAATTATCGGAAAATATAAAAGTTGATTTAACTTCTAATCCAAATGAATTAAAAACAATAGAAAAAGAAATTACCATTTTTAAAAATGAAAAAGAAATTGGAAATTATACTTTTATCGCAAAACCTACAAATTACCTGACCACTTCATATATTGCTATTTTAAATGCAATAACTACAGACAATGAAATCCACACAGATAATACTGAATTAGCTGACTTATTCAAATCTGGAGGAATGCAAAAAATGTTAAGCACAATATGGCTTATTTTATGCGCCATGGTTTTTGGTGGTATAATGGATGCTATTGGAGCCTTATCTAGAATTAGCCAAGCTTTATTAAATTTAGCAAAATCAACTTTTGGTCTTTTTGCTTCTACTGTTGGAAGCTGTCTTGCTTTAAACATCACTGCATCTGATCAATATTTAGCCATTGTTGTTCCTGGAAAAATGTTTGCCAAAGCCTATGCAGATAAAGGGCTAGCACCAGAAAATCTAAGTAGAACATTAGAAGATTCTGGAACAGTAACTTCTGTTTTAATTCCATGGAACACTTGTGGGGCCTACCAATCTGGAACATTAGGAGTAGAAACATTTGACTATTTACCTTATGCTTTTTTCAACTTGTTAAGTCCATTCATGACATTACTTTTTGCCGCATTCAATATCAAAATAAGACAATTAGTTTCAACTATTAAAAAATAAAAAAACTATAGTTAAAATCTATTTTAAAATAAAAATTAACCATTACTTAAAAACAGTAGTGGTTTTTTTATTTGTAAATTTGAGAAACAATCAATTGATTATAAAAACATTTGATAAAAATTTCTCAATATTAATACAAAATCAGTAAAACTATGGAACATTCAAACGACCTAGGCAAATGCCCTTTTCACAGTAAAGAAAATCTCACCAAAAAAGGAACTAACAATCAATTTTGGTGGCCTGAGACACTTAATCTAGATATTTTACATCAACATGACTCTAAAACAAACCCTTTAGGAGAAGATTTTGATTATGCTGAAGAATTTAAAAAATTGGATTTGGAAGCCGTAAAATCAGATCTAAAAAAATTAATGACCGAAAGTCAAGATTGGTGGCCTGCAGATTGGGGACATTATGGTGGTTTAATGATACGATTAGCTTGGCATTCCGCTGGAACCTATAGAGTTTCTGATGGTCGTGGAGGGAGTAATACGGGTAATCAAAGATTCGCACCATTAAATAGTTGGCCAGACAATGTAAGCTTAGACAAAGGAAGGCGATTACTATGGCCAATTAAGAAAAAATATGGCAATAAAATTTCATGGGCCGATTTAATGATATTAGCAGGAAATATGGCTTATGAATCTATGGGACTTAAAACTTTTGGTTTTGCTGGAGGAAGAAAAGATATTTGGCATCCAGAAAAAGATGTTTATTGGGGTGCAGAAAAAGAATGGTTAGCAGCTACAAAAGAACGCTATGATAATGATGAAAACAGAGAATCATTAGACAATCCTTTAGCTGCTGTACAAATGGGATTAATTTATGTGAATCCTGAAGGCGTAGACGGAAAACCCGACCCATTACGAACAGCTATAGATGTACGTACTACTTTTAAACGTATGGCTATGAATGATGAAGAAACAGTTGCACTAACCGCTGGAGGTCATACTGTAGGAAAAGCACATGGAAATGGTGATACCTCTATTTTAGGAAAAGAACCAGAAGCAGGAGAAATTGAAAGCCAAGGTTTTGGCTGGGGTAATCCAACAAGAACTGGCGTTGGTACAGATGCGGTAACAAGCGGTATTGAAGGAGCTTGGACCACAAATCCAACACAATGGGACAATGGTTATTTTTATTTACTTTTCACTTACGATTGGGAATTAAAGAAAAGTCCAGCTGGAGCATGGCAATGGGAACCAATTAACATTAAAGAAGAAGATAAGCCAATTGATGCGTTTGACTCTACAAAAAGAAACAATCCTATTATGACTGATGCCGATATGGCTATGAAAATGGATCCAATCTATAGAGAAATTGCCGAAAAATTCTATAAAAATCCTGATTATTTTACAGACGTTTTTGCAAGAGCATGGTTCAAATTAACCCATAGAGATTTAGGTCCAAAAGACCGTTATCTTGGAGCCGATGTTCCAAAAGAAGATTTAATTTGGCAAGACCCTATTCCTAAAGTTGATTACACATTAAGCGAACTTGAAATCACTGAACTAAAAACACAATTACTAAACAGTGGTTTATCAAAATCCGACTTAATTACTACAGCTTGGGACAGTGCTAGAACATTTAGGGGATCTGATTTTAGAGGAGGAGCTAATGGCGCACGTATTCGTTTAGCACCACAAAAAGATTGGATTGGAAATGAACCAAATAGATTACAAAAAGTTCTACAAACACTTTCTGAAATACAAGCTAGATCATCTAAAAAAATTAGCCTTGCCGATTTAATTGTATTAGGAGGAAGTGCTGCTGTTGAAAAAGCAGCTCAAGAAGCCGGATTTAATGTTACTGTTCCTTTCTTAGCTGGTAGAGGTGATGCTACTACTGAAATGACAGATGCAGAATCCTTTGCTGACCTTGAGCCAACTCATGATGCCTTTAGAAATTGGTTAAAAAAAGACTTTGCTGTTAAACCTGAAGAATTACTATTAGACAGAGCACAATTAATGGGATTAACCGCTCCAGAAATGACAGTACTTATAGGAGGAATGCGTGTTTTAGGTACTAATTATGGCAATACCAAAGAAGGTGTTTTCACAGACAAAGTAGGTGTACTTACCAATGATTTTTTTGTAAATCTAACCGATATGATATACAGTTGGAAGCCAACTGGCAAAAACTCTTATGCTATTGTAAATAGAAAAACAGGAGAAACGAAATGGACAGCAACTCGAGTTGATTTAGTCTTTGGATCAAATTCCATTTTAAGAGCCTATGCTGAAGTGTATGCACAAGACGATGCAAAAGAAAAATTTGTGAACGATTTTATTAAAGCATGGGTAAAAGTAATGAATGCCGACCGTTTTGATCAATAAGCAATAAAAATACATCTAAACAAAAAACACCACTTATTCAAGTTGGTGTTTTTTTTTATTTATTCAATAAATAAAACACAAAAAAAATAGTAATTCAATAAAAAAAAAGTTAATTTTTTGTAAGAAATATAGGTATAATTATTATCTATCCATCAATAAAAACAAACCATTAAAACACCCTAAAAATACTTGTTGATTTTGTAATTTTGCATCAATAAAATAACATTAAAAAGTATTTAATTATGTCATTAGTAGGAAAAAAATTCCCAAACATTACAGTTGATGCTATCTCAGAAATGGGAGACAATTTAAGAATCAACGTTTTAGAAGAAGCTACAAAAAACAATAAAAAAGTTTTATTATTTTGGTATCCAAAAGATTTTACTTTTGTTTGTCCAACGGAACTACATGCTTTTCAAGCGGCTTTAGGTGAGTTTGAAAAAAGAAACACAATAGTTATCGGTGCTTCTTGCGATACTAATGAAGTACATTTTGCTTGGTTAAACACTCCTAAGAATAACGGTGGTATCGAAGGTGTAACTTATCCTCTTTTAGCTGACACTACAAGAAACTTATCGGCAGCTTTAGACATTTTAGACGCAGAATGGGTTTATGATGAAAACCTAGATGAAGAGATCTTAGAAGGATCAAATGTAACATTTAGAGCTACTTACTTAGTAGATGAAGATGGGAAAATTTTCCACGAAAGTGTTAACGATATGCCATTAGGAAGAAACGTAAACGAATATTTACGTTTAATCGATGCGTACACTCACGTTCAAACTAAAGGAGAAGTTTGTCCTGCAAACTGGGAAGAAGGAAAAGAAGCTATGAATGCAGATCGTTTAAGCACAGCTGCTTATTTAAGCCAAAACTAAATTAAAATAAACACAACATCAGATTCAATATCCCATATGCTGATATTGAATTTTGATGTTGTAATTGAAAATTAAAAAATATGTTTACAGAAATAGAACAAGACAATCTATCAGAAATTATTAATTCTAATGAAACTGTTGTAGTACAATACTCTGCAACATGGTGCGGAAATTGTAGAATTATGAAACCGAAATTTAAAAAATTAGCTTCAGAAAATGAAACTATTCCTTTTTTAGTGGTAGATGCTGAAAAATTTCCTGAATCTAGAAAACTAGCTAAAGTGGATAATTTACCAACTTTTGCTACTTTTAAAAATGGCGCATTGGTAAACCAAACACAAACAAATAAGGCTGAAGTATTAACTGAGTTAGTAAACGAAGTGATTTAAAACCTTTATCATTTAATTTTTTTTCATAAAACTAATGAAATTACCCGTAATAAAACAATTAACACAATTTATTGAAGATAATGATGCTGACTACATCATCGAAAGTATTGAAGTATTGGAAAATCTAACCGAAATTCCTTCCCTAAAAGACGAGGAGTTAGATGTAATTGGCGAGTTAATTTCTAACATGTATGGTGCTTTAGAAGTTCACAAATCAATTAAAGACGGAAAAGACAAAAAAACAGCTTTAAATGATTTTATGCAACGTGTTCTTGGTTCAATAGATAAATAAAAACGCTCCATTTAGCGTTTTTTTTTATAAAATCAATCAATAACTTTTAAAACAAAAATACAGCATCGAAACGAATTCCAACACTGTATTTTGCTTAAAAACTAATAATCTCAAATTAACTTAACAATATTATTCTTTTATAATTTTATTGGTAATTATTCCTTTTTTCCCAGAAAGCCTTAGAAAATAAATCCCAGAACGTAATCCTGAAGCATCCAATTGTATTGATTTGTTATCTCTAATCTGCTTTTCAAACAAGACTTGCCCCGTATTATTCATCAACAATACCGAATCATAATCTACTAAAGAGTTCAATTCAATGGTGATATAATCTTTAACTGGATTTGGAAAAATTTTATAAGCAACTTCAGCTACATTGCTTTCATTATTTTCAGCTATTTTATTCGTTGCATTATCACAAGTACCTACAACAAAATTCATCTTATCGTTAGCTGTATTATTCTCTCCACCAGTTGATAAACTATAGGTATAATAAAAGTACACCGATTGACCAGCTGATGCATTTATTTGATAAGGCACATTAGGTTGAGCCATATAACCTGGATAGGTTGCATTAAGAACGGTACTGTAATACAAAATCAACGTGGTATTTCCTAGACCAGTTTTATTTGGTACAAAAGTAACATAAGAACCGTTCGCATCGTTAGTAATCACCGCATTAAAATCGCCATTAGCAGCTACTCTTGTACAAGAATTATTAGGAGGTGGTGGCGGACTTTGAGTTACTTCTGTAAAAGTGAATTGCTCCCATGTATCTTGTGAATCGACACCTACTTGCTTTAAAATTCCAGCACTATTTAATTGTAATCTTCTTAAATTACTTTCCAAAGTAGTTAAATAAAAAGTTCCATTACCCGCTGGAGTTATTTGCCAACGTTCCCAAGTACCTGCATAACTACTTGGTTGCATATCTGTAAAATCAGTATTATCAGAACGTAATCTCGGATTACCTTGACCTCCTACACAATCTATATAGTAACTATTGTTTGGAGCTGTTGTAAACTTCCATTCCACCGTAGCTCCAGTAGTCGTTACTGCTGTACTAAAAGGATCTTCAGAACCATTAGCACCGATTCTTTTATTATGAAAAGGATTAGCAATATAATAAGTCTTATTAGGATCTGGTGTAAATGTATTGACTGAAGTTACAGTAACGACGAACGTCTGTGTTGTTGTAGCACCACAATCATTGGTATAAGTAGCCACATAATTCCCCGCTCCACTAGATTGTACATTTGACAACGTTATTTCTCTTGAAACAGCAACAAATCCGTTTGGACCAGACCAACTCCAACTACCTCCAGTTGTAGGTTGTGGTCCAAAAATCACATTATCACCTGCTTGCAAAGGAACCGAATTAGCAGATACCCAACCTTGATTATTTATATTATAATAAGGCACAATTGCTGTCGGTTGACACACGGTGGTATTTCCATCTTCCCAAACAATATCATCAATTGCAAATTGAAAATTAGACGCTGGAATTGCACCATCATTTCCAATTCTAAACATATATGACATATCTTGAAATGCGACTAATCCACCTAAATCACTTATCGGTATAGTTACTTGTCCCCATTCTCCATTACGAACCAAACCATATTTGGTTTGTCCTGCAGGAAATTTCACCTCAGCTGCATTCGTATAATTATCATTAACACCAATAAAGAAAGACACATCAGCCGGTATTTTAATTTTAAACTTTAAAGAACCATTTTGCGTATAATTTGACATGTTTTTACCAAACAAAGTAGTAATTCCTGCTCCAAACCAACCTTTAGAACTATCATTTGTAAAAGACAGCACATTAGATCCTTCGAAGGGTGGTGTAGCATTATTTTCAATTAAAGTTTCACCAAAAATGTAAAATTCAGCATCTGAACCAAACACCAAACTATTATTAGTAGGCGTGGTATCTGTAAAAAGCCCGAAAGTCCCGTTTTCAGCAGGAATTGTTCCATCAGAAAGTTCTACACTTCCGTACCCGTTCCATTTATGTACACGCACATAATCTACATACATTTTTCCTGGTAACGGTGCAGTAACTCCTCCATTTGAAGACACTCCTGGCAAAGTTCCGCCAACAGCGAGGTTCAGCAACATATAAAAAGGTCTTGTAAAAGGTGCTGTTACAGAATTATTTGCATCAATAGGAAAAGGGTTTTCATATAAATCGTATTCATTATTACCGTCTACAACAGTAAAACGAATTTGTGTTGGTTCCCAATAAATTCTATATTTCACAAATCGATCATTTAAAGGAGTTGTGGCGACATACGGCTTATTATAATTTACATCAGACGCAATATTTCCAACGCCACCAGGAACTGGAAAAAAAGTATTAGCACCAACATAAGTATTTACTGAAGAAGATGGTTCTCCTTGTTCATTCCTAGCTGCCTGACTAAAGCCCATTTCCATCATATCAATTTCCCCTTTAGCTGGCCAAGCCAAATTTGTGGTTCCTAACATCCATACAGCCGGCCATAACCCTTGATTTAAATTAGGCACGCGCACACGCACTTCAACCATACCATAATGAATAGCAACTTTATTATCTGTATTTACTTTTCCTGAAGTAAAGACTCTAGAACCAGAAACTTCATTTTTAGCTTCCAACACTAATGCCTTATTGCCTGTTTCCCCTGGAATATCTGTAACATATACATTATTAGATTCATAAGATTGTAATTCTTGGTTTCCCCAACCACAGAGTCCTATATTACATCCATCTCCAATATCTTTCGTCCATTGTTGTGCATTAAAAGTATCAAAATTATCCTCCCAAATTACAGGACCAATTTGGGAAAAAGAAATTTGCAAAGTGAATAAGTAAAATCCCAAAAGCAATAATGGCTTTTTAAAAATTGTTCCACATTGAAACCATTTTTCATTTGTAAGAAAAACAGAGTGATTGTTGTTTTTTTTCATAATGTTTGTAGCGTTTGTTTTGTTTGCATCTTGAAAAAACACGATTTTATTAAAATTGAAAAATTATGATATCAAAAAAAATAAACTTGTTTTTTTACGGTATTTCAAAAATAATGTTAAAAAAATACATTATAAACAAAGTAACTGCTACAAAAAATATACAACTTTGTTAAACTAATACTTTTCTCCTTATAAAAATACAGTCATACCCTAAAGACGCTATATACCGCATAATAATCACAACACCACTACATTTATAGGGTATCTTACAATGACACGTTTTAAAAATTTGTTGTGGTAATGTTGAGGAAAGCTATTTAAACAAGATGAAAATTAGCAATATTAATTTTTAAGATTTACAACTTGTGAAAAGACATAAGCCATTTCAGAAGCAATTTCTAAACTTTTAGAGATGTATTTTTCATTCATAAAATCGGTTCCGTCAAATACTTTGGGATCATCATAACGAATAGAAAATTTTTTTTCCGCACCTATCACAAAAGGACACCCTACATCAGCCGAAGAACACGTCATTATTGCTGCAAAATTTGATTTTGGATTGAATTGATGATCAAATGTTTTCGAAAACCCAATTATTGGCAAATTATTATCATCATTTTTTATCGCATAAATCGGGTTAGAAGTATCACTCAATTGCTGAATACAAAAACCTTGTAACTGAAGCGTATCAACCACTTTACTAAACATAGCTGTTGCTTCTGTACCACCTGAATAACAATAAACATTAGAAACATTAAAATATGCAGCCAACGTTTGCGCCCAAATTTGAGAAAAATGACTTCTTCTCGAATTGTGTGTACATATAAAGTTTAGAGCAACAACTTCTTGTTGATTCAACTTTTCTTGAATATAAACTATTAATGAATTAAGCTCTTCTTTCCTTTCTTCAGAAATAGTTATATTTTTTAATCCATTTATTGTTTGCAATAATTTAGTATACATTATCATTTATTTTTATAGCCCAGACAGCAACAACTACCCTTTTGCAGTTGAAAACATCGTTTGCTTTTTTTTTAAAAAGCGACCTAAGAAGCTCTTTTAAAAAACAAAAAAACAGTTTGAAACAAAAAAGATAGTGTGAATGGCTGGAATTAGCTTCTTATCATTAACAACAACCAGACCCAGGAGCACATGAATTTTCTTTTGCTTTCCACTCTCCTATTCTAACTTTGGTTTTTTCTTGAGGAATTCCACAGGAATCACTAGCCAAACAAGTAGTAAGTTTTGAAGTTAATAAAAATTTTTCACCATTAAAATCGAGATTAAATTTACCAATAGTATCCGACATTTGATACTCTACTTCTATTTCTAAATCCTCAATACCAATAATTTTTTCCGATAATTCAATGATATGGATTAACTTTTCAGGATGCAGGCGATGATCATAATCATGAGCTTCCCATAATTGAAAATTCACCACATCTTCATGACGAACAGTACCGCCACAATCGATAAAATGCTTTGACACTTTCCCTACTTCAGTAACATGAAAATGTGAAGGAACTAACTCTCCGTTTGGCAACTGAAAAGCCAAAGTATTCATTTCTTTTAATTGCTGTTTGATTTCAGATAGTTTCATATATTGTTTTTTGATTTTAATTTAACAACACTTCGTATGTAATTGGTTTGATATTTCTTTAAAATAAGTTTCTATACCATTAAACGTTTCCTTGTTTAAACAATAACAAATAGCCGTCCCTTCAATAGCACCTTTGATGATATTTGCGTTCTTTAACTCTTTTAAATGTTGCGAAACGGTTGGTTGTGCTAATGGCAATTCATTTACAATATCACCACAAATACAAGAATCAACACTTAACAAATATTGAATGATTGCAATTCTCGCAGGATGTGACATTGCTTTAAACAACACAGCCATATCATTTTGTTCTTTTGTAAAAAATTCGGTTTTAGAAACTCCCATGAGTATTTAAATTTACTTATTTGATATAATTTAAAAACGATTCTCGATACAATTTTATAATTATTATCAATTATTATATTGCAATATTACGATATATGAATATAAATTACAAATAAAACTAAAATTTAACACTTATGATACATATACACAAGCAGTTGTTACATGAGTTTAACCTAAAAAAATACGACTTCTTTACCTTTACAACATCAACATTTAAACAAGAAAAACATGAAAAACTTAAAAATGATAGCAATAGGCGCATTTTGTATAGTAGCTATAGCTTGTCAAAATGACTTCAAAGAAGTAGAAACAACGAATACTTCACAAAAGGAAATTACATTTTCAGAAAAACTAGCGCCTTGCCCAGAACTCTACGCCTTAGTTTTACCTGCAAACGGAACTGGAAGCCCTATATTACCAAATGTTGAATCTTTTATTTTTAAAATAGATTTAAGCATTACCCCTATTGACTATAACTTTGTCTCACAAATTAAAATTGGAGGTGTACCCGTAACATGTGTTACCGGAATAACTGACATGCTTGGAGTACCCAATTATGCTTGGGCTGTAACCGGAGTTAATTCCAATTTTCCAAAAAGATTACTAAAAGTAAAAATAACTACTGGTCAAGCTTCAATAGCAAACACCACCACAGACTACCTACAAGATATTGATAACTTAGACGCAAATACATTGGTAGGCATAAAAGAAGGTAGTTCACAAATAATGAAAATAGACATTAGTTCTGGAACTTGTTCCCCTTTTGGACCTAGCGGATTTCCTTCACAATATAATGGGCTAACCGTTTCAGGAGGAAAATTATATACTATTTCCGGTAATACCGATTATATTTGCTCTGGAAAAAGAGGAGACATATTTCAATACGAACTAACCGGAGGTGATTATACAGAAAAGTTTTCATACAAATCAACTAGTTCGAGCTATACTATGAAAGAATTAGGCTTTTACTATGATGCTTGTTATGGTAAAAAATGGCTCATTGGTAGCGCACAAGCTATTATATCAAACAACACCAATATAAAACCATGCGCTATTCCATATCCTACATTTATACTCAATACAGTTACAACCCATCAAAATTATCATGGTATTTACGATTTTATGAGTAAAATTTAAGCATAAAAAAAACTCCCAAAAAAATTTGGGAGTTTTTATTTATTTAAAGAAAAACAGGATTATTTTTCTCCTTTTTCCATTTTAGCTTTTAATTCAGCTAATGCATCGATATCACCTAAAGTTGATTTTTCTACATTGTTATTATTTGCAGAAGATGTTTCAACAGTTTTCGCTGCTTTTTCTTCTTCTTCACGGAAGATAGCAGTATGAGAAGCTACCACTCTTTTGAATTCTTTATTGAACTCAATTACTTTAAAGTCTGCAGTATCTCCTTTTTTCAATTTTTTACCATCTTCTTTTTCTAAATGACGTGTTGGAATGAAAGCCACTACATCATCACCGAAATCTACAGTCGCACCTTTGTCAACGATTTCTCCGATAGTTCCATTATGAACAGTACCAACAGCGTAAGCATCTTCATGTTTATCCCATGGATTTTCAGTTGTTTGTTTGTGACCTAAAGATAATTTACGTCCTTCAACATCTAACTCTAAAACAACCACTTCCATTTTGTCTCCAACGTTTACAAATTCTGATGGGTGTTTAATTTTCTTAGTCCAAGATAAATCAGAGATATACACTAAACCATCGATTCCTTCTTCTAATTCTACGAAAATACCAAAGTTTGTGAAGTTTCTAACAATACCTGTATGCTTAGAACCTACTGGGTACTTAGCAGTGATATCAGTCCAAGGATCTTGCGTCATTTGCTTAATACCTAAAGACATTTTTCTCTCATCTCTATCTAAAGTTAAGATAACTGCTTCTACTTCATCACCAATTTTCATGAAATCTTGCGCACTTCTTAAGTGAGTTGACCAAGACATTTCAGAAACGTGGATTAAACCTTCAACACCTTCAGCAACCTCAATGAAAGCACCGTAATCAGCTAAAACAACCACTTTACCTTTTACTTTATCACCAACATTTAAGTCAGCACTTAAAGCGTCCCAAGGGTGAGCGTTTAATTGTTTTAAACCTAATTGAATTCTTGTTTTCTCATCATCGAAATCAAGGATTACTACGTTTAATTTTTGATCTAATTCAAGAACTTCGCTTGGGTGATTGATTCTAGACCAAGATAAGTCTGTAATATGGATTAATCCATCTACACCACCTAAGTCAATAAACACACCGTAAGAAGTAATGTTTTTAACCACACCTTCTAAAACTTGTCCTTTTTCTAATTGACCAATAATTTCTTTCTTTTGCTCTTCGATATCTGCCTCGATAAGCGCTTTGTGAGAAACAACTACGTTTTTGAACTCATGGTTAATTTTTACCACTTTGAATTCCATAGTTTTGTTCACATATTGATCGTAATCACGAATTGGTTTTACGTCAATTTGAGAACCTGGTAAGAAAGCTTCAATTCCAAAAACATCTACAATCATACCCCCTTTAGTTCTGCATTTTACAAAACCATTCACGATTTCTCCAGACTCATGAGCAGCAATAACTCTATCCCAAGCTTTGATAGTTCTTGCTTTTCTGTGAGACAATACTAATTGACCTGTTTTATCCTCACGAATATCAATAAGTACTTCTACTTTATCACCAACTTTTAAGTTAGGGTTATAACGAAATTCGTTTAAAGAGATAACACCTTCAGATTTAGCATTGATATCAACAATAGCGTCTCTATCAGTAATTCTAACTACAGTACCTACTACTACTTCCTCATCCTTAGTATCGATAAAAGTTTTAGATACTAGGTCTTCAAATTCTTGTAAGTTTTTCTCATCTACTACATCAATACCTTCTTGGTAGTTGTGCCAGTTAAAATTTGCTAAAAACTCTTCTTGTGTTTTGTTAATTTCAGACATATGCTGATTTAAAAATTTGTATGTTGCGTTCTTATGGGTTTTTTTAACAGAGTAAAAACAACAACAGTGTTTATATATTTTATTGATTCCTAATGAAAACCCAATCCCGTCAAAAGGTGTGCAAAATTACAAATAATTTATTAACTAACAAATATTTAAGTCAAGAAAAACAAAACACTTATCACCTTATAATTAACAACAAATGAAAAATGGTTTTTTTGTAGCTTTATAAATAAAACTAACCATGCATCAATACATCGCGATAATAACTTTAGTAGTAAAAGATTATGATGAGGCAATTGCTTTTTACACACAACGATTAGCATTTAAACTCTTAGAGGATTCCTATATAAATACAGAGAAAAGATGGGTTCTTATTGCTCCAAAAAACTCACAAGAATGCGCCATCTTGTTAGCCAAAGCTGCTAATAATGAGCAGAAAAAACACATCGGAAATCAAACAGGTGGTCGAGTATTTTTATTTCTATACACCGATTCCTTTTGGGAGGATTACCAAAAAATGCTAGCTAATAAAATTCGTTTTTTAGAAAACCCAAGAAATGAATCATATGGAATTGTGGTTGTTTTTGAAGATTTATATGGAAATAAATGGGACTTAATCGAACCAAAAAACAGCACTAAGAAGTTAATTCAGCCCAAATGAGTTTCATTACTAAATCAAATTGTTCTTTTTTGGTCATTGTAGAATTATCAACCTCTACCGCATCGGTTGCTTTTACCAAGGGAGAATCCTCTCTATGCGTATCAATATAGTCTCGTTGTTGCACGTTTTGAAGCACTTCTTCATAAGTAACACTTTGACCATTTTCTAACAGCTCATCATATCTTCTTTGGGCTCTAGTTTCCGCTGAAGCATTCATAAATAATTTCAATTCTGCATCTGGAAAAACCACTGTTCCAATATCTCTTCCATCCATTACAATAGCTTTGTTTTTACCCATAGCTTGCTGTTGCTCTACCAATTTAGCTCTCACTTCAGATATTTCAGCAATTTGACTCACATTTCTAGAAACATCAATCGTACGAATGGCTTGCTCCACATTTTCACCATTTAAATACATTTCAGCAAAACCTAAAGCAGGATTAAATTGAAATTGCAATTGAATAGTTGGTAATTGAGCAATTAAATTTTCTTTATCTAAAAAATTATCAGAAACCCATCCTTTCTCCATAGCATAATAAGTTACTGCTCTATACATTGCTCCAGTATCCACATAAACATACCCTAATTCTTTGGCTACTTGTTTTGCTAAAGTACTTTTACCTGTTGATGAAAAACCATCTATTGCTATTGTAATTTTTTTCAAAATATGTATCTCTTTTCTTTATAGTTCTTTTATGTTACTCTAAATTGATCATTAAACCAAATAAATTCGTACTGGCAGCTAATGTATACCTCGAATACGAATAATCAAATTTTATCTTACCAAAGCGCAAACCAAATCCTGCTGAAATACCAGAAAAACTTCTCTGATCTAGAATTTTTAATTCTTGACCTCTTCTAAAATTATACCCTAAACGAATATTAAATCCTTTTTCAGGAAATAGTTCAGCTCCTAAAATAACATGTCGCAAAGCATTATTAAAAAAAGACACCTTTTCTTCAACTACTTCACCATCTAGAGTGGTTTCTGCTCTATTTGGATTGGAAAAAGCAATATTCCATTGTTGCAAGTTTTCCAAAGTTAAATGCCAACGAATAGGTACATTTTCTAATAATTGTGAAATTCCAGCATCTATAGACAAGGGTAATTTTTCTCTTACATCTTGATACGGTGTAATTTGAAATCCTAAATTACGAACCGAAAACCCATAATTAATATCATTTTTTTCATCTACATACAAAAACCCTAAATCTGTAGCTACACCCCAAGAGTTATAGGATTCTAAAGTGGAAGAAATTAATTTCACATTGGTTCCCAAATACACACTTGTCCAAGGTATATTATAAGCATAACCCAACGACAAAGCAGCTTCACTCCCTGTAAAATCAGAAGTTTCATTTCCTAATTCATCTCTTCCTTCAAAGGTACCGTAGTTAATGTAATTAATTCCTGCATGAAAAGTTTGCACATGTTGATCCCAGGTATAGGCATAAGCTGCTGTACCATAAGAAACTTCTCCATAATAATTTCCATAATTAACAGACAACCGATTACTCATTTCCTGATTAATCGTGGCTGGATTATAAAAGGCTTGATTTACATCATAATCCACTACAGTTACCGTTTTACCACCTAAAGCAGCTTGTCTAGGAGATTGTGCTAAATTCAGAAATTGGTATACATATTTCCCTCCTATTTGCGCTTGACAAAGAGTAACAGAAAAAACAAAAAACAACTGTAATTTTAATTTCATTTCTAACTTTAATTACCAACCAGCGACTAATAATCTTTTAGCTGATTTTTCACTGCACTTTTGATACTTAGCATATGCTTTTGCCGCTGCTTCAATTATCATACTTTCATTTCCCCCATTACAATACTGATTAATAGCATCATGAATTGTATAGGCTTCTGGTGCCATCAGACCAGTAGTCCAAACCAAAGGATTCACATTCGCCTTACTTATAAACGAAGAAAAAAAGCTTTTACTATAGCACGCTAATATAATACAATCTCTTTTATTATGATCGATATTTTTTATTTCATCATCTATAGTAAAATCCATTAACCCATCGTGTCCTATATATCCCACTAAATTTGAATTTCCATTAATTCCTAAAACTTTATCTCCAACAGTAATGGTTTCTTTTAATTGTCCTGAACAGCTTTTTAAGAAATCTATCGTACACTCTTTAATATACTTACCATTATAAGCATCTGCAACAACATAACTTTCCTGACTTACATGCTTAAAGACCAAGCGTTCCATTTTAACACTATCTAATAGCTCTGTACTAATTAATTTCCAATTTGCGCTTTTTTTAAAATAGGTTTTTACACCATAAGCACAACCCCAATACAAATTATTTTTTGGATCTTGACCATTACCGATACCTTTTGGAACAGGAACAATACCTTGGTATTTATTATCGCACAAAGCTACTAAAATATGTATAACATTCTGTGATTTATTAATAAACTCATTATTAATCGAGTCTCTTTCTACGAAAGAATTGACCGATTTGAAAGACTGTTCTTCATTTTTTACAGTAAGAAATACAGAAAAAAAGAAAAACACCTGGACAATAGCATGGGTAAAATAGGTCATTAACAAACAATTTTAAAAGATAACGTTAGAATGCTTTTTTAAGTATATATATTAAAAATCAACTGAACAAAAAATAGCCCAAACCATGATATAGTTTGGGCTTCTTTATTTTTTTTGAAAAGTATTAATCTAATTTCTTAGCGTTTTTAACTTTTTGATTGGTTATCGCAATATCAACCACTTCACTCATTCGATCTACATAATGAAATGCAAGTCCTTTTAGATACTCGGGTTTAATTTCATCAATATCTCTTTTATTCTCATGACAAAGAATAATTTCCTTGATATTCGCTCTTTTGGCCGCCAATATCTTTTCTTTTATCCCACCTACTGGCAATACTTTCCCTCTTAGTGTAATTTCACCAGTCATAGCGATACTTTTCTTTACTTTTCTTTGCGTGTAAGTTGAAACCATTGAAGTTAACATCGCAATACCTGCACTAGGACCGTCTTTTGGTGTTGCTCCTTCTGGCACATGAATATGAATATTATTATTACTAATTACATCATTTGGTATACCCAGCAATTCATTATTCGATTTGATATATTCTAAAGCAATAGTAACCGATTCTTTCATTACTGTACCTAAATTTCCCGTCATAGTCATCGCTCCCTTACCTTTAGAAATAGTTGACTCTATAAATAAAATATCACCTCCTACCGATGTCCAAGCCAAACCAGTCACCACTCCAGCCATATCATTATTTTCATATTTATCACGTTCTAATGTAGGTGCTTTTAGAATAGTTAGAATATCTTCATCAGTTAATGCCTTATTGTAGTCTTCTTCCATTGCGATAGATTTTGCAGCATAACGAACTACTTGTGCAATTTTCTTTTCCAAACCACGCACTCCGGATTCTCTTGTGTAGCCTACAACAATTTTTTCTAATTGCTTTTTACCAATTTGCAAATCATTTTCACTTAAACCATGCTCTTTTAATTGCTTTGGCAACAAATGTCTTTTGGCTATTTCTACTTTTTCTTCAATAGTATACCCAGACATTTTAATGGTTTCCATTCGATCTCTCAAAGCAGGTTGAATTGTTGCCATATTATTAGATGTAGCAATAAACATCACTTTAGATAAATCATATCCTAATTCTAAGAAATTATCATGAAATTCACCATTTTGTTCTGGATCCAACACTTCTAATAATGCAGAAGATGGATCACCATTAAAACTACTAGACAATTTATCTATCTCATCCAATACAAAAACTGGATTTGAAGTTTTTGCTTTTTTAATACTTTGGATTATTCGACCTGGCATCGCCCCAATATATGTTTTTCGATGACCACGTATTTCCGCTTCATCTCTCATTCCTCCTAATGAAACACGAACATATTCTCTCCCTAAAGCTTCTGCAATAGATTTCCCTATTGAAGTTTTCCCAACTCCTGGAGGTCCAAAAAGACAAAGAATAGGCGATTTCATGTCATTTCTCAGCTTTAATACCGCTAAATGTTCAATAATACGTTGCTTTACATCTTCTAACCCAAAATGATCTCTATCTAATATTTTTTGAGCTCTTTTTAAATCAAAATTATCTTTAGAATATTCATTCCAAGGTAAATCTAAAAACAATTCTAAATAATTTCGTTGAATACCAAAATCAGGCGAATTAGGATTAGAACGTTGCAATTTAGAAACTTCTTTTTCAAAATGAACAGCCACTTTTTCATCCCAGTTTTTACTTTTGGCTTTAGTTCTCATTTCTTCTATTTCTGCCTCATAAGAAACACCTCCTAATTCTTCTTGAATAGTTTTCATCTGCTGATGCAAGAAGTATTCTCTTTGTTGTTGATCTAAATCAAAACGGACTTTAGATTGAATATCGTTTTTTAATTCTAATTTTTGCAATTCTAAATTCATGAATCGCAATGTTTCTAAAGCTCTATCTTTTAAATTGTTAATCGAAAGTAAATTTTGTTTCTCATTAACTGTCAGATTCATATTTGAAGAAACAAAATTGATTAAAAAAGGATTACTTTCTATGTTTTTAATAGCAAAAGTTGCTTCAGTAGGAATATTAGGACTCTCTTTAATGATTTGTATTGCTAAATCCTTAATAGAATCTACAATAGTATTAAATTCCACATCTTCACTATCAGGACGAACTTCACTTACTTCCTTAATGGTCGCTTTTAAATAAGGCTCTTCTTGCGTAAAAGCATCAATCTCAAAACGTTTTTTTCCTTGCAAGATAACAGTGGTATTCCCATCTGGCATTTTTAAGACACGAATAATTCTCGCTACAGTTCCTATATGATGCACATCGGCTGGGGTTGGCTCTTCAATTTCTTCATCTATTTGAGCCACAACTCCTATAACTTTTCCACCTGCGTTTGCATCATTTATTAATTTTATAGATTTATCTCTACCAGCAGTTATAGGAATAACCACTCCAGGAAATAAAACTGTATTTCTTAAAGAAAGAATTGGTAAATCATTTGGCAACTGTTCATTATTCATTTCTTCCTCATCTTCAGGAGTTAATAACGGAATCAATTCTGCATCAGAATTAATTTCTTGAAGTGACAAGTTGTCAAATGTTAGTATTTTTTGATTTGGCATAATTATAAAAGGGTCATTTTGTCATTAATAACTTATAATATTCGTTATCATTGCCTTACAAAATTAAGATTAAAATATTGAAAATCAGCAATAATAGCAAAATTTGCTTTTTACAAGCTATTAATAAAGTCAACATTTATGCCATAAAAAAAATCCTGAAAAAAAATTCAGGATTTTAATTTTTAATTTAGTAATACACATCAAATTCTCCATCTGTAATTGAATGGGTATCGGTATTAAAAAAACTAGTTCCTGCAAACTGAAAAGTTCCTACGATATGTCTAGATGTTGTATCATGAGAAGTAATGGTTACTGTTCCAGGATCAGCACCAAAACTATTCATACCAGTCGCATCTAAATTATACAATCCAATATTGTTTGTTCCTAAAGGTAGATTTTCCAAGTCATGGGTACCCACTCCTATATTAGAAAGCAATGCCACTGATATAGTTTCAACACTTCCTCTTCTTCCATTAATATTGATTAAATTGTTTGCTAAAATTGCATCAACATTAGTAGGATTAAAATCATTACCATCTAATTTACAGAAAAAATGATTTGTTGAAGGAGAAGTATTATTTTCAGTATAAGGAACAGAGAATTGCCCGTTTGTAAAAACTTTTGTTTGTGTTTGCGTTAATGTACTATCAAATCGTACACCAGTAAACTTAAATGTTCCAGTGATGATTTTTGTAGTTGTATTAATAGAAGATATTACGATCTCAGCGGTATCATTATAATTCACAAATCCTTGTCCTGTTGCATCTGAATTACTAAGACCTATGAATGGAACTTGCCCATTTCCTGTAGAATAAGCCAACCCTGGATACGTAATATTAGTTGCATTAGCCCAAGTATAAGTACCAACTTCTCCTTTAGCAATAGTTATCTGAAAAAAACTTCCGTTTGATTTCATCCCTGTGATAGCAATATAATCTGAATTTACAATTGCTTGTGTGGTTGATGCTAACCATGTTTGCCCATCAAAATCAGCTTTAAAAACACTAGAAGCAGTACCTCCTCCAGAATTTCCTCCGTTTGAACCTGAACCAGATCCGTTATTATTTCCTGAAGAAACTTGTCCTGACAACGCAGGATCTAAAGGCTCCACTTCACTACAAGAAGCAAAAGCAACTATCAATACAATAAAAGCAAAAAAATTATTAATTTTTCTCATTATGCAGAAATTATTGAGACACCAAAATTATTCTTTATTTTTTGGTACTCGGATTAGTAAAAATATTCCAATTATAAAAAAGGCTGTTAAAAAAACAATAGCATTTCGCATGGATCCTGTAATTTGATCAATGGTCGCAAAAATCCCCATTCCTATTACAATACCTATTTTTTCTGACACATCATAAAAACTAAAATACGATGTAGTATCTTCTGTAGCGGGTAAAAATTTAGAATATGTTGAACGAGATAGAGACTGAATCCCGCCCATTACTAATCCCACAAAACCAGCAGTTACATAAAAATGAATTGGTTCGGTTACAAAAAAGGCAAAAATACAAATTACAGCCCAAATAATATTTATAAGTAATAAGGCTTTAATGTTTCCAATTTTAAAAGCCAATTTAGAAGTTAAATAAGCACCTAAAACAGCAACTAATTGGATAACTAAAATACTTACAATTAAGCCTTGTGTTTTTTCACTATCTGAAGCCCAATTAATTTCTTGTTCTCCAAAATAAGTAGCTACTAACATAACGGTTTGAACTGCCATACTATAAACAAAAAAAGCAGCCAAATAACGCTTTAAAGCTACATTATGAAAAAGTTGCTTTTGCACTTTCAAGAGTTCTTTAAACCCATTAAAAAGAACATGACTAGAAATTTTGTTATTCGTTTTATTTCCTTTAGGTAAATAATAAAATGTATATTGACTAAAAATCAACCACCAACCACCAGTTAAAGCAAAAGAAAGACGCATAGCAAGCAAAGAATCTGCATCTGTTTTCCTAGTTAAAATTAACGCCAAACAAGCAATCAACAAAATAACACTACCAACATATCCAAAAGAAAAGCCCTTAGCACTCAAGGCATCCTGTTGTTCTTCATAAGCAATATCTGGAAGGTAAGAATTATAATATACAATACTTCCCCAAAAACCAATTAAGCCAAAATAGAAACAACTAATTCCCCAGTACACATTCTCTGGTGTAAACCAATACAAACCTATACATGATAGTGCTCCCAAATAACAGAAAAACTGCATAAAACGTTTTTTATTCCCAACAAAATCTGCGATACCAGATAGTATAGGAGACAGAACTGCCACTGTTAAAAAAGCAAATGCTGTAACATAACTAATTAAAGCTGTACTCTTAAAGTCATGTCCAAAAAAAGGTATAACAGGATTCTCTTTTGTGTAAAGAAAACCAAAATATAAAGGAAATATACTAGAAGAAATAACTAACGAATATACTGAATTGGCCCAATCATAAAACGCCCAAGCATTTAATAATTTCTTTTCACCTTTTTGTAATTTTTCCATATTTTTAAAATAAAAAATCCCGATTTAAAATCGGGATTGAATATACTTCTTTTTTTTATATTATTTAAAAGTTACTCCAAATTTTGCTGCTTCTTGTTTTGCAAAAGGCAATAACTCTTTAATTTTATTAATACGTGTTTCATTACTTGGGTGTGTACTCATAAATTCTGGCGGAGCCTGACCTCCTGATTGCGCTGCCATTCTTTCCCAAAAACCTACAGCTGTATCTGGATTGTATCCTGCAATTGCCATTAAAACCAACCCTATTTCATCTGCTTCACTTTCATGATTTCTACTAAAAGGCAACATACCACCAAATTGCGTGCCAGCACCATAAGCTGTCATCCATAGTTGTTGCTCTTCAGAAGATTTACTTCCTGTAGCTACTGCTACTCCTGCTGCACCAGCTTGTTGCAACAAACCTGCACTCATACGCTGTTGTCCATGATTTGCTAAAGCATGTGCTACTTCATGCCCCATAACCGTTGCCATACCTGCATCGTCTTTGCAAATCGGCATAATTCCTGTGTAAAAAACTATTTTACCTCCAGGCATACACCAAGCATTAACTGTTTTATCATCAACTAATTTGTATTCCCACGAATATCCTTCAAGATAATTAGAATACCCATTAGCATTCAACCATCTTTCAGCAGCTGTTTTAATTTTCATACCAACATTTTCTACTCGTTTTGCATCTTTTGTACCAGTAATAACCTTATTTTCTGAAAGAAATTGATCATACTGTTGAAATGCCATAGGCAAAATTTGACTATTAGGAACAAGAGCTAAAGTACTTTTACCTGTAAAAGGATTCTTTGCACAAGACAAAACCATTGCAAATAACATTGCAAATACAATTTTTATTTTATAGTTCATTTTAAATAGTTTTTTAACAAAGTTACAGTTTTTAAAATTTCATTTCAAACAATCATACAAAAAAATAATAGTAATTTTGCAGTACTATAGTTCCAAACTACATATATTATGCCAAAAAGAAAAAAACCGATTACTGGCGATTCTGTTCCTAAAAACATAATTCGTTTTTTCTCTATTTTACAAAAATTATCCACCAATATAACTGTTCGATTTGCGAATCGTCTATTCAGCACTCCTATTAAGTATAAAATTCCAAAAAGAGAGTTTAGAATGGACGCAGAAAGCCAACAAGAATTTACTTTTATTCCTACTATCCAGAAAAAAGTAATGACATATAGGTATGGAAAGAGTTCTAAAAAAATCTTATTGGTTCACGGATGGTCTGGTAGGGGGACGCAATTGGTAAAAATTGCCGATGCAATGATTGTACTTGGATATGAAACAATAAGCTTTGATGCTCCTGCACACGGAAAATCACCTGGAAAAACTACCTTAATGCCTGAATTTATTGCTAGCATTCTAGAATTAGAAAAAACATATGGCCCTTTTGAATTTGTTATTGGTCATTCCCTAGGAGGTATGTCTATTTTAAACGCAATCAAACAAGGCTTAAATGTAAAAAAAGCAATTATTATTGGTAGTGGTGATAGTGTTACGGCTATTTTAAATGATTTTGTCTCGAAATTACAATTAGCCCCTAGTATCGCTATAAAAATGAAAAACAGGTTCGAAGAAAAGTTTCAAATAGACATGGAAAGTTTCTCTTCATATATTGCTGCCGAACAATGTAATATTCCAATATTATTATTACATGACAAAAACGACTTCGATGTTCCTTTCACAGCCTCCGAAAACATTCATGCTCATCTAAAAAATAGTCAATTAATACTAACAGAGAATTTAGGTCATCGAAAAATATTAGGTGATGAGAAAGTAATTCAAGCAATTCAGAACTTTTTATCTCAATAAAATAATAAAAAAACACTTCTTAATAGAAGTGTTTTTTTATTTCAACGAATGTAAAATACTACATTCCTAACATAGATTTTTTAAGGTTTTTATCTGCTGGATTATTTGACAACCAAATTCCGAATAATGCTTTTTTAAAATCTTGCCCTTCAATTGCCCCTTTCTTCACACCATTTTTATATACAACTATACCTGTGCCTGAAACATACGCAAACGTAAATGAATCCCCTTTGTTAAATTTTTCTTGGAAGAAAGTTTTAAACTTCTCAATTCTTTCTTTTAAAGGCTCTAAATTATTATTAGTTGACTTAACAAAACCTTCATCTAACGCACCCATCATTTTTTCTGCCGATACCATACCAGATACAACATCTAATTTGATTGCTGATGTTTCAGAACTATTAACCACTTCTGTTCCATTAGTACTCTTCTTAGGAAGATACAAAGATCCTACATAAAGATCAATCCACCATTTTTCCCTAGTTCCAGCACCATTAAGAACTAACTTTTTACCCTCAATCGTAATTGTTTCTTCTAATTTAACACCTGAAATAGTTGTTTGAGCCGAAACAAAAGATGTAATGAGAATGAGAATAAATGCAAAAAATTTTTTTTTCATAACTTATTTATTGTTTTTTTTTGCTAATTTATAATTTTTATTGAAATATTTTTTACTTTTTGTAATTAAAATCGTAAAAAACAGTAAAAACTCAAATTACAAACCAAGCATTGCTTTCTTCAGCTTTTCATCAGCTGGTTTTACACAAAGCCATACTCCAAATAAAGCTTTCTTAAAATCATGCCCTTCAATGACACCTCTTTTTACACTATTTTTAAAAACTGTGATTCCAGTTTTAGGATTATAAACAATCATAAACTCATCGTTTTCTTTCATAGTGTTATCAAAGAATGAAATAAATTTATCTATTTCAGTTTTTAAAGCTTCTGTACTTCCGTTCATAGAATTTTTAAAACCTTCTTCAAACATTTCTTTCATTCTGTCAGATTTTAACAACCCAGACACCACATTTATTTTTATAATAGCTGGTTCTGTACTATTAATAATCTGATCCGCATTTGACGTTTTTGTAGGAACATACAATGATGCAACATACATGTCAATCCAAACTCTTTCTTTGATACCCGCACCATTTAAAACAAGTCGATTTCCACCAAAAGATAAAGTTTCATAAACACTTACTCCAGATAATTTCGATTGAGCTGTAGCAAAAAATAGGGGTAACATTGTAAAAGTTAACAGTAGGTAAAGTTTTCTCATAGTTGAAAATTATTAAATAATTGTTAAATATATAAATTTTTTCTTTTTAATTTGTTAATAGTTGCATTTAATTCAAAACCGAGTAAAAGAACCATACAATTTATCCAGATATAAAACATTAAAACAAGAAGCGTGCCAATTGACCCATACAACTCATTATACCTTGCAAATTTCTCAACATAAATACCAAATATATAAGAAGTTAGCACAATCAACAAAGTTGTAAATACCGCACCATAACTAATAAAAGAAATGTTTTTTGTTTCGGTTGTTCCAAACTTATATAATATTGATGTTGTAATTAATATCATTAAAATTACAAATAAATATCTTCCCCATTCAATCAAATGCACATCATTAGTTATTAATCCTTGTACTTTTATTTTTTGAATTAGCACTTCAAAAATTACTATTGATGCGACTGTAATAATCAGTATTAATGACAAGGTGATTGAAATAGCCAATGCAATAAAATATTGCCGAAAAAAACCTCTTGTAATCGTTATGTGCGTCGACATTTCAAAACCTCCTAAAATCGCATTTACCCCATTTGTCATTAAAAAAATAGATAAAATAAAACCAGAAGAAAGCAAGCTCTTATAACTAGTATTCATAATATCTTTAATAATTAACTCAATTGCATCATAGGTATTTGGAGGCACACCTTTTTCTACAAAAAAAAGAAAATCATCTTGAAAATTTTCAATCGGAATATAAGGAATTAAATTTAAAATAAATAATGCAAAAGGGAATAATGCCATAAAAAAACTAAACGCTACCGCACTAGCTCTATATGAGAACGCTCCTTTTAAAATTCCTAAAACATATAACTCAATAATATCATACAATGTGAGCCCTTCCAAAGAAGACAATCTAATTTTCTTGCAAATAGCAACCAAATTTTTAATTATAGGAATTTTTCCTAATTTATTTTCGATTGCCTCAGACATTAAATCGCTTTTAAGCTTAAATCCATATTATAAACCGAATGTGTTAATGCTCCGGAAGATATATAATTAACTCCACATTCCGCATACTGTCTTATTGTGTTTTCATTAATATTACCTGAAGATTCTGTTAAGCAAGTATTCCCAATTAAAGTAACTGCTTCACGAGTCATTTCAAATGTAAAATTATCTAACAATATCCTATATACTCCAGAGCTTTTTAATATTTCCTTCACCTCATCTATATCTCTAGCTTCTACAATTATTTTTAAATCTTTATTGTTTTCAGCTAAATATGTTTTTGTTTTCTCTATTGCTTTTGTTATTCCGCCAGCAAAATCAATATGATTGTCTTTCAGCATAATCATATCATAAAGAGCAAATCTATGATTTTCACCTCCTCCAATTTTTACAGCCCATTTTTCTGCAGCTCTTAAACCAGGAGTAGTCTTTCTTGTATCTAAAATTTTAGCAGTAGTTCCTTCTAGTAAACTCACAAAATAATTCGTTTTTGTAGCTATAGCACTCATACGTTGCATGGCATTTAAAACCAATCTTTCTGCCTTTAAAATAGACTGTGATCTTCCAGTTACATGAAAAACAACATCTCCATGGCTCACTTTTTGACCATCATCAATAAACGTTTCTATTTCCATCTCTGGATCAACATAAGCAAACACTTTTTTAGCAAATGCAACTCCTGCTATAATTCCTGTATCTTTTACTAATAATTTTGCTTTTCCTTGAGCATCTTTTGGTATACATGCTAACGAACTATGGTCTCCATCTCCTACGTCTTCTCGAATAGCATTAGCGATAATCAAATCCAATTCTCTTTGAAATTGTTCTTCTGAAATCATGTTTATTTTTTTGAAATGCTAAAGTAAGCATTCGTATTCACAATTTTTTATTTTTAACATAAATACAAAAAAAATCCCGATTACATCGGGATTTGGTTAATTTTTTATATTTTATTTATAAACAGCTTCTTTGTTAAAATGTTTTGTTAACAGATAATAAAAAACAACTCTATATTTATTCTTATTGGATTTACCATACTGATCAATTACAGCTGCAATGGCTGTATCTAAATCTGGCCCATCTTTTAAACCTAATTTTTTTATTAAAAAATTATTTTTTACTGTTGCCAATTCTTTTTCGTCTGTACCTGAAACTGTAGAAGAGTCCGCATTGTAAATTGATGGTCCACAACCTATAGTAACTTTCGTTAACAAATCCATATCAGCAGTAAGACCACACTTATCTTTTAAATCAGCTGCATATTTAGTAATTAATTCATCTCTTTTACTCATAATTTTGTTGTTTTATTTGTTTATAGTTTACTTTAAAAATAGGTATTTTAATTTTAAAACGTAAGATTTAATCATAAAAGTATGATATTTATTTCAAATTTTTAAAATAATCCAACAAAATTTTATCATTAACTTTTTCTGGAGTGGCTATTTCTAACAAAGAAGGTTTACTATCATTTTGAAAAAAATCATCCATACAATCATCTAAATCAACTTCATTGGAAGCTAACATATAATTCAAATCAAACATAGCTGCCAAGTGCTTTGCATTTAATCTATGCGAGGTTTCAAAAAACGTATTAAAAACCTTATTTTCTTGATGTCCAGGTAAAATTCTAAAAATACCACCGCCTCCATTATTAATCAATATAATTTTAAAATTGTTAGGAATATAGTTATTCCATAGCGCATTACTATCATAAAAAAAACTAACATCACCCGTTATAAACACTGTCTTTTTTTTCGACCCTATTGCTGCACCAATCGCTGTAGAAGTACTCCCATCTATTCCACTTGTACCTCTATTACAAAAAACAGTTATCGAAGAATCAATAGCTACTAATTGCAAATATCGAACTGCAGAACTATTACTTATTTGTAACTGAATATGGTTTGGAAGTTTTTTGGCTATATATTCAAAAACTTTAAAATCTGAAAAAGGAATTTGTTCTAAATACTGTTTTGTTTTCTCTTTTCTTAATGTAATAATTTCCTGAATTTTCAAATCATAGTTACTTTCTACAAAACGAGAAGCATGAAATAACAAATTAAAAAAATGATTGGGTTCTGTTTGAAAATGCTTGGTAAGAGCGCCATAAGTATCATACGCTCTTAAATAATCTATATGCCAATGCGCTGTAGGTTTATATTTTCTTAAAAAAGCTTTTACTCTTTTAGAAACAACCATACCTCCAAAGGTAACTAAGATGTCTGGTTGAAAAAAAGTAAACTCTTCTTCTGTAAAAGGGGTAATAATGGCATCAATATGATTTACAAATTTAGGGTGAAAAAGATTAGAGGTCTTCTCTGTCATCACAACAACAGAAGGATCAGCCACTAATTGCTCGATTATTCTTTCTTCAATCGTATTCGGTTTATTCTCTCCAATTAAAACCAACTTTTTCTTACTTGCATACCATTGATTTATATCCTTTTCTTCTATTGCAAAAGATTTTTTTTCATTTTCAAAAGTAGCCCAATTTGTAGTTACAGAAATGGCGTCAACAACCTCGTATAAAGGTTCTTCAAAAGGCACATTAATATGTACAGGTCCTTTTAGATTTACTGCAAGATGCAGTGCATATTGAATGGCTAAATCGTTTTTTTCAGAAGCTTCCTCAGTTAAGTTAGCACTATTAATAATATGATTAGCAAAAACATTTTCCTGTCTAATAGTTTGTCCGTCTCCTATATCAATTTTATCATGAGGTCTATCGGCACTAATAACGACTAAAGGAATTTGGCTATAAAAAGCTTCTGCCACAGCTGGATAATAATTTAAAAGAGCTGATCCTGAAGTACAAACCACTGCTACAGGTTCTTCCAATTGTTGTGCAATACCTAAGGCAAAAAAAGCAGCACACCTTTCATCAGCAATACTATAACAAGTAAAAAAGCTATTACTTGCAAAACCAATAGTTAATGGTGCATTTCTTGAACCTGGAGAAATTACAATATGTTTTAATCCTTTGGCTTTACAAATTTCAATTAGACTTTGTGCTAAAGGTATTTTGGGATATTTAGTATTTGGTATCAAATTTTTACAGTAACTATATTCTAAAATGGAACGAATAAATTGAAATACAAAGGTAAAAAGTTACCTAAGTTTTTAATAATTTTACTAAAAATAAATTATGTTCTCATGCAGGTTATTATAAGACCGTACCAAACAGAAGATTGTCAGGCTATTTTAGACATTATCAATTACAACATACATCACACAACTAATATTTATGAGTACGAAGCTCGAACGTTAGAAGAACAAAAAAATATTTTTACAGAAAAAACAGCCAAAAATTTCCCTGTCATTGTTGCCGAACTAAACCATGAGGTTGTAGGGTTTGGATATTACAGTGAGTTTCGTACTAGACCCGCTTATCAATTTACTGTGGAACATTCTGTCTATATTTCTCAGCAGCATTGTAACAAAGGTATAGGAAAATTACTGCTACACAAATTAATTACTTTGGCTAAAAAACAACATAAAAACACCATGATAGCAGTAATCGATTCTGAAAACGAAAAGAGTATTCTATTTCATGAAAAAGCAGGTTTTAAAAAAATAGGAACCATTTCACAATCGGGGTATAAATTTGACCGTTGGTTAAATACCGTATTACTACAGTTATTTCTACAACCTTAACGTTTATTTTCTATCCAATTAATTACAGTAGTATCTGTAGGTAATGTTTTTGGTGAAATAACCTTTTCTACTTCCCCTTTTTCATTAATTAAGTATTTCTGAAAATTCCAAGACACTTCGCTGTCTTCTAAACCATTTTTAGCTTTTTGAGTTAAAAATACATACAGAGGATGCATATCGCCCCCTTTTACAGAAATTTTACTCATCATTGGAAAAGTAACACCATAGTTTCTCTCACAAAAAGTAGCAATCTCTTCATTGTTTCCTGGCTCTTGAGAAGCAAAATTATTAGCCGGAAAACCAACAATGATAAAATTTTGATTTTTATAAGTGTCGTACAATGCTTGTAAATCTTTATACTGAGGTGTTAGCCCACATTTTGAAGCCGTATTGACTACCATTATTTTCTTCCCTTTTAAAGTAGCAAAATCAAATTCATTTCCTTCAATATCTTCCACTTTAAATTGATATATGTTTTCTTTCATACTATTTTTTTTATTATTAGATGTATTGCTCTTTTTTTGAGCAACTAAACTTTGCTGTACAGAACAGATGATGGCACAAAGAATTAAAAACTTTTTCATATTTCTTATTTTTTAACTCAAAATTACATTTTTTAATAGCCTCTTCTTCTTAAACAAATCATAAATATTAATAAAATTTTGTATTTTAGAAATCTAAATAAGTAAACCGTATGTTTTTCTACAGAACCTTAATTTCATTTTTACAAGATGATGAATATAGGGATTTATTAATTACCACTATAATGATTGTTTTGGTAGGAATGTTTACCTATCATTATTTGGAAGGCTGGAGTTTTATAGATTCATTATATTTTTCTGTAGTAACCTTAACAACTATAGGTTATGGCGATTTTGCACCAAAAACGGATGGCGGTAAATTATTTACAGTTTTATACATAATAATAGGAATAGGAATGATTCTTAGTTTTATTAACACCATTCAACATCATTATACCCACATGCGTTATAAAGAACGCAAAGAAATTTTACGAAAGAAATTAAAAAAAGAAAACAAGCATAACGCATAAAAAAACGAACTATCAATAAAGACAGTTCGTTTAAACAAACAAATACAACATGGCAAAACTAATTGTTAATGCTTTTTATGCCCTTTATGCTTTCCATTATTAGCATAATATTTTTTAGCTTTATATTTTCTTTTATGATTGTTAAAATAGGTATAAGGTTTATGTCCGTGATAATCTAACGCTACTCTATATCCTCTTCTCACATCATACTGATTACAATATCTTGGTAAGGTTTTAGATCTTACCCAGCCATTTGATGTATAGTAAATATAAACCGATGAGTTAATATCAAAATAAGCTTCTATCTCTGGATAATAATAATATTCTACAGCTTCATAATGATTGCATCTTGCCGTATGCACATGTCTATATTCTGGAGCATAAGCACGATTGGCATTGGCATTAATACTAACACTAACCGATACCTGAGCATTACTTTGTAATGCAAACAAGGAAGCAAAAATGAAAAACAAAAGGGCTATTAATTTTGTAATGGCTCTATTCTCGTTTTTTATACTAATCGTTTTCATAATACATTATTTTATTTGTTAGTATAAGTATAAAACCAAATACTGTGCCAAAATAAACTTTCATTTTTTTTTGAAAGTTTAAAAACTTTTATATATCTTTGTTTCATCAAATACTCTTTCACATAATAATGGAATACAAAGAAGCAAAAAATAAATTCGTTCAAACTTGGGGCGCCTTAGGCTCGCAATGGGGCATTAATAAAACCATGGCTCAAATACATGCTTTATTAATGGTGAGCAACGAACCAGTTTCTATGGAGGATATTATGGAAGAATTGCAAATTTCTCGCGGAAATGCGAGTATGAACATTCGTGCTTTAATGGATTGGGGAATAGTATATAAAGAATTTAAAGCTGGTGAAAGAAGAGAGTTTTTTACTGCCGAAAAAGATTTAGATGAATTAGCTGTAAAAATTTCAAAAGAGCGTAGTAAAAGAGAAATTAAACCCGCCTTAAAGGTTTTAAAAGAAGTTTCTTCTATTGAAGCGAGTCAAAGTGATGAAGAAAAACATTTTGTAGAGCAAACTTCTAAACTTTACGATTTTGTTTTAAAAGCCGATAATGTTTTGGATAAAATGACCGAATATAAAGACAATTGGCTGGCTCAATTACTAGTTAAGTTTATGAAAAAATAAAAAATTTTAATTTAAACTTTCATTTTTTTCTGAAAGTTTAAAAAAATAAGAATTATGAAAACAATTAAATATTGGAATACTTTTGCTATAGGTCTACCCATTATACTTTTATTTTTAGGCTGTTTAGATGAAGTATTTTTGTTTTACGCTGCTGTTTCTACGATATTAACTGGTCTAATTCAAATTATTTTAGGGTTAAAAATGTTATTTGAAGCACCTTCTAATAAGAGTTTACAACTTTATGCAGGAAGCGTTGGTTTATTCTTTTTTACTTGGATACTAAATGCCAGATTCAATTACATCGACATCATTACTTATATACTGGTACCCATTCCACTTATTTTAACGGTTTATCTCTCTGTAATTATTTATAACACTAACAACTAAGTTATGGAATTCTTAAAATACATCAAATTTATTAATATAATAGCACTTCTCTTTTTACTTTTTGGTGGTTATGGAATTGCTTTCACTGGAATCTTTCAAGTTATTGCTGCCTTTCTTTTTTTATTACACGACCCTAAAAACAAATTAATCTATATCTATTTTGTTTTAGTTATTATATTTTTCACATTTTGGGATGGT
Source organism: Flavobacterium sp. J27 (assembly GCF_004303025.1). GTDB lineage: Bacteria > Bacteroidota > Bacteroidia > Flavobacteriales > Flavobacteriaceae > Flavobacterium. The sequence goes on along the minus strand of NZ_PJQW01000003.1, from coordinate 166,525 downwards.
GGCTTTGGATGGCTTTTTTTAATTCCTATTACTTTAATTTTCTTTCTAACTTATATTATTCATTTTCACAGAAGAAAATCAGTTAGTTTTCTAACAGCCAACTGGAAAAATCTGGCTTTAATTAATTATGAAATTAATCCTTCTATTTTAGAAAAACACATACCAAAAGGCACCGAGCTAGATGATTACAATGGAAAACACTACGTGAGTTTAGTTGGCTTTCTATTCCAAAATACGAAACTATTAGGTTGGAAGATTCCTTTCCACAGTAACTTTGAAGAAGTGAATTTGCGTTTTTATGTTAAACGTTTTGAGAATAATGAATGGAAACGAGGTGTCGTTTTTATTAAAGAAATAGTCCCAAAACCAGCCCTAACATTAGTTGCCAATACCATTTATAAAGAACATTATCAAACCTTACCTATGAAACATAGTAGTTTACCATCAGAAAATAATTCTAAATTAAGTTACCAATGGAAATACAATAATTTTTGGAATACAATCGAACTGATTACAGAAAAGGAATTACTTCCTATTGAGGAAAACTCTGAAGCACATTTTATTTGCGAACATTACTTTGGATATACTAAAAAAAACGACACTACTACTTTTGAATATGAAGTAAAACATCCTAAATGGGAACAACACAAAGTAGTTGAAACCGAAATAAAAGTTGATTTCGAAGCAGTGTATGGATCGGATTTTGGATTTCTAAAAAATACAGATCCATCTTCTGTAATTGTAGCGAAAGGTTCTGAAATAAGTGTTGAAAATAAAAAAAGAATATCATGAAAACACTAATTAAAATTAACAAAGTCACTTTTTTTACTGCATTAATTCTTATGGTTACTTTTTATGGAGGTCCAATTGGGTTGTTATTCTTGGGTTTTGTACAAATTGTTTCTGCTATCTATTTGAGTTATTCTTTTTATAACAAATCTATTAAAGCCAAAAGATATTTAACAGTGTATTGGGGCTTGACTTTCATTGAATCGTTAATTCTCTTTTGGATATTCAAAAGTAAATTTATTCTTATTCATTTTGAACTCTTTTACGCTATAACACTTATAACTCCTTGGATTGCTGCCACTTACTTCTATATAATTCTAAATAAAATAGTTACAGAAAATGAAAACCTTAACGAACCACACATTACTCTATGACGAAGATTGCCCTATGTGCAATTTATACACTGCTGGGTTCATCAAAGCCAAGATGCTAGATGAAAATGGGCGGAAAGCATTTGTTGCTTTAACTGATAAAGAACAAACCTATATAGATGTAGATAAAGCGAAAAATGAAATTGCTTTAATAGATAACATGAATAAAAAAGTTGTATATGGAATTGACAGTTTATTAAAAATAATTGGCTTCTCTTTCCCTTGGATTGAAAAAATAGGCAATTGGAAACCAGTCAACTACCTGTTGAGAAAGCTATACAAGTTTATTTCTTACAATCGGAAAGTAATTGCACCTAGCAAAATAAACGATTCAAATAAGCTAGAATGCACACCCGATTTTAATGTTGCTTATCGCATTTCATATATAATTTTAACAATTTTATTTACAGCTTTTGTACTATTCCAATATGCCAAATTATTGTCTTTCTTATCAAATACTCTTTTTAGCAAAGAATTAGCATTAGCCTTGGGGCAAATTGGTTTTCAATATCTTTTTATTCGTAAGATAAACAAACAAGACCAACTCCATTATATTGGAAATTTAATTACTGTTTCTGTAATAGGAAGTTTGTTTTTACTTCCAATACTTATTCTAAATCAATTTGTAGTTCTCCATGAATACATTACTCTAGGTTGGTTTGGCATAACCGTAAACCTAATGATTCTAGAACATTACAGAAGAATCAACCTGTTACAATTACCAAAACACCTAACATTAACGTGGATTTTGTATCGCATCTTAGCGTTACCCTTCTTATTAAATTTTTAAAAAATGAAAAAAATTGTCATAGCTGCTGGAACTGGATTTTTAGGTAACGTCTTAGTTCGTTTTTTCAGACATAAATGTGATGAAATAGTGGTGTTAACGCGTGGAAAATCTGAAGATAGAAACCATGTAAAATATGTCCATTGGGATGCCAAAACGCTTACTGGTTGGGAAACCGAATTAGAAAATGCAACAGCTTTAATTAATTTAGCAGGAAAATCGGTTGATTGTCGTTATACAGAAGCCAATAAAAAAAAGATTTTAGATTCTCGAATTGATAGTACTGCCATTTTAAATATTGCGGTTTTAAGTTGCAAAAACCCGCCTCAACATTGGTTAAATTCATCAACGGCCACCATTTACAGACATTCGGAAGACAAACAAATGACAGAACGTAATGGAGAAATTGGAGAAGATTTTTCAATGAATGTGGCCAAGACTTGGGAACAAACTTTTTTTGAAGTACCTACCAAAAACACCTTAAAAACAGCGTTACGTACATCTATTGTTTTAGGTAAAAATGGAGGAGCTTTTATTCCTTTAAAGCGACTGACTCTGCTAGGATTTGGTGGTAAACAAGGCAAAGGCAACCAATTTATTAGTTGGATACACGAATATGATTTTGCTAGTGCTATAGCATTTATTTTGGATCATCAATTAACTGGTGTTGTTAATATTGTAAGCCCAACACCAATAGCAAATACAACATTTATGAAGCAATTGCGAAAAAGTCATGGGATGCCTTTTGGTTTTTCTACTCCAACTCCAATTTTAAAATTAGGGGCAAAATTCATTGGTACCGAAACCGAATTAGTATTAAAAAGTCGAAATGTGATTCCGGATCGATTACTTCAAGAAGGATTTCAGTTTCAATTTGACACCTTAGAAAAAACAATTTCAGATTTAGTATCATGAATCTCAATATCATTGGCTACCTAATTTATTTTAGCATTACATGTTTCATTATCCTAAAAGTGGGAAAAGTATGTTATGACAACGGAAATATTTACGTTGCCCAATTAATTCCTAATCATGAAGCACTTTGTCAAAGAATCAATCAAATGTTGCTCATTGGATATTATCTGTTAAATATTGGTTATTGTGCTATGACAATTATTTCATGGCAAAAAATAATTTCTTTTGAAAACTTAATTGAAATTATTGCATCAAAATCGGCTATTATCATTATTACCATTGCTTTTATGCATTACCTCAACATTTTTTTACTCACTAAATTCATTAAAAAATTAATTTAAATTACACATTATGGAAACTTCAAAAATTTTAATTGGCTACGCTATTTATATCCCAGTAGTTATGTTTTTAACCTTTTATGTTTCGAAAACCCTTTTCAAAAACAGTAAAATTTATATGCTCGATATCTTTAATGGGCGTGAAGAAATTGCTTTAGCTACTAATAAACTTTTCGAAACTGGCTTTTATCTCCTAAATATTGGTTTTGCATTTCGTATTTTAGAAATGAGCATCAGTGATAATTCCTATCAATCTTTAATAGAAAACTTAAGTTATAAAATAGGTGGTTTTTCAATTTATTTAGGCATCATGTTATTTTTAAACTTATATTTATTTTTTAGAGGAAAAAGGAAAGCAAAAGCAAGTCGAAAAACACAAACTGTTGTGGTTAATGGCTAACTCTTTTATTTAAAATCATGACAACCATACATCTTACAACCAGAATTAAAGCACCTTGCCATATTGCTTTTGATATAGCAAGAAACATTGATATACATCAACAATCGGCAACCAAAACAAAAGAGAAAGCCATTGCAGGTAAAACTTCAGGATTAATCGAGTTAGGAGAGACAGTAACCTGGAAAGGGAAACATTTTGGTTTGTATATTAAACATCAAAGTATCATTAGCCAAATGGAGTATCCAAATTCTTTTGTAGACGAACAATTAAAAGGACACTTTAAAGCTTTTAAACATACGCATTTGTTTGAAGAACAAAATGGAATAACCATAATGCAAGATATTTTAGAATATGAAACCCCTTATGGCATTTTTGGAAAGTTATTTGATAAATTGTTATTAAAAAACCATTTAAAAAACTTTCTTAGCTCTAGAAATACAATTTTGAAAAGAATTTCAGAAAAGAAATAATTCACTTTATCCTATTTTTAAAAAATCCCCATAAAATATTTTCATTTATGGGGATTTTAAGGTAAATGTCTTTTATAAAAAATTAATTTACTTCACTAGCTTCAACTACCTTAGCCACATCTGGTCCCATTTTAGCGTCAGTAGTTAATTTCATAAAATAGACATAAGGTCCGTTTTTAGGAGCTTCCGCTATATAAGCACAGTTCCAACCTGTTCCCCAAACTAAACCAGTGTCCCAATCATGATTATGATCGGTATCCCAAGTCCATTTTTTATCATTGTCTGTTGGGTTAGAAGGAAAACCTCCCTTATAAACATATATTCTTCCTTGTTGTGCTCTAAAAGGAGCATTAGTACTCCATCTCAGCCATAAATTACCTTGTTTTTGGTAGGCTTCTAATTTCCATTCAAATTGTGCAGTCATAATTTTTGCTTATTTGTATCCTTACTCGTAAGGCTTTTCAGGTTGCGCCTCGTTTTTTAATGTGATTTCTGAACTTCACTTGGTTGTTGTAATATTACGTTGTAAAATTACTTTTAAACCACAGAAAAAAACAGAGCACAAATAACTGATTTACAATAAAGTAAAAACACTTTTTTTCCAAATAAAAATACCTGATTTACAAAACAAGTAAAATCGCAAAAAAGAGACTATTTATCAATTAGTCTCTTTAACAAATTAAACATAACAAAACCTTATTTTAGATTTAACCTTGTAATTGAGGATTTAAAACTCCAGCAGTAATGGTATAAATTAATCCATTTGGGCCTTCTTGCGCGAATCCAAAAATTCCATTTTTTCCTTCTTGATAAATTTGATTCTCTCTTTCATTATAAGGTATGTTTGCCCATTTTTGAACATCGGAAGCTTTTACCGTTATTTTAGTAACTGGATAATTAGAATCAGAAGGGCAATTAATTTCTAGCTCAAATGAAGTTTCTAAGATGTTGTTTTCAGGAATCAAAAACCATGAAGGGGTATCTCCTGAACTGTTTTGACCTGGAGGTGTTGGTAAATGGACTGCTTCATTAATTGGAAAAGATCCTGTTCTTAAAGTTCCATTCGTAATTTTTGCGAGTGTGCAAAATATTTTGCTTCCGTCAGCAGCTTCTACATCATTTTGGCTTACAGCAGATAATTGAAATACATTAGTTGTTATCATTTTATTTAAATTTATTTGTTTATTCTTACTCATTAGGCTTTTCAGAATACGCCTCGTTTTTTACATGGTTTCTGAACTCCACTACTTAAAAATTAATTTAGCAAACTATTAATTTGTTATATAAAGCTAAAAATGAATTGTAGTAAAAACGAACAAATAACCATGAGCACCAACTTTTTAGTCACAAAACGAGCAACGAATGGAACCAAACAAAAAACACTTTTAAATTGAAAAAACAATCCTCTTGGTTTGAGATTAATTGTTTTCGGTTACATTAAAAAAAGATATTTCTAAAGTATCCACATTGGCAGGGTTTAATGATACTAAAACAGGTGCAAAACGATCGGAGTAAGCAAAATTATAAGCATCAGACAATTGTTGTAAAGTGGCTGCATACTGATTATAATAAGAACTATTACTTTGCAAATAACTAAACAATTGATCATTAGCAATAGTAAACCATTGACTACTAAACATGGCACCAACCATAACATCATTCATTTTAGTTTGCGAACCAATTGCTCCAATATTAAATCCAGCTAATAAATCTCCTGTAATCCATCCATATACATCATTAGCTGGTTTTTGAGTACTAGCACCATTTAAAGAGAATGACGCATTGGCTCCATAAATTCCGTCGGGATTAAGCAAATCTTCTTTTTTATACACCATTGTTGTATTAGTTGTACCTACCCTTCCAGATAAGGTAACATTTCCATTGTCATCTATAGTAGCTGTCAAATCATACGCTTGGGCACTTTGAGGTCCTGAAAGTGGCACATTTGGTCCTACACCATTAAATTGTCCTTTTATATATGCTATTTTTCCAATTCCCAATGTAGGAATTATATGCCCTAAAGTTGTTTTTGTACCAAAATTAGTCATTAAGTAATTCAAATAATCATTAAAAAGTGGATATGGTATAACAGGTACGCCACCAATTGGTGGATAAGAAGAGGGGCCAATAATTCGGGCAAAACCTGTACCTGGCTGGTTTATATTTTGATGAAAATCACCTGGAACCAAAGCTGGTAATGCGTTAGCAAGTCTAGACTGAGTGGTAGATGTAAGATTATTCAAATTAGAATAAATCATTTGTGAAGTAACTCCAGCTTTTATTCCTTTATCAATTTGTATGATAACATCATCTTTTAAGGTAGTTAATTGCATCGGTATACTCCAATAATCTATACTCGTTAAATCGGCCACGTCGCTAGCTTTACCATTAAAAGTAAGTTCCATTTTATCATAGCGAAGAAAAAAATTAACATCGGTAATATTTTGAGCAGGTTCATAAAACGTATTTAAAACTGACCACGTTTGCCCATAAGAAATATAAATTCGACCACTAAAATTTCTTATTGAAACTCCTTTTTTTAAATCCTCAAAAGCATACCATTTTCCTTTCCCTACTTCTTGGTTTAGAGGAAGGATTTCAATATCTAAAGGATCTAACGGGTTAGAATTTGGGTAACTTATTGCAAATGGTGCCGTTGTGCTTCCTGAAACAAATCCAATAGAAATTAACTTGTCGGATAACCCACTTTTATTCTGAAAAATTACATTTAAAGTTGTCATAAGTATTTATTTTTGAGTTTAGTCTATTTTTTAATTACCAAAATCAAAAATAAATTCAAGGAGAATGCATCTGAAAAAAATAGGCATAAGAATGAAAATAATTGGCACGAAGAAAACCTCGTTTTTAAAATTATTTTAAAGTACGCACATTTTTAATAATATCTTTATACTTTTCGCTTAAAGTAGCCTTGTATCCTCCTGTTAAAACAATAAGGTTATCGGCAAGAATAACTTCAGTAATTTTTTTATTATTTACAATAAAATTTCTGTGCGTTCTTGCAAAAAGAGAAGCATCAAGTAATTCTAGAATTTTTGTTAAAGAAATTAGAATAAGAAACTTTTCATTTTCTGTAATGATGTTGCAATACTTTTCTTCAACTTCAATGTAAATAATATCTTCAATTAAAACTTTCTTTAGCGATTTTCCTTTTTTTATAAATAGATATTCTTCACTTATAACCGTATTTTCTTCATCACTTAAAAAAACATCACTTTGATTATAGAACTTTTCCACAGCTAACTCTAAAGCATATAATAATTCTAATTCATTAAATGGTTTCATTAAGTAACTAAAAGGTTTAGTTAATTTGGCACGCTCAAATATTTGTCTGTCAGACGAACTGGTTAAAAACACAAAAGGTTTAGAAGCATTTGGAACAATATTTATGGTTTCTGCAAATGCAATTCCATCTGGAGAACCATTTAAAAAAATATCAATAATTACAATATCTATTTTAGCTTCATAAAACATAGACAAAGCATCTTTATGATTGGTAGCAACACCAGCAACAGTATAATTATTTGCTTCTAATACTTTAATCAATGCTTCACTTTCAGAAGGAGTATCTTCAATAATTAATACATTAATATTATCCATGTAAATGCTTTTTAGGCAAAGATACAATGATTTTTGTTCCTTTTCCTAATTCGCTTTGTATATCTAATTTCCCGTTATTCTTTTTTATAATTGATTTACATAATTGCAATCCTAAACCAGAACCAATTATTTTTTCGTTTTCTTTTTTAGCCAGCAAAGTAGTTTCTTTCAAAAGAGATTGCCTAGTAATTTCACTCATTCCTAATCCATTATCTTCAATAATCAAACGGCAATAACTATCATCAACACTTTCTGAAAATACTTTTATAAACCCGTTTTCATTAGAAAACTTTATAGCATTGTCTAAAAAATTTCTAAGCAATAATTTTAACGATTCTTGATCTACAAAAATGATTTCTTTCTTATTGACTGTATTTTCAAATTGAAGCTTTTTGTCATGCATTAAAGGCAAATAATTATAGGCTACTTGCTCCACTAAAAAATACAATCGCTGAGAAGTAATTTCAAAGTAGGATTGTTTTGTTTGTAATAGTGCCCAATGTAATAAATTATCTAACAAATTATAGGTACTATTTGCAATTTGATTATTTTGGTGAAGTAAAACATCTAATTCCTCCAAGTTTTTAGTCGCTAAATTTTCTAATAATTTAGCATTACTAACTTTCATCATATTTACAGACGATCTCAAATCATGACTTACGATAGAAAACAGCTTGTCTTTAGTGGCATTTAGTTCATTTAAAGCTTCTTTCTGTGCCAAGATAATTTTATTTGTTTTTATTTTTTCTTTATAAAAATAAATTGTTGTTCCTAGCAACAACAACAGTACTATTGCTGAATAAAAAAGACCATTTCGTTCTGCAATTTTAACTTTATTTTCGACCTGTAAAAAACTTACTTCTTTTTGTTTTTCTTTTACAGCAAATTGTTTTTCGAGTTGTGCAACCTCCCATATTTTATTTTGATCGTTTAAAGAGTCCTTCCACTTTTCCAATTCCTTCCTATATTGTAACGCTTTTAAAAAATCTTTTCTATTCTCTTCCACAACTGCCATATTATTCGCCGTATGAAATTTTAACTTATAATCTTTTGTATTCTTAGCTAATTCATACGCTTTTATAAAATAAGGAATTGCCAAATCATCTTTATACTGCTCATAATACAGGTTCGCAATATCACCATAAGAACCTACCAAAAGAAGTGTGTCTTTGTCTTCTTCTTGCTTTTTAGCACTTTGTAACAAATAGTATTCTGCCTTTTCAAAATCTTTGATGTGAATATAGCAAATACCTAAATTATGTTCCACTGTACTTTTCTTAATTCCAAAAAAATCGAGATTAACAACATTTTCTAACTGTTTAAAATAGGACAAAGCTTTTTCAAAATCTTTCAATTCTAGTGTAGTTTCACCTAGAAGCATTACTACTCTATTATAAAAATCAAAATCTTCAGTAACAGAATCAAGTTCTTTTTGACTTTCAAGAAATAACTTTTTTTGTTTAAAACTAAACCCTCTAAAAAAATGGCAATAATTATTTAGTTCCAATTTTTTTTTACTTTCGCTTAATTGTTTCATGGAATAAACTAACGTTGAATCCCAATTTTTCTCTAAGAAAAAGAATGAAGCTTTCTGAAAATGAGGCTTATTTAACCAGTTTTGGGTTTTAATTTTGATGTTTTTTTCAAATAAATCATTTTCAATACTATTTTGACAAAAAGCTGAAAAAGTTAAAAACATCAAAATAATTATACTCTTATCAAAGAATTTCATTTGCTATAATTTGACAGCAATTTACTTAAATTTAAAACATAAAAAAAAACAGAAGTTGTTAGCTTCTGTTTTTTTTAAATCTTAAAGATACATCTTAAGGTTGAACAGTTGTAATAGTACCTCTTGAAGTTTCTGGATCTTCGTTCCAAACTGTAGTTTGAATCGTTTTAGGTTGAGTAGATATATCTAACATAAAATTAACTTGATAAGCGCTAAAATTAGCTGATGACTCTTCAGGAGCATCATAGGTTACATATAAGTTAGGCATTATATCATTTTTTTCATAATACACTTGAATAGCGTCTATACTTGCATTGGCATCTATTAAAACTACTGCGCTAACTTGCAATGCTTTAGACTCAAAATAAGCTTGTACCAAAGGAGGAAAAGGTGTTGATGGTCTCGCATTAGGAAATGCAATATTAACCTCTAGTTTTGTAAACCCAACCTTTTCTAACTGAATTCCTGGCGGAACTATCGTATTTTTCATATTCATATTTTTAAATTGGTTATTTTGAAAATATTTTAAAAGTAAACATAATAAGAAGTATTAAACTGAGTTTGTCCTAGTTTTGGTTTAAAAAAAAATTTTTAAGATACTTAACAAACTCAGTTTATATTCAATTACTTTACAATAATTAAAATTAATATGGTAACACAGTAAATTTTGAAAGCGTATATGCTCCTGTAACTCCACCAGTTGTTATAGTACAAGAACTTCCAGTAACGTTAAATGTCATTGTTATTCCTCCACACCCAGAGTTTAACGTAATCACATTGGCAGTAGCAGACATATTGGCTGAAGGCAATACATTTGCAGAACTCATTATAGTAATATCTCCTGAAGGAGCAATAAGCATAGTTCCTCCAAATACCTGACCTTGAGCGCAATTATTATAAATCATAAAAGTAATCATGGCTCCTCCACTTCCAATACTAAAAGCAGCTGAAGGTGTTCCATCAAAACTATCTACTTGATAATATGGAGCAACCGCAGGACTTGCCCATTGACCATCACCTCTTAAAAAAGTAGTATTACTAGGTGTACCTCCCGCACTAATCTTTGCTGTAGTAACACTAGAATTAGCTAATTTTTCTGTAGTAACAGTTCCATCTGCTACTTTAGAAGTTGTAACGGAATTGGCTACTAAATCTCCATTTTGTATCGAGTTAGTTAAATTTAATTTACTGTAAGAAATAGCTGCCGAAGGGCTTACATCAGCATTTACAATTGTTCCATCTACAATATCTGCTGAAGTTACTGGACCAACTGAAGGAGTAGTCCAAGTTGCAATACCATTAGCATCAGAAGTTAAAACTTTCCCAGCACCCTGATTACCATCTTCAATTCTAATATTTCCTTTAACATCTAACCTAGCCAGAGGATTATTCGTGTTAAGTCCAACCATATTATTCTTAACGGTTATGGTTTCGTAGTTACTAGAGTATAAACGAAGACTACTAGTTGCTCCGCTATTTAACCCGATATAGATATCCTTATCAATAGTACTATTCGTGTTTTGAATAACTCTCATATTAGCGTAACTATCATGAGTAGACAAATCTAATCCTTGCTGTCCGGCACTACCACCGTTTATTACTAATTTAGCAGTAGTAGGATTTGTCGTGCCTATACCGATATTCCCACCATTGTTATAGAAATTATTCCCATTAGTTACCCATGTTGTACCATTCCAATAAGGTGTATTCCCTGCAACTGTTCCGTCTGCTAATGTTCCGTCTGCTTTACCAGCATACAAAGCATAAGGCACACTTAAAAGTTGACTTGTACCAGAGATAGTATAATTTGTACCTCCGTTTAAATCTGTTTCAGATTTAATATAATAATTCCCTGTTGACCAATCTACAGTCGCTAAATTTCCTGTAACTACGTTTCCTGAACCGATTTCTACACTTACTAAACCATTTACGTTAGTTGTAGGTGTATGTGTTTCAACGTATACAGGAGTTCCTGAAGAAGAACCTTCTAAGATACTTATTTGTATACCAACTGTAGTAGAGGTAACTAAAGCGTCACTTGCGTCTCTAATAACTGCCTGATAGCTCATTTTTTGAGGTGCTTGAGCAAAACCTAATATACTGATAAATAAAAAAGTAACAAGAGTAAATATTTTTTTCATAAATTATTTTTTAATGATTTTAAAAGTTTTGATTATTTTGTTGTTTTCCACAACATTTAACAGATAAATTGCCTTTGGATATTCGCTCATCAAAAGGGTTGTGTCTTGACTAGTGATTAAACTACTTGCTAGTATTCTTCCATTAAAATCTACAAGTTGATATGATAAATTTGAAAACGCTCCTTGTTGGATTGTTAAATTTAAAACATCAGTTGTTGGATTTGGATAAACAGCAACATTTAGGTTAATCGTAAATAATTCAGAACCTAGAACGGTTTGAATCTCATAAGGTTGTTGCACCCCTTGAGCAACAGAACCAGTCGTACCAAAATTTGTAGTGTACACTATTTGCCCTACTGAGTAAGAGGTACCACCACCACTTCCAGATGCGTCACCCCCAGAACTTACAGTTCCTTGTTGCCCATAAGTAACAACAGAACCCAAGCCAAAGAGCAAAGCAAAATAAAACTTTGTTTTTTTGTACTTCATAATACTAATTTAATGGTTAATTTAAGTTATTAATTCTACTAATCATTGATTTATGAATTAGGTTTTAAACTTAATAATAATTTATAATACAAAAATAAAGTGTCAAAAAAATTGCTAACATAAAATGTGAACAAGATTGGTATTTTTTGGTATAAGAAGGGTATTTAGTAAAAATAGTCTTTTTTAGGTCCTTTCATTTGTAAAAAGACTACTGCTACCCTGTATAAACAAAAAATCTTCATTAAAGCAATGAAGATTTTTTGTTTATACACAATTCGAATATAATTTATTCATATTCATAATTCACAATTGTTTTTAATAATCCTGTATGCTCTATATGTGTTTTAGGATAATTTAAATCATTATACGTATATATATATCGATATTCTTTTTTGGAAGGTGTTGTAGACGAAAATTTTAAAAAATTATGATATGAAATACTTTCTAAAGGAAATTCTTTTTCATGGGGTGCAATTAAAGTTACAATTGTCTTGTAATTTTTACCAAATACATTTTGAACAAATAATCGCATAGCTGAAAATTTATCATCATAATCATAACTATCTGTGGAACGATCACCAAAAACGCCTTTGTAAGCAATTAAGTCTCCTTCTATATAATCAATTCTTCTATTACTAATTACTTTTTCATTAATATCTCGTTCAGATTCATTTACGATTCGCCCATTTTCTAAAGTATAGTCTATCCATTGTACAAACTTTAATGAACTATTACTCCTTTTTGTAATTGCCTTTATCTTATTACCCTCATACTTATAGGTAATTGTTTTGGAAACGCTTTTCCCTCCCTCTTCATACTCATTCACATATTTAATTAAATTATTTCTATCATCATAAAAATAAGATGCAACTTCTCTCCAATCGCTCATTTCATTTTCACGAACTGTTCTATCTAAATAGCCATTTGCGTTATAAAAAAAAGATTGCACAATATCAGATGTTTTTATGGATAGTATTTTTCCATCTTGAAAAGTATACTTTTTGGTACTATATTCGCCTGTTTTAGTATTTGTTTCGGTACTTGTAATTTGTTTCAGTTTAACCGACGTTTCAGTTTCTTGAGCTTGTACGCACAATGCAAATACAAACCCAAAAAGGGTAAGTAGTTGTTTTTTCATAGGTTTAAATTGTTAGATTTGGGATTGCTAAAATACAAAATCGTTTTTTATAAAAAAACTTTTATTGTATTTCAATTGATTTAAACCCCAAAAAAAACAGATTTGATTTTGATGTAAAATCACTATTTATAATGATGTCTAGTCCTCTATTTAATTACAATTTTGTAAAACTAAAACTGATCGTATTTTAAATCTAAAAAAAATGGAAAGACAACTAAATCAAAAATTAGCACTAGGTCCACATTATCTTTTAACTGATAACGATTCAAAATGGCAAGGATTAACAGGAGAACAACCTATTTTTATTTTTAATTATCTAGAAATAGACAAATTATTACAATATAAAATTAAAAATGATATTGCAGAAAAAGCAAATATCAAAATAACCTCTTTAGACATCATTTGGGTTGAAGGTCAAGAGGAATTACTTGAAAAAGATATTCTTTCTTTTTGGCTTTGGGAAGAAAATGGATTAATCCCATTTGCTTTCATTGGTAAGGAAGCACATAAAGGGCCATTTCAGGACTGTGAAGGTGTTTTATTTATAAATACGAAATCAAAATCTAAAAAAGATATTTTATTTTATGCTATAAAAAACAACACTATTTCAAAAGTCGCAGATCAATATGAAAAAATTCCTGTAATAGAAAGATCCTTTGATAGAAATTTATCAGAAACTATTAAACATCAAGGAAATCAATTATTTGGAGAAGAAAAGTTTGAAGCAGCAGCAAATGAATTTTTCAAAGCAATGTACATTGACCCTACAAATCCTAATCCTTATAACAATATTGGAATGATTAGTCAGGTGACTAAAAAGAGGTACCCTAGAGGTGAGTTTTTTATGCAACTTTCATTTTTGGTTGATCCAAATTTCACCAATGGTATGCGTGGTTATAGTGGCTATCCCGCAAGCAATGGTAATTTTGAAAAAAGTATTGAAATCATGAAGAACTGCATTGCTATTGAACCTTCAATTCAAAATTATATTATTCTAGCAAACTTTTATTTAGAATCCTCAAACTTGGAAGAAGGCAAACAATGGTATAAAAAAATCAAAGCTATTAACCCTGATGTTCCAGAATTAAAGACACTTAAAAAGAAAATAAAAGAATTATCTATTTAAAATTGTTGTTTATCCTAAAGCTTTGAATATTAGTCTTTTCAAAGCTTTTTGTATTTATATAACATAATGTAAGTACAATAATACAGAAGCAATTTGCAATAAACTCTTTTCTACTGGTGAAACAGTAATCCCCATACTCTCATCGTCTTTCATTAATTCTCCAGCATCTGACCAATGTATTTGTTCCCCAGAAGAAGCTAAAAATTTTCCATCTTTATGTATAACAAGAACTTCTTTTCCTTCATTATCCAAAAACAAAGAATCGTTATGATCTCCCAGTTGCAAAATAGTTCGTTCTTTTTTATCCACAATAACTCCTTTCTTTTTTACAGCTCCCACTTTAATTCCTTGTTTTATTACATTTCCTTTTTCATCTACTCTAATTATAGATTGTCCATTAGCATCTGTTATCTTAAATTTAGAAACCATTAATTTATCGGGTTCTGTTTCACAACTTAAAATAGTAAACAATAAAGTTAACCAGATTATTTTTCTCATTTTATTTTTTTTAACAGTTATCCTATTCCAACACATACACTATTTTTATATTATTTTGTATAATATAGTGCAGTGCATATAAAACAACTTACTTAATAGCAAGATGTAAATATAGCAATATTGAAGCTGTTTGAAAAGAGTCTCGATTAGCAGGGAAAATTTTTAAACCTAAGGGTTCGTCGTCTTTTAACAGTTCACCAGTTTCAGACCAAGTAATAGACTCACCAGCGCTATTTTCTACAGCTCCATTTTTATCAATTTGTACTAATTCATTTCCGTTTCCGTCTACAATAAAGTTATCTTCTATTATTTCTGCTAAAACGGTTCCATTCTTAGTACTAATTGTTCCTTCTTTATCGACTAATCCAATAAGATTGTCACTAATATAAATCGTACCATTATCTTCAACTTTAATTTCTGTACGACCTTTCTCATCATTAATTATAAATCTTGAAAAAGTAAGTTTTTCTTTCTTTGTAGCGCAAGAAGAAAAAATTATAATTAAAAGAAAAAAGAGTATTTTTTTTATCATAAGCATTTATAATATATTAATTTTCAATCAATTATTTAAAACTCAATAACTATTATGCAAGCATAATAATGATAAAGATAAAAATTTTTGACAATTAAATCAATACGTATTTACACGTATTTTTTACATAATTCCTACGTATAAATACGTACATATTCTTACAAATCTTCATTTTTATGTTAAATAGCTACATTTTTTCTTTATTTTTTTATACAGTAGATTAATACATAAAAATGAAAAAAATACAAATTCCTCTTAAAATAATATAAAATACTTTCTAGTGAGCTACGCTAATTTTGTAAATATTTTTTTATTCAAAATCATTTTTAAAAGCAAAATCATGAATCTAAAAAGAATTTTTGGTACCATTTTAACCACTCTTGGTATAGGAGCGTTACTTTATACCGCTGTAGTTTTTAGTAATACAAATGGAGGGAATCAAGACATTAGAACTTTAATTATTTATTCTATTTTAGGTTTAGTATTTTTTAGTTCTGGAATTAGTTTAATCAAAACAACAAAAGACGAGTCGTAATAGAAAAAATTCAGCAAAATAAGTCTTAAAATTTAAAATACCATAAAAGTGTGACTTTCAACCAAGGTTTATATCATTATAGAAATAACAGCAACAACAACCAAATTAATGGTACACTTTCAACCCAAAAACTAGTATAATATTTATTTCTCTTAGCGTCAGCAAAAAAAGCAAACAAACTAATTATAGAGGCAATAAAAACAGTTGACAAAAGATGTTTCTCTGTTGCATTTTCTTTCAGAAAGTCTAAAATTATAAATAAGGAGAGCAAAGCATAAATTAAAGCTTTTGTTTTTGGTATGCCTATTTTTTGTGGAATAGTTTCTAAACTACGAACATCTACTTGTAAATCTATAATTTCAAATAGCAACATTAAAACGAAAACCAATAAAAAACGCTGGATACTTTTTAAAAGAATTAGTGTATCAAAATCATATTTAGCATTCAATACGGGCAAAAAAACCGTCACGGCAACCCAAGCAATCGCAACCAAATAAATTTTTACACCACTCCAATTACGCATATTGGATTTCTTTGGAAATATAGGCAAAGTATATAAAATAGTAATTCCTAATGCAATAAAACCAACGAATTTAGTTCTTGTTTTCAATTCTAAAAAACAATATAATGCTGCAAAAAAGGAAATAAAACTCAATCCTATTATGGCTTTAAACATTGCATTTAATTTCACTTTTTTTACTCTAGCTAGTTCATCATATTTGATAAAATTATAACCCACTATAGTACCAAAAAATCCAAAAAAAGCAACCGAATGATCTGGAGGTAAATTAAGTTTTAAAAACGTTATTCGAATTAAGGCATAAACCGCCAAAGCCACATGTAGACTACTTTCAATATAAAAATCGAGAAGGTTTTTTAAATACTTCATATCACAAAAATAACGAATGTGTTAATAAGATAGGCTATTTGTTCAAAAAATCACAAATTTTCAATTTAATTTAGGAAAAAATTACAACATTAATAATTACTTTTGCAGTGGTAATTTAGAATCTTTTTTTAAAACATCTAAATTTAGTTCTTATTACAAAAAAACACAACTCACATATTTATATTTGGATAAATGAAAACAGACTCATTTGCTTTAAGACACTTAGGTCCAAGAGAGACAGATTTACCTAAAATGTTAGAAACCATAGGTGTTGAAACTTTAGATCAATTAATTTATGAAACCATTCCAGATGATATTCGCTTAAAACAGCCTTTACAATTGGAACACATTATGACAGAATATGAATATGCTAATCATATTCGTCAATTAGGTAGAACCAACAAAGTTTTTAAATCTTATATTGGTTTAGGATACCACCCAACGATTGTTCCTCCTGCGATTCAAAGAAACATTTTTGAAAACCCAGGTTGGTACACCGCTTATACTCCATATCAAGCAGAAATTGCGCAAGGAAGACTAGAAGCTATTTTAAATTTCCAAACTATGGTTATTGAACTTACAGGAATGGAAATTGCAAATGCCTCTTTATTAGATGAAAGTACAGCGGCTGCAGAAGCAATGGCCTTGTTATTTGATGTTCGTTCTCGTGATCAAAAGAAAAACAATGTCTGTAAATTTTTTGTTTCTGAAGAAATTTTACCACAAACCTTATCTGTTTTACAAACACGCTCTACTCCAATCGGTGTAGAATTAGTCGTAGGCAATCATCAAGAATTTGATTTTTCAAATGAATTTTTTGGAGCTATTTTACAATATCCAGGAAAACATGGACAGGTTTATGATTATGCAGATTTTATTGCCAAAGCAAATGATAACGAAATAAAAGTAGCTGTTGCTGCTGACATTTTATCTTTAGTAAAATTAACGCCTCCAGGAGAAATGGGAGCAGCAGTAGTTGTTGGAACCACGCAACGTTTTGGTATACCAATGGGATATGGAGGTCCACATGCAGCCTATTTTGCAACCAAAGAAGAATACAAACGCTCCATGCCAGGAAGAATCATTGGCGTTTCTCAAGATGCCAATGGTAATAGAGCTTTGAGAATGGCGTTACAAACTCGTGAGCAACATATCAAAAGAGAAAAAGCCACTTCAAATATTTGTACTGCCCAAGTTTTATTATCTGTTATGGCGGGTATGTTTGCGGTATATCATGGTCCAAAAGGATTACAATATATTGCAGATAAAGTACACGGAATGGCTTCTACTTTAGCAGAAGCATTAAATAAATTAGGCGTTTACCAAACAAATACCGCTTTTTTTGATACACTTGTAGTAAAAGCTGATGCAAAAAAAGTAAAAGCAATTGCTGAAAAATACGAAATCAATTTTTATTATATAGATGATGAAACGATTTCGATTTCTCTAAATGAAACCATTTTATTTACAGATGTGAATGAAGTGATTGCCGTTTTTGCTGAAGCTGTTGGCAAAGAAGCTTTTGAAGTAAGTGAATATGCATTAGAAAATAATTACCCAATGCATTTGAACCGTAAATCAGAGTTTTTAACACATGAAGTGTTTAACAAATACCACTCTGAAACGAGTTTAATGCGTTATATCAAAAAATTAGAGCGTAAAGATTTAGCTTTAAACCATTCTATGATTTCGTTAGGTTCTTGTACCATGAAATTAAATGCTGCAGCTGAAATGTTACCTTTAAGTATGCCATATTGGAATACCATTCATCCATTTGCTCCATTAGATCAAGTGGAAGGATATACCAAAATGCTTAAAAAATTAGAACACCAATTAAGTGTGATTACTGGATTTGCTGGTACTACTTTACAACCTAACTCAGGTGCACAAGGTGAATATGCGGGTTTAATGGCAATTCGTGCATACCATCTTTCACGTGGAAACAAAGAAAGAAATGTATGTCTAATTCCGGCTTCTGCTCACGGAACTAATCCTGCTTCTGCTGCAATGGCAGGCATGCAAATTATCGTAACCAAAACCATGGAAAATGGTAATATTGATGTAGAAGATGTAAGAGAAAAAGCCATTCAATATAAAGATCAGTTATCGTGTTTAATGGTAACCTATCCTTCTACACATGGTGTGTTTGAAAGCGCTATTAAAGAAATTACTCAAATCATCCACGATAATGGTGGTTTAGTATATATGGATGGGGCTAACATGAATGCTCAAGTTGGATTAACCAACCCTGCTACTATTGGTGCCGATGTTTGCCACTTGAACCTTCATAAAACGTTTGCTATTCCTCATGGTGGTGGTGGTCCTGGAGTAGGTCCAATTTGTGTAAACGAAAAACTATTACCGTTCTTACCAAGTAATCCGTTTGTAGCGGTGGGTGGAGAACAGGCAATTACTGCTATTTCTGGAGCACCTTATGGTTCTGCTTTAGTGTGTTTAATTTCGTATGGCTACATTTGTATGTTAGGAGCTGAAGGAGTAACCAATGCTACTAAATATGCGATTTTAAATGCCAACTACATGAAAGCACGTTTAGAAGCACACTACCCTATTTTATATTCAGGTGAAAAAGGAAGAGCTGCTCACGAAATGATTTTAGATTGTAGAGCATTTAAAGCAAAAGGTATAGAAGTAACGGATATTGCTAAACGTTTAATGGATTATGGATTCCATGCTCCAACGGTTTCTTTCCCAGTAGCAGGAACTTTAATGGTAGAACCAACAGAATCTGAAGATGTAGCTGAATTAGATCGTTTCTGTGATGCCATGATTGCCATTCGTCAAGAAATTGAAGAAGCAACAGCAGAAGAGCCTAACAATGTTCTAAAAAATGCACCGCATACGTTAGCAATGCTAACCGCTGATACTTGGAGTTTACCTTATACAAGAGAGAAAGCAGCTTATCCATTGGAATACATTGCTGAAAATAAATTTTGGCCTAGTGTACGTCGCGTAGATGAAACGTATGGCGATCGAAATTTAGTATGCAGTTGTGCTCCTATTGAAGCGTATATGTAATATAGTAATTAGTGACTAAATAGTTAAAATTAGACCCTAGTCCAACCTTATAATTGTCATTTCGAACGAAGTTGAGTGCTCTTTATCCCATAAGAAACTCCTTTTCTTCGAAATGACTTTTTTTTAGCCCTACCCTTTTTTATTTTTACACTATGAATATGAAAGACATAGCCACTAGAGAAGACCTTCTTTTCCTTATGCAAAAGTTTTACGACAAACTCTTAGCAGATGATCAGATTAATTTTTTCTTTACCAAAATAACGCACACCGACCAACATTTACCACATCATTTTGAAGTTTTAGCCACTTTTTGGGAGCAATCTCTGTTTATGAAAGGAGGCTATACGAATAATATGTTTCAAATACATAAAGAGGTGCATTACAAACATGCCTTTACAAAAACGCATTTCGATATTTGGCTCCATCATTTTTACACAACTATCGATGCTCATTTTAAAGGAAAAGTAGCAGAACAAATGAAGACCAATGCTTTAAGTATGGCAACCGTAATGCAAATTAAATTGTAATAAAAAAATAATTCTCATAGATTCATTAATACCGCAATGCTTCTTTGGAATAGCTTTTAGCTTTTACCTACTAGCAAAAAGGATATCATTATAAGCTTTAGAGTTATAAGTAACAGCTTTTAGGTTCTTCATACTATCTTTTTGATTATAATTTAGAGCAAAAAGCTTCTTTTTAATACCTTTTTGGTTCTAATGAATAGCTCAAAGGTTATTTTTTAAAGCTTTTAGGTTCTACCGAATACCTTTTAGCTTCTTTCAATGAACCAAAAGTTTATCAATACTACCTTTTAGACTA
This sequence comes from Flavobacterium sp. J27, assembly GCF_004303025.1. Classification (GTDB taxonomy): domain Bacteria; phylum Bacteroidota; class Bacteroidia; order Flavobacteriales; family Flavobacteriaceae; genus Flavobacterium. The sequence continues at coordinate 145,899 of NZ_PJQW01000003.1, read as the reverse complement.
TATACAACAGCTTTTTACGAGACGCATAAAAAAGACCCCAACTATTATTGGAGTCTTTATTCTTGAAGTATTTCAATATTTATTCTGCCTTATTCGTATTGACTTTCTTAGCTCGTTTAATAAATCGTTGGCTTAAATCTTCATAAATAGGCTTTGCAGTAACAATACCTTTGCTATTTGCTTCTTTAACTTGACCATAGTATAACATAGCTGCTTGTAAAGCTTCACTTCCTGCTAGCATCATGGTATCGTTCACATCAGTGGCTAATTGATTGGCTAGATTCACAATAGGATTTAAAACAGTTACAACAGCTTCATCTTTTAGAAATTCATCCTTATCCATATAAGAAGGAACAAATTCTGGATTGGTATCTACATAAGATTTTGTTTTTTGAACAGTAGCGACGGTTTTGTCTCCCATTTTAAATAAAGAAATACGTTCTTCCATTGTTAAACCTTGTAAATAAGGAGACAACGCTGTTTTACATTCTTGTAGTTTTTGTGTTACTGTATCAATTACCGCCTGAGGAATTTCGATACTAATTTGATTTTTTGCATTCATGTTTTTGAAATTAATTGTTTATAATTCCAAAACATTACAAGTTATGTACCAAAAAACAAGATTACTTATCAATAGTATTTCGTTTTAACATTTTTACAGAAATATATTTAACCAAACAACTGATTTATTGTTGTTTATTATTTTTAAAAAAAATAAAATTTAACTAAGAACATAGTTTTATTGTAATGGTTTCATTATTTAAAAATTACTAGTCGTAATTTGTGTATAAAAAACAACCCCTAATGGAGTTGCTTTTCAAAACATATCTATAAAATAAACACGATAAAATTCTTCCGTTTCGATTTATATATTTTAAAGAACTTGTTTGGTATACGTTTCAGTTATGATGTTTGTAATTGTAGTTTCTGTTCCATTAGTTGTAACTGAAATCTTTTTTACCACAAGAGTTGTTTCATTTACACTTATGATTTCATACGTCATTTTATACGTCTCATCTGAATTTTTGAATTCCATTTTTGAATTCGCAATAGTATATTTATAGGCCTCTGTATTTTCTCCACAAACAAAACCATTCCCATTATATATGGTATTTCCTATTGTAAAAGAACCATTCCCATTCGCATCTAATACTATTTTATTTCGTCCATTTTCGCATCCAGAGATAGCAATTGTATTATCGTCTGCATCTTTTTTAGCACTTAATATCCATGTGGCATGGTATTTTGAAAAATCTTCAGTATTAGTTGTTGTATCATCATCTTTAGAACATGACACTAAAATTAACCCCATAAGAAACCATACAAAAATTATTTTTTTCATTTTTATTTATTTTTAAATTAACCTGGTTTTTAATGAATAGCTTATTATTGTTTTATTATTTTCTTTATAATCGCATCACCGTCAATTGTTGTTGCCTTTAACACATACAAACCAGTTGATAAACGAGACATATCCATATTGTTATCAATTACATTTATTGGTATTTTTTGTCCAGTAATAGTGTACAATTCAATTCTTGCCAATTCTTTCTTGGACTGAATTGTTACTCTATTTTGTACAGGATTTGGATATACCAAAATTATTGAAGTAATTTCAAAATCATCACTACCTAACGCCGCACAATCATCGCTATAGCTCGCTGTTACATCTTTAAGCCAAGCTCCATTGGATGGTGGTGTAAAAGCAGCATCAATTTGAATACAAGTTAGACTAGCATTGTTAGTAGCATTAATTCCTTGTATCATGGTATTATTCCCATTGGCTAAATTTAAAATAGTCAATTGATTATCATAACATTGTAAATACAACACATCATTATTTTGGCTTATATCTAAACTTGTTATTTGATTCAAATTACAATATAATGATTCCAAATTTGCATTAGCAGAAACATCCAAACCACTAATTGAATTCGAATCACAATTTAATTCAACCAAAGCTAGGTTTGTCGATACATTTAAGTTTGTTAACTGGTTATTATAACACCCTAAAACCAATAAGGAAGTATTATTAGAAACATCTAATACTGTTAATTGATTTTGAAAACAATACAAATTTTCTAGGTTTGTATTTTGACTCACATCTAGATTCAATATACCATTATTTCCACAATTTAGTGTTACCAATGCCATATTTTGAGAAATATCAAGAGATGTCAATTGATTATTAACTACCAATAACCCTGTTAAAGAAGTAAAAGTTTCAATTCCTGTTAAATCTGCTATATTTAAATTATTACAATTTAGAGTTCCTGTGAATGTCTGTGCTTCATTACATTGAATTTCGGCATCTCCATTAGTATTAATAGCTGTATTATTAACTAAATAATTCTTAAAATTGGTATCTGGAATAGTTACAACACAAGCATTTGGTTGCTCTAATTTAATCACATATACATCGTTACCTGTTGTACCGTTATTAGGCACTGTACTATTAGAAAAAGGATTTATCGCAAAGTTACCACTTGCCGTATACCCAGACATATATACATTATAATTATCATCTACTGAAATTCCCCAAGCATCATCATTATCCATAGATTTTAAACTGCCACCCCATAAATAAGCTCCTGCATCATCATAACTCGCAATATAAGAATCTTTCGCTCCAAAACTAGAAATAGAAGCACTTGAGGTAGGATTTAAATATACTAAACTCGTAAATGTTCCCGTAGTATATACACGTTCCGGATTTCCTTTTACAGCAATACTTGAACCTCTATTATCGGAACCCGTTGTACCTCTAATTTGTTTCACCCAAACAAATGTGGAAGTAGAAGTATATTTAGCCACAAACGAATCAATACTTCCTGTTCGGTTCAATATATCTCCACCACCTGAACCTGTAGTGTTAAAGTCAGCTTGTGATCCTGCAAAATAACCCGTTACATAGATGTTATTATTGGCTGAAGCTACATCCAAAACAGTATCATTTGATGAAGAACCCAATGACCTTGCCCAAGAAAAATTACCATTCCCTGCTTCTAATACCTGAATAAATCCTGTTGATGTTGAATTACTGTTACTATATAATAAATTGCTTGCGACACTTGGATTAAAATCTACGGAGGTACCTATAAAACTACCAACTGTTACTACTTTATCATCATCAGTAAGAGCAATACCATAAGGAATTTCATCATAACCTGCTCCGGTTGTATTTGACCATATTCTTTCTCCATTCGAATTGTATTTGGCTACAAAAAAATCATAGTTCGTTGAAGCCCCTGCACGAGTTAGTGTTGTCCAAGTACTATTTAAACCACCCAAAGTAGCCGATGCAGTATTAAAAAAACCAGTTGTAAATATATTTCCAGAATCGTCAGTGGTAATACCTAAAAAACCTTCAGTTCCACCTCCAGAAAGATCTAGCACCCATTGTAGCGTTCCAGTCGCATCCATTTTCAACAAAAAACCATCATAACCACCATTACTACTAAAACCTCCAAAACCAGTAAACGTTACTGTATTTTGAAAACGTCCACCTACATAGATATTTCCCGAATTATCTACTGCAATTCTTTGCCCAAAATCGACTCCAGTTCCTCCATAGGTTCTCACCCAGCTTAAAGCACCTGAAGCATCTAATTTTAAAATGAAAATATCTCTACCTCCTGTTGCATTAGCCGTTTGGTTTGAAATTCCAGCACCCGGATCAAAATCTACCGTACCAGAATATTCTCCTGTTAAATAGACATTTCCATTGGCGTCTGTAGCATTATCATATACATACAAATTTTGATTATTACCAATCATTTTTCCCCATGTGTATATAGGAGTTTGTGCATTTGTAAAATAAAAAGCAAATAAAGAAATCAATAGTAATATTTTTTTCATAATGAATAGTTTTTTAGAATTTTAAGTCAAAAGTAGCTTTGCTAAACAACAAATTAAGCCCCTAACTTCTGAATGAATTATTTGGACTTCTAAAAATAGAAAAGCGACTCAATAGTCGCTTTCAAATTAAACTTAAAAAAAACAAATTATTCTTTCATAACCTTACTAATCAATACCTTACCTGTTACATAAGTTCCTTTTACCAAATAGTATCCTTTTGGTAATTCAGACATATCGATAGCATTATTTTCATAGGGAAGTGTTATTTTTTGCCCTGTAAGATTATAAATAGTAATCTCAGCTAAATCTTTACTCCCTGTTACATTTAGTTTATTTTTCACAGGATTTGGATAAAAGACAAAAGCATTAGTACTCTCAAAAGTAGCATTAGATAAGGTAGATTGGCTTAATTTTGCAATAAAAATATCGCTACTTCCATTAACATTTCCTGTTACTAATTGATCACCCGCATAAGGAAGTGGGTTTAAATCTATTTGTGTTGAAGTAAAATGTCCTGCAATTAAGATATTATAATTATCATCTACATTTATGCCCCATGCGTCATCATTATTATTACTATTTGTAAACGAAGTACCCCAGCTATAGTCTCCATTAGCATCTAATCTGGCAACAAAAACATCGCTAGTTCCTGCTGTACTACCATAATTAGGCACAGTTACCGAGTTAGCGGAAGGATCTAAATCCAAACCTCCAAAACTATTGTAAGTTCCAATAACATATATATTACCTAAATTATCCACATCGATACCACTCCCTTGTTCATTCGTTCCAGAACCAACACCTTGAAATGATTTTACCCATTGATAATTTCCAGCTATATCATATTTTGCAACAAAGGCATCAAAACCCGAACCTCCATTAGAATTAGCAATAACGCCAGGACTAAAATTAGCAGAAGTTCCTGCGAATCTTCCTGTTACATATACATTGTTTGCACTATCGAAAGCAGCATCATAAGAAGCACAAGCAGCGGTAGAATTTCCAAACGCTTTTGCGAAAATAAATCCTGCAGAAGAATCAACAACATATAAAAGCCCTGAATCAGCATTACCTATAGAACTTAAATTATAAATTGAAGCGCCAGCAGTATCAAAATCAATTATTCCTCTAAAATAACCGGTTACAGCAACTTTAGTTTCATCATCAGAAAGCGTAACACTATACCCTATATCATTTGAATTACTACCAAACTTATGCGCCCAAAGTGTAGCACCTGTACTCGATAATTTCATTAATAAAAAATCATAAAATCCTTGTGCCGCATTACCAAAATTAGATACAGTACCTGGTCCTAATTCTGCAACACCACCTTTATAACTAGCTGTAGCATATACATTTCCATTACTATCCACGTCTAGACCCACAAAAAAATCAGTACTAGCACTAGCTACTCGTTTATACCAAACTGGAGTTCCAGTATTATCCATTTTTAACAAAAATCCATCATAATCTCCTGAATTTGTAGCTGTACCTGCTGGAGCAAATGAGATAGATGAACTTTGATATCTTCCTCCTACATACACATTTTGAAAATCATCTACAACTACTCTTGAAATTAATTCCATTCCAGTGCCTCCAAAAGTTTTAACCCAAGTATAATTTCCTTGAGAGTCTAATTTTAAAACAAAAGCATCATTTTGACCAGCAGCCGTTCTATTTTGCACACCAGTTACATCTGGATCAAAATCGATTGTTCCAACAAATTCCCCCACAAGGTATATATTCCCATTGGAATCGAATGCATTATCCCACACTTTAATATCATTTAACCCTCCAATGTGTTTACCCCAATCATAGGATGGCGTTTGAGCAAATACAGTAACTGAAATAAATAATGTAAATAGTAAACTTTTTTTCATAATCGACTTAATTTTATTATTTTAAGTCAAAATTAGTTTACAGATGGAGTAAGAATTAGACTCAACTGCTGAATGTAATTTTTCAACTTCTAAATGCAATTACATCAGCATTTCTATAATTTTGTTTAATTCTTCTTTTTTCTCTTTTGAAACAGGGATTAAAGCATTATTTTCTAATTCTATAGAAGTCCCATCTTTTTTAACTATTCTTTGTAAAAACTTTAGGTTTACCAAATAAGAACGATGGGGTTTATAAAACATATCTTTATTTTCGAGCATATCGGTAAAATATTTCATGGGTTTACTAATCAATAATTTTTTACCATTCGTTAAATAAAACTGTGTATACATACTATCTGCTTGTAAAAAATAAATTTCATCTAGTTTAACAAACAAAACTCCTTCTTCTACTGGTAATGCAATTTTCTTAAATTTATCAGCAGTAAGTACATTTTTTAATTCTGTTAACCTTTGTTGTACCTGATTTTGCTCTAAAGCTTTTTTCGCTTTATCTACAGCTTCTTTAACCTTATTAGGACGTAATGGTTTTAACAAATAATCTATAGCAGAAAACTCAAATGCTTGTATGGCATAATCACTGTAAGCCGTTGTAAAAATAACTTCAAAAGTTATTTCTTGAATATCTAAAAATTCAAATAACTGCAAACCAGAATGATTTGGCATTTCAATATCAAGAAATACAATATTAATTTGTTCTTGTTTAATAACCTCAATGCCTTTCATTAGATTTTCTGCCAAAAATATCATTTCAATTTCTGAAGAACAATACTCCTTTATAATAGTATCGAGTAATGATCTGGCTTTACTTTCGTCATCAATAATTAATGCTTTCATTTTTTAATGTAATTTTTTAAAACATGACATTTTTACTTCGAAATTGGAATAGTAACACTAACCATAGTACCTATTGCATTCCTATTTTCGTCAAATAAATCGGTTATAACAAGCCCTATTTTCTTCCCAATATTTTGGTTTAACAATTGCAATCTATTGTTACTCGCTTCAGTTGCAAATGATTTGTACTTTTTGTTTTTATTAATTTCCATGCTTGCTGCACGTCCTATACCATTATCTATAATTTCACACTTTAAAACAAACTCACTTTCTAGTAAAAACCGTATTTCAATTTTCTTTTTACCTTCTTTATGTAATAAACCATGCTTAATCGCATTCTCTACAAAAGGTTGAATTAAGAAGGATGGAATTTGGATACCATCTATATCTGAAATATCTAAAAAAGCAACCTCATAATAAAAGTCATCTTCAAAACGTACTTTTTCTAACTTTAAATACAATTCTAAGGTTTCAATTTCATCTCTAAGACTAATATAATCTTCCTGACTATATTGCAAATAACTACGCATTAAATCGGCAAAATCGCCTAAATAATTAGAAGCAAGTTCCTTTTTATTTTGCAAAATAAATTCCTGAATACTGTTTAAAGCATTAAACATAAAATGCGGATTCATTTGTGATTTCAAAGCAGTTAACTTCGATTTATTTAATTCTTGAATGTATTTCTGCCTTTCAATTTCTTCATTTTTCTTACGAATGAGATAATAAATTCGGATTCTATAATAAATAACAAAACCAATAATAATGAATAAAAGAACACCTACAACAAATTGCCATTTTTTCCAAAACACTGTTTGAATTTCAAAAGAAAACAATTCCATTTGAGTAGCAACAGAAGTATCGTCTTTTAACTTTACTTTAAATTGATACTTTCCAGCTGGAAGTTTAGTAAATTTTATTTTATTATTGTAAAAATCTGTTGTATACCAATTTTCATCAAGTCCTTCGAGTTGATACATATATTTTAAGTTTCTTTTGTCTTTATGGGTAACCGAAAGAAGAGAAAATTCGAGCGTATTTTCTTCGTATGAAAGCACTGTATTTTTTGCGATATTTTTAAATCCGTTTACTAAAACTTTATCAATTTTAATTTTTGGCATTTTTTTTATTTCACTCAAATCATCAAAACTAAATTTTTGTATTCCTTTTGCGGTTATCACATAAATTTGATTCTGTACTATTTCAAAATCGAAAATAGCATTAGACAATAATCCTTCTGATTTAGTAAAATTTTTAAATGTTTTTTTTGCCAAATCATACCGCTGTAATCCTTCATTAGTAGATACATAAACAAAACCATTGGCATACATTAACTTCAACACATTGTTAGATAACAAATCTTCTTTAGTTGTAATTTTGTTTACCAAAGTATCTTTTTCAAAAATTAAAATTCCATTAGAAGTAGCCATCCAAATTTGTTCACCAACGCCTATAATACTTAATGCAAAAACAGTTTTACCATCTATCTCAACTTTTTTAAATTGCTTACTTTTATATATCTCTAATCCTGTTGAAGAGCCTATCCAAAGTGTTTTATTCAACTCGTCGTTATACAAAGCATAACTCCTAACATTATAATTAAGACTCGTATAATCATATTCTTTATCTAAATAAAATAAGCCTGAACGATTTACAAAATAGATAGAATCTGAGAATTGATTTTGAAAAACATCATATTTATTATAGTTATTTTTCCTTAGAAGACTAAAATTGGTTCCTCTATACACTTCATTATTCACAAAAAACAAATCTGCTTTTGGCAAATACTTTATGGATTCGATTTTTCTAGTATTTTGAATCCCTAAAGTAATTTCATCGTTTTGCAGTGTATATAATACTCCTTTTGAACCTCCAAAATAAACTGTATTTCCTCTTTTAGCTATCTTTTTTAAGTCGTCTTTTTCAAGCAACTCACTATTCGTATAATCGACTACTTTCAGGTTAGGAATTACAATGATTCCTTTTCCAAAAGTACAAAACCACAAATTACCTTCGTTGTCTTCTAAATGAGAGGAAATAAAATATTGATTAAAAAGCAACTTATTGTTGTACAATGGCTTCCCATCAATCGTAAAGCAATATACACCATTTTTAGAGCTAGTTATCCAAACTAAATTTTGTTTCTTAGAAAGTAATGCTGTATAAAGAACAGACTTGTCTTTAATGACATTATAATTAACTATTCTAAATTGTTTGTTCTCCTTTAATAATGCCTTTGCTTCAAGATTAACAAATAATCCTATTTTATCATTTGGGAGTATTTCGGCTTTTAATAAGTTAGAAGAAATAGCAGGAAGATCTTTAGAAACAATGGTTAATTTTCCGTTGGCATACTCAAAGAAATTATTATTTTCATAAAAATAAATCTTCCCTTCTTTGTTTTTTACTAGTTGACAGGCAGTTTCTTTTTCATAAGGATAAACTAAGGCTACTTTTTTATCTGGAGTAACTTTTAAAAGGCTGTTTACGGAAACCAATAAATTATTTACATCATCAAAAATAATATAAATAACACTAGAGATGTATTTTTTTGGAACTTGCCAGTATAATTCTATTTTACCGTCAATAATTCGCAAGATTTGACCACTCAAATTATAACAATAAATAATGCCATTGTTATCTTTGGTTAAACCAAAAAGAGACAAATCATTTACTATAGGACTACTTAGTTGTGTAAAGCGCAACCCGTCATAATGATAAATACCATTATTTGTAGCCAGCCAAACCGTTTGATCATCATCTTGAATAATACTGTAAATATTTACACCAGCCAACTCGTCTTCTCCTATTATATTGTGAGAAGGTTGTTGCGCGACACAAATAAAAGTGAGCAGTAAAAAAAATAGTATTTTTAATTTCATTCAAAGATATATTCCTTCAAAAATACATTATTGTTGAATTAATTGTCTCTCAAAACTTTTAAAATTACGCTTTGAGTTTCTGAAAATCGAATCCCTTTATGAAAGTTTATATAAAATTGGTTTCAACAATACCAAATATTGCTCTTCAAACTAACAATTTGACAATTTTTAAACTTTATTTTAACAATATCATAAATAATTACAATTACTACAACGTTTTAGATACGTTTTAAGAAATAATACATAATTTCGTTGTGTTAACCCAATAAATCACCATGAATATAAAAATAACTGGATCTGGGAGCTATATCCCTACAGAAGTCATTTCTAATATCGATTTTGCTAAACATGTTTTCTTAAATGATGATGGAACACCTTTTCCTCATCCAAATGATATTGTTGCTCAAAAATTTCTTGAGATTACTGGAATTCGAGAAAGAAGATATGTAACACCAGATCTAAACACCTCAGACATTGCAACATTAGCAGCAAAAAAGGCTATTGAAGAGGCTCAAATTGACCTGGAAACTATTGATTATATCATTTTTGCTCATAATTTTGGAAATGTAAAAAATGGAGCTATCCAAGCTGACACATTACCTAGTTTAGCTACTAGAGTAAAGTTTGATTTACGTATAAAAAATCCTAAATGCGTTGCCTATGACATGCTGTTTGGATGTCCTGGCTGGGTCGAAGGTGTTATTCAAGCTAAAGCTTTTATACAGTCTGGTATGGCAAAAAGATGCTTAGTTATAGGAGCTGAGACACTCTCACGTGTTGTGGATTTACATGATAGAGATTCTATGATTTATTCTGATGGAGCTGGTGCTACTATTGTAGAAGCTACTGATGATGAAGGTGGTATTTTAGCTCATGAAACTGCCAGCTTTACCTATGACGAAGCCTATTATTTATTTTTTGGAAATTCATTTAATAAAACACATGATCCAGATGTTCGTTATATAAAAATGTATGGTCGTAAAATATATGAATTTGCTTTAAGTAATGTTCCTAAAGCTATGGCTACCTGTTTAAACAATAGTGGTATATCTATTGATGAAGTAAAAAAAGTATTAATTCATCAGGCTAATGAAAAAATGGATGAGGCTATTATTCATCGTTTTTACAAATTATATAAAAAAACACCTCCAGAAAACATTATGCCTATGAGTATTCATAAATTAGGGAATTCTAGTGTAGCTACTGTTCCAACTTTATATGATTTATTGATAAAAGGTGAACTAGAAGGACACCACTTAAACAAAGGTGATGTTATTATTTTTGCTTCGGTAGGTGCAGGAATGAATATCAATGCTATTGTATATCGCATGTAAAAATAAAAAGAGGCTCTAAAAAGTCTACAAAGGTGTTATTCTGAATTTATTTCACAATCTTAAAATGTTTATGATTAGATAAATTAATAATCTGAAATAAGTTCAGATTGACAAAAATTATTACTTTTTGGGCAGCTTCTTTTGTTATTCATTTTTATATACTTTTCCTCCTTTCATGACAAAAGTAACTTTTCCCATTACTTCAATGTTTTTTGTAGGATCTCCATCCACCGCAATAATATCGGCTAATTTTCCTTTTTCTATAATTCCTAAATTATCCGATTGACCTAATAAATCTGAGGCATTTATAGTTGCCGTTTTTATAATTTCCATAAAAGGCATGCCTACTTCATTCATATAAATAAACTCTCTCCAATTATCCCCATGAGCAAAAACACCAGCATCCGTTCCAAAAGCAATTTTTACACCATATTTATAGGCTTTTTCAAAAGTACTTTGAATTTTCGGTCCAATCGCTAGTGCTTTGGGAATCACAATCTCAGGATAATAATTAGGAATTTTAGCAAATTGTCCTACTGCTTTTCCCGCTGTTATTGTGGGCACTAAATAAGTACCATGTTCTTTCATTAATTCCATTACTTCTTCACTCATATAAGTTCCATGCTCAATGGAGTGCACTCCTCCTATTACAGCTCTTTTCATAGCTTCTTCACCATGACAATGTGCCGCTACTTTAAAACCATAATCGTGAGCTGTTGTAACAATACTTTCTATTTCTTGAATAGTAAACTGAGAATTCTCTCCACTCTTTGCTACACTTAAAACACCTCCAGAGGCTGTTATTTTTATTAAATCGCTCCCATTTTTATAACGTTGTCTAACCGCTTTTGCACATTCATCTACCCCATTTGCAACACCAGATGCTGGTCCTGGATTCCCCATTAAATCACTTCTATATCCATTGGTTGGATCTGCATGACCTCCAGTAGAAGCTATTGCTTTACCTGCTGTAAAAACCCGAGGTCCTTTCACTAATTCTGCATCAATTGCTCTTCGCAGAGCAATATTTACATTGGTACCTCCTAAATCTCTAACCGTTGTAAAACCAGTAAGCAGTGTTTTTTCAGCATAACCTACTGAACGATAAGCAATATCTGCTTCATTTAAAGTAAACTCTTCTAAATATTGTTTTGGATTCGTTTCGTGTTCTAAATGCACATGCATATCAATAAGTCCTGGCATGACTGTCTTAGAGGATAAATCCAGAAAAACATCATCCTTACCTACATTAACTTTTTTATCAGTTACCTTTTCAATTTTATCACCTATAACAACAACGGTTATATTATGAAGTACTGTAGCGTTTTTAACATCAATAAATTTTCCACATTGAATAATAGTTCTGTTTTGAGCGACAAGTATACAAGTTACAAAAAGTAACACAATCGAGATTATTTTTTTCATTGTTAGCATGTTTGATAAGAATAAAAATACAAAAAAGACAGTGATAAAATAATCATTTCAAAAGCTTTTATTTCTTTGTAACTTTACCACCCATTAATTTTAATTTAAGAACAAAAGAAAATGTGTTCCGTTGAATATTATGTACGAAAAAACATACCCAAATAAACGCTTTAAAATTACTTTAGAGTTTTTAAAAAAACATATTACCACATCTGAAACCATATTTGATTTAGGTGTTACCAATCCGTTTTCTAAAATTATGAAAGAAAATGGATATACTGTAATAAATACTAATGGAGAAGATTTGGACAAAGATCAAAGCGCCTTAAAAAATGAGAACTATAGTGTGTTTACTGCTTTTGAAATTTTCGAACATTTATTAAATCCTTATACAGTTCTTGAAAAGATTACTTGTGACAAAGTGCTCATTTCAATACCTATGCGATTATGGTTTTCTGCTGCTTATAGAAGTAAAACAGATCCATGGGACAGGCATTATCATGAATTTGAAGATTGGCAACTCGATTGGTTATTAGAAAAAACAGGATTTAAAATTATAGATCGCGTTCAATTTACACATCCTGTTAAAAAAATTGGTTTCCGACCTTTGTTGCGTTATTTTACACCTAGATATTATTTAGTATATGCTGAAAGAAGTTAATAGTAATTAGTTTTAGATGAACTATCAAATAATTATACCCGCACATAATGAAGCACAATTCATTGGTTTAACCTTAGATTCTTTGGTTAACCAAACTGTTTTACCTTCAAAAATTATTGTTGTGGACGATCATTCTACCGATGCGACTGCTAAAATCGTAAAATCCTATTTAGAAAAACATGCCTTTATTTGCTTAGTTGAAAAAAAATCGGAAGCAATCCATTTACCTGGAAGCAAAGTCATACAAGCTTTTCATGAAGGCGAAAAGCAGCTCGATGTAAATTATGACATTATTGTAAAAGCGGATGCTGATTTAATTTTTCCATCTCATTATTTCGAAACCATAATACAACACTTTGAAGCAGATGATGCCGTAGGAATGGTGGGCGGTTTTGCCTATATTGAACGTAATGGAAAATGGATTTTGGAAAACTTAACTGATAAAGATCACATTAGAGGTGCTTTTAAAGCCTATCGAAAAAACACGTTTAAAGAAATTGGTGGTTTAAAAGCGGCAATGGGTTGGGATACTGTAGATGAACTTCTTTGTAAATATTACAATTGGAAAATAGTAACCGATAAAACATTACATGTAAAACATTTAAAACCTACTGGTGCTAATTACAACAAAGCATCTCGTTATAAACAAGGAGAAGCATTTTACAGTTTAGGTTATGGTTTTTTAATAACTACAATTGCATCTTTAAAACTGGCTTTACGAAAAGGCAAACCGTTTTTATTTATTGATTATTTGAAAGGTTTTTTGAAAGCGAAAACAGCTAAAAAAGAATTATTAGTAACTCCAGATCAAGCGCAATTTATTAGAAATTATCGTTGGAAAAAAATGAAAGAAAAAATTTTCAATTAAACAAACATGTCAAAAATCAATTATCTGTTCCTCTTATTATTAACAGTAATCACAGGATTAAACGCCCAAAACAGTACCAGAATTGCATTTTATAAACAACAGTTTTTCTTACTTCAAAATAATCCAGATAGTGCCTTAGTTTATGTAAATAAAATATTTGAATCAAAAGAAGATATTGATTTAGCGTTTGCGTATACATCAAAAAAATATCTTTTAACCATAACTGGAGTTGAATTCAAAAGTTCGGACTATGATACTAAAATTAATTATTTTCTTAAAAGAATAGAACCAAAAAAAGAAACCTATAAAGATTTGGCAAGCATTTATATACTACTAGGACATATAAAAAAAAATCACAACAAACTTGATGAATCTCTTAAAAATTACATAAAAGCAAGAGAATTTGCTCAACTAAATAATGATTCTTTTCAGCTAGCAAAAATTAAAATCAACATAGCCATTAATATGGGCGCTTTAAATCTTTTAGATGAAGCAATTAAAGAAATTAAAGAAACCAAAAAAATATCAAACGATTTTAAAAATGACAGTATTAATTATCAATTTGTAAAAAAATATTGTATTAACACTTTAGGATCTACTTACTTTAGAATATTTAATAATGATCCTGAAAAAAACATAAAGTATTCCGATTCAGCAATTATTGAATTTAATAAAATTATAAAGGAAACAGATGAAAAATACTATTTGGCACCAGCTTCATATTATCTTGGTCTTCTTTACAACTACAAAAAAGAATACACTAAAGCTAATACCTATTTATTAAATTCAGTTGCTCTTTACAAAGAGTTGAATTTCAAACAATCCTTAACAAATGCACAATTTAATTACTACTTTAATAATTTTCAAAAAGGAGATTATAAAATTGCAAAAAAAGGGTTTTTAGAAATAATCGAAAACCATTCTGATAGTATTATTGACTTTAATTATTTATTTTCTCATAAATATCTAACAAAAATTTTCATAGAAGAAAACAATCCAGATTCGATAAATTATTACTATGATCAGTTTTTGTTTTTATATGACAAAAGTACACAAGACGAAAAGAAACAATTTTCAGAGGCTTACAAATTATTAGAAAACTCCGACTTAAAAGAAGCAATTAATTCTGTAAAAAAAGAAAATAAACAATTAAAATTTGACAAAAAAATAATAGTCATTTCGTTAGTATTGATTATATGTACACTTCTAATCCTTTTTATATTTTTTATTTCGAAGAAAAGAAATCAAAAAATAAAATTATTAAAAATAATAGAAGAGTATAATACTCAATCAAAAGAAGTCCTCCAATCGGAAAAAAATTCGACAATTATTAATGATGAAATTGAGCTTAAAATCAATGAGGGTTTAACTAAAATAGAAAAAAATTCGACATTCTTAGATAAAAATTTCAGTTTACATTTTGTTGCAAAAAAAATAGGTACAAATACAACATATCTCTCAAACTTTGTAAACAACCATAAGAAAATGTCTTTTAATGATTATACAAATAAATTAAGAATAGATTATGTTATAAAATTATTAATTGAAGACAAGAAAACAAGAAACTACACTACTCAAGCTCTTGCAGAATTACTAGGATATAAAAATGGGGCTTCTTTCTCAAGAATTTTTAAAGAGAAAACGGGAGTTACCCCGATTCTCTTCATTAATAATTTGATTAAAAAATACAGTTCCCAGGATCAGTTGGATTCTGATACATCTGAACACAATTAAGCCATTGTTGATGTAAAACTTCATAGTTAGGATTAGTAATCTCAGGTTCTGATCCACAAGGACCATTCATACCATCTGGGTTACCACCTAATTTCCCTTCTGAACCTTCAATTTTTATTGCGTTAATATTAATTAGTTCATTTTTGGTTAATTTTTCAAACTGGAATCGATTAAAAGTTTTCTTCATTTTATAATTATTTAGTTAATACTGAAATCAAAATTACAATTAAAAGCAATTTAACAAACGCAAAACCATCCCTTCAAACCATTTAAAGTCCAACAGCGCCATAACAAATTAATAAACAACACTTTATACATAAAACAAAAGCGTACTATTTATAAATAATACATGTATTATTTATAAATAACAACACATATCAATTGTAAAACGCCATTTATAGATACATATTTGCTCCAGATTTCTTGCAAGATTCAAAAAGACTTTAAATTCAAAATACTCTAAAGTTTAAAATTATTTATCATGAAAAAAATTTATTTATTTATTGTTGCATCTTTATTTTGGAACTTAAATGCACAAAAAACTAGCGCTCCACTAAATTGTATTAATGGCCCATTAAACATTTATTTAGGTCAAACTTCAAGCTTCTCTAGCTCTACAACAGCCCAATGCACTAATTGTTATGATTGGGATATTAATAATAGTTCTACTTCTTCCAACAATGATATTGTAGGAAATGTACAAATAGTAGGAAATGATTTTAACCAATCAGTACAAATAAAAGGACTTTCATTAGGTAGTTTTACATTACAATTAACCTATTTTGATGAAACTGGTTGTCATGAATGTAGTATCATTGGTAATGTTATAAATGGTGATTCTCCAACACCATTACCATCGGTAAACTGTTTTGGCTTTGATCCTCCTCAAGGAGGTTTAGACATTAATTCTGAAGGAACTCTAAACTACGCTTATGTTGGTTATCCTTATGGGGCTCCAATATCTTCATCAGGTTTAACATTTACATGGTATTTTAAGTTTGAACAAGGACAGTTTTTAACTTTTAATGTACAAAACCCTACCTTTAGAGAAAAATGTCCGGATAACCCAGTAAGAAGCTTTGCTTTAATTATTTCAAATGGTGTACAAACAAAACAATACAGATCAATAGATCCTGCCTACCCAATACAAGGAATTTCGTCAATTGCCAATACACCAACTTGCTTCTTACATCCTTGTTGTAGTCCAAATGTAATAGATTGTAACAATGGTGGAATTTCTAGAGAAAATAATACTAAATCCCAAATAATAGTTTCCCCAAACCCAACCAGCTCAAAGGTTACTTTTATAGGAGAAAACTTAGATCAATATACTGTTACCATATTTGATTCTAATGGCAATAAAATTATTAATGAATCTAATATAGAAAATTCAATAGAGCTGAAAGGTTACAAAAAAGGAATCTACTTATATATCTTAGAAGATAAAGAAGGAAATCTCCAAAAGGGAAAAATTATAAAAGAATAAAAATAGAATTTTAAAATAGTCTGTAATGTAACTACAGACTATTTTTTTACATAAAAATTAAATTATTTTAAATAACTCGTAACTTCTTATTATTTTAGCAGATATTTATAAACCATGATGCTTATTCGTTACTTATCGCAAATAGGAAGGTATTTTATTATGCTTAAAGAGGTTTTTAACAAACCAACCAAGTGGAGTGTAATGAAACAACTTATATTTAAAGAAATTGATGATTTAATAATAGATTCTTTAGGAATTGTATCTTTTATTTCTTTTTTCGTAGGTGGAGTTGTAGCCATTCAAACGGCTTTAAACTTAACTAACCCTTTAATCCCAAAATATCTAATTGGTTTTGCTACGAGACAATCGGTTATTTTAGAGTTTGCTCCAACTTTTATTTCTGTAATTATGGCTGGTAAAATGGGTTCTTTTATTACTTCAAGCATTGGAACTATGCGAGTTACAGAACAAATTGATGCTTTAGAAGTTATGGGTGTAAATTCTTTAAACTACTTGGTTTTCCCTAAAATAGTTGCTCTTTTATTGTATCCTTTTGTTATTGGATTAAGTATGTTTTTAGGGGTTTTTGGTGGTTATATTGCGGGAGTTTATGGTGGTTTTACCTCTAGTAACGAATTTATTCAAGGAATTCAAACGGAATTTATCCCTTTTCATATTACTTATGCTTTTATAAAAACTATTGTTTTTGCTTTAATTTTAGCAACCATTCCTTCTTTTCATGGTTTTTACATGAAAGGTGGTGCACTTGAAGTAGGTAAAGCCAGTACTGTTGCCTTTGTATGGACATCAGTGGTTATCATTTTGATGAATTATATATTAACTCAACTCCTTTTAAGCTAATGATAGAAGTAAAAGATTTAGAAAAAACCTTTGGTGATCAAAAAGTTTTAAAAGGGATTAGTACCAATTTTGAATCAGGAATGACTAATTTAATTATTGGTCAAAGTGGTTCAGGTAAAACTGTTTTTTTAAAATCGTTATTAGGTATTCATACTCCTGAAACTGGCACCATAGCTTTTGATGGTCGTATTTATTCTAATTTAACAGATGATGAAAAAAGAGAACTTCGTACAGAAATTGGAATGGTTTTTCAAGGTAGTGCTTTGTTTGACAGTATGACTGTCGAAGAAAATATTGGTTTTCCATTAAAAATGTTTACTAAAAAAACAGCTGCAGAAATTAAAGAGCGTGTTAATTTTGTAATAGATCGTGTAAAACTAATTAATGCCAACGATAAAAAACCTTCTGAAATTTCTGGAGGAATGCAAAAAAGGGTTGCGATTGCCAGAGCCATTGTAAACAATCCTAAATATTTATTTTGTGATGAACCAAACTCAGGTTTAGATCCCAAAACTGCGATTGTTATTGATAACCTTATTCAAGAAATTACAGAAGAATATAATATTACAACCATTATTAATACACACGACATGAATTCTGTAATGGAAATTGGACAGAAAATTGTGTTTTTAAAAAATGGTTTACTCGAATGGGAAGGTTCCAATAAAGAAATTTTTAAAACAGATAATGAAGCGGTTACCGATTTTGTTTATTCTTCTGAATTATTCAAAAAAGTAAGAAAAATGTATTTAGAAGACGATAATAGTTAGTCGACTTTTACTTCTATCTTTTTCACTTTCAACTTGGTTTTTAACCAGTTTTCTAATCTTTCAGTAGCTTCAGATTTTGTTTTTGAAGTTACTTTTTTAGACCAAGTAATTCCAAATGTAGGAATAGTGTCTACTTTACTAAAGTTTGTCACAATCTTATCGGCATAACTAACAGCTTCAATATTAGGATCTAATGCTTTCATTTCTTTGGTTACCTGATCAAAAGAAAACAGCGTGGCCTTTTTAGCAGTCAATTGATTCTTTAAATCAAATATTTGGCGATCTTTATCCAACAAATCAGCATCTTTTTTAACTAATAATTGTTGGTTAGACAAAAAGGATTGCTCAATATCTTTCATTTTTGTCATTGTTTCTATGTTTCCTGTATCTTGAAAAACTTTAAAAGTACAATTTGCATAACCTAACTCACTCATTTTCTTTTCAAACTCTTTTACTTCATTTTCAGACAAACTCTTACCTATAACGGCAAAATTAATTTGTCTTTTAGAATAATCTTTCTTTACATCTAAAATTAACACTCCTTTTTCCGTTTTTAATTCTTCAATTAATGTATCTACTTTCTGACCAAAATCAGATTGTTTATACAATTGATAAAACATATATACACTTGGAATAAGTATTGCTAAAGCTAAAAACGAAATAGCACGAGATAATAACTTTCTTCTTTTCGAATTGGCGTATTCCTCATAAGGAAACTTCAAAAAACGAACGACTAGAAAGGTTGCAGAAGCAATAAAAATAGTATTAATTGAAAATAAAAACAAAGCACCTCCGAAAAAGTCCCATTTACCCGTTGCTAAGCCATAACCCGCAGTACATAAAGGTGGCATTAAAGCAGTAGCAATAGCAACACCTGCAATAGCATTAAACAACTTATTTCGTTGACTTATGGCTATAATTAAAGATAGACCACCAGACAATGCTATAATTACATCTCGAACATCTGGAAAAGTTCGCGCAATTAATTCTTGAGTTTCATTTTGGAAAATTGGAATACTGAAAAACAAAAAAGAAGTTAGTAAACTTAAAATAACCATTACGGCAAAATTATTCAAAGCCTTCTTTAACAAATCAATATTATTAATACCTAAAGAAAGACCCATTCCTAAAATAGGTCCCATTAGAGGAGATATTAACATGGCTCCGATAACCACAGCGGTAGAACTTGTATTTAAACCTACCGATGCAATAAGAATAGAAAATATAAGTACCCAAGCAGTAGCGCCTTTCATGTAAATTCCTGCTTTTATATCTTCAATAGTATTGGTCTTATCTGAATCTCTTGAGATATCAAAAATACTAATTACAAATTGTTTTATCTGTTTAACTATCTCTGAGAAATTTAACGGAGTATTATTTTCCATGTTTAATTTATTGTAGTTTACTTACAATTCCTTTGATTTCTTGCTCTTTACTTTTTGGATAAATTAATAAAGTATCGGTTTTATCAACAATTATAAAATCATCAAGACCATCCACAACCACGAGCTTTTTACCTTCAGTCCTAATGATATTGTTAGAAGCGTTTTCTAATATTACAGTAGCATTTACAACGGCATTATTATTGAAATCTTTATCCAATTTTTCGTGTAAAGACCCCCAAGTTCCTAAATCATTCCAATCGAAAGTTGCAGGTAAGACATACACATTCGATGCTTTTTCCAAAATAGCATAATCTATAGAAATATTTTCGGCTAAAGGATAATTTTGAGCAATAAATTCTTTTTCAGCTATCGTATTGTAGCTCTCAAAACCAGAGACAAAAAGAGCATTCATTTCAGGTTGAAATGTTGCAAAAGCTTCTAAAACCGAAGAAACACTCCAAATAAAAATACCGCCATTCCAAAGAAAATTACCACTTGCTAAAAAAGATTTCGCTGTTTCATAATCTGGTTTTTCTCTAAACTGTTTTACTTTCTTTATTGGATTTATATCTAATTTATCAAATTCGATATACCCAAAACCAGTATTTGGAAAAGTGGGTTGAATACCAAGAGTCATTAATGCATTATTTGAAGTACAATAATCAAAAGATTGTTGCACATTTTGCACAAAAGCAGTTTCATCTTCTATCCAATGGTCTGACGGAGCAACAATAAGCAAAGCGTCTGGGTTTTCTTTTTTAATTTTCATAGAAGCGTACAAAATACAGGGTGCTGTATTTCGCATAGCAGGTTCAAGAACAACCTGATTCGGTTGAATTGACGGCAATTGCTCTAATACTAAGTCGTTGTATTTTTCATTGGTTAAAACCAAAATATTTTCAGAAGGAATGAGTTTACTTAATCTGGAAAATGTTTTTTGAATCAGCGTTTCTCCAGTTCCTAACATGTCGTGAAACTGTTTTGGAAATTCGGTTGTACTTACTGGCCAAAAACGCGAACCTACACCACCAGCCATTATTATTGCGTAATAATTGTTGTTTTTCATATATACCTTAAAAGGGTTCTTTTTATAACTTTAAATATACTTAAAAATATAATGCCAAAAAATAGCAATTCAGAAAATAGATAAATTCCTGCAAAAATTGAAATTATAATATTAATATCAAAACTTTCGTTGAACTAATAAACCATTTAATTGGCCACCAATTCTACTTCTGCGTTGGGCTGAAAAAGAAAAATTCTTCCCGTTTGTAGTTCAATACACTCATACCGTTTTACGCGTAGTGCTATTTTTTTAAAAACTCGCCCATTATGAATTTTAAAATAAGCTCCATACGGAATTTCAAAAATATAATTCTTATCTGATTCTTTTTCATCATACTGCTTCAATGCCAAAGATAGTGTAGCGTCTGTATCGCTACTTGCTTTCGGATTTTTAAAATGACGAGCTAATAATGGTAACAATTGATTTGGAAAAATCTCAGGTCGTATATATGGCAACATCAATTGTCTAAACGTGAGTTTCCATTCATCACCATGAGGTTTAATATACCTCCCGTATTTTTCAAAGGCAACTAAATGTGCAATTTCATGAACTAGAGTAATTAGGAAACGATATTTATTGAGACTGGCATTTACTGTAATTTGATGATACCCATTCGCATCTTTTCTATAATCACCATGACGAGTTACTCGTTCATTTACGATTTTTAAATGAACGTGATTGTTTTTGATTAATTCAAAACAAGATTGAACCGCATGTTCAGGTAAATATTTTTGTAAAACGTCGCTCAATTTTTAAGGTGTTGTAGATGAAACCTGCAAAACTTTACCGTTGTAATATTTATTACCCGTTAAACTAAAATCAAAAATATAAGTTGCCATTTCTTTAGCTAAAAGCGGTGCTTGATATCCTGGAAAAGCTTCTTGTAGCATTTCTGTATTGACAGCGCCAAGTGCTAAAACATTAAAAGCAATTCCTTTTTCTTTGTATTCTTCGGCTAACAATTCAGACAACGTTATTACTGCTCCTTTACTAGAGCTATAAGCTGCTAAAGTTGGAAACTTCATACTTCCTTGAATACCACCCATAGAACTTATGGTGACCACATGACTCCCTTTAGACAAATAAGGAATACAGATACGGGTTAATGCTGCAACAGCAAAAACGTTAACTTTATAAACTTGTTCAAAATCTTCAGAAGTTAGTTCAGCAAAAGGCTTCCCAATAAGTAATCCTGCATTATGTATGACTATATCTACATTACTATTCCATGATTTTTCAACAAACTCTTTAACTTGTAGTAATTCCTTTTCATTTGAAATATCAATTCCTAAACAAGTTATATTTTTATTCTCAAGAAATTCTTGAGGTTGTTTTCTTGAAACAGCCGCTACTTGATGTCCTTGATTGGCAAACAACAAAGCTAATTCATATCCAATACCTCTGGAAGTTCCTGTTATTATAATGTTTTTCATTTATTTAAAATTTGAAAGTAAAAAACATAATGATAATCTTTCATTAGTTAATTTTTCATTTTTAGAAGCATTTTTTATGCTTATTTCATCTGAATTTCTTTGCTTGGTGCATTCATCATTTTTTCTAAAACTGGAATCGTTTTATTAACCACATTCGTCATGTGTTTGGTATCCATTAATTCAAATTCATCATCTGGCTGATGGTAAAATTGAAAATTTTCAAAATCAAAGGTAGATACGGTTTGAGCTGGAACTTCAAATTCGGTATAAAAAGGATAATTATCAGATGCTCTAAATAATTGATACTGAGTTTCTGCAGGAATATAGCCTATCAAATTTTCACCTGCATATTCATTCATTTTTTGCGCCATATTACTTTTACCAAAACCAGTTAAATAAAGTAACATATCTTCTCTATTCATTTTTACCCCAATCATTTCATAATTAAACATAAAATATAAATTAAGATTTTGCTCTTTTAATTTCTTTGCTAAGTGTTTAGAACCTAATAATCCTTTTTCTTCTGCTGAGAAGAAAGCAAAAATAATGCTTCTTTTATTAGTTTTATGTTTTGCAAAATATTTTACAACTTCAGTAACCGCCGTTGTTCCTGAAGCATTATCATTGGCTCCATTACCAATATCATCTCCATTTACTGGTGTAATTCTACCTATATGATCATAATGTGCTCCTATAACAACAAATTCATTTTTTAATTTAGGATCATTTCCTTCTATATAGCCAACGATATTATAAGCGGGTAAATCATAATTTGAAAGGGTGTCTCTATAGCTTTTAAAATAAGGTTTTACTTTGTTTTGCTTGAAAACACCTTCTAAAAAGTAACTTGCTTTTTCAATTCCTTTACTACCTGTATTACGACCTTCCAGTTCATCTGAAGTTAAAAACTGAAGTGTCTTTGCTATATCTTCTTGATTTGCAAAAGAATTTTCACTTCCACTGATACTTTGGGAAACTGTGTTCAATTCATTAGAAACCGTTGATTTCGAACCATTACAAGCTAACAAAACTAAGCTTACAATAAAACATATTTTTTTCATTCCTATATTTATTTTCGTAAAAATAATAAAATCCCGACAAAACTTAGGTTTTAAAGCATAAGAATTGAAAACTACATCTTAAATTGGAGAAGTTTAGTAAAGTTGTCTTTGTAAAAATAAATTAGTATTAAGCAGGAGATTAAAGTAATTACTGCTAAGATGAATAAAGTTCCGCCGTCATCTTGAACTTCAACACCCAAAATAGTTAGATGAGAAAACACAGCTCCCAACATTGTTACTCCACCAAGAATTGCTCCTATTAAAGTTGTTTTAGGAACTAAAATTAAGATTGAGGCTATTAATTCGATAATTCCAGAAGTTATTCTACCAAAAGGTTCTGCATTTAAAGTAGAAAAAATATAAACACTTTCTGGTGCAGCAGTAAATTTGAAAAATAAAGTTTGTAATAGTATAATAGCTGCTACACACTTAAGAATCCAAATAAAGACAGTTTTTTTCATAATTTCATCATTTAACAAGGCAAAAATACGTACTAAACGACTCAATAAATGTTAGTTACACTACCTAACTGAGTTTTACACATAAAAAAAAGGCTCTGAAATACAGAGCCCTTTCAAATATTTAAATATAATAATTATGCTAACATCGTTACTGGATTTTCCATAAACGCTTTAAACGTTTGTAAGAATTGTGCTCCCGTTGCACCATCAACAGTTCTATGATCGCAAGCCAAGGTAACAGTCATGGTGTTTCCAACCACAATTTGTCCGTTTTTAACTACTGGTTTTTCAACAATAGCACCTACAGATAAAATAGCTGAGTTAGGTTGATTGATAATAGAAGTAAAAGACTGAATACCAAACATTCCTAAATTTGAAATTGTAAAAGTACTACCTTCCATTTCTGCAGGTTGAATTTTTTTCACACGAGCTCTTCCAGCCATATCTTTAACATTTGCTCCAATTTGAGTTAATGTCATTTGATCTGTAAATTTCAACACAGGGACAACTAATCCATCTTCAACAGCTACCGCAACTCCAATGTTTACATGATGATTTAAAATCATAGCATCTTCTTTCCATTGTGAATTTACTTGCGGATGTTTCTTTAAAGCCATCGCACTTGCTTTAATAACCATATCATTAAAGGAAACTTTAGTATTTGGAATACTATTAATCATTTCACGAGAAGCAATTGCATTATCCATATCTAACTCTATAGTTAAATAATAATGTGGTGCTGAGAATTTTGATTCAGCTAATCGTTTTGCAATTACCTTACGCATCTGAGAGTTTTTCACTTCTTCCTGATACACTTCGCCAGCAGGCACAAAAGGCTTCACATCTGCCACTGCATTTGAAGCTTCTTTTACAGGTTCTATTACTTTTGACGTGGTAGCAACTGTATTTGGCGTAAAGTTTTCTACATCAGATTTTACTATTCTACCGTTTTCACCAGAACCTTTAACTTCGGTTAAATTAATTCCTTTTTCTTCTGCTATTTTTTTGGCTAAAGGGGAAGCAAATATCCTACCATTAGAAGCAGAATGTGTATTCTGAACTGGTACTGAAGTTGCAGACTCAATCGGTTTAGATTCTTCTTGAGCTTCTTTATTTTCGGCGCTCCCAGAATCACCTGATTTATAATTTGCAACTACACCTGAAATATCTGTTCCTGAAGGTCCTAAGATTGCTAAAATACTATCTACAGGAGCAGATTCACCTTCTTGAACACCAATATGCAATAAAGTTCCTGCGTTAAATGATTCAAATTCCATAGTAGCTTTGTCGGTTTCAATCTCAGCTAGGATATCTCCTTCAGAAATGATATCACCTACCTTTTTCAACCAAGTAGCTACAGTTCCTTCTGTCATAGTATCACTTAAACGAGGCATTGTTACAACAATAACTCCTTTAGGTAATTCTGATTTTCCGCTTGCTGGTTTTTCAATATTAGATTCTTCCGTTTTTGATTTTGTTTCTGGTTTTGAATCAGTATTATTTTCAGTGTTAGCACCACTTAATAAACTTGAAACATCTTCACCTTCTTTGCCAATGATTGCCAAAAGAGAATCTACATCTGCAGTTTCTCCTTCATTAATCCCAATATACAAAAGAGTTCCTGCATTAAAAGATTCAAACTCCATAGTAGCTTTGTCGGTTTCAATTTCAGCTAAAATATCGCCTTCTTCTATTTTGTCACCAACTTTTTTAAGCCATTTTGCCACGGTTCCTTCTGTCATTGTATCGCTTAAACGCGGCATTGTTATTACTGTTGCCATAATACTTATAATTTATGAGGTAAAAATGGATAATTTTCTTCTTCGTATACTACATCGTACATCACATTCAATTCTGGATAAGGTGATTCGTCAGCAAATTTCTCACATTCTTCGACCAAATCTCTTACACGGCTATCAATCGCTTCAATTTCCGTTTCTGTAGCATAACCATTTTCTTTTATGATATCTAAAACTTGAGTAATTGGATCGATTTTTTTATACTCTTCTACTTCTTCTTTAGTTCTGTAGTGTTGCGCATCAGACATAGAATGTCCTCGATAACGGTATGTTTTCATTTCTAAGAATGTTGGACCGTCGCCTCTTCTTGCTCTTTCAATCGCTTCATGCATCGCTTCTGCAACTTTTATTGGATTCATTCCATCTACTGGTCCACTAGGCATTTCATAACCTAATCCTAATTTCCAGATATCTGTATGGTTTGCAGTACGTTCTACCGAAGTTCCCATTGCATAACCATTATTTTCTACAATAAATACTACTGGCAATTTCCAGTTCATCGCCATATTGAACGTTTCATGTAACGATCCCTGTCTTGCAGCTCCATCACCAAAGTATGTTAAAGTAACTCCTCCTGTTTCAAAATATTTATCTGCAAAAGCTAGTCCTGCACCAAGTGGAATTTGCCCTCCAACTATTCCATGTCCACCATAAAAACCATGCTCTTTAGAAAAAATATGCATTGACCCACCTAATCCTTGAGAAGTACCTGTAGCCTTACCTAATAACTCAGCCATAACTCTTTTTGGATCAACTCCCATTCCTATAGGCTGAACGTGATTACGATACGCCGTAATCATTTTATCTTTAGATAAATCCATTGCATGTAAAGCACCAGCTAATACCGCTTCTTGTCCATTATATAAATGTAAAAATCCTCTTACTTTTTGTTGAATGTAAAGTGCAGCAAGTTTGTCTTCAAACTTTCTCCAAAATTGCATTTCCTCATACCACTTTAGGTAAACTTCTTTAGTTATTGGTTTCATTTGTTTATGAATTAAATTGGATTATTTTACAAAAAAAGATAAAACTTAATTTGAAAAATTTTACAAAAAGCAAAAATACTACATAGAAGCTTATTGAAAAAATTAATTTTTATCAATTTTCTTTATTTTATTACGAATATGTTATTTTTTATCAACGAAATCGTTATAGATGCTTTTTTTCAAAAAGGAAAGGCAATAGATTTTGCAGGGAATTTGAATGGTATACTTTACCCTTTGATCCCATAAAATAAATTTCAATTCCTGAATCTTGTTTCATCTCATATTCAGCAATAGATTGTCTGCAAGAACCACATGGTGGAATTGGATCTTCTAGTTCTCTATCTTTTGGTGAGGCAGAAATAAACAATTTCAAGACTTTAGCATCAGGGTAATTTGCCCCTGCATAAAAGATAGCAACCCTTTCTGCGCACAATCCTGAAGGGTAAGCTGCATTCTCTTGATTAGAACCCAGAATAATTTCTCCATTATCTAATAATATTGCAGTACCTACTTGAAATTTTGAATAAGGAGCATAGGCCTTTTTTCTAGCTTCTATTGCTTGCAACATGATTGTTTTATCTTTTACATCAAGTTCTTCTAAAGAATCAAACACTGAAAATGTTGTTGTAAATGTAATTTGCTTCATATATATAGGAAAAAAAATCCAAACTCTTTAAGAATTTGGATGTTTCATTTTTTAATTGTTATTATTATAATTCATCATAGCCATCACCAAAATTGAATGATAATGAGAATCGCAATGTATTTTCTAATGGGTTTCTAACTTTTGATGCTGAAAACAAATACGAAACATCTATTTTAACAGCATTGTATTTAAACCCTGCACCTAAAGTAAAATATTTTCTAGCTCCTTTTGTTTCACTTTCATGAAAATAGCCTGTTCTTAAAGAAAAAGAATCTTGATAAGCATATTCAGCACCTAAAGCATAAGTAAATTCTTTTAACTCTTCACTAAATCCATCTGGCGCATCACCAAAAGATTTAAAAATACCACTCACCCAGCCTGTTTTTCTATAATCAATAATAGCCTGACTATTAGCAGTATCAGCTTCAGCTTGAGTATATGCTGTTCCATCTTCTTTCAAATCACCAGAATTAATTCTCTTTGGAGGTGTTGGCACTAATAATTTAGTTACTTCCACTCCTACTGCTACTTTATTATATTCGTCAAAAATAAAATCAAAACCAGCACCTAATCTCATATTAGACGGAATAAAATTTGAATTCTCATCTAACTTATCGTTATCATAGTTAATCTTAGGACCTAGATTTTGAAAATTAAAACCAGCTCTCCATCTTCCGTTAAAATCATTATAAGCTATTTCTTCAGATTGATAATATCCAGAAATATCAACTGCAAAAGTTGAAGCTGCTGTTGCGTCATTATTATCTGTAGCAATTTTTAGATTAGAACGTATAAATCGTCCTCCAACTGACATAGAGAATCGTTCGCTTAATTTCAAAGCATAAGAACCATCTAAAGCTAATTCATTTGGCGAAACTGTATTTTGAAGTTCTCCTTGTGCATTCGTTAACTGTATATCACCTAGCCCAAAGTAACGTAAAGAAGCCGCAAAAGCACTACGTTCATTGATTCGATTAAAATAAGTAACTTGACCTAAGGAAATATCATTTGCGATACTTGTCAAATAGGGCGTATAACTCAACGAAAAACCTTGTTTTTCCAAAGAAAAAGCATATTTTGCTGGATTATGTTGTTGAGAAAAAGCGTCTGTAGAAGTTGCCACCCCCATATCTCCCATACCAGCAGATCTAGCATCTGCAGCAATTAATAAAAAAGGAACCCCTGTTGTAATTACTCTTTCCTGAGCTTTTACATATTGACCAGTTATAAATAGAATTAATAAAACTGCTATTTTCTTCATTAGAATTGTAAATTAAATTAGACAAATATAATATTTTATTATAGTATTACAAGTTTCTCATATTTTTCTGCTGTATCTCCAGTTAAAGAAGATCGCACTGTAAGCTTATACACATAAACGCCTTTTCCTATTTTATCTCCAAAATCATCTTTCCCATCCCATTTTAATTCTCTACACAAAAAGCCTTCAGTCATTACTTGTTGATTAATTGTTTTTATCAGTTTTCCAGTAATGGTTAAAATTTGCACTTGCACATCTAAAGATTCAAAAGGTCTATTATGAGTAAACCAAAACTCAGTATAACTAACAAAAGGATTCGGATAATTTAGAACACGCTCTAAGGCAATATTTTCACTCCCGCAAACTGCATTAAACTGAATTTCAGCCGTTACCAAATTATTATAAACATCCCATGCTTTAAAAAGTATGGTATGCAAACCTGACGTTAGATTTCGAAACTGATATCGCACCTTCCCTTTAGTAAAATCGTCATTTTCAGTTTCATAATAATCATTTAAAATATATGGATTTGATTCATCTCCATCTAAAATCGCAACAATATCATGACCTATGCCACTTGCCGTATTAATACCATTTTCATCTTCTAAAAACGCTAACAATATAGGGGAACAATTTGAAATTCCTCCAGAAACAAAACTTTCATCATTTAAATACAATCTTACTACTGGCGGCGCATTATCTGCTGGAGCGTTAGCATTTACTCCTCCTATTAAAATATCTTTATTATAACCCGTTTGATCTTCTAAAATCGGATTATTTCTCTTAGCATAAAAACTAATCTTACCGTTCCCTACGGGAATTTTAATATCTTGAGGCACCACAAAACTTAATTCAAAAACTCCATTATTTACGGAAGCATTACCTCTAAAAATAGTTTCTCCAATTGTGGTAAAATCCATAATTATAATCCCTGAAGCATCACTAGCTCCATTATTTCCTAAAGTACTTCTATTAATATCTTTATCAAAAATCTGAACGGCTAAATCACCATTATAACCAGTCATTACAACGTCGTTTTCATCTAATATACTACCCTTGATTTTCATCAAACTTAGTGCTTGAAAAGTTCCATTAAATTGATTAATTGGAATATCATTAACCTCTGTAAGCACTACTTTAGGCTTTGGTATTGCTAATTTCAAAGCAGGATCTCCAATATAAAAAACTACCCTTCTATTAGATGATGTTCCGTTTTGAAGTTTAGCCATTCTCAATGCTTCTGCTATGGTAGGATAATTATTAGTCCCAAAAGCATACAAATAACTATTCAAATAATCATTCATTACCAAACCAGTAGTTACACCTATTAATCTTGTAGTTGCAATAAGGCTTACTGCTCCACCTTGCGCATTCCAATACAAATACTCACCACCTGAAAAACGATTAGGATCATCGAATCGAGTAAAATCACAAGTAATAGTTATAAACAAAGGATACCTGTAAGGATTATAAAGATTTTGAGCATCTAATTTTTCAAACAATCTTTCTCTAGCTAATGATTCTTCATTACCATGTCCCAAATAATTAACCACTAGAGCACCTAACTGTATTGCGTCTAAGAAATCACTTTTAGCATCTGGATAACGCTCCCCTCCAGCCGCAACTTGTTGAACATAAGAGTCTGTATGGATTTTTTTTACATTCACAAATGGTTTTGCCGCAATTAAATCATCTGCCAAATCATCTAAAGCAAACTGCAACTGTGCATCTCCTTCTGTATCAGCATCATCAGAATAAATAACATAACTATTTCTCCATCTACCATAGGATTGTTCATCATAATAATCTATCACTTTATCAACCATTTGTTTCGCTTGTTGAACTGAAGAAACAATCATTCGTCCCACAGCGATATCGATTCCATCCATAGTAGAAGTCATTGGACCTTCTCCATTATCCATTAATGTAAAAAAATCATCTGATATAAAAGCCGAAAAAAGCGACATATTAGAAGAATTGTTTACCTCTGAACTATTGGGATTAAATCCATGAAATGTGGGAACAATATTACTATTATTTGGAACTCTATCTTTATAATCATAAGAAGCATCGCCAAAAAGGTTTAAGTATTTTACTCTTCTTGACGAGTCTGAAGCATTCCAATAGACATATTTTACAAAATTCCGAATCGCTGCTACATCCTGTTTACCTGAGCTAAATTCTTTATAAATGGATTCTAAACTAACCACTCGAACCACTAATCCTGAATTGCTTCTATGAAAATTAGCCAATCTTTCTGCCTGATTAACTAAAAAAGAAGGTGTAATAATTAAACAATCAATATCTTGAAAATTACCCTGATTATCATTAAAAATAGTTCCTTTTAAATTTTGATTAGCCACACGTGTAACCGCATCTTTTAAAGGCGTATAGAAATCGGAGTCATCTAAAGCGATATATTTTTTTTGAAACCCCAGATCTACTTTAAAAGAAAAACTAGACTGGTTATTATTCACATAATTAGTAACATTATAAATATCCGTCACATCCCAAACCTCATTAATAGAAGTAGCATTGGAAACCACATACTCACCAACTCCTATATTATTTGCCTCCTCATTATTAAAAAACTCAAATTGCTTGCCATAACCTTGCAAATTTCTTTTAGCCTTTAACATTATAAAATCTAAAAAACCATTTGAAGAAGGCACGCCTCCATTATTGTATGTTAAGTCGATATTCACAGATGATGCTGCACTAAAAGTAGCATTAAATACATTCTCAAAACCTTCTGCTGTTCCGCCACTTTGCACCACAGGAAAAGAGACCGTACCTAAGGCTTGATTATTTACTTTTACAGCAAAAGAAGAATTTCCAAAAGAAACAGAAGCAAAATTAATCTTCAAATTTATAGGTTCGGAAGCATCAACATTTGGGATAGAAAAATTAAAAGTTTGATTGTTATTAATATTAAACTCTTCTCCAAACCATCTTCTCCCTACTTTAGCCACATTAACCAGATCCTTTTCGTAAATGATAACATCATCAAAGTTTGAAAAAGTTAAAGATGCAGAATTTGTAGGTTCTAAAGCAGCTGTTATCCTTTTTCCCTGACCCATACCAGAAGTTATATAGTAATAAGATTTATTTGAAAAAAGATTTATTTTAGTTAAACTTTCAGCATTCCATGTATCTACCCCTTCCGCATAAAAAAGAATATAATCCGAATCATGAAACACACCGTCATTTTCACCCACAAATCGTATGGCATTTTCAGCTATATCGTCTGGATAAGCTGTATCATTTAACAATGGCAACATTCTTCCTC
Source organism: Flavobacterium sp. J27 (assembly GCF_004303025.1). GTDB lineage: Bacteria > Bacteroidota > Bacteroidia > Flavobacteriales > Flavobacteriaceae > Flavobacterium. Next base: position 113,898 of record NZ_PJQW01000003.1, on the reverse strand, counting down.
CATTACCAAAAATCTTAATAGTCCTAGGATCAACATTCACATCAAATCCTAAACCTTGAAGAAACGATTTTGATATTTTATAAACACCAGATTTTTCAACATAAAATCGGTACCAACTCCCAGTTGCAAATGCTGAATTTGTAATACTCTGGGTGCTAAAAAAACGATTATTACCTGTTTTAAAATTATAGGCATAACTTAAAGAAACAACTTTTTGAAAAACACCATTATTTTTAATAATTGGCGAAAAACTAAACAAAGAAATTATTTGATCCCTAGCATAAAAAGACTCTATCCTAGGATTTATTGAAGTAGGTATTTTTTGTATATCCAAATCAAACAACTCTTCAGGTAAAATATTCTGATAACTAACATTAGTTACAACTAAAGAATTTTCATCTATCAATTGAGACACAAATGCTTCTTCGTTATAAGAAACAGTATGATTATTTAAATCTAAACTAAAAAAATCGCCCGTAAACCTAGGACATTTAAATGTATAATCTCCATTTGAATAAACTTCAAATCCTTTCCAATTCAAGGAAACAACTTTACTATTTTGTGCTACAGAAACAACACAAATCAATAGAAAGAAATATATAATTTTCTTTTTCATTAGTAGAATAACGCAATTAATATTTTAATATTACAAAGAGAACAAAAAAAATTAAATATACTACAACACAATAAAAAATAAAATAATTCGTTGTTATTAAGCGATTTTAACATAAAATTAATTTTTTTTTAGATTTTTTAAAAATCATGTTGCAAATTAACACATAATTACTATCTTGCGACACTAAATTTATTACCTACTAGAGTATGAAAATTAAGCAAATTATGACTTTGAAGGCGTTATTGATACTATCAATAACTATTGGTTTGAGCAGCTGTAGCAAAAGTTCTAGCACAAAAGGAGCCTCAAGAGCTACTGGATGGAAAATCAACGACAAAAACGGTGGTTTCCAACACAATTCTAAGTTTACAAAACAAGAAACACCTCCAGGAATGGTGCCAATCGAAGGTGGTACATTTACAATGGGTAAAGTGCAAGATGATGTAATGCATGATTGGAATAACACACCAAGTCAGCAACACATTCAATCTTTTTACATGGACGAAACAGAAGTAACTAATTTAATGTATACAGAATACTTATTTTGGTTAAAAACTGTTTTCCCACCTACAGAAGAAAATTATAAAAACATATATACAGGGGCAATTCCAGACACATTGGTTTGGAGAAACCGCCTTGGTTATAACGAAACTATGACAAACAACTACTTAAGACATCCAGCATATGCTGAATATCCTGTAGTAGGTGTAAACTGGATTCAAGCAGTTGAATTTAGCAAATGGAGAACAGACCGTGTTAACGAAAACATGTTAGAAAAAAACGGTTATTTGAAAAAAGATTCTAAAGTTAAGTTAGGTTCAGAAGTTACAGCTGAATCAACATTTAGCACAGAAACCTATTTAGCTTCACCAACTAAAACATATGGAGGTAATGAAGACATTGTTTTAAAAAGAGAAATGAATGGCGGAAGAAAAGAAGTTGCTGATACTGCTAAAAATGTGTATGCGCAAATTAATTCAGGTTTAATTTTACCAGAGTATAGACTTCCAACCGAAGCAGAATGGGAATATGCTGCAAGCGCATTAGTAGGAAACAGAGAATTTAATATTTATAAAGGTCAAAAGAAATACCCTTGGAATGGTCAATACACAAGATCTGGCAAAAGACAACAAAGAGGTGATCAGTTAGCAAACTTTAAACAAGGTAGAGGTGATTATGGTGGAGTTGCTGGTTGGAGCGATGACGGAGCGGATATTACAAACAAAGTAAAAAGTTATCCTGCAAACGATTTTGGTCTTTATGATATGGCTGGAAATGTAGCTGAATGGGTAGCAGATGTTTACAGACCTATGGTTGATGACGAAGCAAATGACTTCAATTACTACAGAGGTAATGTTTACATGAAAAATAAAATTGGCGAAGATGGAGTTGTTGAAGTTGTAACAGCTGAAAATGTAAAATATGACACATTAAGTAATGGTAAAATTTTAGCTAGAAACTTCCCTGGTCAAATTGCACAAGTTCCAGTTGATGATAATGAGACATATTTAAGACAAAACTTCTCAACATCTGACAATAGAGATTATAGAGATGGAGACAAGCCTTCTACAAGATTCTTTAATTTTGGTTCAGATGATGAAGAAGAAGATAAAACGAAGAGAATGTATGAATCTCCAAGACATTCAATAGCTGTAGATTCGGCAACAGGTAAATTAGAGAAAAAATATGACCAGTCAGACAAAAGAACAACTCTTGTAAACAATGAAGTAAGAGTTTACAAAGGTGGTTCTTGGAGAGATAGAGCATACTGGTTAGACCCAGCGTCAAGAAGATACTTCCCTCAAGATATGGCAACCGACTATATTGGATTTAGAAATGCTATGTCTAAAGTAGGTCCAAAATCTAACAAGAAAACGCCTAGAGGTAATCCAAAATTCTAAGACAAATTAATTTTCATATTAAAAAGCCCATTTTTTTAAAAAAATGGGCTTTTTTAGTATATTCGCTTTATGAATATCGATAAAATATACGAAAAGTTTTTAGAATGTAACAGAGTCATAACTGACACAAGAAAGATTGAAAAAAACGATCTTTTTGTTGCCTTAAAAGGAGCTAATTTTGATGCTAATACATTTACAAAAGAGGCCATCAAAAAAGGAGCAAAATATGTACTAATTGACAACCCTAATTATCAAATTGAAGGGAAGACAATTTTAGTTTCTGACACTTTAATTATCTTACAAAGACTAGCCAATTATCACAGAAAAGAGCTTCAAACAAAAATAATTGCATTAACAGGAAGCAATGGTAAAACAACTACAAAAGAACTTATTAATACTGTTTTATCAAAAAAATACAAAACAACTGCAACCTCAGGCAATCTAAATAATCATATCGGCGTTCCACTAACTCTATTGTCATTTACAAAAGATACTGAAATAGGAATTGTGGAAATGGGGGCAAATCATAAAAAGGAAATAGCCTTTTTATGTGAAATAGCTGAGCCTGATTTTGGTTATATTACCAATTTTGGAAAAGCTCATTTAGAAGGCTTTGGAGGTGTTGAAGGTGTTATCGAAGGAAAAAGTGAACTGTATCAATTTCTAGAAAAGAAAAAGAAAATAGCTTTTGTAAATTTAGACGATACTTTACAAGAACAAAAGACAAAAACTATTACCCGTTATTCTTTCTCTACAACACAAAAAAGTGATGTTATTGTAACCGATATTAAGGTAAATCCTATGGTGCAAATGACTTATAAAAATTTAGTTATTTCTTCTCATTTAATTGGCATGTATAATGCAAATAATATTAATGCAGCTATAACTATTGGAGAATATTTTTCAATTAATCCCAAACATATAAAAGAAGCTATAGAATCATATATCCCCACAAACAATCGTTCGCAACTTATTCAAAAAAACAGCAACGAAATTATTTTAGACGCATACAATGCTAATCCAAGTAGTATGCAGGCGGCTATTGAAAATTTCAAACAATTGAAACATCCAAATAAAATAGTTGTTTTTGGAGATATGTTTGAACTAGGTAAAGAAAGTAATGATGAGCATCAAAAAATTGTTGCTCTATTAAAAGAAAATGAAACTATAGTATCCTATTTTATTGGCAAAGACTTTTTTGCTAATAAAATAGAAAAAAGTAACCTTCTATTTTTTGATTCATTTGAAAATTTTTCAAAGCATTTTATCAAAAATACACCTCAAAATGCATTGTTATTAATAAAAGGATCAAGAGGAATGGCACTGGAAAGAACATTGGAACTATTATAAAAAATAATTTCTATTCTTTTAAATTATTTGACAATGCTAGTCTCTTATTTTTATTAATTTTAAAAAAATCGTAGTATAAAACACCAATCACAATACCGTATTCCAAGAAAAGAAAAACCATATTTTCTTGAAAAGGTATTTGGCTATAGGCGTAATAGCTTAAAACAACTGTATAAGTCCATACTATAACAAATCTAAATTTAGTAAACAAAGAAAGTACCAGTAAGTTAATTAAATACCACGGGTGAACTGTTGTAGAAATAAAAAAATAGATAGTTAATGCAAACAAACTATTTCTAAAAAAGGAATACGGTTTTCTATTTTCTTTTACTAACGCAAAAAACAAGATCATTATGACTGCAAAAATTGGTGTTATTTTACCAATAATACCAATTGTATTATATCCTTTAATCCAATACCCTATCGTTCTAAATAGATAATAAAAACTCGCATTAAATTCAAAATTAACAAACCATAAAGCGATTGTATCTGAATAATTTTGAATAAGAGTATTGGTTAAAAATGGTAAAAAGAGTATACAATTAAATAGTATTACAACTAAGCAAAAGAAAAAACTTTTCTTAAATCCTAATCGTTGATAAATAAATGGTAATAATAATAATGGCAACAATTTAACTGATACAGATAATGCAATACAAAAAGCTGCTAAAATCCATTTATTTAGAAAGAAAAAATAAAACCCTAAAATTAAAAAAAACAACATTACTCCTTCAAAATGAGCATTTCCTGCTAATTCCAATATCACTAAAGGATTCAAAAAATATAGAAAAATATTTTTAGTTTCAACTAAAAGTAATTGCAATAACTTTTTACCAAAATAATAGATTCCAATGTCGGAAAAAAATATAAATACTTTTAAAAAAAAAGCTGAAAAGAAAATAGATTTTGGTGAAAGAAAAGCTACAATAGCAAATAAAAATTGGTTTACTGGAGGATAATTTGAAAAATGAGAAGCACTTAAACTTCCCATTTTTTCATATAACTCATGAGATTGCAAAATAGGCACATTGCTAATTATATCATTTGGTTTAAATTCATACGGACTAATTCCTGAAAGCAATACTCTTCCATCCCAAATAAAACGGTAAAAATCTTGTGACCAAAATGGCAAACAAAAAAGAAGTATTATTCTAAAGCAAATTCCAAAAGCAAACAATTGACGTTCTGAAAAAGACGAAGTATATAAAAAATAGAATGCAATAAAAGTTACTGTATATAAAGAAAACAATAGATTAAAACTTTCTCTTGCAACAAAATAACCTAAAAACACATAGGTTAAGGCAGAAAAAAACACAAAAAAAACACTCTTATATTGCAATAACAATTGCTTCAAAATCAAATCGTTTTAAAGGATTTAACAAAAACATAACCATACCCTATAAATAACATTATATGAAAAGGTAAAAGTCCGAAATCATTTAGTTTGTATCCACTATAAATACCAAATAAGAAATACAAAACTAGCAATCCTTCAACTATAGTATTTTTAGAAATTTTACTGGAGAGATAAATATTTTCTTTCCATTTTTCTTTTAAAGATTCAATGTTAAACTTCGGAGTTCTTACAAATTCACTTTTTTTACCAAACAATCCTTCTAAAACAGCTATAGAATTTTGAAAAGAAAACCCCATTGCTATAGTATAAAAAGTAAAAAACATACGAATGTACTTAAAGAAATTTGCGATTCCTCCTCCATTTATTTTCTTATAAGTAAACCAATAACAGGTAAAGAAAATGATAGAAGTTAACACAAAAAAAGCCGCTATATTAAATAGAATTTTCAATTCTGGAAATTGATTCTTTATATACAAAGCAGGTACGCTTAGAATTGCCATAGCAAAAATGCATAAAAACATAGAACTATTTAAAAGATGTAGTAAGCCATGAAACTTAGTTTTTAAAGTAATATCATGTGCTGCAATAACTCTTTTTGACATTTTTTTAAAATTTTCTGCTCCACCTTTATTCCATCTAAACTGTTGTGATCGAGCCGCACTTAAAACAGCAGGTAGTTCAGCAGGGGTTTCTATGTCTTCTAAATAAACAAATTGCCATTTTTTTAACTGCGCTCTGTAGCTTAAATCTAGATCTTCAGTTAAGGTATCACTTTCCCAATTTCCCGCATCTAGTATACAACTCTTTCTCCAAACTCCTGCAGTTCCATTAAAATTTATAAAATGTTCTTTTGAATTACGACCTACCTGTTCTAAAGTAAAATGAGCATCTAAGGCAAATGCTTGTATTTTTGTTAATAATGAAAAATCTCTATTAATATGCCCCCATCTGGTTTGAACCACACCAATATTTTCATCTTTAAAATAAGGTATTGTTTGAAATAGCCAATCTTTATTTGGTACAAAATCGGCATCAAATATGACTATAAAATCTCCTTTTGCAATTTTTAATCCTTCTTTTAAAGCTCCTGCTTTAAACCCTACTCTATTTTTTCTTCTTATATGATGTATTGCTACCCCATTTGCTGCAATAGTCTCAATTATTTCTTTTGTCTGATGTACAGAATCGTCTGTAGAATCATCTAAAACTTGTATTTCAAATTTATCTACTGGATATTCTAATTGAGAAACCGTGTTCAACAATCTTTCTACTACATATTTTTCATTAAAAATAGGCAATTGAATTGTTACAAAAGGTATTTCTGATACTTTAGAAAAATCAAACTTTACTTTCTCTGTCTGTTTCTTCTTACTTTTTAAATAATTTAACAACAAATTAAATTGAGCCAAACTATAGAAAAAAATTAGCACTATAGCCAAGCTATAAAAAAATAAGATTATATAAGATAGTACTAAATAGGTCATTATTTTTTAAAACTATATTTGAGGATCCATCCAATAATTTTAACACCAGCCATAATTGTTCCTTTAACTGTTCCAGAAACTTTAGAAACACCAATTCTATTTTTATACCGTACAGGTATTTCAATATAAGACATTTTTTGTTTCAAAACTTTTAATTGCATTTCTACGGTCCATCCATACGTTTTATCTTCCATTTGCAAAGCTATTAATTTATCATACTTAATAGCTCTAAAGGGTCCTAAATCAGAAAACTTAGCTTTAAAAAATACTTTCATAAGAAATGTAGCTAGCCAATTCCCAAAAATTTGTTGCGGAGTCATTGCACCAGTTTCTCTTAAACCTTTTACCCTTGCTCCAATCACAAAATCAACATTTTGTTCTACAATTGGCGTTGTAAGTTGTATCAGTTCTTCAGGGTAATCTGAATAATCTCCATCTAAAAAAACAATAATATCTGGTTTTTCTAATTGCTGTTCAATGTATTTCATTCCACGTAAACAAGCATAACCATATCCTTTTCTAGGCTCAAAAAGTACAGTTGCACCTGCTGTTTTAGCAACGGTTGACGTAGCGTCGTTGGAGTTATTATCTACCACAATTATTTCAGAAACAAGAGTAGGAATCTCTTTAATTACATTAGAAATCGCCTTTTCTTCATTAAAAGCTGGAATAATAACTTTTATTTTGGGTGTTATCATAAAAACAAAAACGGATTATCTTTTTTAAAAGCTTCCAAACTTTCCCATTGATTGGTTTTCTTATTCATAGTATATTCTTCGGCTCGTATTATTTTATTTTTCTCGTACACAATCGTAAATCCATTTAACTTATTATTTTCAAATTCGCTTTTTTTAACAACTTTACCTTTGGCATCATAAAAAATCCACCATTTTACTTTTTGATTTTTATCATAATGCCCTTCTTCTTTTTTTACGCCATTTTTATCATAAAAAAACCAATAATCAACTTTTTGGTTGTTTTCTACCCAACCTTCTTCTTTTAACACACCCGTATCATAGTAATTCTTAATGTATGTCTTTTGACCAAAAGCAGACATAATAACAATCAAAAATAAGCAAAGTGACAGGTATATTCTCATAGTCTTATATTTTATTTGTTTTGTTTTTTAATACTAGGGTTACTATTCGTTAAGTAAACTTATTTTCAAAGAAAAACAATAGTAATCCAAATTATAAAATTATATACGACCAAACTTTGTTCTTGGTTTTAAAAATTATTTTTTGTTAAGTAAATCCATCAAATCTATATCATTACCTAGTAAAATTTCGTTTGCTTTTATCCTTCCCTTTTCTGGAGCATTTTCTAATTTAAGTACACCTCTTGGACAAACAGCTGCACAAACACCACATCCTACACATGAAGCTCTAACGATATTTTCTCCTTTTTGCGCATACGCTCTTACATCGATGCCTTGTTCACAATAAGTTGAACAATTGCCACAAGAAATGCATTGACCCCCATTGGTAGTGATTCTAAACCTTGATTTAAATCGCTGAATAAGTCCCATATATGCTGCTAAAGGACACCCAAATCGACACCAGGAACGATTGCCAAGTATGGGATAAAATCCAGTTCCAATAACACCCGCAAAAATGGAACCAATCAAAAAGCCATATACTTCATTAATTTTATAAGCATTAATTCCAAACAAAGTATTATTACCTATGTTTGAAGGATTATAAACAATATTATAAGTATTATATCCAACCACAACGGTCATTACTATTGCAAAAACAAGAATGGGATAAATAGTCCATCGCTCTATTTTCCATGCTATTAATCTCTTATCAGAAAGTTGTCTGTAAGGATCTCCTAATGTTTCGGCTAATCCACCACAACCACAAACCCAAGAGCAATACCATCTTTTACCATAGAAATAGACCATAAAAGGTACAATCACTAAACTTAAAACAACACCCCAAACCAACATAAATTTACCTAAATGTCCTGCTTCTAAATGTTGTTTTACATTCCAATCAGTAACAAAATTGTAATCCAATGGCCAAGCATTTTTTAAATCTACTCCAGGCAAATCAAATAGTGGCAATATTTCAACCAAAAGAAAAGCAAAAATAATTTGAAAAAATAAAACGCTTGCTGTTCGTACAACCTGATAACTATTATGACGGTATTTTATAAACATTCTAATTCCCATTACTAGCATAGAAACACAATATAAAACCCCATAAAGAAACCATTGTGATGCTTTGCCATTTCTAATAAACAGCGATTTTAAAGGATCTACTATATTCGTCCAATTAACAATGTAAAAAGGAAAAAAATATAATAAAACATAAAATGAAACTAGAAAAGCAAAAACAAAAAAAGCGACCCAACCTCTATTTGTTGCTTCAGACAAATAGATGCCGTTATTTTTGATTCCTGGTAAAGGTTCCAAAAACAATCCAGTAATAATAAATAATAATGAACCAAATATTCCTAAACCAAAAGTCAACCCTAAATAAGTAGTTTTATTTTCTTGTAATGTTCCTGTAATAGAGGCTTTAGTAAGATCAAATTTAGTATATTTATTAGGATACAATAAAAACTCTTGTGCATTATTTCTATTAATATCGGCTATTTTATTAGTAAAATCGTTTCTAAAATCGGTTTCCTTTTCATAATTTCTATTTTCAGCATACATCCAATTTGTCGCTTCATCCACTAATTTTGCTTTTTCTGGTGCTTTCAGAAAAACAGTATCAACAACCGCTCTAGTGTAGTTAATTCTACCATTTTGAATTGATTTAGCAAAAATCTGATCAATTTCATTTTGCGACAATCCTTTTTCTTTTTCTATTAAATCTGTTATTTTAGTATTATACTCTTCTAATAAGACTCCAACTTCTTTATCAAAAACAAAAACATTATTATACACTTTATTTAAGATATCTTTTTCTTGAGCTACTGTTTTTATAGTTGTACGTACTCTTTCTGGTTTATTCGAAAAAGTAGTATTTAATACTTTCTCAGTTATGGTATAATTACCAATAAATAAAGTTCCTATAAAAGCAACTATCGCGGCAATAAAAAGAACTAAACCTAATAATCGTAATATTTTTAAATTCTTCATATGTGTGCTCTTACTGTTTGTAATACTGATTTAAACTCCTGTGTCATTTCTTTCTCATAATGTGTATAAAATTCAGGATCAAAATTAGCTTGCTTTAAATGATCAATTACATAACCTACTGTCTTTTGCTCTCTTAAGACTTTATCAAAAAAATCATGACGCATTCTGATACCGAAAGTATTAATCCCTAAAAACTGTTGTGTCTCTTTATGATAAGCAATTCTAACGGCTATTTTACCTGACTTATGTTCCCAATAGATTTGTTTCTCATAGTCTCTTGGTTTTGCCCAAACCCAACCATACGTTTGGTATTCTATATCCAAAAATTTAGCAGAGTTAAACCAAGGTCCTGGATTATATGCCATTTTATTACCACAAATAGTTTGCGCTAAAACTTCACCCATCATTCTTCCTGTATACCAAACCGCTTCCACTGGTCTTCTGTATCCAATAGCTTCTCTTTGTTCTGCGCAATCACCTATTGCATAAATATTTGAAAGATTAGTTTCTAAAAAACGATTTACTAAAACACCTTTGTTCGTTTCAATACCAGAACCTTCTAAAAAAGCAATATTCGGTGAAACGCCTACCGTTAGTCCAACGATATCGCATTCAATTTCATCTCCTTCTTCTGTTAGAATTGCTTTCGTTCTTCCATTTTCATCAGTAAGAATTTCTTTCAAATTGGTTTCCAAACGCAAATCGACATGATGTTCTTTTATATGTTTCTCTATTAATTTTGCCTCACCTTCTGGTAAAACACTTCCCCAAAAATACTTTTCTCTCACTAAAAAAGTAACTCCTATTTTTCGAGTAAGTAACATTTCGGCTAATTCAATTCCTATCAAACCTCCTCCCACAATTACGGCATGCTTAGCTTCTTTCGACAAAACTTCTAATTCTTCCAAATCTTGCTTATGATACAATCCCAAAACACCTTTAGCATCTTGACCGGGCCAACCAAATTTATTTGACTTTGAACCTGTAGCAATCACTAATTTATCATAAGAGAATTTCGTTTGATCGTTTAAAAGCAAACTATTTTCATTTGGCAGTACTTTATCCACTTTTTTAAATACTAAATCGATCCTGTTTTTTTTCCAAAAATGGTTTTCATATGGTTGCGTATGTTCAAATTTCATATGTCCCATATAAACATACATTAACGCAGTTCTGGAAAAGAAATATTCTGTTTCCGCAGAGATAATAGTAATTTTTTTATCTGAATTTTTACGAATATGTCTCGCTAGTGTAACACCAGAAATTCCATTTCCAATTATGACGATGTGTTCCATATTAAAAATTTAACTGGGTAAAAATAAAGTTTTAAGATACTAATAAAAGTTAGAAATCTTACTTTTATTTAAAAATAGCTTTCCATTCTAGATAAACTAATTTGATAAATCAAGATAAATAAGCTTTTAGAAAAGATTTTTTTAATGATTCGAATGATTTTGTATATTTAAACATTTTGGTTTAAACTAAAAATAGCATAAAACTTTTCTGAAAATTGATTACTATTTTAAAATGAAAAAGTTATTTTATTTTACCTTTCTTCTTTTTACCTTTTGTTCATCTCAAGAGCATAAAATAAATGGAATAAGCTTTGTTGCTTCTCCTAATTTAACCACTCAAAAAGAAATAAATCCAGTAATAGAAACCCATGCTAATTGGGTTACTTTGATGCCATTTGCCTTTATGAAAACTGTGAATGATACCGCTATTTTTTTTAATTCTAAAAGACAATGGATAGGAGAACGAAAAGAAGGTATTGAAAATGCAAGTACTCTTTTTCATTCCAATAATATTAAAATAATGCTGAAACCTCAAATTTGGATTCCTAAGGGATTTACAGGACATCTTGAAATGAAATCAGAAGAAGATTGGCTAGCCCTAGAAAAAAATTATGCACGGTTCATTCTATTTTATGCTAACATAGCTGAATATCAAAACATTGAATTATTTTGTATTGGAACAGAATTAAATAGTTTTGTTATCAAAAGACCTTTATTTTGGAAAACATTAATCCAAGATATAAAAAAAGTATATCACGGAAAATTAACCTATGCTGAAAATTGGGACACCTATCAAAATGTTCCTTTTTTTAATACGTTAGATTATATTGGCATTGATGCTTATTTCCCTTTAGCGAATGAGCAAACACCTTCTATTGAATTACTTGAAAAAGAATGGAATCGTCATAAAAACAGTATGGAATCCTTTGCTGAAAAACACAATAAAAAAGTTTTATTTACCGAATACGGTTACCAAAGCACGGATTATACTACCCATGAACCTTGGAATTTTTCAAAAGAAAAAAAGGTAAATTTACAAGCGCAGACCAATGCCTTACAAGCACTTTACAATCAATTTTGGAAAGAAGATTGGTTTGCGGGCGGTTTTTTATGGAAATGGTTTGAAGACCACACTTCAGTAGGAGGGGTTAACGATAGTGATTATACGGTTCAAAACAAACCCTCATTAGAAATTGTAAAAAGAATGTATTCTGAAACCAGTAATGCATCTAAAAATTGAAAAAACAAATAAAACTCCCTATCTCATTATTTTATGAAACAGGGTGTTTTTTTTATAAAAATAAGTAAGACTAAAATTTTTATACTAATTCTTTTTCAATTGGAGTTGCTATAGGAAAATCGATAGCGAAATCAGTTAAATTATGAATGTAATTACTAATGATTTTATCACCTATTACTAAAACAACATCAATCATATTTGCTTCATTGTAACCCGCTTGAAAAAAATTTTCTTTGGCTACATTTGTGGCTTTTCCTCTATTTTCAACTACAGAAGCTGCAAATTTAACTAAAGCGTCTAATTTAGAATCAAAAGATGCGAATCCTTTTCTAAGTTCAATAACTTGCTCATCCGAAAAACCATTCATTTTTCCAATTACAGTGTGTGCTGATTGACAATACAAACAATTATTTATTTGACTAGTTACTAAATTAATCACTTCTCTTTCTTTGGCTTTTAAAGTACTTTTTCTGTTTTGCAACGCTAAATAGTCTCCTAAAGCTGTCTCATTTTTAGCAAAATAAGCGTATAAATTAGGTACAAATCCTAATCCTTTTTGTAAGTTATCAAAGATTGCTTGGTTGTTTTCTGATACTTGTTCTCTTGTTGGTACTGTGAAATTTGACATAATTTTAAAAATTTAATTAATTATTGTTCGTTTAATTTAACAGTACAAAGTTGTTTCAAAAAAACAACCATAGGTTAGACCTTTTTTCCTTGATATTTGTTAATTTTTCCCTTTACCCCTTTTTCTTAAACTCAGAAGGGGAAACACCTTCTATTTTTTTAAAAAAACGACTAAAAGTTTGAATGTCTTCATAACCTACTTCATATGTAATTTCTTTAATAGATTTATCTGTATAGCGTAATAATCGAATAGATTCTAACATAATTCGATCCTGAATAATTTGCAAAGGTGTTTTTTTACCCACTTTTTTAAACACATTCGATAAAGTTTTTGGGCTTTTATGTAATAAAACAGCGTAATCTGACACCTGATGTTTGCTTCTAAAATGAATTTCCACCAAATAATTGTATTCTCTAACAATATCAAATTGTTGCTTATCAAAATGTGTTAATTCCGCTTGTTCTTTATAAATTCTAATACAAAGAATAAGCAGTCGTTTTAACATCATTTGTAACATTTCGCTTTTGAGATCGTCTTTGGATAACATTTCAATGACAAACATTTTCCAAAGTGTTTCAAATTTTTCAAATTCTAAATTCGGGATTTCAATTTTAGCTAATTGCGCAGCACCAAAAAACAAAACTCCTTTACAACCTACTTCGCTATCATGGTCTAGAATACAATAGAAAGCTCTATTAAATCGAATTAACCTAACTTTCTGAACTTGAACAATTTCTACATTATGATATTCGGTTACAAAAATGATTTCATTTTCTTTTACTAAAGTAACCACACCGTCTACTTTAATATGCAATGCTTCAACTGCCCAAATAATACTAAGTCCTTCTTTAATTTTTTCTTTCAGTAATTCACAATTATTGGGCGTTATTTCTTCCAATCGAATGAATTCATTTATTTGACCAGTGTAAATCATATAACTTCTAGGTTCTTTTTTTCATTTTCACTTCCAAATTTTACCATAAACAATAAAACTGATAGTAAAACTATCAGTTTTATTGTTTATTTTATAAAGTGTTTATTTCAAAGTAACTGGAATTTCCGCAATTGTTTTATCCCAACCAATTTTAATATGTACTACATTTTTACTTTTCTCATACATTATAATTGATAACGCTTCAATTTCATTTTCGGAAGTTGTTGTAGGAACAGTAACACTTGCGATATCAAAAGAGGCATCATAAGAATAATTACCCCAACCATCATTTATGGAGTTTAATTTAATAGTCCATTCTTTTTCTTTTGGTATAGCGATTAGTGTATATCGTCCTGCTTTTACATTGGTTCCACCAAAAACTGCATCGGTTAAAAATAGTATTTCTGTAGATTCATTTGCTCCTATTCTCCAAGATTCCCCATATTTAACTACGTCTCCAAAAATAGTTCTTCCTTTTTTTAGCGGACGAGAATACAATATTCTTATTTTTGGTTCTGCTTCTACTTGTTTTTCTTTATCTTTAATAAATGCTCTTTTTGTTGCATTTTCAGGAAAGTAGGTAGCGTCCATAACGCTTTTATCTATTTTAGCAAATTCTTGAGCATTACTCAATAATGTAAACGCCCCGAACAAGATACTCAATACCGTTTTTTTCATAAGTTGTTTTTTATTTGTGATTAAAAATTTAGTTTTCTTTTTAGTAATATAGTAGTTAAAAATACATTTTTTATCTTTATTTTTTTAGACAGCTATTTTATATTTCTACTGTAATATTGTAAAATTTTCTCTTGGTTGTAAATCTTTAAATTATACAGTAGATGAATCATCATAAAGTGATATTGCAATTTCCAGAACCCATTTTCCTCATATCGTCTTGCAGATGTAATGATATGTTGCTGAATAACTGTAAAACCTATTTTCTTATACAATCTATAAATCAAATCATTATCTTCATAAATTCGATATTTTTCATTAAAGCCTTTCTCTTCTTGAAATATCTTTTTGGTAACAAATAAAGATTGATCACCTCCTCTAAAAAACTTTACATTAAATTGTGTAAACCATTGTGTTATTTTTAAAACAATATGATTAGAGTTAAATTTCATTTTAAAACAACCTGCTAAATTTCCTTTCCCTACTTCATTTATAATAAGACTATCAAATTTTTTAGGAGGCAAACTATCACAGTGTAAAAAATAGAGTATTTCTCCCTTAGCAAATTGAGCACCATAATTTAATTGTTTCGCTCTACCTTTTTCAGATTGCAAGATGGTAATACTTTTATATATTTTTGCAATCTTAAGCGTATTATCTGTACTTCCACCATCAACTAAAATAATTTCTTTAATTGTGTTATCACCTTTATTTTCTAGGAGATAATCTAATAGTATAGCAATATTTTCTTGTTCATTGAAAGTGGGTATGATAACAGAAATCATGCTTATTCATTTAAATTCCAATTATACTCTAAATAACGAATTTTAGCATTTTCATTGATTTTGATGTCTGCAAATTGATTCAAATAAGTAATTAAAGAGTTATTTTGGGTTTTAAAATCTTTGGAAAACCAATTAAAAATCTCAGAAATCTTTATTTCATTTACCGATAATATATTTTTCGTGCTATCATTAATAAATTTTTTAGCAGCAGTTTCTAGTTGATTATCTAGTGTTTTTGGTAGATAAGGAACATTAGCTAATATTGGACAGGAATAAGAAGCACAATTAATCGCAAAATGAATCCTTGGTTCATTCATTTTTCTCAAGATATTGTGTTCAATATAAGTCAACGAAATTTTCTTAGAACCCAAAGTTATAAACTTATCATCCCAAGCGTTATTAATATCTTTAATACTTTTTACAGGATAATTATCAATTATTTTTTTTAACGTATACACATTATAGGCGTTAATATAATAGGCTAAAATTTCATTTCTAGACCATTTACTAGTAGGGTAGTTCATTTCAAATTGACGTACTACTTTGTTTAGATCCATTACATTTGATTGCAATAGACTATAGTTTACATTTCCTTTATTAGAGACATGTTTACTTAATAATAAGCCATACTCTTTATAGTCAAAATTTTGAGAAAAAATGGGTACTGAAAAGAAAAATAGTAGAATAATATATTTTTTCATAATTGTAACTATTGCTTTTTGTTTAGCAACTTTATTAGATCTAAAAATTAATTATCATCAAAATTAAATTGTTCTTATAATTGTAACGGATACGCTTCTTGTTTTATAAAATCTTTAGGAAATTCTTCATCGTTTTCAAATCCAAGTTCAATATCCTTGCCATCTTTTGGAATGTAATCGCTTTTAAACATGTAATCCCATACACTTAGTGAAATACCAAAATTTGCACCATACTTTCTTGGCATTTCTTTACTATGATGCCAAATATGCATTTTGGGATTATTGAGTATATATTTAAAAAGTCCATAATCCCAACCAATATTGGCATGATTTAAATGGCCAATAGTAATAGCTATAAAATGCACAATAAATACGTCTTGAATACTAAAACCACCAATAATGGCAACGGGCACATACAATAATGTTTTATAGACAACTGGTTCCATCCAATGATATCGTAAATGAGCTGCAAATCCCATTTCTTTTACAGAATGATGCACTTTATGGAAATTCCAAAAGAATTCAAACCGATGCAATAAACGATGCGTATTCCATTGAATAAAATCGGTAATTATAAAGAAAACTAATAAAGCAACTGGCTTGGAAAACTGAGACAAATCAAGGAGTTGTAATGATTGTAAATGTAAACCAAATAAGGCTAAAAAATCATTAAACAACTGTGCCGTTACATTATTCATTGCCATTAAAATAATAAGATTTAAAAGAAAGAAGTTAAAAAACATATAGAATGTATCTAACCAAAAATCTTTTCTTATAATGGCTTGATTTTTTCGCCAAGGAAATACAATTTCTAAAACAAAAACCAATAAAGAAATAATGAGTAATCCATAAAAATAGTTTTCAATGTGCAATGTAACCAATTCGTTTTTCAGATAATTAAAATAATCTGAATAGGATGTTATTATTATTTCTTTATACTTATTCATTATTATAATTTTGTATAAACACCAATATTAATAGTTGGCGCTAAAGGAGCGTTATCTATTCCAAAAGCACCAAAGGTAGAAAAATTAGCCCCAAATTTATCCTGAATAAATTCATAATTAGCTTTGATACCAATAGCATTATATGTTTGTCTATCTAAATGAGAAGCCCACTGAACGGCATCATTAAAATAAGCATCTTCTTTTGCAATTGGATTTCTGGTATCCAAAACTAACATTAAATGACCTTTAGGAATAATATTATAACCCACTTCAATGGTTGCTTTTAGATAATCTGAATAATCGTTGTCCATATAACCATAACCAAGCATACCAAAATAGTACCATTTATTATAACTAGAACCGATACTTACGTAAGGTAAAATTGTATTGGCATTAATTCCTGTGGAACTGACTACTAGGCTTTCATCTTTCTTAATCGAATTAGCTGTAAATAAAACTCCTGAACTAATTTTCCAATTGCCATCCGATAATTTGTATTTTAATCCTAGAGAAACATTACCTAATCCAGAAATACTTTGTGAAACCCCTGCGTTATCATAATTAGCCGTTTTATAAGGCAATATTAATTGTGCTTCCAACTTGTTTGTGATTCCAAATTCAGAATAAATCTGAAATGTAACATCTGAATAATCACCTATATTCTCCACTTTATGACCATCTAATTGAAGGGCATCATAACTCAAACTAGTAACACCTAGCTGTAAATAAGCGCTGCCTTTTTCTCTTGTCCACGGACTTTGTGCATTTGTAAATTGAAATCCAAACGCACATACAATACTTAAAATAGCTGTTTTTTTCATTGTTTTGTTTTTGAATTTGGTAAAAGTAAGATACGACAAAAAAACAAAACGTTAGCTATATTACATAACTTTAAAAAACGAACTTTTTAGCAACAACCTCCACCATTATAATGGAATGTACTTTCACTGATAAAAATATCTTTTCTTCCTAAACTAGCTAAAGCATTTGCCGTTTTATCGCAAACGGCTAAAGGTTGATTTTTTAGCAATACATGTCCTTTTTGATCGTCAAAATAATCCTCTTTTCCATAATATATTGCCGCTTTACCAGTAAAAACACACGGTCCATCTTCTGGCATAGGATCTTTAATAGCACATACTTCAATACTTTCAATATAAATTAACTCGTCTGTAGGATAATTTTCAGGGTCCAAAATACGATAAGGACGTCTACCTCTAATTTCAATAGTTCCAAAACCTACGTCTGTTAGCGCTTTAATATATTCTTTTATTGGAATACTGCCACTTAAGCAAAGAGCTCTTAAATGATCGTCATTACGAAGTGTTGCGTTCATTTCCTGTTCGCATGTGGGATCACTCATTACTAAACGACCGTGTGGTTTTAAAACACGATACATTTCTTGTAATGCTTTTTTTAAATCTTCCGTTTTAAAAATATTAAAAAGACAATTTTGAGCAGCCACATCTATACTCTCGTCTTCGATAGGTAACTCTAATGCATTTCCTTTTTTTAATTCTACAAATTCACTTTTAAACCAATCGTTTTGTTCTTCAGCGATTTGAAAATTTTTCCTAGAAGCCTCTAGCATTTCATCTACAACATCCACACCTACTACGCCTCCTTTTTGACGAGAAAAATAAGCAAATTGCAACAATTCCATTCCACCTCCAACACCAACATATAACACTTTCGGATTATTAATTAAATCTTGAGCTGCAATAGTACTTCCACACCCATAATTCATTTCCTGCATAATTTGAGGAATTTCCAGTCCTGGAAATTTCCATATAGGAGTTGTGGTACAGCACAAGCCCACGTCAGGAGTTAAAGCAGCATTTTTATACAAATCGTTTGTAGCGTCTAAATAATTTTTCATAGCTTAATTATTTTTTCTTTTAATTTATTATTAGTAAGATAACTCCAGATAAAAACGGCAACTGCTGCACCTAATGTAGGTGCTAATAAATAGATCCATAGTTGCTCCATTTGATCAGCCACAAAAGCAGGTCCTAAGGACCTAGCTGGATTCATTGAAGCTCCACAAATGGGCCCAGCAAACATCGCTTCTAAACCTACAACTGATCCTATCGCAATGCCCGCAAACATACCTTGCTCTTTTGAACCATGTGCCACACTTAAAATAACTAACATTAATAAAAATGTAAGTATAAATTCTAGTATAAAAGATTGCATGTTACTTCCAGAAGGAATAGTTGCTCCTAAAAAGGCATTTGATGGAAAAAGTAAATATAATAATCCACTAGCTAATATTGCCCCTAAAAACTGACTTATAACATAGGGAATGATCTCTCTTTTTTTAAATTTATTTGCGATTGAAAATGCAATAGTAACAGCCGGATTAAAATGAGCTCCTGAAATACTTCCTAAAGCATATATCATTGCCATTACAATTAACCCAAATGTAATAGCAATACCCGAATGAGAAATGGTTCCGTTTGTTTCTTGATCGATAATTATAGCACCAGTTCCACAAAAAACAATGGCGAAAGTTCCTATAATTTCGGCAATATATCTTCTCATTTAGATTTTATTAATTCTTTAAAAAGTGTGATCATTTTAGGCTCTGCTTCCCCTGCTACGGCAATAATTTCAGGAATATTTACAGGTTTTAAATCATCTGGGTTGCATTCGTCAGTTAAAACAGAAACAGCCATAACTGGCAATTGTAAATGATTTGCTACAATAACTTCTGGAACTGTACTCATCCCTACAGCATCAGCTCCAATAATTTTCAAATAACGATATTCCGCTCTGGTTTCAAGTTGTGGTCCTACAACAGCAGCATAAACTCCTTTATGCAAAACAATATTATTCTCATTAGCTATAGCTAATATTTTAGTGTTCAACGAAATATCGTAAGGGGTACACATGTCTGTAAAACGCTCACCAAAATCTGAAACAGTTGCAAAAGCCAAAGGAGAACCTCCTTGTAAATTGATATGATCGTCCAACAACATTAAATCTCCTTTTTTATAATTTAAATTGATAGCACCAGCAGCATTTGAAATTAACAAACTAGAAACCCCTAAGGCTTTCATTACACGTATTGGAAAAGTTATTTCTTGTAAACTATAGCCTTCATACAAATGAAAACGACCTTGCATTACTATAACTTTCTTTCCTTCTAACATTCCTAATAGTAATTTTCCTGAATGAAATTCTACGGTTGAGACTGGAAAATTTGGAATTTCAGAGTAATTGATACTTACCTCAACTTGAAGATGATGTACTAACTGTCCTAAACCTGTGCCTAAAACTATCCCTATTTCTGGATTAAGAAATCCTTTTTGTTGTAAAAATTGAGTTGTTGAATTTAAAATTTCTTGTGTCATGTAATCGTATATTTTTTAAAAACTGGTATTTCTTTTATATCCTCGTAAGTATCTATATCGTTTTTCTCTTCTAACAAATAATATGGTAATTCTGAAATATCTTCTAAAGTATCTTTAAAAACGGTAGCCGTGCTCCATTCTTTATTTTGAAATATTTTTTCATGCATTGTTTTCATTCCTAATAAATAATAACCTCCATCTAGAGCAGGACCAAGAACTATATCATGATCTTTTAGCTTTTGGAACGCTTTATCAATATCATTCCTTTCTAAAGCAATCAAATCGGAACCTATAATAACAATCTTTTGATATCCTTCTTTGAAACCTTCTCTAAAAGCGTGATACATTCGTTCTCCTAAATTATTCCCAATTTGTTTTCCTTTTTGAAAGAATTGATTATCCCAAATATCATTGTTATTGATTACTTCAGAATACAATACTCTCTTATCAACGTTAGTTTCTAAAACCGTTTTCTTAGTATGCTCTAATAAATAAATGTATACTTCTAATGCATTTTCGTTACCAATAGTGGCTGCTAAACGAGTTTTAACCTTACCTAATTCGGGGTTTCTTGTAAATATTAAAATTAAATTTTCTTTCATTTTTAAGATACTACAACACCTTGACAACTACTTCCTGCTCCTGCTGTACAACCGTAACAATGTTGAGAAATCACGATATTTCTGTTATTTAAAATTGCTTCATTAAATTCTGAAATATGTTTTGATTTAGAAGCTACTTTTAAATCTAACATTTGGTTAAAATCGCAATCATATAACCACCCATCCCAACTAACAGATATTGTATTAGTACACATTACATTTGCTACTGCAGCAGGATTATAGGCTTCTACTAAGGCATACATATAATCTTCATAATTATCTGATGCGATAAGATAGTCGAGAAATCGAGAAATCGGTAAATTTGTAATAGCGAATAGGTTGTGAAAATGAATATTGAAATCTTCTTTTAACGCTTTTTTAAAATCTTTTTCCATAGAAAATTGATCACTTGGAAGAAAAGCTCCTGAAGGGTTATAAACTAAATCTAATTTTAAATTACTATCTGGCATACCATAACCAATAGCGTTTAATTCTTGTAGCGCTTGGACAGACTTATCAAAAACGCCTTCTCCTCTTTGTACATCCGTTTTTCCTTTAGTCCAATGTGGCATAGAACTTACTACATGAATATTGTGCTTTTTAAAAAAGGCTGGCAAATCGTAATATTTTTTATTAGCTCTAATAATTGTCAAATTAGATCTAACAATAAAATCCTTGACACCTGTTTTAGACGCTTCTTCTACAAACCATCTAAAATTTGGGTTCATTTCAGGTGCTCCTCCAGTTAAATCTAAAGTGGTAACAGCTGTTGTTTTTAGAACGTCTAAAATTTGCATCATGGTCTCTTTTGTCATTATTTCTTTTCTATCTGGACCAGCATCTACATGACAATGAGCACAAACCTGATTGCACATATAACCCACATTAATTTGTAATATTTCAATGTTTCGGGGTTGTAAAGGGAATTGGTCAGTCTTATTAATCTGATCTGCAAAAGTAGGCAACGACCCATCTCTAAAAATTCCGCTGGAGAGAATTTCCAATTGCTTATCTGTTTTTGACAACGGACTTTCTTTTGCATGAAGTGATTTCAACATATTTTTCTGTTTATTCAATGTATCGAGAGGAACAAAAATAGCATAATCCTTTTTTAAAAAATGTTAGCTATTTTACATATATACGAAAATACTACATGGATAGTTTTTTATATTTATTCATCATTTGAACGCCATGAACTAAAGCCGCTCCACTTTTAATGGCCGCAGTAACATGAACGGCTTCCATCATTTCTTCTTTAGTAATTCCCCTTTTCAGACCATCACCTGTATAAGCGTCTATACAATAAGGACATTGTACGGCATGAGAAACGGCAAGCGCAATTAGCGACTTTTCTCTAGCGGAAAGGCTGCCTTCTTCAAATACTTTTCCATAATACTCAAAAAAGCTATTCCCAAGTTCTTCACTCCATTCTACAATTTTTCCAAATTTTTTTAAATCCGCTGGATCATAATATGTCTTTTCCATTTTCTATTTATTTTTTATTATAAACTTTAATTCCTTTGATTAAATACTTCCCCCAAGTTTTTGAAAAGGCATGCACTTCTTCCGTTTCAACTCCTTCATTGGTAAAAACCGCATTTCCTTTGTTTTTCCACTCAAAAATACCACCATATAAGTTGTGCACATTGGTATAACCTAAATTCATAATTTTTTCAGCTATGATTTCACTTCGAATACCTAAAGAACAATACACAATAATAGGCATTTCTTTATCTGGAAACTGTACTTGAAACTGAGCAGTATCAAACTCATTATATCCTATATAAGTGGCATTTTTTAAATGACTTACGTTAAACTCCGCTTTTTCTCTAGCATCTAAAATTATACTGCTATCGTTTTTATCCTTTGTGTCTTCTACGCTAATGTAAGGTACCGTATTTTTATTATATCGTGCAATTACATCCGAAATTTCTTTTTGAGAAAAAACAGACATACATGATATTAAAAATACAAATACTATTCCTTTTTTCATGTGGTAAAAACGACTTATTTTAGAAATTCTTTTTTGTTTTTTTGTGCTTTCTTTTTACTTTCCTTTTTCATGTTTTTTACTTTAAAAGAAAAAATCATTTTATCTATAGTGGTTTCATATTCCTCTTTTTTATCCAATAAAGTCCAACTCATAATCTGATAATAATTATCAACCCCATTTACATAGGCTACCGCGTAAAAAACATTATATGTTTCTACTTTTCCTTCAAATTTTATTAATTTGGTTTGCAAACCATTAATTAGAGTATCTTTTACTGTTTCATTTTCCATTTCAATATCATTTTCCAAACCTATTTTTAATAGATCTACATAACCATTAAAATCATTGGAATATATTTTATCAAGACCATTATTATGTAAAGCTTTTCCTAATTCATTTTTATCTTCATCAATAGCAATTATATATAATTCTTTAAAAACATTTTGATATTGTAAAGAAGCACTATTGTTTAAATTTGTAGTCTTTGAAAGATAAGTCGGTAAATCTAAACTAAAATTATTGACTCCTATTGTTTCAAAATTTTCAAAAGAACCACAAGAAATTAGGATATGTGTAAGTATTAAGAATACTATTTTTTTCATTTATTTAAATTTTATCTATACAAAAGTAGAGAAATATAAATGAAAAGATACGGAAGATTTTTCTAGCAGAAACTTATTTAATCATAAAATTAATTAAATTGATCTCTAAACATCATGGGAGTAAGTTTCGTTTTGGCTTTGAATAATTTATTAAATGATTGAGAATGTTCAAAACCTAATTCGTAAGCTATTTCGCTAATTGTTAGTGTTGTTGTAGATAATTTTTCTTTAGCTTTCTCAATTAATTTTTCATGAATATGCTGTTGCGTGGTTTGTCCTGTAAGAGATTTCAACAAACTACTCAAATAGGTTGGAGAAATATGTAAAGCATCGGCAATATATTGAACAGAAGGTAAGCCTAAGTTATTTTCATCATTAAAGTAATCTTCTATCAGTTTTTCAACATGGTCTAAAGTTTTATGATTACTAGCTTTTCTGGTTAAAAACTGTCTTTGATAAAATCGATCAGAATAAGTAAGCATTGTTTCAATTTGGGAAATAATAATACTCTGACTAAATTGGTCTAAATTGGCATTGTATTCTTGTTCAATATTTTTAACAATACCTTTCAAAATAGTTTCTTCCCTTTCAGATAAAAACAAAGCTTCATTTACAGAATAGTCAAAAAAATCATATTTTTTTATTGTATTAGCCAAAGGTGTATTCCATAGAAAATCAGGATGCACCATCAATATCCAACCACTTTTTGGTGTTGCAATTTCTGCTATGGGTTCGATTCCAAAGACTTGATTAGGTGCAATGAAAAACATTACACCATCATCAAAGTCATAATTTCCTTGTCCGTATTTATATTTTGTACCAATGCTTCTTTTGCATGAGATATGATAAAAATCAAAAACAAAATTTTTATGGTTTACCTCTTTGGAACATTCTATTTTACTATAATCAAAAATACTAATTAATGGATGTTGTGGTGAAGGCAACCCTTTCATTTTATGAAATTCTGCAATCGATTTTACTCTGTGTATGGTTTGCTGATTCATATCTCAAATTTACATTATTTTATAACATCATACCTCCAGAAAGTTCTATTCGTTGCCCATTCATCCATCCTGCTTCTGGAGAACAAATAAAAGCAACAACTCCTCCAATATCTTCTGGTTCTCCCACACGACCAAGAGCAGTAATACTAGCTATTGCATTTCTCTTTCCTTCATCTGATTTGTTCGAACCTCCACCAAAATCTGTAGCAATTGCACCTGGAGCTACAATATTAGCTGTAATTTTTCTAGGTCCTAATTCTTTCGCTAAACACTTGGTATAAGTTTCTATAGCTCCTTTCATACTGGCATAAGCAGAGACATTTGGAAATGAAACTCGGGTTAAACCAGAAGAAATATTAATAATTCTTCCGCCATTATTAAGAATTGGCAATAGTTTTTGTGTTAAAAAGTACACTCCTTTAAAATGAATATTCATCATGGCATCAAAAGCGTCTTCAGATGTATCAGTTACCGAACCATAGACTCCTGTTCCAGCATTATTAATTAAAAAATCGAAAGTGACTACCTCATATTCCGATTTCAAATAAGCTTTTAATGTAGTTATAAAAGTATCAAAATTTTTAACATTACTTGTATCTAATTGTAGTGCTTTTGCTTTTTGTCCTAATAGATTGATTTCCTGAACTACCTCAGCAGCAGCTTTCTCATTACTATTATAAGTTAACATTACATCGATTCCTTTTTTGGCTAGATTAATAGCCATGTCTCTTCCTAAACCTCTACTTGCTCCAGTTACTAAAGCTATTTTAGTTTTTACTTCCATATTTATTCTTATTTATAATTATAGCACAAATTTCGGAAGAAATGTTTTTGACAATGTAGCCAAATCTGAGAATATTGTAGCTAAAATTCTCCTTCATCAAATCTCCTCATTGTTCTATATTCTATCCCCCAATCAGCTATTGTTTCTGTTACTTTTTTTAAAGACATTCCAATTTCCGTTAAAGAATATTCAACACCAAGTGGCTTTGTATCCAAAACTTTTCTTTCAATAAGTTTATTTATTTCCAATTCTTTCAATTCCCTACTTAACATCTTACCAGAAATACCTTCGACTTCATTTAAAATATCTGAATACCTCTTGTTACCATAGCATAAACAGGTAATAATTGATATTTTCCATTTTCCACCAATAATATATATTACATCATGAACGGCTCTTATTTTGTATAAACAAGCCGAATTTGTTTTTTCTATCGTTTTTTCCATCTTATGTCACTTTGTTACCTTTTTGTCACTATTACTTTTAAACACAAAGTTACCAAAAGTAACTCAAAATAGATACTTTTGACATAAATTTAATTGTTTTTACTATGAGTTTAATTAATGATTTACAATGGCGATATGCCACAAAAAGAATGACAGGAAAAAAAGTGTCACAGGAAAAAATAGATTATATTCTTGAAGCTGCCAGATTAGCACCTTCTTCTTCAGGATTACAACCATATGAAATTTTTGTTATTAGTAACCCAACACTTTTAGAAGAATTGAAACCACATTCCTTTAATCAGGAACAAATAACAGAATGTTCTCATTTATTAGTTTGGGCTGCTTGGGACAGTTACAGTTTAGAAAGAATTGAAAAAGAGTTTAATTATATTTTATCTGAAAGAGGTTTACCTTTAACACAAATGGATGATTACAAAAAACTTTTATGGGGGATGTATGAACCATTAGGGACTGATTGGCATGCTATTCACACAGCAAAACAAGCTTATATCTCTTTTTCTGTGGCAATAGTTGCTGCTGCAGAACAAAAAATTGACGCTACTCCTATGGAAGGTTTTGATCCTCAAGCCTATGATCGTATTTTAGGCATGAAAGAAAAAGGTTTAAAAACGGCTGTAATCTTACCAATAGGCTTTAGAGACAGTGGAAATGACTGGAATGAAAACATGAAGAAAGTAAGAAGACCTATAGAGCAATTGGTTACAGAAATTGAATAATAAAAAAAGCACTTAAAGTGCTTTTTTTAATTAAATCCCATTCTGAATTCAATAGGTGTTTTTCCTGATTTGCTTTTAAAAAAACGGCTAAACGATTGCGAATGTTCAAAGCCTAAATCAAAAGCGATTTCACTTATACTTAGCGCTGTAGTTGAAAGTTTTTCTTTTGCTTTTTCTACAATCTTATCTTGAATATGCTGTTGTGTATTTTGACCTGTTAAACTTTTAAGTAAATTTCCTAAGTAATTTGATGAGATATTTAATTTACTTGCTATTTCATTTACGCTTGGCAACCCATTTTGAATTAAACTATTCCCATCAAAATATTCAGATAACAAGTCTTCAAATTGCCCTAAAATATGATGATTAGTAATTTTTCTTGTTATAAATTGACGCTGATAAAAACGCTCAGCATAGTTTAACAAAACCTCTATTTGAGCTATTATTATGTTCTGACTAAATTTATCTATCAATGAATGATACTCTAATTCTATATTCTGCATTACATTTATCAATACATTTTCTTCTTTTTCAGACAAAAACAAAGCTTCATTTACAGCATATCCAAAAAAATCATATTGTTTAATTTGTTTTGCTAATGGTGTATTCCATAAAAAATCTGGGTGAATTACTAATAGCCAACCTGAAGGTTTTATTTCTTGTTCAACAAACTCATATTGAATACGTTGACCAGATGCAATAAATGTCAACAATCCTTCATTAAAATCGTAAATTTGTTGTCCGTAAACAAACTTTCCAGCTACATTTCGCTTTAATCCAATGGTATAGAAACCTTGAATCCAAACGACTTCTTTCTCTGCAAACTGATATTCCACTTTAGAATAATCAATTAAACTAATCAATGGATGCTCAGGTTTTGGCAAATTTGCAATGGTGTGAAATTCGCTAATTGTATTAATTTTATGTACTTTAAATTTTTCCATATTACCTAATAGCTAAAATACAAAATAAACAAACGCAAGACACCTGATACTTATCTTACGTTTGTTTTCCTTTTATTAATAGTCTGTTGAAGTTGCTAATTTTTCGTTAGCATTTAATTCCTTCGTTACAATTTCTATTTTTTGCTTTGCAAACTGATAAGAATCGGAACCTAGAAACAAATGCAAGGGTGGTTTTTCTTGTTTAGAAATAGCTATAAATACATCTGCAGCTTTATCTGGGTTCCCTGTTTGATTTCCTCTAATTTCGTTTACATGCATTTCTTCTAATTTTCTAGCTTCGGTATAAACGGCAATAGGATTTTTTGGTAATTTAAAAGAACCATTGTCTAGAAAGTTTGTCCTAAAATAGCCTGGATAAACAACAGTAGCATGTATTCCTAAACTTCCCACTTCAGCAGCTAAAGCTTCCGTTAAACCAACTAAAGCATACTTTGTCGCACAGTATACACCAAAACTAGGAAAGTTACCCATAAAACCACCTACTGAAGAAATATTGATAATATGTCCCGCTTTGTTTTCTCTTAAATATGGCATCACTTTTCGGATTACATGTAAGACACCAAAAACATTAACATCAAAATTTTCTCTTGATTCTTCATCACTTAATTCTTCTAATGTACCCGCTTGACCATAACCTGCATTATTGACTACCATATCAATTTTACCAAACTTTTCAACTGCTGCCGCTAATCCATTGGTTACACTTTCTTCATTTATTAAATCTACTTCTAGAGGCAAAAAATTATTCCCTAAATAATTGACGGCTTTTTCCAAAGCCAATTTGTCTCTAGATGTTGCAGCTACATAATAATCATTTTCCAATAATTTTTTTACCAAGGCTAAGCCTAAACCTTTAGAAGCCCCAGTTACAAACCAAACTTTTTTTGCATTCATTTTTTTATTTTTTAAATTCATAAAGTAATGATGCAAATTTCTTAAGATCATTTTTCATTGATGTAACCCAATCCGACTTTCCTGTAACCTAATCAATACATTTTAAGAAGTTTTATTTTTAATTTTTTAGCAGAAATACCTGTTGGTCTTTAAGTGTTTTTCTATTTCCCATAAATACAAATTATAAACAAATAGTATCAGGCATGATTTTGCATTCAAAGCCTAATTGGTTCACAAGTATTGTTATCAATTCTGACTCAATTTTATTTCCTTCTATTCGGAGTACAGTATGCCCGCAAGGAAAAACAAGTCCTGTTTCATCCAAATCATAATCAATTTGTAAACCTAAAAAGTTCTTGGAAATCCTTTCAATAACATTTTTCACTTGATATACTTTCGTTATGTTTGTGATGAAAACCTCTATCATAATTTAAAATTTTCTAAAATTCTTCTTTAATTAACTCCATATTTACCATTGCTCCACACATATTTCCAGAAGCAACCGCATGAGCTACAGATCGCAACATAGAACTATTGTCGCCACAAGCAAAAACTCCTGAAATTGTTGTTTTTTGTAAAAAATCTACTTTTAAATGTCCCATCTCAGTTATTTCACAGCCTAGTTCTAACGGAATACTACAATGTTGTGTGAAAGGTACAGCAGCATAAACTGCTTCAAAATTTTCTTGACTCCCATCATTAAAAATAAGTTGGTTTAGATATCCTACCTGATGAACAACTTCTATGATCTCTTTATCAATAATTTTGATGTTATGTTTTTCTAATTTTTGTATTTGTTCGTCTTCTAATAAAGAAATATTTGAAGTAATTAACGTTACATCTTTAGTTAAATTATTTACCAAAGACGCCAAATGAAACGCTTTTTCACCTTGAGCAAAAATTGCCGTTTTTTTATCTTTTATTTCATAACCATGACAATACGGACAATGCACTACAGATATTCCCCAGCAATCAGAAAAACCTTTAATAGTAGGCAGTATGTCTTTTATACCTGTTGCAAAAATTAATTTCTTTGCATAAAATTCTTCTAAACTATTAGTTGAAATTCTAAAATAATCTTTCACTTTTTTTCCTTTTACAGCTACTCCTTCATAGAATATAATCGTTTTATATTGAAGCACTTGTTCCTTAGCTTTCTTAGTAATAATAGCTGGTTTTTCTCCGTCCAAGGTGATAAAGTTATGCGACTGAGGTGTTTGTTTGTTACAAGGTAAACCACTATCAATTAATAGTACTTTTCTCAAGGAACGTCCTAAGGCCATAGCAGCCGATAAACCAGCATAACTTCCTCCAATGATGATAACATCAAATACATTTTCATTTTTCATATTTTATTTATTAAAAGTTAAAAGAAAAATTCAATCTAAATTAAATGCAACTTAATCGCATTAATAGATTTTGCAAATGTAAAAAAATTTTATAATATTGCAACTTAGTTGCATTAATTTATTGCAATTTAGTCGCGTTTACAATGAAAAGAAGAAATACACCTAGCCAAGAAGTTGTTTTAAGCGTATTAACAAATACAAAAAAAGCAATGAGTCATGATGCTATTGAAAAAAAAATAGACATTACAATAGATAGAGCCACTATTTACAGAATTTTAAATCGCTTTTGTGAAGATGGTATTGTTCATAAAATAGTAGCAGATGACGGCAAACAATATTTCGCAGTATGTATGAAATGTGATGAAAACAAATTACCAAATAATCATTTTCATTTTAGATGTACCACATGTCAAACCATTGAGTGTCTTCCTTCTGTTGTAAACTTTTCTATACCAGAAAATTACGAAGTAGAAAAAGTAAATTGTGTTTTAGTAGGAACCTGTAAAGAATGTTTAAACGATACTAAATAACTAAAAAGCAATGCAAATTTATTATTTACATTGCTTTTTAAAAGTCAATTTTAATTTATTTCTGTAACCAATTCTTCATGATTTTTTGTAAAAAAGGAAGCAACACATAGACCATAATAGGCACTTCAACTATTGTTACTACTAAGGTTCTAAGAGGTAAAGATTGGATATTCATAATGTATTCTCCAAGAACAGCAAAAATAAAGGTTGTTAAAGGATAAATTGCTAACCAAATAAGAATTGACCATTTCCATTTTTTTGGTGTACTCATTTTTTAATTTATTTTTTCTGGATTATTTCATAATGTTGCACATCAGGAGCATTTTCAAAATAAGGACCAATTAATGTCCCTAATTCTTGAAACAAACTAGACTGTACAAACGTTACAGTATGATCTTCTAATTTTTCCCAATGAATCACAGCAACATATTGATTACTTTTCTCAATATTTTTTTGTAATTCATGTGAGAGATAGCCTTCTGCTTTCGCTAAGACTTCTTCAATTTTTTCAAATGCAGCTTCAAAAGCTACATTATGATTTTCTTTAATTCTTATGGTTGTTAATTCTACTATCATTATACTTTATTTCTGTTATAAATTCTTGTTTTGGAGTGCGTACTTTTTTTAATTTTACCAAATAATCATTAGCTTCATCTCTATATCCTAGTGCCACAATAACAGCACTTCTCAAGCCTTTATCTTGCAGTTCTAATAACGCATCTAAGGCAATAGGATTAAAACCTTCCATAGGAGTGGCATCAATTTTTTGTTCGGCCGCAGCAACTAGAGCCAAGGCGACAGCAATATAAGCTTGCTTAGCTGCATGATGAATATGCCATTCTTGAGTACATTTTTCATACATGCCCCACATCATGTTTTTGTAATTGTCCATTTTATCTAAGGGAAGTCCTCTTTCTAAAAGAGTTTTATGAAATACCTTTTCCATTTTTTCTAAAGAATAGCCATCCCATGTTGCAAATACTAAAAGATGAGATGCTTCTGTAATTTGCCCTTGATTTAAAGCAATGGGTTTTATTTTTTCAAGTAATTCTTTATTACTAATTACAAAAATGTGATAGGGTTGTAAACCAGATGACGAAGGAGCTAATCTTGACGCTTCTAAAATATAATCTATTTTTTCTTGTGGTATTTTTTCACCCGTCATTTTTTTGGTAGCATAACGCCATTGAAGATGATCTAATAAATTCATTTTATTTCTATTTAATTAAGTTATTTTTTGAAGTAAACCCACCACTCTGCATTAACAAGCCAAACCAGTCTTCTAAATGCCAAGTATGTGTTAATTGACCATGTTGTAAATAATGAAAATCATGAATTCTGACTATAACTCTTTCTTGAGTTGCCGGAATTCCAAACAATTCACTTTGAAGGGTAAAGCTCATTTCAGCTCGAACAGCAATACGTTCATTGGTTCCAAAAACATCTAAAATATTTATTTTAAGATCAGGGAATTTTTGAGTAAAACCTTCTATAATCTTTTTAAAACCTTCCAAGCTATCTTCTTGATTGGGAGCTAAAGGAATATCTTTCCAGTTAGTTACACAAATAGTGTCTAAGACATCATACTGTTTGTGTTCCCATACCTTATAAAACTCAGAAATAGTTTGCATTTCTATAGTGGTAATTCCTTTTACCATTGTATCTAAACTATAATTTGCTATCATGTTACTTATTATTACGGTTACTAATCTTTAAAACACTATCAAGACTCCTATTGCCTGGTCCAAAAAAGAAAAGAAACAATATGATTATTAAATATACCAAAGCTAATTCACCATGTATTTCCATTAGATTTGCTTTATGTACAATAAAAAAAGCAACCAAAAGATTACTTGCTATTAACAACGCGCTCCATCTGAACAGCAATCCTAAAAAAAGAAAAACAGAACCTACTACATCTGCCATAAAAGCAAACAATAAGCTTGGTAATTTTCCTATACCTAATGGATCAGGAAAAGTGATGAGCATGGCGTTAAAATCGACTATTTTTTCAACTCCATGATTTAAAAAAATGAGTAGCGCAATACCAGTTCTTAAACTAAATATCAAGCCATCTATTCGATAACTATCTTTAGTATTATGTCTAATTTTATTCCACATATTAAATTTATTTTAAAATAGTTTAGCAAATAAACTTATAATAGTTTATATTTGAAACTAATTAATATGATTTCACTAAAAAAAGTGGTAACAAAAATGTAACTTATGGGAAGAAAGGTGATTGAAAACAATGATTTTTGTTCAATGGTTCACGCTATGAATATCATTGGAAGTAAATGGAAACCAATTCTGTTATACTTATGTGCGAATGGAAGTATCCGTTTTGGAAAATTATTGTTTTTCCTTCCAGATATTTCTAAAAAAGTCTTAACAGACCAATTGAGAGAATTAGAAGAAGACGGACTTTTAATTAGAAAAAAATTTCCTGAAATTCCACCACGAGTAGAATATTCCTTATCAGAAAAAGGAAAATCATTTTTACCTGTTTTAAAACATTTGAGCGACTGGACCATTCAAAATTATCCAGATATAGCCTTTAAAAAATGTCAGATTATCTTAGAAAATGAAAATTAATATTTAAAAAAAGCCTTTAAATTAAAATTTAAAGGCTTGTATTATAACTTTATTTGTTTTATTGCATGGCTTGAATCACTTTTTGACTATCAACAAATTGCTCATAACTAATAATTTTTGCGTTTTTGAATTTGAATAAATGAGCAACCCTAGCCTCAAATGATTTATTTGTTTTTTTGTTTATTCCACTATAGGTCCCATAAGCTACAATTTTATCTCCATCGACAACAAAATCTTCAACATCGATTTTATAATCTATCCAATCATTTCCTAAATGAATGAATAGTTTTACGACTTCATCAAAGCCTATATATGTACCAGAATAAGGAAAACCTTCTGCTTCTTTCCAAGTTACATTTTTGTCTAAATGTTTCTGAAGATTAAGTACTTTTTCTTCAACAGCACCTTCATAAGTACTTTTTAATATTTCTAAATTTGTCATTTCTCATTTAATTTAAAAACTCGGCAATTGCCGAGTTTAATTTATTACCATTTCATTTCTCCTGTATTCACTTTAGCTCCAATTTCTAAGACGGGTAAAAGACCTGCATTTGGATATTTTTCTTGCATTGTTTTTATCAAACTTTCAGAAGTAGCATTCGTTTTTAAAGCTTGTTTATAAAACAAAATATATTCTTTTGTGTAAGTAACTGATTTTATATCTAGTGAAGCTTCTGCATCTATGTGTGTTGGAATAACAATTTTTGGTTGTAAGCTTCTAATTTTATCCAAAGCTGCGATCCAATTTTTTCTCGCATCTTTCTCCGTTGACTCCTTATCTTCTGCCATCCAAACATGAAATGTATCTCCAAAAACATTAATTCCACCTACAACTGCTTTTATAGAAGGTATCCAAACAAAAGTGCGATGTGCAAAATTATCAGAACCTATAATTTCCAATTTTTTATTTTCTAAAGTGATTGAATTTCCTTTTAGAACTTGAGGCAAAACGACATTTTTAGTAATTGCATCTCCTACCTGTGCTCCCCAAACATCTAATTTCTTTTGCTCAGTAAGTTTAATATGTTCCACTGTTTCTTCTGTTGCATAGACAATCGCTTCAGGAAAATGTCTTTTAAATACTTCTAATCCAAAATAAAAATCTGGGTCACCGTGACTTATAAAAATCGTCGTTAGCTTTTTTCCAGATTTTTTAATTTCTTGTGCTACATTTTCGGCATCAGCCAATGTAAATTGAGCATCAATTAAAACAGCTTCATTTTGTCCAGAAATAATTACCGAAGTAACACCGAAACTAGATGGTGCAGCATAATATACATTTAATGTTATATCACCTGCAACAATACTTTTAAAATTTTGTGCTTGTAAATCCATAACTATAAAAGATAATGTTATTAAAATAATTTTTAAAATAGTTTTCATTCTTATTTTTTTAGAAATTGATGGTACAAAGTTCTGACTATCAAAATCCAAAAACATTGAAAAACTTCAATAAATTCAATCTTAAATTATCTTTTTAGACACAATCTTTTTTCTAATTTTACTTAGTAATTCATGTGAAACACCCAAATAAGCAGCTATTTGAAGATTCGTAAGTCGTTGTAGTAATTGTGGATATTTTTCAAGAAAATCGCTATATCGTTCTTCAGCAGGTTTCCTAAGATTTTCGGACATTCTTCTTTGTAAAGCAATCAAAGCTTTTTGTCCCATAATACGAAACAATTTTTCAACCTTGGGCAGATTAACATATAAATTTTCTTTATCCTCTCTACTAATAAGTAAAACCTCAGCATCTTCCAATGCTTGGATAAAATAGGAAGACGGTTTTTGATTCGTAAAACTATCAATATCGCCCACCCACCAATCTTCTCTTGGAAATGAAATTATTTTCTCAAGTCCTTTCTCATCATAATGGCATACTTTAAACAAGCCTTTGGTTACAAATCCTTCGAATTTACAGATTTCGCCCTCTCGCAATAAAAAATCTTTTTTTTGAATTGAAATTGGCTTAAAATAACTTACAAAATAGGTTTCTTCTTCTTCAGAAAGTTGAATATGCTTTTTTACATTTTGTAATAGCTTTGTTTCCATTTTGCACTTTTAAATAAGTATAAATATACTAAAAATAGAAATTATTTTTAACTTCATTTCAACGGAATTCCATCAAAAACAAACATTACAATGATGGTTTGTTAGTCTTGTTCAAAAGATGTGGAATGAGTTATCTCTTTCCATTTTTCCAAATCTGATTTTACTTTTTCTATTTTTTATAAGACGCATTATAAGCATCTCTACCCATAAATAAATGTAACGGTGGATTATTGCTCTTTGCTATCTCAATAATTACCTCTGCAAATTTTTCAGGATCACCTTGTTGATTGCCGTTCAGCTCATTTTGATAATATTTTTGTGAAATTCTTGCCGCTTCATAATCCTCAATTAAATGAGAGGGTGTTTTAAGAGACGTATCATTTAAAAAATTAGTTCTAAAAGCTCCAGGATATATTACTGTAGATTTTATTCCTATTGCATTGGTTTCTGCAAATAATGCCTCTGTTAAATTCCTCATTGATTTCAAAAACAGGAGTTCCATTAGGTTGAAATACTTCATAATCTCTCAGATTACCAAAATGATGAAAAAAAGCAGGAGTAAAAACACAAAAAAAATACAGACAGTAAAAAATAGCCGCAAAATTCTTGCTAATAAATTAATTAAAGTGATTTGAATTACTAATTTGGAATTTCTTCATAATGAATTGCGTACTCCATAAAAATTAATTGGATATTAAAAGACGATAAATTAGTATTCATAATAGCGACATAAGTATATCCTTTTTTAAGAAAATACCCTTTAACTTCTTTATCCATTAGACATCCTAAAATTATTTTCGTTTTTTCAGTATAGGTAAATTCTTTTGCAAAAAGACCTGAAATAACACTCCTAGATTTACTTTTTATCTTAATTTATGACTATTCATTTCGCCATAAATCTACTAAAGAAAGGTCTTTCTATAAATTGGTAACTATTCTTAATTATAGTATCAAAAATGATTACAAACTGCCTATTTTTTGTAAAATTTCATGATTCTCTTTTTAGCTTTCTTTTTAAGTTCAAAAGATTTCGACACACTCAAAACCCAACTTATTAATTTCTCTACTAATAAAATTATTCATACTGGGAAAGTTATTTATTCTGAGTATTTTTTCAGAGTCTTCCAAATCAAAATTCCATTTTCCTGCACCAACTAGGTAATCAAGTAAAGGTTTTAAATTCTTAACATCACATTTTGAATTGACAGAAGTTCGAAAAATGGATATTTCTCTTTGAATTAAAGTGTTGTTTAATTTTGTCATTTTCATTGTAATTTAATCTAAGTTATGCTTCAATTAAGTAGTTAGAAAGATTCTGAATTATAAATACTTATAAACGTTATTTTTTTAATACCATTCTAAGTTCTTATTCCTTTTTACCATGGGGTATTTTATATGTTAACCCAACACCAAAAGCAACTCCCATTTTTTCTGATTCGTAACCGATATTTTCAATTTCATTATAATCAGCATCTGTTAATCCTGTTTCAGATATTAAATTAATACCTGCTCTTGCATAAATATTGAGTTCATTTGAGAGGTAATAATTAATCTGTGGTGTAAATGCTAAAACGTTTGTGGTTTGATATGCTGGTTTTACAGGCATACTTGAGATAAGGTTGCTATCAAATTCAACATCAAATGCTCCTATATCATAGTTTACCATAAATCCCGCTTCGATTTTTTTAGTAAACCGGTGAAAAACATTCAGTCTAGGATACATTAAATCTATAAGCCATTTATCTGTTTTATAATAAATAAAAGCTACTGGCAAAATTAACGCGTCTCCCATATCTTTAGAATAGGTTACACCCAATCCATATCTAAAATTATCGTCGCCTTTAGGGCTAAAACCAACCGTAACAGCATTAACTCCTTTATAGGCATTTGAAAAATTAAAATTTTTAAAATCTGATTTTACTGAGGAGAAATTTACATAGTTTAACGCCCATTTATTACTTAACTTATAATTAAATATTGTAGCTAACCTAACATCATGCAAATCTTTTGCAAATAATAACTCTTGATTATTTCTACTCGTGAAATCATTTTGATACCATTTATATTCAGCATTATAAATGATTCTTAGTTTTCCTAATTCAATTGGTGGACCAGCTAAATAGAATTTGGTCAAATTCAGTTTATTACTCTTAATATTGCTGCCAAAAAGATTATTATCAACTTCGGAAAAAGAAGTATGACTAAAATTAAATATGTCTTCAAAAGACTGTGCATTAGAATGTGTTGAAACTAACAGCACCATTATTGTTACAAATAGGGTTTTTCTCATTTTTTTTATTTTTTAAATTATTATTCTGAAACAACTTGACTTTTTATATAGCCTAAATTTGAAATTTGTGCGTAAATTTTCTCACCATCTTTTAGATAGTCATCTTCTTTTCGAAGTTTTTTAATAAATTGATCCACTACATACTCCTTTGGATTCCATTTGAAATATTTAAATAAAAGGGAATACTTAATAGCTTTTTTAATAATATACCCTTTTGTTGGGGTTGTAAATATGACACCACCTGGCGTTCCTGTTATTACAATTGTTCCTTTCTCAATGTAATTTTTGGGTAGTAATGAAATAGGTTTATCTCTGAGTGTCCAAATTTCTTTATTTCCAAACTTTAAAGTTTCTTCCGTTATTTTTGAAATATCCCAATATAGATTTTTAGGCGAATCATTTTGCTTTAATTCTGTACCTCTCCAAAGTTTTAGTTCTAAATCTTTATAGTAATCTTGCCATTTTCTGGGAATTACCAAGATAGGTCCAACTGGAAAAAATCCTTCGTGACTTTTACTATTTGTAAACCCAACGGCTAATTCTGGGTGACTCGTATCATATTCTCTTAATTGACTTTCTCTATCTGAATAATCCATAACTACCATAAAACCTAATAATTGATTTTCTAAATCTTCTCTTTTTTTTACATCTTTTGAATACACAAACCCCAACTCTACTTCGTAGTCTAAGAGATAAGCGCTTTTAGTTTTTACAGTACTTATGTAAGGGGTTAATTGTGCAATTTTTGGAAATAAAACGGGGTCTATTTCAACATGGGTCTCTTCTTTGTGTTCAGGATAATTTGTTGCAGCTGCTATGGTATTATTAAGTGCATCAACAGGAGGTAAAACATCTGAAGATCTAACCCTTATGATATTTCCTTGAGAGATTTTTTCTAAAATTTGATCATACCCTACTTCTTCTACTAACTCAAAAATCGCAATTGGATAACGATTAAATTGCTCGCTCAAATTTATTCCCTCAATATATTCATCATCAATTTTGTTTACCTGTACAATGTGTGTTCTTCCATTTTTTTTTATTCTAGCCAATGAAAGTGCTTTT
This sequence comes from Flavobacterium sp. J27, assembly GCF_004303025.1. Taxonomy (GTDB): domain Bacteria; phylum Bacteroidota; class Bacteroidia; order Flavobacteriales; family Flavobacteriaceae; genus Flavobacterium. The sequence goes on along the minus strand of NZ_PJQW01000003.1, from coordinate 75,627 downwards.
AAAGGATTTGGTTCCTGAGCTTCCATAAGTGAGATAGAAAGTAAGGCAAAAAAAACATAGAATGTCTGTTTTAAATCTAAATTCATTTTTACTATCTTTTTTTAATTTTGATGCTAAATTGCTGCAAAACAAAATCTTAAAAAAGCAATTTCCTATCAACTGTTGAATAAGTTGTTAAACTGTTACTTTTAACCTTTAAAATATTTTTGTTGATTTAATTTTAAAAAACAACCATTCAAAAGAAAATATGCGGTTTCAATGTCTAAAATCAACAGTTTAATAGTAAAAGATTCCCCTATGTAATTAGTTCCTTATCTTTGTTTTTAAATATTCAGGATAATGACAAGAACTACGTATCATCCTTCATTTAAAAAAATATTCATTCGTTTTTTGCTAATTACTATAGTTTTTTTGTGCATCAGGTTAACGGTTAACAAAGAAGATGAAAACATTTTTTTTAGTATTACCAATCTTTTTTACTATTCAACTGCATTTTTATTTTTTATAATTACTTGGGAATTGAATGACTGGCTTATAAAAAATCATTTAAAAAAAGACTTACTAAATAGACTAGAGTGGTTTTCGGGTATGAAAATTTTAGGATTGACACTTCTAACAGTTGCTCCAATTTTTGCTTTAACGTATTATCTCGCTATATTTCATTTTTCTGACACACTTGATATAGTTGATGTAATAGATCCTTGGTTACAATTTCGTAGTGATTTTTTACGAGCTTGTCTAATAGCTGTAACCGTTGTAGTATTTAATTTGTTTTATTTTTCAGGAAAGGTTAAGAAAGATTTAGAGCAAAAAATGATGGAATTGGAAAATGAGGTTATGCAGTCAAAATATAAAAGTTTGAAAAATCAGATAAGTCCTCATTTTCTTTTTAATAGTTTAAACACATTAACATCTTTAATGTATGAAGATAGAGACTTAGCATCTGATTTTGTATCTAGACTTTCTTCTTGCTATCGCTATATTTTAGAAAATGAAGAAGAAGATTTAATAAGCCTTGAAAAAGAGCTTAACTTTTTAGACTCTTTTATCTTCATGATGGATGTTAGACATAAAATATCACTTCAAATTACCACAAAAATTGATTTAAAAGCTAATAATTATGTTATTCCAACCTTATCGCTTCAAATGCTCATTGAAAATGCCCTTAAACATAATTACTATTCCAAAGAACATCCTTTAGTAATTTCTATTACAAATAAAAAAAATGAATGCATCATTGTTGAAAACACAGTAAGAATTAGAAAAGATAGCCAAGAATCTACTAAAAAAGGATTAGAAAATATAAAAAAAAGGTTTTCTTTCTATACGGATGATAAAGTAAAAGTAATTCAAGAAAACGATACTTTTAAGGTTAGTCTGCCATTATTAAAAAAAGAAGTTAAACGACGAACACCGTTAAAATAATAAACAAATGAAAGCAATAATAATAGAAGATGAGCCAATTGCAAGCAGAAGACTTGAAAACCTTATTAATGAGGTTTCGTCTGACATTGATGTTATAGAAATACTTCCTTCTGTAGAAAGTGCACTCAAATGGTTTAAAACTAATACATTACCTGATTTAGTCTTTTTGGATATTCAATTAAATGATGGATATGGTTTTGATATACTTGATACCATAGAGGATCATCCTCCTATTATTTTTACAACTGCTTATAATGAATATGCTATAAGAGGGTTTAAATATAATGGTCTTGATTATCTTTTGAAACCAATAGATAAAAAGGAACTACAACGAGCGTTAGATAAATTTAGACTTTCTCCTTATCCAAAAAATGAGACTATCAATCCCAAACTTCAAGATTTTAAAAATCTTTTTCAAAAACAGTACAAACAACGATTTATGGTAAAAGTTGGTAATCATTTTAGCACGTTTAATGTAAATGATATTGCTTTCTTTAAATCAGAGAATGGTACGATATGCTTAAATACTTTTGATGGTAAAGATTATCCTGTTGAATATACAATTGACCAACTAGAAGATATTTTAAATCCTATTGATTTTTTTAGAATCAACAGAAAATATATGGTTTCATTAAGTTCTGTAAAAGAAATTCATAATTATTTTAACAGTCGATTATTATTAAAATTAAACCCCTCACAAGAAGATGAAGTTATTGTTTCAAGAGAACGCTGCACCGATTTTAAAGCATGGTTAGATATGTAATATATATTCAGTAATGAAGTATAGAAATAACAAAAGGCACTTATTTTATTTAAGTGCCTTTGTTAGGATTAATTAATTATCTCATCAAACTAATATTAGTCATTCCACCATCTGAAAGAAGTTCTGTACCTACAACAAAAGAAGAGTCATCTGAAGCTAGAAAAACTGCTGCTTTTCCCATATCAGAAGGCAATCCCATTCTGCCTACTGGGATAATGTTTTTCCAAACTTGTTTCACTTGTTCTACTTGTTCTTGCGGAACTATTTTACCAAATACCGGAGTATCAATTGAACCTGGAGATAAAGTGTTTACTCTGATCCTTCTATCTAACAAATCAAGTGATAACCCTTTTGCTAAAGATATAATAGCTGCCTTTGCAGCACTATATATGGCCATACCTGGCGCAGCTCTGTGGGCGGCACTTGAACCTATTAAGATTATAGATGCTTCATCATTGAGATAAGGTAATGCTTTTTGAACAGTAAAATAACTACTCTTTAAATTCAAATCCATATATTTATCATAACTTTCTTCGGTAACTTCACTAACCATATCCATAGCAATTCCATCTACAATACCCCCAGCATTAACTACAAGTATATCAATTTTCCCAAATTTATTATAAGTCTCTTTGAATATTTTTTCAAGATCTTTCATTCGGGTTACATCTCCTTTGATTCCAATAAAACTAGAATCTAATGCTTCAACTGAACTATTAATTGTTGTTTGATTTCGTCCAGTTATAGAACCAACTGCACCTTCGTTTTTGAAAGCTTCAGCAATACCAAACCCTATTCCACTATTACCACCTGTAATTACGGCTACTTTGTTTTTTAATTTACTCATATTATAATTTTTATTTTTTATTTTTTTTAGCATTAACTGCTCTTGCTATTTCGAAAGAATCTTCTAATAAATAGTAGTGTGTGATTAAACCGTTTTCAACTACAATATCGATAGTGAATTGCGATTTCATAACATTACCATTATTTTTCATAAGAGATTCAAGGTATCCTAATACTACTACTCGGTTGCCTTGAGCAACTATATCTGTAAATGACAATTTTTGAGGTTGGATATGTAGCTTAAGTAGTCTAAAGTGTTCAGCAATTTCCTTACGCCCTGTTCTTTTTCCAATCCAAGGAACATGTACTGTGTCACCCGGAATATAATGTTCCGCTTTTTCATCAAAAAAATTAGCAAGTTCTTCTGGTGTTGCACCGTTTTTGAACCGATCAAAAAAACGGTTAACAACTTCTAATGCGGTAGGATTTGAATTATTGTTGAGTTGTTCTGATATCTTTTCAACATCTACAAGATACCACATCTCAACAAATTTGCCATTATGAATTCTATATGAAGCAAACTCTGTAAATTCTACTGATTTTCCATCAGGATTTATTCCTAAAACTGAATTTTCTTTGGGAGTTCCAGTATTACGTAAACGAACAGCTAGACGCTCACCATCGATGTAAAGATCTTCGATGTGCCATTTATGATTCGGGATCATATCAAAAACCTGTTTAAAACCTGCTATAGATTCCTCTTTTTTAGTTTTTTTACCATTTATCAAAACATCTTCACTTACCATACTTGCGATTGTTTCAAAATCTCGATTGTTTGCTGCTTCAATATAGCGCTGATAAAAATTACGCATTACAGTTTTATTTGAATTAGTGTCAACATTTGACTTTTGAGCTTCAACATTGACAATGGAAACAATTGTTATAGCTAATGTTATTAAAAACTTTTTCATTAAGTTTTTAGAAGTACTTACTTTCATCTCTTTTGACACATCTGTAAGTATAAATACTTTGTTTTTAATTTTTTTCATTTGTGTGATACATTAAATTTTGAATACAAAAGTAGAATGCTTTTATTTATTTTTGTAACTTTGTAACAAAAAGTAACAGTAACTTAGAAGTAACATAGTAACATATGACAGATAATAATTGTGTACAAGACAATAAAGGAAACATGATGGCCATACAAGATGCCATGTATGTGCTTAATGGAAAATGGAAAATTGCGATTATATCGTCAATTTGTTATCATAACAAAAGAAGGTTTTCTGATATATTGAATGATGTAGTGGGCATATCGAACAAGATGCTCAGCAAAGAATTGAAAGAATTAGAAATAAATAAATTAGTTATTCGGACTGTATTAGATACTCAGCCAATTTCTGTTCAATATCAACTTACTGAGCATGGCAGAAGTTTACAGACTATTATTAATAACTTAACCGATTGGGGAAAAACACACAGAGAAATGATTATTAGTACATAAAAATTAATTAAATGATTGTCTGAACTCTAATGGGCTTTTATTGGTTTTGCTTTTAAATAATTTAGAAAAACTTTGTGAATGTTCAAATCCTAATTCAAAAGCAATTTCAGATACTGATAAATTTGTTGTTGATAGCAGTTCTTTTGCTTTTTCTATGACTTTATTTTGAATGTGTTGTTGTGCATTTTGTCCTGTAAGCATTCTCAATAAATCACTTAGATAACTTGGTGAAATATTTAATTCTTCTGCTATTTTCTGCACTTTGGGTATTCCTAAATTACTTGATTTTTCTTGGTTGAAATAGCTGTTTAAAACTTCTTCTAATTTTTGCAATATTTCATTATTAACTGCTTTACGAGTAATAAATTGACGTTTGTAGAAACGATTACTGTAATTGAGTAATAATTCTAATTGTGAGATAATTACATCTTGACTGAAATCGTCTATTCTACTTTTTAATTCCTCATCAATTATTTTGAAAACTGAAAAAATTGTTTCTTTCTCTTTTTCTGAAAGGTGTAAAGCTTCGTTTGTACTATAAGAAAAAAAACGATGTTGTTTGATTTTTTTAGCTAATGGGTATGTCAATAAAAAATCAGGATGAACTAATAACACACAACCTGAGCTCACATTGTTATGTACTTCAAAAAGTTGATTGGGTGCTGTATAAACTAAACCACCTTCTCCAAAATCATAATAGTGTTGCCCGTATTTTGCCTGACCACAAAGATTTGATTTATACGATATTTTGTAAAAATTTAAAATGAATGTGTTTCCAACTTGCTCGTCTGAAATATTTACATCTTTTACATCAAAAAAACTAATCATAGGGTGCAATGGCTTTGATAAACCAAGCACCTTATGAAAGTCTGTCAATGAATCTATTTTTGTTGAAGTAACGCTTATTTTTTTCATTGTATAAATTTACTAAATTAACACACAGTTTTTTACCATGGACATTCACCCGTATCTGGGTTGTGCTCTTCTGCAATAAATTTTCCAGTAGGTCCATTTTGGTCAATCATTGCATATTTAGAAATACGGTCTGCTGCTTCTTGGACAGTTCCTGTTCCTCGATGTCCATTAAAATCTGTAGCTACAAAACCTGGACAAACTGCATTTACTTTAAATGAAGTATCTTTTAATTCGTATGCCAAATTAATTGTGTACATATTGAGTGCAGCTTTTGAAGCAGGATAAACTGCTGCTTTGTGTGTATAATACTTCCAATTTGGGTCACAATGCAATGTTAGTGAGCAGCCACTTGAAGATACATTTACAATGCGAGGTTGTTCTGCTTTTCTCAATAAATCTATAAATGCTTGTGTTACCCTTGCTACGCCATACACATTGGTTTCAAATACATTTTTAAACTGCTCAATACTTGCTTCTAAAGCTGCTTGTGGCCAACCTCCATTTATTCCAGCATTATTTATTAATACATCTAAAACTCCAGTTTTATTACCAATTTCAGTTCGTGCTTTTTTAACTGACTCTTCACTAGTCACATCTAATTGAATTACTTCTACATTTTTTAAACCTTCTTTATGTAGTTTTTCAATAGCGGTTACTCCATTTTGTAAATCACGACTTCCTAAGTAAACATAGTACCCCTTTTTAAGCAATACTTTTGCAGTTTCAAATCCAATACTTTTGTTGGCTCCTGTTATCAATACTTTCTTCATGATATTAGTATTTATTGATTATACATTTGAGCAAAATCTTGTGCAAAATCGGTTAATTTGATTTTACCTAAAACGGGTTTGTTTTTATAGAAGTCTTTATATAAAATTCCGCTTTCTTGTGCTGCTTGCATTTCAACAAATCCTTTAGCTACCCAGTCGTTCATTCCAGAAGCTATTACTTCCTCTAATAGTTGTTCAGCAGGTATAACCAACCATTTTAACTCATTATTTATGGCATTACCTAAAATTCTCGCTATTTCATTAGGTGACACCTCATCACTAGCTATGTAGCGAAAAGTTCTAGCGTTAAATGGAGTTTCAATTTCTTCTACAATGGCATTGGCAATATCTAAAGGAGAAACCCAAGGTTCTTTAGCGTCTCCTCCATAACTTTGAATGATTACACTATCAGATTTAATGGTTTGCATAAATCTATAAATATTTGGATAAAATGCCACAGGACGCATATATTTTACAAACACATCCATTGGAAGTTGATTCATAATTTGTTCTACCTCGTGATAGATAGAAAGGCTACCAATGCCTGTATTAGTATGTGCCCCAATGCTACTTAATTGTACTACTTTTTTAACTCCTGATTGCTCAATGGCTTGTTTGTAATTATGAGCAATGTTGAGAAATTCAGTAGGAAAATCAATTTCTTTATTGAAGATATTACCTATTGCATCCCATGCAATCATAAGATACACAACATCTGCACCTTTAAAAGTAGTAGTTAAAAAATTTACATCTTGCATACTACCAATAGCTGCTTTTGCTCCAAGTTCTTCAATCTCTTTTTGTCTTTCAGATTTACTACTAATCACAGTAACTGAATGTCCTTTTTTAACTAAACTTTGGGTTAATGGTTTTCCAATTCGTCCTAATGAACCTGTCAATACTATTTGCATATTGTTTTTTTTAAATTTACAATGCAAAGATTGTATTGAATGATTTTTTGATTGTAGCTCAATTGAGGAATTTTGTAGTTGAAATGAAATACTATATTAAACAAAATATAAAAGTTGTCTCAGAATCAGAGACAACTTTATTCATTTAAAAATTCACTGAAATTATTTTTAAAAATATTTTACTCTTTTTCTTCCCATTTAAAATTACCTATACGTTTATCAACCAACCATTCATTATTGATTTTAACATATTCATCTGTATAGATTGCTCCAATAGTTGTTTTTACATTTTCAGTATCAACAAGTGTAATCAAACAATAGCAAGTTCCCGATGCTTTATTACCATTTAAAGTTATTGTTTGTTGACCATTGAGATGATAAATCTTTTTATAATCTTTTAGAAACTTGTTAAAAGCCTCTTCCATTACATTTCTTCCTTCGAGCTTCAAAATGACATTACCATCACTAATTGTTTCTGAAATACCATTTTTAGTAAATAACCTAACCTGATTTTTAAAATCTTTATTATCTCCATAAATTGAAATGTTTGCAACTAGTTCTTGGATAGAAAATTTATCTGATAATTCTTGAATAGTCATAATAACAATTAATTTACCGTTAACACAATTTTACCTTGAATGTGTCCTTTAGCAGCTCTTTCGTGAGCTTTGCTAGCTTCAGCTAATGGAAAAGTACTATCTATGATTACTTTTATGGTTCCATCATTTAACAATGGAACAAATTCTTCTAATTGTTTCCCATTGGAACGTACTTGTGTAGCCGATACAGTAACATCCAGCTTTTGAGCTTCTTCATTATCATTAAATCCTAGAGGAAAAATAGGGAATAATGCTCCGCCTGGTTTTAGTGTTTTTAAAAACCGACTTGTAGTAGACCCTCCTACCGAATCAATTACAAGATCTAGATTGTGGACTATCTCCTCAGCTTTAGATTTTGTGTAATCAATAAATTCATCAGCACCCAATTTACGCAATAATGTTTCTTGTTTGGTTGATGCCACTGCAATAACGTAAGCTCCTTTCCATTTAGCAAGTTGAAGAGCAAAATGACCAACACCGCCTGCAGCGCCATTAATTAACACTCTCTTATTATTAAGTTCAACTGGTTTGTGTGTATTCGATTGTAAAGGATTTTGAACATCATGACCCAGTTCAATCATAAACTGCCATGCTGTTAAAAGAGACATTGGAACTGCAGCAGCTTCAGTGTGATTAATGTTTTTTGGTTTCAAAGCTAATTCTAACACAGGTACGTTTACATATTCTGCATATGCCTGACTTGGTCCGTAACTAGGAAAACGAACCATTGAATATACTTCATCTCCTACTGAAAATTTGCTAACGTCATCTGCGACTGCATCTACGACTCCTGAAATATCGGTACCAAGTATAACAGGAAAAGGCACTTTAGGTTGCCATTCTGGAGGCAACATTTTATATCCTTCTCTTAAATACCAATCTGGCGGATTAAGTCCGATTGCTTTAACTTTCACTCTTACCTCTCCATTTTGAAGTGGTGGTATTGGAGCATCTTCATATTGTAATACTTCTGGCCCACCAAATTCATGTTGCCTGATGGCTTTCATCAACCTAGGATTGTTTTTATAATTTTCCATATTTTTAAATATTTTGATACAAAACTAGAATAATAGTATATTTGTGACAAGTATGTACTTTTTTGTACTCTACATACAAAAAAGTATGTAAATTGAAAATCAACACTTTAAATATGAAAAAAAAAGAAAAAAAATGTCCTGAAGTGGCAACTTGTTCTGTTGACTATGCATTTAAACGTATAGGTGGAAAATATAAAGGAAGAATTTTATGGTATCTTCATCAGTATAACATCCTAAGATATGGCGAACTTAGCAGAACTTTACCAGATATAACTACAAAAATGCTAACACAAACACTTAGAGAACTTGAAGCAGACAAATTAATAGATAGAAAAGTATATCACGAAGTTCCTCCCAAGGTAGAATATACTCTAACTGAAATAGGTAACGAACTTATACCTTTTATAATTCATTTGAAAGAATGGGGTGATAAGCAATTAGAAAAAGAAACTCAACTTTAATGCGTTTTTTTTTAAAGAAATTATTCCCACACTATTGGGGGTTTTTTATTTTAATTTTATAGTATCTAAATAAATTTAAAATGAATATTTATAAGTAATAATTAGAATAGTTTTTATAAAAATATCATATAGAGGCTTTATTTTCTATTTCGCTTATTAGCTTAATCAACTTGTTTATTGGATTCACTTCTTTGTTTAAAACATTAGAATAGAATAGTTCAATATTCAGTTCTTTACACTTTTCAATTATTGAGGGTATTGGCAATTCTCGAGAAACTAAAATTGATTTTGCTATAGCACCACCATATGTTTGCTTTACTACCTTCATTTTATTGATATCCTCTTGTTTAACTAAACCTGATTTACACTCAATAAAAATCAACTTTTTTCCTGTATTTATTAAAATATCAATTTCATTTTTTGTTGTATTTTTATCAGATTTGAAATTAAGTTCAAAGCCTAAAAATAATTCTTTAAATTTTATTGATTTAGCAATTTCATTTGCTATTAACAATTCCCACCAAGCTGCTTTAAAAAATAAATCATTAATAATAGATGAATTTAAATCTAGTATAATTTTATTATTAGATTTTATTTTTAAATTTAAAGGGTCCCAAATTATTTTAAGATTATTATTAATTGATTCATTACCAGATAACGACAATGCAATGTTTTTATTAAGATATTTTCTTCTTAGATATCCTATAATTACTTTATATCTAGTATCATTATTCGCAAAATTTCCAATTTTTTCAGCAGCTTTAAAATCTTCTGTTTTAAAATCTTTAATTGTTTTATAATTAAAAGTTTTATGACCACTTAAATCAAAAAATTCATTTACAGTTAACTCTAAACTAATATTTTTCCTTTCGTAGGAAGGCAATTCTAAATAAGAATTATCTTGATTAATGTAAAATCCTTTTATCCCTTTTTCGTGTATAATTGCTTGGCAAGCTAACACCATAATTTTAGTACCACCAGTAAGATTAAATTCGATGGTGTCGTTTGGATTTAATTTCTGAATTATCTGTTCACAAATGGATTTAATTTCATAAAAATCAAATGGATTACATTGGTATTCATTTAAGAGAATACCTTTAATAATTGGCTTTATGTTGTTTAAACTTGTAGCCGATTCTTTTGAAACAATAAAGTGTATTTTGCCAGGATTAAATTCTTTAATACCTACATATATTGGTAATAATTGTCCTCCAACGAGTGAAATTTGATGCTTCATTATATGAATAATTCAGGTTGATTGACTAAAGGATCGTAAACAATATTCATAATTTCTGAACCTGGCAAAGGTTTTCGTAAATCTTTTAAATATTCGGTAAAATCTACATAAACTATTTTACAACCATAATCTTTGCCAAAGATGCTTGCAGCAGCTACCATAGATTTTTTACCTCCTGTAATATCAAGGGTTATATTTGAGTTTGGATTTAAAATTAAAGATTCTTTTAATGCTTTATACAAAGTATTAAAATTTTCATCGTCAATGTATATCATCTCATATTTTGAGTCTAAAAACTTTTCTAGATAATCATTTCCATCACTTCTATTGTTTGTTGTAAAAATGATATGCTTTTCTGGTTCAATAGCCTTAGCAGTTAAAATAATTGGTTCTGGAGAAAAACCTAAAATTGAAAACAATACTCCACCTGATTCAATTTTATTGCTGAAATTATTTTTAAAATTATCAACAACTGCATTAAAAAGATTTTCATAATACAGTTCCTGTGCTTTGTTGAAATTACCTGAATTTGCTAACTCCAACCATTCTTCTAAGTATGGTAAATTATTTTTCATTACTTGATTTCTAAAATTAAGCTATCGTATTTCAACAAATATTTCTCTCTATTATATTGAAAAGGTAGTTTCTTTATGATACTAAAAATGTTGCCTAAAAATGTTGCCTCATATGTAGACTGACCTACTGTAACATGAGTAAGTATCTCTGAAACATTATAAAATATTGGTAAATTTTTAAAATCTTCAATTTCAATATTTATTTTTTTATTCGCTGAAATTATAATTTGCTGAGGAATTGTAGGAGGCTTTAATTTTTTAAAACGTTCATAATTACAAAAAGTTTTAAATAAATCTATTCTTTTGGGATGAATTGCAAACTTATGAGTACTATTATAAATCAATTCTTTGTGAAAGTTAAAAAAATCTTCATATTGTTCATCATTTAATATATACCCAACCTCAAAACCATTTGTTAAACCATGATTCCCATCGATATTAGCTGTAAAAATCATTGCTTCATTTTCTGTAACAATTCCTTTTGAGTGATTGTCATAATTTGCAAAAATATCACATCCTAATTCTACTAAAGCTTGTGAAGCAACAACATGATCGTTACGATAATTCATTCCTCTACAAAATATCTTTATAACTACCTCTCTCTGAATTGCCGTCTTAATTGCTTCCATAAATTTCTCAATATTTTGTAAACCTACAATACTGTATGTGGATAAATAAATAAATAAATTTGCCTCATTAATACATTTAATTATTTGTTCTAAAAGATTTGTATGCTCATCTATAAAAGTGTATCTAAGGTTTGAATCTTCTGGTACAGGTAAATTTTTGAAAGCATCATCGATATCTGAACTTATTACAAACATTTTATTTGAACTAGATGAATCTAAAAACTTTGTATAATTTGTTCCTTTTTGATAAATAATATCAAATAAAATATCTAATTCTTGACTACTATTTTCATCCAAATACACACCCGATTCCATATTTTCATTTAATGATGGAGTTGTAAGGTTTGCGCTAGTAATAAAACCTTTATCTCTATCGGAAATAATAAACTTGGCATGAGCAGATACCGAAGCCCTGATATGAACACCTACATCATATAATTTTTTGATATTTGATAAATGTTTTTCTTCTGGTTTTTCTGCTATTTCTTCCTCTGTAATAAAATCTAAATGATTACTTCTACTTGTCATTTTTTTAGCATCCAACTGAGTTAATATGAATATAACGACATCAGTTGATGTTGCCTTGTCTATTAATACTTCAAAAATTTCATCATCAGTAATTATAAAACTACAAATTTTAAGTACTGTTTCTGCCGAATCGATAATTTCAATAATTTCTTCTTTAAGTCTTTTATCTTCTTTATGAGTACAATAAATAGATTCATAATCATAAAAATTATAACTAGATTGTTGGCTCTCTATGTTGATAAATGCTCCTTGATTGAGAACATCTGTAGGTTTAACTTCAAAATTCATTACTTAAGTTGTAACATGTGATTATAAATATCTATAGTTTCTAATACTTCAAATTCACCGGCTGCTTTTAAACATTCTCTGAAATCGTATTTGTACTCAGGATAAGAATAAATAATGGTCTTAAAATCTTTCTTGTTTTTTGTATATTCATCAATGATTTTTTTAAACTTAATTACTTTATTAACAAATGCATCTGTAGATTTATAATACAAATAGAGCATAAATACATTATAATACGTTTTTAATATTATATAGTCTCTTTCCCTCAATAAATTTGATAATAATGTCTTTCTATCATTTGAAGCAAGCAACATTTTTTTTGTGATGTTGATACCAATTTCAGATTCTTCATTAATCAAATTTTCTATTTCAACGTTTTTTAAGTTATAAAGCTTTTCAACTACTTCTTTTAGGTCTTCTTTACTGAAAATAAAACATTTTTGATTACTTTCTTTGTATTTGTCAATTTCATTCCAATTAGAAGTAATAAGTGGTTTTTTATCTGTATTTACTTCCTCTCCTTTATTGGGTATTATAATTTTAAATTGCAAATTTTTGATTCTCTCTATACAATTCTTTTCAAATCCTATAACATTTTTGCGTGCTTCATCATAGTATGAATTTTCACTATCAAAAGCATGAAATACAAAGCCATCAATTAATTCTTTTTTTATTCCATTTTCATTTTTTGTAACATTAATTAGAATTGGTAATGATAGTTTTGTAAATGATATATCTTCAATTTCAACTAAGCCTAATGGAATCGCATAGCTTTCTCTTTCAAGTTCAGGGATATCCATTATTTTATTTACTAAAGTTTCTTTTGCAATAGGAGTATGAACAATATCTGGAGCAAACGGTCTATTAGTACTAGTTTTTCCTTTGTTAATTGTATAGTATTCTATATCATACTCACTAAAAAAATTGGCTTTATAGAATTTGTAAAAATCTTCACTTAAAGGGTTTAAATTAATCCCATCTAAATAAAAGTCATATGATTTTTTATGAAGTCGTTTTAATGATTTATTAATAAAAACTTCTTTACCTGATTCTGTAATAATAAAATTATTTTCTTTTTTTTCTAAATGGTTATCTACAATTAATTTATCAATACGGTATTCTATTAATTTTTTTGAAGTACCTAAAATAGCTGCTAATTGTAATTGTGAATAATTTGATTTTATATTTAAACAATCTATTATTAATTGGTCTAAACTGTCTAAACTATCAATTGAACTGTCTAGAATATTTGTATGAATACAATATATTGGATATTGTATGCAAAACATACCAAGAATTTTTTCACCTTTTACTGAAAGTTCCTTGTAAATTTTTTCGATATCTAAGCTAAATAAACCCATATTATATTTTTACCGCTATTTGTTTTTTATTGTAATCTATTTCATGGATTTTGACTTCAATTTCATCATTTATATTCACAATGTAATTCTCTGGAATTTGTCGATTGTGAAGTAATGCATCAAAAATGTTATCTAATTTGACAAAATAACCAAATTCGACTTTCTTTGTAATTATTGCTTTAATAGTTTTGTCTACAGAAAGATTATCTTTTATTGAATCCCAATACTTATTTCTCTTACTCAAAGCAATATTATCTCTTTCCTTTTTTGATAATGGTAATATTAACGTTATTCTTTCTTGATCTTTATCTATTTTATATATCGATAATTTGACAGTTTGCCCTTTCTCCAAACTTTCAAAGTATTTTAATTGATGATTAGGGATATGTGATTTAGGTAATAAAGCTTTTACACCATCAATATAAAAGAAAGCTCCAAACATTTTTTCATTTGTTTTACCTATGTTATCAAATTTTGCTTCTACAATATCTCCTTCCTTGTACTCTTTATAAAAATTTTTGAATGATTTTATGCTACTATTATAATTAGCAATGTTTATTAAGTTTCCTATATCTCTATTCTTACTTAGTTTTACTAACTTTTTAAATAAATCTGTATAATTAAAAAGAAGGTCGAAGTGAGAACGTTTGTCGGTTAAAGTTGTCGCATTGCCAACTAAAATTAATTTTTTCTTTGCTCTACTAAATGCTACATTCAATCTTCTTGCATCGTCTAAAAAACCAACTTTATTTGATATCTTTTTACCATTTATAATTGTTGGTTTTGAAAAATTTGATGCTCTTGTAAAACTAAAAATAATGATATCGTATTCCTTACCTTGGAAAGAATCTAGTGTTGCTACATCAATATTTTTTTGTTGGCATAACGTTGATTTCTTTATAAAATTCTTAATATTCGAAACTTGAAATTTATAAGGTGCTATTATTGCAATATTTTTCTTATAAACACCATTTTTGAACAATTCTGGTAAAATGAACTCTGATATGTATTTAGCTTCTGTATCGTTTTTTACAGAATTTTCACTTTTTATTTCATAAGGATTTGAGGTATTTGAAGTGTCAAAAAATATAATTTCTTTATCAAATGGAGTGGGTAAATTTAATCTATTAAGATGCGTTCTACTTCCCATTTCTACTTCAGTATCATAAAATGATTCTGATACAAATTTTCCTATATTAGGGTGCATTCTATGTTGATAATTCAACATTTCTTTATTCTCTTTGGGAAACAAATCTACAGTGATACGGTTTATTAAAAACTCAAAAAATGATGTCTTTAAAGCATGTGCAATTTCATCTTCGGTGAAACCATAGCCATATATTGAATTTGGAAAGCTATTTTTATCATTTTTATCCAAAAGTGAACTATCCATATAGGGTGGTAATTGCATTTGATCTCCAACAAGGATTATTTTCTTACCTAACTCCATTGCTACTAATGATTCTGCTATATTTGCTTTACCTGCTTCATCAATAATAACCGTATCAAATTTGAAATTAGTTTCCCTAAAAATCTTATCCCCTTTTATTCCAATACAAGTAGCAAATACAACGTCGACAGAATTGTATATAAATGGTTGTAATAAAATTTCGTATTCCTTACTAAATGAATTTTCCCAGTTTTCAAGTATCGTAATGGTTTCAATTAACTCTTGTTCAGAAAGATTTGACACATTATCTCGTAAAAGAAAATGCTTTTGTATAAATGTTTCCTTTTGCGAATTATAGTTTCCCGCTAGTTGATAAACTTTATCTTTAAACCTGCTTCTTTGTTCAGTTGCTTCAGTATTATTTTCATTAAATGCAAGTAATAACTTTGTTAACTCTTTTTGATTTGTTATAAATTTTTTGAAATCCAATTTATATTCTTCAACCAAATTCTCATAACAATATTTCACCAAACTTTCATCAATTCTTTCTATATTCCCTACTCTCAAAAGATTTAAATTTGGTTTTTTTGAGATTTTTTCGAGAACATTATCAACTGCCACGTGATTTTGGCCTGTTACTAAAATTTTTTCTCCTTTTTTAGTTAATTGCTCAATGATTTCTGCAATAACTGTTGTTTTTCCTGTACCTGGAGGACCTTGTATTAAAAATACATTTTGATTACCAATAGCTTTTTCAACAGCTTTGATTTGATTGTTATCTGGTTGTTCTTCTTTTGTTCTTTGTAAATCTTCATTAATAAAGGTAACCTGTTTTTTTATTGGATTTTTGACCTTATCAGGGTTCACTAACAATGATTCTATGTGGTCAATTTTAATTTTTCTTTCTAAGAAATCTTTGATGATTTCTCTTTGAATATCAAATTGTCTCGTTGATACTTTAACATCAATATAAAAACCTTTTTCTAAATTTGTTAAATTTATTTCATTAATAAAATCAATTTGATATTCGTCATTTATTATTGAAATTACACCTTCACTAATTTTTTGTTTTTTTTCGTCTTTTAATACTCTGATGTTAACAATATTATCTTCTGCTAATTCTAATCTGTCTCCTACTACTTGATGAATTTGAATAGCACTATTGCCTTTATTACTTTTTACTCTTTCGAAACCTTTAATTTCAATACTATTTGCTTTGTCTTTTTTTAATAGATCAATTTGATATTCTAAAAATTTATCGATGATTCCTAATGTTCTTCCTTCTTGTTTTAAAATTTCCCCTGATTCTATTTTTAGATTTTGATAAATTTCAAAACATTCTGTTTTTGTAACACAATAATTTAAAAATTTACTTTGAGAATCGTCAAATGGAATTACACCATTAGGTGCTACCAACTTTACTTTATTATTTAAAAGAAATGAACCATATTTTTCATTATTTTTTTTTGCTTTCGAGGCAGAATGAAACGATTGGCCAAAACTGAAGTTTTTAATTAAAAAATTGACGTCTTTCACTTTGTTATTTTTTATAACCTCACCATAAAAATTAATTTCGTTATTATATAAAGTAAACCCTATTATCTCATTAGGTTCATTCTCTTTATTATTTTTATTGTCGATTCTTTTATTTAATTTGAACCAGTATTTTTCATCAGATAATTTATCTAACAATGCTTTTTCATTTGCATCGTTATATTTTTCACCATTTAAAAAATAAGGTATGGCTTGAGATTTAAAATTATTTTCATACGAAGCATCACTCATTCTAAATTGAATATAAAATGTTACTCCAGTATCAATTTCTTTACTAAATATATTATTATCTAATTGAAAACCTTTTTCAATACATTTTAATTGTTCTTTAGAAGCTGTATTACCTAAAATTGATTGTTTAAATTTTGAAAATGTTCTAAGTTCTGGTTTAATAAAACTTGCGTGTTCTTCAATTAGTCTTTCATATTTTGACTCTTCGTGATTCTGATGAACAATAGGAATAAATTCTAACAAACTTGCTTTGTTTAATTTAGCATTTACTCTAAAAACTTCCTTATTTAAAGTCTCTTTATCTACATTCCTACTAAGTAGACCAAATAGTGAGTTATTTGTTTTTACTATGTAATTCTTATGAAGACTTTGTACTATTTCTAAATTAACTTCTTCACCTCTTTTTATTTTTTGCCATTTAGCTGTTTGGTTTAAAGGTGTTACTAAATGTTTTTGAGATAGAATGATTTGCTTTTTCTTTTCATCTATCTTTAAAATAACTGCTTTAATATTGGAGCCAATTTTATATTTTTTAAATATTTCTTCTCCCTGAGGAAATGACCATGAAATATCTAAAACTGATAATCTTCCTGTATATCCAGCTACGTAAGAAGTAATAATTTGCGAGGGAGCTATTATTTTTGTTATTGAAACATCTACTACGTTATCAATAGTGAATAATCTTTTATCATTTTTAATTTTTTTTTGAGCTTCTTTTTCTTGTATTTCGCTTCTATTTTTATTTAAGACTAATCGATGCATTACTTCCATTGAAGCTTCCTTTTTTCTGTTATCGTATGAAAATTGATAACACAGTAAATCGTACTCAGATTGAGATATTTTTGCATTAGGGCTACTTTCAATTTCGATATCTTTTTCTTTTAAAAAATCTACCGCTCTATCTAATGATATGTTTAGCTCCCTTAAAACTTTATTTATACGAATTACTCTATTATTAGGCATTACACATACATTTTTTTAATTTTAACGAAAAGTCATCAATTAACTATTATAGAAAAACACGGTTTAAACTATGCGTTTTTTTATTAAATATAGGAAATTCAGTCATATTAAAAATTCATCCCATAAAAATAAAAAACACAAATCAATGTAAAATGAGGAATACCTCATCTTGAATAAAAAGATTAATAATATTTGTTAAAGAATTAACGAAAACCCGTTTTTAATTCATAATTTATAAAACACATCTGCGTGTAGAGTTTAATTTGGGTAATTATTCTTTACAATATTGAATTATGACTACAAGGGTTTTATTATATTAGAAAATATTCCAAGATTCATAAAGGTATTTTAGTTGAAATAATTTACTAATAATGCATTAAAGACCAATTAAAAAAATCAAAAATGATTTTTTTAATTGGTCTTATTGGATCTAAAAACACTAATTAAGAATAGAATAGATTATTTCATTAGATTTAGTCCTTGCTCGATTGTAACGATAGGTTTATATCCGAGTTCCACTCTTGCTTTTTTATCGGTAGTAATAAACTCTAATCCTAAAGCATTTATAAGACCTTTATAAAGTGGTGGATGTCCTTTTAACCTGAGAGTTTTCCAAACAAATTCCATAATTGAAGCTACTCTTTTAGCTGTTGCCAATGAAACATTCTTATCAGGGATAATCACTCCTTGTGTACCAACATATTTTTTTATAAAATGCTTAAAAATTGGAGTTTCTCCATCTGTTATAAAGTAGGCATTCCCATTATTTTTCCTGATTGTTTGTTCAGCTAATAATAAAGCATGACAAACATTGATAACATTACAGGTTACAAAACGATGTTGACCTCCTTCAATAAATTGCATTCTCCCTTTCTTAACGGCATCGATTATCCCTACTAAAGTATTTGGATCTCCTTTGCCCCAAATTAATGGAGGTCTAATAGATACGGTTTGAAAAGAAAGTGTATTGGCATTTAATACTAATTTTTCTGCTTGCGATTTTGTTCTAGAATAGCCATCAATAATATTATCCGACACAAAAGTTTCATCTGCATTTACTATTGGTTTTCCATTCATAATTACCGAAGCTGCGCCTAAATAAATAAACTTATTTACATTATTGCTTTTTGAAATAGACAATAACAATTCTGTAGCATCAACGTGCAATTTTTTTAGATCTTTTTCAGATGCAAAAAAATCAACAGAAGCAGCCAAGTGAAATACTACTGAACAGTCTTTAACACCAATTGTCAATGCTTGTGAATCGTTTAAATCGCCTTTAACAGCAATTGCCCCTAATCTTTCTACTTTTTTAATCGATTCATTAGAACGAGCTAAAGCTTTTACCTGATACCCATTTTCTTTGAGCATTACGATTAGATTCTGTCCTACAAAACCTGACCCCCCAGTTACAAATACATTCTTCATTGTTATTAGTTTGCTTTAGTCCAAATGTTTGTTTTACCCAATAAAGAAATGCCCATGTAACCTCTAACTTTCAGAGTCTTATTGGGTTGAATTGTCAAATAACAAGAATACGTTTTACCAGTTCTTGCATCATAAATTTCACCCCCTTCCCAAGTAGATTTACCATCGAATTCCAGATCTTTTAATATTACTAAACCAATTATTGGATCTTTGTGTTTTGCTTTATCTGGATTCTTGTTGTCTGTTTTTGGTTTACCATTTTCGTTTGGTTCTTTGAGCCAAATAATTTTACCGAAGAATTTTTTTTCTTGTTGATATATTTCAATTTTGGCAGCTTTCTCTTGGTTAAACCATATACCGACTATTTCATTATTAGCTATTTGACTAAATGAATGTGTGGTTTGTAATAGGAACAACAGTAAAAAAAATAGTCTTGTAAATCTTTTAAGTAAATTATCCATTCTCTTTGTATTTTAAATTAGAATACAAAGGACAGAAATTGGGTAAACTTAATTTTTGCTAATTCGCAAAAAATCCTTTTTAGTTAATTCTTTTTTAATATGGCTTAATGTGAATTGAGAAATCCCAAGATAAGATGCTATATGACTCGCTTGCACATTGTTTGCAATAGTTGGGAAATGCTCTAAAAATGAAATATATCTTTCTTTTGCAGTATTTTGAAAAATTTGATCTCTAATTTTTATTTTATCAAATAAGGTTCTTTCAGTTATTTTTCTACACAGCTTGTCCCATTCAAAAATTTCTTTATTAAATATATTTAGTACTGAGTGCGTAATAATAATAATTTCACAATCTGTTGCAGCTACACAAGACACAGAAGAAGGTGTTTGAGAGTTTAAGCTATCAAGGTCTGCAATAAACTTATTAGAGTTAACAAAATGGACAGTATGTTCCTCTCCTTTTTCATTATAAAAAAATAGTCTTACAACTCCTGATGTAACAAAATAAAGATTATTGCACTTTTCACCTGTTTTCCATAGTAAGTCACCTTTTTTTAGGGTATCAAATTCTAGAAAAGAAGCTATATAATTTTTACTTTCAGATGAAAGTCTTACAAATGTTTCAAAATAGTTGAAAATACTCTTCATAATTTTTTTAGTAAAGTTTTACCGCTTTTTTGATTACTATTATAATATTTAAGCTTGTAACAAAATAACTTAAAAACAAATAAAAATCATTAGAAATTTATTTAATAAAATTAGATAAAATTCAGTAAATATTTTTTGCTATTTAACAAAAAATATTTACTGAATTTAACGTGAGGATAGTTTACAATAAAATTAAGACAGTCATGAATAAGTGTATATTATTTTGCTTGAAATAAATTTATTTTAGTATTTGAAAATTTTTCTTTTAAAAAAATCTGTATCTTCAATCACTCTTCTATCTTAACTTTTGGATTATATTAAATTGCACTTAATTTGTTTTTTTCAGTATTTTATTTACACCTTCAATTGGTTTTCCATATAAGCATTACTGTAGTTGGGAAGGTATGTTGAGCAATGAGAAAGGTTAGTTCTTTATTCATTTCACAAAGTCCTACTATCTCTTTTAAGTACACTTTTATTTGTAATTGAATAGTAGCTATTTGTCTTTATTTAGATACTGTGGATGATTTTCGTATTTATTAATTATTATTTCTAAAGCTAAAAGAATAGATTTTTTTTAAAAAAGTCTTAAAAACAAACCTCTTGCAATTGTTGTAAGAGGTTTGTTTTTTATGAAATCATTTTTTTCATTGTTCCAATTAATTCAATAGACCGCAATAGTTTATCCTGATTTATGCTGGCCATGTCCATTTGAAAAGTTAGTCTGTCTATACCTCCCAAGGTCTGGTTATGATACTCAATTTTTTCAGCAATACTTTCTGCACTGCCTACAAACAAAGCTCCAAGTATAGAAGTATATTTTTCAAACTGTGAATGAGTTACAGGTGGCCAACCTCTTTCTTTGCCCATTTTTGTCCAAATAGTTTGGTAACCTGGAAAATATTCTTCCTTGGCTAGTTTATCAGTTTCAGAAAGATAACCTGGTACATGAATACCTACCTTCAAATCTTCCGTTGCATAACCAGCCTTATTCCCAGCTTCTCTATACATATCAATTAATGGGCGAAAACGATGCACTTCTCCGCCAATAATGGCGACCATTAAAGGCATACCTAATTGTCCTGCTCGTTTAAAAGATGAGGGAGAACCTCCAACTCCTAACCAGATTGGTATTTTTTCTTGTTGCGGTCTTGGGTAAATTGATTGTTCTATTAATTGAGATCTGTATTTTCCCTGCCAAGTGATGGTTTCTTCTGCACGGATTTTTAGAAGCAATTCTAGTTTTTCTTTAAAAATAGCATCATATTCTTGCAAATTAAAGCCAAACAAAGGAAAACCTTCAATTGAAGAACCTCTGCCCACTACAATTTCGGCTCTCCCATTTGAAATTAAATCGATCGTAGCAAATTGTTGAAATAATCGAACAGGGTCAACTACACTCAATACCGAAACCGCACTCGTTAATTTGATATTTTTTGTGCTTTGCGCTGCTGCTGCCAATATAATAGGGGAGGCAGCATCGGCAAATTCTTTCCGATAATGCTCTCCAATTCCAAATACATCCAAACCTACTTCATCAGCTTTTTGAATACGTTGCAAAAGTTCTAAAATAGTTGTACGGTAATCTAAATTATTCCTTTCATCTATACCTACAATTGTAGAAGCAAAACTGTCTATTCCTAGTTCCATAAGATTAAATTTTAGTGTGTCCTTTATGAATATATCTTATCATAAAGGTCACTAATATTTTATTGTTTATTGAAAATTCGATTTGTAATTTCAGGAAAACGAATTACTGCCGCTATCCAAATAATCGCTTCAAATGTCGCTGGAAACATAATATCTTGTTCATGTTGTAAATGTGTTGCTATTGCTCCACCTAAATAGGAAGAGAGTAAAAGCAACCCTAAAATTGCTGTTCGAGGATATAAAAATAATATTACCGAAATCACTTCAATAATACCTAAAATGGCATATGTATTTTTTGAAAGCCCAAAACTTACTCCCATTTCTAAGGCATGTTGCGAACCTATAATTTTATCAATTGCTGATGCAATTAACATTAATCCAACAAGTCCACTTAGTATCCAACCAATGATGTTTTTTGTTTTTGTTGTCATATTATTACTATTTACTTATTTAAATTTTATTTCTCTGAAAGTATAGGCGCTTTGCCAATAAAGTTATCTGATTCTATATTGTTCACGATAAATGTAGCTAATTGCAATCTACTCATTTTGAAAGGTGATGGTGTTTTAGCATAGTTGACGACTAAATTTTTCAGGTCAGTACTGTTATTTAAACCGACAGGTCTTAAGATTATCCAATCGAGTGTTGAGTTTCTCAATAATTGTTCTTGAGCATTATGATCAGTAAAAACAATTTTAAAATTGGATATTTTAATAAAAAGTTTCATAAACCAAGGTGCGTATTTCCAAGAATCTCCTACACCTATAGAGGACAGTGTAATGATGCGTTTTACATTATATTTTAGCATACTTTCTATTGTGTAATGCATCATTTTCTCTAAAGTGTGCGGTGCATCAATTTTTTTAAATGACATACTTTCTTTTTCCGATAACGCACTCAAAGTGTTAATCACAACATCACAATTCAATATGGCTCTTTCTATATCTTGAGACACCGTTGGCAATCCTTTTATCACAGTTAAATTATTATGAACAAAATTCAGTTTATTAGGGTTGCGAACTAAAGCCGTTATTGAATAACCTTTATCTAGAGCTAATTTTAGGACTAATTCTCCTGTTCTCCCTGTTGCTCCATATAGCAATATTTTTTTCATACTTATTTATAATTAGTTTTACAAAGGTTATTATTTAATATGGTATATTTGTAACTAATTACATAAAGGTAAGTAGTTACAAAGAGGATAGTTATGGACAATAATATTCAAGTAGCGTGTCAAAATGTGCATTCAGCCATCCAAGACACTTTATATGTTGTAAACGGCAAATGGAAATTGGTTATACTTTCAATTTTAGTAAACAGCGGTACTAAAAGATTTGGAGAGTTATCTAGAGAGGCAGGTATTTCGCCTCGGATACTTTCTAAAGAATTAAATGAGCTTGAAATGAATCAATTAGTTACAAGGAAGGTTTGTGATACAAAGCCAGTGACTGTAGAATACACAGCTACCCCTTATGCAGAAACACTTAAAGAAGTTATTATCGCCATGATACGCTGGGGTGAAAATCATAGAAAAAAAATAACCTCAATATAAAGAGAAAATGCCTTTAAATTAAATAAGTGGTTTAAAAATTGAACCACTTATTTAATTATTAGTAAATACCTTTTATTGAGACACTTTATTAAACATATATCTTGAAATTTTCCAGATACCATTTTCTTTCTCAAAAAGGAAAAATTCTCTATTAATCTCAGGAACATTTTCATTATTAGCTTTGACAAGTGAAGTCCCTTTGGAAGTACTTGTCACGATTGCTGATGTACCAATAAACAAGATTTCATCAATATTAAATTCAATGGTTGGAGTTATCAAAGAAAACACATAATTATATGATTCTTTAATATTTTGAACTCCTAACGCTGATGGCCCTCCTTGTGGCATAAATTTAGCATTTTTAGTATATAAGCTAGAAGCTAAATTTGCATCTGCTGCACTCAATGCTCTTTGATAAGTAATAATTACAGCTTCTATTTCTTTTCTGTCTTTTTGAGATTGCGCATTTGCAGTATTAAAAGATATAATCACTACAAACATTATTATTGCGAATTTAATTGTATTTTTCATTTTGTTTTTTTATTGTTTATAAACTTTAATTATAAAGGGATTTGCTGGGTTTCCGTTATCAATGCCAAAGGCATAACCAAACTGTGATTCACAAACAAAAAGGTAATTTGAATTTGCATAACTACTAAAAAATATGCCCGAAGAATCTCGTAATCCTGTTTGATAAATTGAATGGATTCCTGTGGTTGTATTACTTAAAACGATTTTGCCTGTAAAACCTTGTGCACCTGAAATAAAGACATCATTAAAATTATAATAAATTGTATTGTTCCCAGCCCAAGTCATGCCATCTGCATCCACTTCAGCACCGCCAGTGTTTACTTCAATAGACTCTTGTGCAGCCCCATTTGAATCAATACCTACAAAAAATAATTTTTTATTTTGACTGTAATAAAAGCCGTTCGTCTTATTGAAAATCATTCCACCAAGTCCAAAGCCTCCGTCTGTAAAATTGGTTCCATCAGCCCACACAGAAACTACATTCGTAATAACATCTATTTTAACTATTCTAGCGTTTGGTCCAATATCACTCACATATATATTTCCTGCATTATCCACATCAATAGCATTTCCGATGCATCCTTCTGGTAAATTCCAACTTCTCTCTAGTACACCAGTTTCGATATTATACGCATTTACTATTCCCATCTGTCCAATAGCATTAGCTGGATTGAAATCATAGGGTTTGTTTCGAATACTTAGCAACCAATTTTTAGAAGGATTAATATTTAGTCCCCAACCCGCATTATAAACACTTGTGGGTGCTGAAACAAAAGTACTTGTTGATAGATCACTTAATTTCACACGAGTTATTGCACCTGTAAAAAAATTTGAAGTATATAAAAAACCATTATACTCTTTTACATCTTCTGGAGAAGCATTTGTTCCTATTTCAATTGTAGCAGGCAAAGGTGGAATACCTATAGGATTATCAACATCTGAACAAGATGACAGCATACTTAAAATTAAGATTGCAGTGAATGACATTTTTTTAAAATTTGCTACCATAACATTAATTATTTTGTTTTATCCATTCGTCTAACGTTGTAAAAGACTCTACTGCTATTTCTTTTGCTAATGCTATTGAAGCTTCAGAATTTGGTCCCATGAAACTATATTCTTCAATATAACCAAACATTTCAGCATATAAATTTGCTCCTTCAAAAAAGGTAGAAAACACTTCTCGATTTACTTGAGTAAAACTGTAATCCTTTCCGTTACCTTTATAGGTTTCAATAATTTCGTTAAAACTGCTTATTTGAGTTACAAAAGACAGCATGCTTCCATTTCCAACTTTCTCAGGATTGGAAAATGCGCCAGTAACTACTTTTCCTAAATCATTGATATCTCCTAAGTGAATTGATTTTTGTTTAGGATTGATTGGGAATGTCCATCCAATGGTGCCATCTTGTTTTAACATTGGAGCTAATATTCCACTAAAATTTTGAAAATAAAAAGGAGGTTGAACAAAAGTATGGTATTTAAAACCCGCATTTGTCACTAATTTATTAGCTTTTGCTTTGCCTGTAAAAAAGGGAACATTAAATTTACCTTTGCTTATTACTTCGACATTTGGAAGTGTTGACCAAATAAAATGTTGAATTCCATTAATTTTTGCGGCTTCAATAACATTTTTGACTTGTGAAAGTTCATCTTGATGTTCTGTAAAATTGGTTACTACAAAAACACCATAGGCATTTTTAAATGCCTCTTTTAAAGTATTTACCTCATTTAAATCCGCTTTTACAACTTCATTTGCTTTTCCTGAATAGTTGTCTGGATTTCTGGTAATTGCTCTTACATTAAAAGAGCCGTTTTCATCAAGAAATTTTACAACTCCTTTACCTTGCATACCTGTTGCACCAATTACAACAATTGTTTTTTTATTCATCTTTTATCATTTTAAATTAATAATGCAAAGATGAAACAAGTACTAAAAGTGTACTTATAAGATATCTTAAGAAAAAATCTTAAACTAGATTAAGGTTTTTATATTTTTGAAGTGAGGTCTTTTCTTATTTTGCTAAGAAATTCTGGGGTAACACCTAAAAAAGAAGCTATTTGAACGTTTGAAATTCTATTAAATAGACTGGGATAATTTTCAATAAAATCTACATATCGTTCTTCAGCTGTAGAACTAATATTTTGAAGTACTCTTTTTTGAAGTCTGATAAATGCATTTTCTACTAATACTCTGAAAATCCTGTTGAAAACTAAATAATTGGTATATAAGTGTAAAAGATTTTTTTTCTCTATTTGAAGTATAATGGAAGATTCCATTGCTTCAATATATAATTCACTAGGCTTATTAGAATAAAAACTACCTAAATCACCAATCCAACCATTTTCTATAGTAAACTGTAGATTATGCTCATTTCCATTTTTGTCAACTTTATACATTTTAAAACAACCTTTTACAACAAAAGTATAATGTTTGCAAATATCACCCTCTTGTAAAATAAATTGTTTACGTTTAATATTTCTTTCTAATAATTTAGTTTCTAATTCTTTTATTTCCTCTTCTTTTAAAGGCAAGTAACTCGTCAAATGATCTATAATAGGCTGGGTATTCATTTTAATAAATTATTTTCAGGTAATGATTATTACAACTATCACAAGACAAAGATATTAAAAGGTTCTTGTTATTATTTTCTATTTCGTGAAAACAATTCCATGTAAGTTTAATTTAATTCTTCAATAAAAGGTATCAATCTTTGATTGTATTCTTTAAAAGCCTATCTAAAATTTCCATTACATTTTTAAAAATCGTCAGCCATAGAATAGACAGGGATATTTTTGCTTTTTTTAGCTACTATCTTAATTCTATCTTATGACACAATTGGGGTTATTATACTACTAAATTTTCTTATTGGTTCATTTTACAAATGCTAAGTTATTTTCTTTTTAAACTTATAGATTTAAATAATAACTTTGCAGTCATTTAACACATAAAAAGGAAAACATAACACAAAGTACGGAATATTGAAATTTTAATATTATGAATTTTAAAATAATCGTTTTTTGTAGCAAATTTTTCTCTTAAAACTCTCATATCCTAAACTACTTTTCTATCTGAAAGCTTAACATAGTGTCGAGTGGTTCGCAATTTTTTATACCCAAGTATTTTGCTTACCAATTATTTTTTTTCAATTTTATATTTTTTTTTACTTTTTTTGATAAGCGCTCACACCATTCTTTTCCTCCTTTCTTTATATCTAAAAGAAATAAAAGTACTATCATAACAATAAGATTAGAAAAAACATGAAAACCAATCTGTTTTTTATTAATAGCACAGTAGCCTTTATTGAAAGAAATATCAATTATATTGTCGTCAATAATTATTATTTCAAAAATAAAATTTGCTAGATTAATTAGTATTAGGAATAAAATTGATTCAATGAATAAGTTTAAAAAGTAATTGTTATGTATTTTCATATTTTTGATTAGTTTACCTAAAAGATTCTATTGTTGAAAAACATAAATTAAGATGTATTATAAAATTTAATATATATTATTATTCTATAAACTTCAATTAAAGGACTGTCTGAACTGTAAAGGTGTTAGTTTAGTTTTAGTTTTAAAAAATTTACTAAAACTTTGACTATGCTCAAAACCTAGTTTAAATGAAATTTCACTTATAGAAAGCTCTGTAGAAGAAAGTTTTTCCTTGGCCATGGAGATTAATTTGTCCTGAATATATTGTTGAGCATTAATTCCTAACAAAGAGCGCATCATGTCACTTAAATAGCCTGGTGAAATAAATAATTTATCAGCAAAATATTTTACTGTTGGAGTACCTGATGTTAAAGTTTTTCCTGACTCAAAGTAATCATCTATAAGAATTTCAAATTTTTGCAATAGATTACTATTTATAGCTTTGCGAGTAATAAATTGTCTTTTGTAAAATCTATTGGCATAATTTAAAAATAATTCAATTTGAGATAAAATCACATCTTGACTGTATTCATCAATTCTGTTACTTAACTCTTCTTCAATTGCAAGAAACAAAGAGACAATCATATTTTTTTCTTTATCAGAAAGATGTAACGCCTCATTCACAGCATATGAGAAAAAATTATACCTCTTAATTTTTGTTGCTAATGTATGTCCTTGAAAAATGTTAGGATGAATTAAAAGAGCAAATCCAGTATGATCAATGTCTTCTTCAATAGAAGTTACGACTTGATTAGGTGATAAGAAAAATAGTCCCCCGTCATTAAAATCTAATAGTTGTTGACCATACTTGATGATCGATTTACCTGATAAATTAGGTTCAAAAGTAATTTTATAAAAATCTAGTGAAAATGACTTTGGCATATTCTCAGTAGCCACAGTATTATTGCTGTTATTTATAACACTAACTAATGGATGCATTGGTTTTGCAACACCTAATCTTTCATGTAATTCTATTAAAGTCTTGATACGATGAACTGTATTTGCTCTTTTTTTCATCATTATGTATAATAATTATTTAGTTTTTATAATTCCTTTTGCATCAGAATCCTTTTGAAGTTGCAATTTCAAATCAATCCATGATGTATCTAATGGATTTAAAGCACTCTTAATATAAGCTAATGTAGATTCTCTTACAAAATTCATGGTTTCAGGATTTTCATCTTGAAGCTGTGCTGCTTCGTCACAATCATAGCCAGATATACCGCCTAGCATATGATGGGTATTTTTTACCAATAACATGCTTTTTTTACCAGGACTGTAATTGTAAGCGTCTTGTCGCCAATCGCTTCTTTCAGAAAAGAATGGATGTGCATCTATATCTCCAACTACTAGCAATACTTCACGATGCATTTTAGAGAACTCAGCATCTATAAAAATTGGAAATTTCTCAGCTGCCGTTAGTGCTAAATCTTTCCCAATACCAGGAGTACCATACATTACAAATGCTTTTATTCGTGGCTCTTCAAGATTAGTAATAGAACCATCTACATTATCTTTTACTTCCATGCCAGCAAGCATTCCTACAGTGTGTCCTCCCATTGAGTGACCCACAATAGCAATACTATCTTTATCAACACGACCTTCTAAACTCGGAACTTTACTAATAATTTCATCTAAATTATCGAGAATAAAATGAAAATCTTTGGCTCTTGATTTCCAGTACAGTGCTCCTTCAGGACCATCCTTGGGTAAATCTAAGCTTTTGGCTTCTAAGTGGGTGGGTTGAATTACCACAAAACCGTTTGGTGCAAAACACTCTACAAGAGGCTCATATCCACGATAAGAAGAAAGAAAGTTTGACCAACCTACTCCGTGAGAAATTAGTATGATAGGTAAATTATGGCCATTTAAAGGCGCAGAAACTCGGAGTTCCATATCAACCAAACGATTGGGAGCTTCTATTACTATAGGACTTACAGACATATACGATGTCTTTTTAATTAAATTTTTACTTGTCATTTTGTTTAATTTTAAATTACAACACAAAATTGAGTAATAAGTAAAGATTGGATGTATCCAAATTGAGAAAAGCTTTAGCCAAATTAAGGTTTTTAATTTTCTACAAAAAATCTCCAAATCTATAATAAGCAACTAAGAAAGATAAAGTAAAAACAACGACTAACATAGGCATCATTTTGTATTCTTTCTTCATTAAATGAACTACTGTGTCGGCAAGCATTAATAAACAAAAACATACACTTGTAATTGGAGTTAGAATTGGTAAGACACTACTATACCATGGCAAAACAATTCCTATGCATCCCAATAATTCTAATACACCTAATATCCGAATAGGTAATATAGATTGACCAGATTTAATGTGACCATCAGCAATATGTTGTTTCTTGGAATTTCTAATCTTGACAATGCCTGGCAAGATGAAAAATATTGAAAGTACTACTTGAAATATCCAAACAACTATATTCATTTTCTAAAAAAATTAGGTTACTTTAAATGCAACACAAATTCTGCAATGGGTAAACGAACTTTTTTAAGCTTGGCCAAAAAATCATTTTCTTCATCTCTATAGCCTAATGCAAGCAATACAACGCTCTTAAGCCCTTTTTCGTTTAATCCTAATAACTTATCAAATTCCTCTGCGTTAAAACCTTCCATTGGTGTAGCATCCACTTTTTCGGAAGCAGCAGCAATTAATCCTGTTCCTAAGCCAATATAGGCTTGCTTTGAAGACCAAATAAAATTCTCTTGATCCGTGTTATTTAGCAAGCCTTGTAACATACCTTTAAAATCAATTAGTTTTTCAACAGGCATTTGTCTTACTTTAGCAATAAGATTGATATAATTTTCTATTGATTCTTGCTTTATTGAATCAAAGGCTGCAAATAGTATTAAATGTGAAGCCTCTTGTACTTGAGGATTAAATGAAGCTGCACTCAATTTTTTTCTTAAATCGTTGTTTTCAATCAAAAAAAGACGATATGGTTGAATTCCCAACGATGAAGCGGAGAAATTAATAGCTGAGATTATTTTTTTTATTTTTTCATCAGATACTTTTTGTTTATTATACTTCTTTGTAGCGTATCGCCAGTTTAAAACATCTAAAATTTCCATAATTTATTATTATAATTTTTGTTAATATATTTAGCAGAAAGTTTTGTATTCTTGAATAGTATTTGCTTCTACACAAAACAATACTCCAATAAATTCGAATTCTATATTATCTGCCCCTGAGATTCTAATGGCATCATCTTTTTCGATAAAATTATTTTGAATCATACCTTCTCCTTCAACCATATAAAAAGTGTAGCTTTTTTCTTTTTTTAAAAAAATAATTTCTTTGGATTTTTTTTCAAAAATAAATTTCTTAATCGCAATATTTGGAGTTAACGTTTCAACTTCACTACCATCCCCGATATAAGTAATTGTTTTAATACCATTGATAATTTTAGCTCTAAAATCGGACGACTTATAATCCTTATATGAAGGTGGTTGATTTAATGAGAGTTTAAAATTTGGGTCAAACCAAATTTGAAATCCACTTGTGCCAGCATCTAATTTTTCTGCATGATATATACCCGAATTTGATTTTATAATTTGAAAATCACCTTTATTTAAAGGAATCCATTTTTTTGTCAATGTATCAAAGTGTTCCTGTCTTCCTTCTAATACAAATGTCATAATCTCAAATCCTTGATGTGGGTGTAAAGGAAATTCAATAGACTCCTTAGCAAAACCATGATTCCAATAAAAAAGATTTGAATAAGGTTTTATATTTTTTTGTTCAGTTGAAACCGGTTTGTTACCAAAAAATTTATTGTTAAATATTATTTCATTGTACTGTTGAGACTTTTTTATTATTTCTATCATGTTTTTAATTTCATTTATAGAATTTGAATAAAGTTTAATAGATTATATTTATTCTAATAAAGTTATCTAATGAATACTTTAAAAGCTTTTTTAAAATGAAAAAAATAATTATTCATAATCTAATTTTCAAATATATGTTCCCAATAGGGCTTTATTTTATGTTACAAATTTACATATCTTTGCTTACCAAAAGATACTTGTTACCCATTAGTAACTAGTTACCAATGGGTAAGTAATGAAAATAATATGAGAGAAGGAAAAGAAGAAAACATATGCCGAGTTAAACTATTAATTGCAAGAGATACTATTGAATTAATACAAGGAAAATGGAGAATTCCTATAATAATTTCATTGACATCTGGAAAAAAGAGATTTGGTGAAATTAAAAGAGATATTGAAGATATATCCCCAAAAATGCTTTCACAAGAGCTAAAAGCATTAGAAGAAAATAAAATCATTTCACGCACTCTTCATAATAGTATGCCAGTAGCAGTTGAATATGAATTAACACCTCTTGGCATTTCCTCAAAAGGACTTTTAAATGAGTTACTGAAATGGGGAATTCATTTTAGAAAAGAAGTTACAGGTAAGTAGTATTAATTTATTGTAATCAATAATTAATATTGTAAATAAATTACACATTCATTTATAAGTTTTTTAGCTTTAAATCAATAACTTAGTTGGTTAGTTAATTTTTTTAATTTTAAACATTTCATTTTTGATAATAAATTTATCTTTCAAAATCTTCATATCCTCATTTACTTTTTCATCCAATACTTTTGCATAATGTTGCGTAGTTCTTAAGTTTTTATGTCCAAGTATTTTACTTACGCTTTCAATTGGAATACTATTAGTTAGTGTTACCGTAGTTGCGAAAGTATGTCGGGCGATGTAAAAGGTTAATCCTTTATCGATTACACAAACTACGGCTATTTCCTTTTAAGTAGGCGTTCATTTTTTGGTTGGATAGGACAGGTAAAAAGTTTATCTTCATTAAGGCATTGTGGATAATTTTCGTATTTATCGATTACATTTTTACAGTTAAAGAAATTGTTTCTTGAAAAATAACTTTATGAGTTGTCCTAAATCAATGTCAAAAATATGTTCAAAATATTCGGCTATATCTTTTAAATCCGCAGCTCCATTATTGAAAACTCCTTCGGTATGCAAAGCATACATTAATTCAATTAAAGCTACTTTTGATCCAGTCCACATTAATTTCACGTTGGGTTTGCGTTGTGATTTATCCCCAAGGTCTTTATTCTCTATCATAATCAACTGGTCTTCGAGGTATAATTGTATTAAATCGTTTGCAAGAATTCTTGCTACTTTGAAATCGTGAGAGGTTGAAAACACACTATCAGTTTCAATCAAAGTAATAGCTATCTAATGCTAGTTGTATATCGTATTTCCCTCTAAGAAAATATTTATAATCAAGATAGGAACTACCTGAACGATAATATTTGTAAAAATCTAATTTGTTATCAAAATAGGCTTTTAGCTTTTGCAATTCATTATTGTAGTATTTTTTTAAAACAAAAACACGATTACCTCCATTAGGTCTTTTCATTTCAATTTTATAAACCATATTGTAATAAATCAGTTTTGAAGTAAATTGAGGTTTTATATCTTTAAAGAAATGAATTTCTTCAATTTCTGATTTAAATTTATAATTAATTACAAACTTCTTAAGATTAAATATTGATTTTAATGTTATTTCAATTGTATTTTCACACTTTTTAATCTCGTTATCAATTTCTAAATCTATAAAATTGAGTTGTTCATGGAGATTGTTTAGGCATTGTGAGATTTTTGAAGTCACTTTTTTTAATATTCATTTTTATAATTTTTTTTTTGACCTAAAATCTAATTTATGATTTAAAGAAACCATTAATGTATGATCATTTTCATATTTATTTTCCTTTATAACAATATATTGATTCATATAACCTAAACCTAATGTAATTGTTTTATTAATCGGTACTTCAAAACCTGCATAAACTCTATTTTGACTAAAATTTTTACCATTGGCTTCATTGTCAATATTTAATATAATTTGGTCGAAAAATGAAAAAGTTA
The DNA here is from genome assembly GCF_004303025.1 of Flavobacterium sp. J27. Lineage (GTDB taxonomy): Bacteria > Bacteroidota > Bacteroidia > Flavobacteriales > Flavobacteriaceae > Flavobacterium. Next base: position 42,067 of record NZ_PJQW01000003.1, on the reverse strand, counting down.
ATTTTTCTTTACCTTTATCTGATTTAATTATCGGATATTTAGCTGCAAATATTAATCTTAATCTGTGTCTAGTTAATTCATTTAAAAATCTTTGTTCTAATTGAATACCATAATTTATAGATACATTATCAATCTTATTTTTAATTATAATTTGTTCATAAATACGATGTTCAATTCTTTTTTCCGGAACTGGAAATTGACCATATGGAAAGAGTATTACCCATTCATAACCTAAACTAAAACTTAAATTATTTGAATAATCATAGCCAGTTGCTATTCTCAATTTTGATTGCTGCCAATCCTTTACAAAATCATGTCTACTCCAAGAATATAAAGTTTGAATATTAAATTTATTATCTAATTGGTATTTTCCTGAATAATACCACCAAGAATTGAATTGGTTTGCTTGTTGTGCATTAATGTAATATTTACTTAATAAGAGGAATGCTATTAATATTATTTTCTTCATTTAAATTTAATTTATAAAGTTGTAAAACTATCTCTTAAATAACTTTTTGAGATAGGACAAAAGTGAAATTGAATTGCACAAATAATGTTTTTAGCTTTTATGTTTTGTTTTTAAAATTGAAATAATCCATCCAAAACTTATTAAAATGCCTGCTATGATAAATGTAAAGCTCATTCCTTTTGATATATTATGAATATCGGCCTCTTTAAAATTACTTGTACCAACGGCATAAGCAAATAAAGCTCCCATAGCCGAAGCTCCAGTTATAAGACCTAAATTGCGAGATAAATTGAGAATGCCTGATATAACGCCTTGCTGATTTTTATTAGCATCCATCATAACTGATGTATTATTTGCAGCTTGAAATAGCTGATAACCTGGTGTCAAAATCGATAATGAAATAATATACCCAAAAACTCCAATTTGAATTGGTAATATTGAAAGTAAAAATGCTCCTATTACCATAATTAGTAATCCTACCCTAATTATTAATTTGGAACCAAAACGATCTACTAATTTACCTGAAGGTACTCCTGTTATTGCAGATATAATTGGACCAAAAGACATAACTATTCCAACATAAGTTTCGTTAAGTCCTAATGCAAAAGATAAAAAAAATGGACCTACAACCAAAGTTGTCATCATAACAGTTGATACTAAAGAATTTACAAGTAAACCAATTTTTAAATTTTTATTTTCCAGAATGCTTAATTCTATTAATGGTTTTTTTATTTTGTTTTGTGAATAAATAAATATTACACCTCCAATTCCAGCTAATAAAATTAATGTAAGATTTAACCAATTAAAATTTCCCTTACCAATGGTCATTGCCATTGTATAGCTAGATAGAGTTATGATTAATAAAATTATTCCTATCCAATCATTTTTTTTATCTTCAGGGTTAGATTGTATTTTAGTTTTGGGAAGATATTTTTTAATTAGAAAAAAGTTAAAAACACCTAAAGGAATCATAATATAAAAAATAAACCTCCATCCTAGATTTTGGATTAATAATCCACCAAGAGTAGGTCCCAAAGCAGTTCCTATTGCTGACATAGTACCTAACATTCCCATTGCACTCCCTATTTTTTTTTCAGAAATTACATTTCTAACGAAAGCTAGGGTGATTACAATTAAAATAGCAGCACCAAAACCTTGCAAAGCTCTTGATAAAACTAATGACCACAATGTTGGAGATATTCCACATAGAAATGAGGACAATGTATAAATAACAACTCCAAATAATAATATTTTCCTTAAACCATAAATATCTCCAAATCTTCCAATGCTAACAATCATAACTGTTATTGATAAAAGGTATGAAATAACAACCCATTGTACAGATTGAAAAGTTGTGGAAAATTCTATTGTTAAAGTTGGTAAAGCAATATTAGCGATACTTACGCCTAAAGATGCCATTAAAGTTGAAAGTGAAAGACTCACTAAAACCCATTTATTAGAAGTCTGTTTCATTTGTATTAGATTGTTTTGTTTATTCTTTTTATAGAAATTGATGTTAAGAAAAGTCCAACACCATAAACTAAGTGAATAGTAAAAGTTTTGATAATTAATATTGATTGAATAGGTGTATTAGAAAATGCAATTCCAAAACCCATTATAGGCCATGCAATAAATAAAGGAAAGATTGTGGAAACCAAGCCAAAATAAATACTTATGGAAAGTTTTGGGTTATTTAGCCATTTACTATTTATTTTAAAAAATAGAAAGCTAAATATTATCCCAATTAAATAATGTGCTGACCAACCTAGAACCCAGTTTTGTGAAGTTGATAGGTTTAAATTTAAAATATTTGTTGATAACCAACTGCCCACAATTAACAAACCACCAGATTTAACTCCAAAAAAGCGAAGTATAAAAGACCATAAATCCGTTAGAAATGTTGCTCCCAATCCTAACAAAAGTGGGGTTACTATTTTCCTCATTTTTATTAATTTTTATAACTTTTATTTGTTACAAAATTAAATCAGGACTATAAGACTAGATTAGGATATATATGGAGTTAAGTAGGATTTATTTAAAATTTTTTCTAAAAGTTTCAGGTGAGTAACCTGTATGTTTTTTAAAAAAACGAACAAAATATGAAACATCATCATAACCTAAATTAAAAGCTATTTCTTTGACTTGATTTGTAGTTGCCAATAAAAATCTTTTTGCTTCCAATATAATTTGTTCATTAATCAATTCAGAACATGTTTTACCTAGAGTTGTTTTCGTAATTGCATTTAACTGGTAAGTCGAAAGGTTTAGCATTTCTGCATATTTTGATACTTGTTTAAATTCTTTTAAATTAGTTTCTAACAAATTCACAAATTCTTCTAAACGCTCCTGTTCGTAAATATTTTTAATATCACTATTGCATTCTAAAATATTTCTGTTACGAATTAGCTCTGTAAAAAATATACCTAGATTCGCTTTTATAACATTTTCATATTCAGATTGTTTATCATTATATTCAAGTAAAATATTTTCAATAATTGTGTATAGTTTATTAAATTTTATTTCTTCAAATTGATAATAATTTTTATTTCCAACTCGTCTTAAAAGAAGACGTGAATTTTCATCTTCAGGATAATAGAATTGTGAGTCAAATTGTATTAAAAAACCTTTACTTTTTGCTGATAAATTTAATTCATGTACTTGTCCTGGTCTGATAAAAAAGACATTTCTTTCTGATATAGGATAAGGGTTAAAATCTATTGTATGAGAACCTTCTCCCTTAAATAAAACAATGATTAAAAAGAAATCATGACGATGAATGTTTTCAACCATATCATTTCCATCTAATAAGCTTTGTATATCGCGAATATTAAAATTGCCAAATAGGACAGGCTCTTTTATTGGTATATTTGAAATATGTCTAACAGGAATATTTTTCATATTAAGAATTTGTCTTTTAAAGATTTATAAAAAATCTATAATTACAAAATTAAATAATCAATACTAAATTAAAACTAGGACAATTGTAAAAAAGAATAGGATTTAATTTATGTTCTAAGAAAATATATTTAAATTCTTGTATCAATTCGCATTTTTAAATTCTTCTTTTTTAATAACAAACTTGTCTTTCAAAATCTTCATATCCTCATTTACTTTTTCATCCAATACTTTTGCATAATGTTCCGTAGTTCTTAAGTTTTTATGTCCAAGTATTTTACTTACGCTTTCATTTGGAATACTATTAGTTAGTGTTACCGTAGTTGCGAAAGTATGTCGGGCGATGTAAAAGGTTAATCCTTTATCGATTTCACAAACTACGGCTATTGCCTTTTAAGTAGGCGTTCATTTTTTGGTTGGATAGGACAAGTAAAAAGTTTATCTTCATTAAGGCATTGTGGATAATTGTCGTATTTATCGATTACATTTTTACAGTTAAAGAAATTGGTTCTTGAAAAATAACTTTATGAGTTGTCCTAAATCAATGTCAAAAATATGTTCAAAATATTCGGCTATATCTTTTAAATCAACAGCACCGTTATTAAAAACTCCTTCGTTATGTAATGCGTAAAGAAGCTCGATTAATGCAACTTTTGAAGCTGTCCAAGTAAGCTGTAAGTTGGGTTTGCGTTGTGATTTTTCAGAATTATCTTTGTTCTCAATGATGATTAGCTGATTTTCTAAGTAGAGCTGGATTAAATCATTAGCTAAAATCCTCGCTACTTTGAAATCGTGAGAAGTTGAAAAATTTCTGTCAGTTTCAAAATAGTAGCTGTCTAAAGACATTTTGATGTCGAATTTGCCTCTTAAAAAGTATTTGTAATCTAAATAAACACTTCCAGAGCGATAATATTTGTAAAACTCTAATTCGTTGTCAAAAAACGACTTTAACTTTATAAGTTCATTGTTGTAATATTTCCTAAGAACTCTATTACCGCCGTTCGGCTTTTTCATTTCGATTTTGAAAATTACATTATAGTAGATTAATTTTGAAGTGAACTGTGGCTTTAACTCCTTAAAGAAACGTATTTCTTCAGCCTCTGTTTTAAAGTCATGTTTTGACACTAATTTTTTCAGATTATACATAGAAATCAAAATTACTTCGATTGCTTTTTCACATCTAGAAATTGGATTATCAATTTCCAGATCGATAAAATTAATTTGTTCATTAAGGCTTGCGAGAAGCGTATTTATTTTAATATTCAATTTTTCTTTAGAATCAATTATTAATTAGAAAAGCTGCCAAAATTTGGCAGCTTTTGAGTATTGTTGTTTAAAGTCCTACAAACAGTTTACCTATCAAACCAATTTCCGATTGACTCCTGTGATAATTGTTTTGGGTCTAATATTGTGAGGCATCGGCCAGCCTCTATCCCATAAATAAATTGCTAAATCAGAAGTATTGTCCGCCACATCGATTCTCACGATTTTATTTGACACAATAGTGAACAATAGTGTTTCAACCGAAGTTCCTTCTCTACCAGTAGGTTGCAATCCGAAAAATTCTTGCTCATGCTTCCAGTTTAAATTAACAGTTATGAATGCTCTACCATTTCCTTCACCGTCAATGGCAAGATGCTCATCAATAAGATCAATTTGATATGCCACCTGGCCGAAGGCATTTATCCAATCTTTTAAGGTTTGCAATCCACTCAAGTTATATCCGGCTGGACTATTTATCGCAACGTCTTTATCTACAATTGCATCCCATCTATTGACTTCAATCTTTTGGAAAGCGTCAAAAAAATGGTATGTTATTTTATTTTCGATATTGTTATTTTCGTTTTCTTTCTTCATGTTATTTTGTATAAGATTATCATTTATTTTTTAAATACTTATCTCTGCAACTGTGATTTACACTTTTTTTGCAAACGCAAACTTCGCAACCACCATTGCACTCTAGATTATGCAAAACGAGCTTATTCTTCAATTTTTTATACTTAAATTATTAAACTTTTTTGTTGATATTGAAATGGTTTTGATATCCATTTTATTTTCAAAAAAGAGGTGCATTTCTGCACCTCTTTTTTGAAAATAACCTATGTTATTTAATTTGAGTTAAACCTCCGTCAACAGGAATATCTGCGCCGGTAATATAACTACTATCGTTTGAAGCTAAAAAAAGAATAGTTGATGCAACTTCTTCTGGCTCACCCAAACGCTTCATCGGAACAAGTTCTGCAAACTGAGCTTTGCCAGATTCAGCAGCTTCCTTATTTTCGAATTGATTATTTACAAAAGGAGTTTCAATTGGTCCCGGACTTACTGCATTTGCACGAATATTTCTAGAAGCCAAATCACCTGCCCACGTTTTAACATAGGCACGTTCAGCAGCCTTCGTCGCAGCATAAGTTGGGTAATATGGTAGCCCCATGTCTTTAACACAGGATGAAACAACTACAATTGCTCCTCCTTCATTTAATATTGTCATTGCTTTTTGAACTGTGAAGAAAGTACCTCTCGCATTAGTATCAAATGTTTTGTCGAAATTCTCCGGAGTTACTTTATCGGTTGGAACCATCGAAACATAACCCGCATTAGCTACTACAATGTCCAGACTTCCTTTTTCGACCTTGATAATTTTAAATAATCTATCAAGGTCTTCAAGTTTTGAAATATCTCCTTGTACGGCAATAACACCAGTGCCAATTTCTTTCACAGCTTTATCAAGTTCAGCTTGTTTTCTACCTGTGATATAAACAAATGCACCTTCTTCCACAAATTTTTTAGCAGTGGCTAAACCTATACCGCTACTACCTCCGGTTATAACAGCAACTTTATTTACTAATTTTTTCATTATTTCTAGATTTTGAATTAATAAAATAATTAGTATTGAGCGGCTCCACCATCGATAAACATGTCAATGCCTGCAACATAAGAAGAATCGTCCGATGCCAAGAATAAGGCTGCTTTAGCCATTTCTTCTGGTTTTCCAAAACGACCTAGCGGAATTGTCGGAGTAATTTGGTCAATTACATCCTGCGAAACAACATCAAATACAGCTGTATCCGTATGACCGGGACTAAGCACATTGACGCGGATGCCACGAGGCTTAAGATCTAAAGTCCAAGTTCTTGCAAGGGAACGGACTGCTGCTTTACTAGCACAATATACTCCCATTCCTGCAATGCCTTTGATACCAGCTATAGAGCCAGTCATAATGATAGAACCACCGTCTTTTAAAAGAGGAAGTGCTTTCTGAACTGTAAATATTGTACCTTTTACGTTTACATCAAAAGTTCTTATGTAAATATCTTCGGTTACATCTTCAATAGGTACTCCAAAATCCCCTATACCGGCACTTGCATAAAGAATGTCAATGCTTCCCTTTTCTTTTTTAACGATTTCAAACAACCTGTCAAGGTCTTCCAGTTTTCCTGAATCAGCTTGAACGGCGGTAACATTATGTCCAATTTCTTTTACCGCTTTGTCTAATTGGGATTGACGCCGACCAGTAATAAATACGTAAGCACCTTCGGCAACAAATAATTTCGCAGTTTCTAAAGCCATTCCACTTGATGCTCCTGTGATAACGGCTACTTTATTCTCTAATTTTCTCATTGTTTTTAGAATTAAATTTTCTATGTCAATATTGACACCACAAAGTTGTGGTAAACATTAGAGAAGGAAAATCTGCTACTTTACGAAAAACAGTGAAACTAGATTAACTTTTTATTCGATTGTTTCGTATTTTGGATAAAAATTGAGTAGTTATTCCCAAATATGAAGCGATTACATACTGTGGAAATTTATGAAGGAATTTAGGATATCTATGTGAAAATTCATCAAATCGTTCTTCTGCTGTTTTACTTAAGTTCGATAACATTCTTTTTTGCATACCCGAAGCAATACGTTGTGAATGCAATCTGAAAAAACGCTCAAATTTTGGAATTAAATCATATAATTTTTGTTCATTCTCAAAACTTAACTGAACTATTATTGAGTTCTCCACTGCCTCAACGAAAAAAGTTGCAGGTTCCTGATTTATGTAACTAGTAAAATCGGATATCCACCAATCATCGATAGCCAAGCCAATGACATTCTCGTGCCCGTCTTTTGGGTTAACGATGTATGCCTTTAAAGCTCCTGATACAACATATGTTCTAAATTTACACACAAAGTCAGGTTGCACAATTTGTTGTTTTCTCTTAATACGAACAATTTTAAGATGCGATGAAAGTACATCTATTTCTGACTTGTCTAGAGTTACAAAACGATTTATATTATTTACTATAGAATTAATCTCATTCATTCTACAAAATTAATTATTTTTCACCATTTGAGACAGGTCTTTGAATATAAAACAAAAATACCCTCAGATAAGAGGTTATTATTAAAGACTTTGCTGTTTGACTATATAAGTAAACACTTTAACTATCCTATTTTCAAGTTATCGATTTTGATTGCTTGTAATTTATCTTTTAATGACTTCATATCCTCGCTTTCTTTTCTATCCAAAACTTTTGCATAATGTTGAGTGGTTCTCAAATTTTTATGCCCAAGCATTTTGCTAACGCTTTCAATAGGTACACCATTAGTTAGCGTTACTGTTGTTGCAAAAGTGTGTCGGGCTATATGAAAGGTCAATTCTTTATCAATTTTACAAATCCCTGCAATTTCTTTTAAATAGGCATTCATTTTTTGGTTGGATAGGATTGGGAGTAATTTATCTTCATTAAGACATTGTGGATGATTTTCGTATTTATCGATTATCATTTGTGTAACAGGTAGAATAGGGATTTTTGAAGCTGATTCAGTTTTTTGTCTGTGAGTGAATATCCATTGCTCGCCATCAATACCATAGCTTATATGTGATTTTGTTAAGTTTTTGACATCTATATAAGCTAAACCAGTAAAGCAGCTGAAAAGGAAAATATCGCGTACTAGGGATAACCTTTCCGTTTTAAAGTCTTTTTCAATTATAGTTTGAATTTCGTTTTCGTTGAGGTAAACACGTTCTACTTCTTTGACTTTTGATTTATAGTTTGCAAATGGATTTTTATCGAGCCAATCATTGGCTAAACATATCTTGATTATTTTATTGAAGTTTTTGATGTACTTCACCGCTGTATTATTAGCGCAGTTTCTTACGCTTCGTAACCAAAATTCATAATCGGTTATAAAAGCATGATCTATCTTTGTAATATCGATATCGGAAACGTTGTATTTCCATTGCATGAACTCGATAGTATGCTTCAATGAAGTAGTATAGCGTTCCAGTGTTCCTGGTGCGTATTCTTTTCCAACCAATTCTTTTATTTTGTTGTTGTGGTCTTGGAAGATAGGAACCAACATTCTTTGTCTTTTATCTGTCCCTTGAAGCTTTGCTTTAATTGATGTAGCAGTTGCTTGGTCTTTATCTTTTAATATTTGGTGGTGCGCTTCGTAAACTTGTTGCTCTAAAGTTTTGAGGTATGCATTTAATGATTTTACTTCAATACTTGAACCAATAGCTTTTTGGAGTTTGTTATCCCATTTATCGGGTTGGATATTTCTTTTAGATGAAATTTCTTTGGGTACTCCATCAATAGTAATTCTTAAATAGATTGGGGCTGAACCATCGGCTTTGATTTTACTTTTCTTGATAAAGAAAAGTAGATTGAATGTTTTGTTCATAATAGTGGTGACTTTAAGTTTATAAAATTATCTTTTAAACCCACTCAAAACAAGATGTTCAAAACGTGAACACCTTATTATTCAAGTGTTTCAGCTTATTTTAGTGACCTATTTGTTTTGTAAAAAACAGGTCACTAAATAGGTCACTGATAGAATACCATTTTATGAACTTTTTGGTATAGCCACTAATGAAAAAACCCCGTAAATCATAAGATTTACAGGGTTTTGCTACCGTTTAGGATTTTTTCAGCGGAGAAAGAGGGATTTATCATCCCCTTATAAACGCTTGATATTATTGGTTTTAACAATTTTAAAAATCCTAGGCTCTCGCTTTTGCATCGATAAATAATGTGCAAATTTTTCGAAATCTTATTAGTACAAATCTATGAAAATTAGAGGATTAAACAAAGTAAAAAAGTATAATTATTGTTCATTTATTGAACTGGTTAAGAGTGTAAAAAGAGTTTAAAATGAAGTTTAATAATTAATACTTTCTTTGTCAATCTTATCCAATTATTAAAGGTTCTACTTGTTCAATTTTTAAGCTTGTGTAGTTACAGAACTCTTCAACCGATACAAACTCATTTTCAAGCTTTTCAAGGTCAGTTCTTATCTTTTGCAACAATCGTGCACTTTGTCTATAACTCTTCCCTGTAATGCGTTGTATGTCCTTTGGATAGATACATATTCTCTTTTTTTCGATTTTCATACTTTATCTATGCCTTTGACTAGGCTTTGAATTACTTATTTCATACTGATTATCAGAATTAATTTTAGTAAAAGTAATTATTATTTGAACTGGTTCAGAAACGATAAATGAACTTGTTTAGATGTCATATATGTCGATTTTGGACAAATGTGTCATGTGATGACACACTACTTTGAAGCTTACATTTATTGTTTAAATTTTGTTTCTAAATCAATCTAAAAATGTTGCAACGTCATGGAGATTGAAGGAGTTTTTAACTGATTTATTAATAAAATTTTTGAAGTTATGGCTAGACAGAAAGGCATAATTAAATTGAAAGGTACTATCGGGGATATTACCTTTTATAAAACTCAAGATGGTCATTTGGCTCGTGAGAAAGGTGGAATTGACGCAAGCAGAATTGCTAGCGACCCTGCGTTTCAAAGAACACGTGAAAACGGTTCTGAATTTGGTAGAGCTGGAAAAGCCGGAAAGATTTTGCGTACCGCATTACGACCATTGCTTTTGAATTCTGCTGATGGTAGAATGGTGAGTCGTTTGACTCAAACAATGGTAAAAGTAATTCAAGCGGATGCTGTTAGTGAAAGAGGATTACGAAATGTAATTGATGGTGAAGTTGAATTGGTACTTGGATTCGAATTTAATATTCGTGGAAAATTAGGTACTTCTTTGTTTGCTCCGTTTACCTCAGCGATTGACAGAGCTGCAGGAACTTTAGATGTTTCTATTCCATCTTTTGTGCCGGCAAACATGATTGCAGCTCCAAGTGGTACTACTCATTTTAAAGTTATTTCTGGTGGTGCAGAAATTGACTTTACTAATGAAACGTATGTAGTAGCAACTAGTGAAACAGCCATTTTACCATGGGATGCTACTGCAACTGCGGTTATCAACTTGAGTAACGCGGTTACTGCTAACTCAACTCATCCTTTAGTTTTAGCTTTAGGTATTGAGTTCTACCAAGAGATTAATGGGCAAATGTATCCATTGAAAAATGGTGCTTTTAACCCGTTATCGATTGTGAGTGTTGATGGAGGAGTTTAATAGTATTCAGTGGTCAGTAATTAGTGGTCAGTAATGTTGCTATTTTTAACAAGAACTTATTTCCCTGAAGGAACTAACGGAAAACTAGAATGTGAAGGTAAACTTATTGCTTATACCATTGAATTACCATGGAAGCAAAATGAGAAAAGAGTTTCTTGTATTCCTGAAGGGAAATATTTTATTAGAAAGCGATACAGTACCAAATACAAATGGCATTTAGAAGTAGTAGATGTACCGAATAGAAGTTTGATTTTATTTCATCCTGCTAATTATGCTCAAAAAGAGTTATTAGGTTGTATTGCTCCTGTAACGAAACTTTCTGGTCCTGGTATGGGGTTATTATCTCGTAAAGCTTTTGCTAAGTTGAAAGACAAGGTTTTTAAAGCATTGGATAATGGAGAAAGTGTTTCATTGATTGTACAATAAGTCCTGATTGGATTTTAAAAATTGATATTATGAACGTATTAGATCGTGCTAAGGCACCTACACCAAAATTCTTTAAGGTTTTACGAACCATTGGATTAGCCTTATTAGCAGTTAGTGGAAGTATTGTAGCTGCTCCAATTGCTTTGCCTACTGTTGTTGTTACTGTTGCAGGTTATGCAGCAGTTGCAGGAGGAGTTTTATCGGCGGTTAGCCAAATCACTGTTGATGAAAAAAGTATTAACAAAGATGAAGCTGACACTGAACCCGAAGTAAAAGAGAATGGATAATTCTTTAACTTTGAAGGCAGGAACTTTTGGAGGTGTTGCGTTGAGTGTATTGCCCAATATTACCTCAGCAGATGTCTTTAAAACCATAGTTTTAGCCTTTGTGGGAGCAGTTGTTAGTTTTGGTGTTACATTGCTTTTAAAGAAGTTTACTACCAAAAAGAAATAATCTCAGTTTTGATTGGTAACCTTTACTGAGAAAATAGAAAGCCTAGTCGATAGACCAGGCTTTTTTTGATTATAATTAAGTTTTTAGACTTTTCATCGGGAGGTTTTTAGAGTACAAAGTTTAATTATATTTTGTGTCTCATAATTTCATAAAACGGGAACAGCAATTTGAAAACATTAAGTGTTTCAGTCGGTAAATTTGCTTCCGACATTTCTACATCTGTTATATTATAGTCTTTTCCTATGATAAAGTATTCTTGGATGTTGTCTTTTTTACAGAAAGTATGCAATTCCTCTGCAGAATTAAATTCGGTAAAAAATTTTTTCTCGCCACCAACAGCAATAAAATAATCATTTGGAAGTGATTTGACCATATTAAAAAAAGTCTCTCTGTATTCTCTTTCTCGCATTTTTGTTTTAAAGAACTCTCTATCAAATAAACCACCTTCATTCTCTTTTGCAAAAAGAAACCAAATACCAATATTCTCAAAATCAATTCTAATTTGAAGTCGTGCATGATGAATAAAAGTTTGTTTTGCTTTTTGATCTGGTCCTACAATTTTTTGATACTCTTTAATTTCTCTTTCTCCTTTTCCATAACTTAACCACATAGCATTAATTGCTCTTGGTTTTGTCGGGTCAATCTGTCTAATCATTGAGATTAAATGGTCAGACATTGGATTAGGTTGTAGTATTTGAATGCCGTAATTTTTGAACAATGGAAAAATATTATTGTGCAATTCAATGCACTTATTTTTACCAACTTCCCTTTCTCCAATCGCATCTTCACTATCTGAATACCAAAGGTCTTTTCTGAAAGCTAAATGATGTTCTTTTTTAAAATATCTATCAGAAAAATCTATATTTTCTAAAGTGTTGTTAATACTTTTAGGCTTATTTAATTTGATAGATTTCCTTTTTCTTTTAAGTTGTTCTTCAATTTCTTTTACTGATTCAAATTGCTTTTCATATTCATTAATGTTTTCATCGGTTAATGGGTAAGAATCATTAAACAAAGAATTGAACCACTTTAAGATATAAAGACAGTCTTCTTGATTGGTTATTTTGTAATTAAATTCAATATTATTTTCAAAACCACCATCCGTCAAATTAGATGAGCCTACAAATGCTGTATATTCTTCTCCTGATTTAATTAAATATACTTTAGGGTGAAAATTAAAGTCAGATTTATATATAGCACATTCATAAACTCCTTTAGACTGTTTTTTTTGTAGTTTTCTCAAAACTGAAATAGGTGTTGGTAAATCTATTCCAACAAGGTAATACTGAATACATTCTTTTTTGATATTAGTTTGAATGAAGTCTAACGCACTATCTTTTACTAATGCTACAGCTATCCATAATCTATCAGCTTTCTTCAGATAAGGTTCAATTTCTGATTTTAATTTTTTAGGTCTCAAATTTTGAAATTTTATGTCATTTAGTGTTTATGGAACATGTTGTATAACGTTTGTTGTCAACAGTCACTATATAATAGTGTAAAAACATAAAATATTCAATTTATTTGCACTATTGATTGTGATTTTATTTCAAATATAATTATTCTCTTTCAAATTAAATGTTTATCAAATAAAAAAGCCTAGACATTTAGTCTAGGCTATTTTTATTTTATGAGATACCTCAACAATATTGCATTTCGAAGTTCATTGATTAGGTGTATATTTTTTGCGTAATGTGTTTCTTGTTGTTGTAATAATTTTAAAGCTTTAACATTTTTTTGATGTTGTTCATACTCTTGGAGTAAACGAGTTGTTTTTGGGAAAAACTCTTTTTTGAATTCGTGTAGGGCTAAAAATGGAATAACAGAACCTCGTAAATAAGGCATCCAAAATTTTGATTTCCATAAACTAGTCGCTATCCAATATATATCTTCTTTGTCAGCTTCATTTTGGAAGATAATAACAAAGGAATTTGTAAAAGGTTCGTTTTGTGGTTTTCCGCTATTTAAACCTTTGTTTAATACAAAGAAATGCGGTTTTTCATAGGTTTTTCCGGTTACGTGGCTTTTAACGATAAAATTTGTCATACTAAAAGAATTAAAGATTAACTCTTCTTCCGTTCCTTCATCCTTTTCAATTGTTTTTTCGAAAAGAAAAAAGGAAAAAAAGAAAGCCTTTACTTCCTGTGGAAGGTTTAAAAAAAGCAAGATTTTCAATAGAAACCCGAAGGGCTTGAACTTGCTTTTTTGAATACCTGGAACAAATCTTTGTTTTCTTTTTTTTCTATTTTTTGTTTTGAATAACGAGGTTTTGTATAGCAATCTAACACCCCTAAGCACCGCAAGGCATGAAAAAAGCGTTAGCACGCATAGTCTATAAATAGCTTTTTGAAATGACTGAGGAGCGTGATGGCGGTGTTGCGGCAATGTGAGAAAGCCTGCGACACAATATGCGGACAAGGAGGAACGAAGTGAGGACGCGGAGCAAAGTGACGCAGTGTGCTGAAAGCATAACCCTGTTGTAACACGAAGTGTTATCAGACTATCAAATTGTGGCTTTGCCACTCTAATCAGGGTGTACTGAACGAACAGAGAGCAACCGCCCAAAACACAAGGGGCGATGGACATATGCAGGAGCTGACTAAAAGGAAGCTGCTGCCATGGACATACTAGCCCCGACGAACGACGCCCTTGAACGTGTGAAGATGAGGACAATATGTAAAAGCAGGAAATGGGCTTGATAGCTTATTTACTGCTTTTATATTTGTGTACTGTGCAACGGAAGGAGGAACGACTGACTGAAACAGCCGAACGAAACAAAGTGAAATAAGGAGTGAGACCGCTTGATTGCTTTACTAATTATTAGAAATGATTTAAGTGCTTGTAATCAAAGTAGTAATAAAAAAGATATACAATTTTATAGCTTTAAAACTTGTTTCAATTTATCTAGTGCTTCTTTATGTTTATGTGCTGGCATTTTTTCAAGATTAATCATTTTCCATTTTACAGATGGTAAATTAGCTACAATTTCAATATTATCCATTTCTAGAAGAGACCAATCGGGTGTTTTGTTTTTGAATGATAATAGGAATTTCTTTTCATTTTCGGTCATTTGTGAATTGATTTGATGTATTAGATTTTCTCTAGCTTCTTCCAATTGATTGAGTGGCACATCAACTTCAGCCATTTCTTTAAATTCTGTTTCGTATATTTCACTAATGTCTTTTCTGTTTGGATCTAATAGTTCAGAAATTGGTCTTTGGTGACTTATTAAAAAGATTAAAAATGTTTTACGGAGGTCGTCTGTTAATCCTTCATTTTCTAATAAGAATTTTACATCGAATAAATCGCGTGGATGTTGTCTGTCTAATGCTGCACATATTTTACCGGCATATAAATCGGGTAATGACGCAACTTGCATTTCGACATAACCGAATTCATTTTCAACCTCTTCAACGACTTCCATTACTACTTCAGGAAAAATAGTTCCTCTAATTACGGGCGATAATTCTACTTTAATTCGAACTTCTCCTTGACTCACAATTAATCTTAATGCATCACTTTGCTCATGCGCATCTTGCACTTTAGTTCCTGGAATTGCTTGTTCAATTTTTTTGCTAATACGAGAAAGTGCTTCACGAATATTCTTTAATGCCGTTTCACGATCATCCATTGGCAGATATAGTAAATCAATATCTACTGAAAGTCTTGGTAATGGTCTGTAAAATAAATTGATTGCAGTACCTCCCTTTAATGCAAAGCATTTTTCAGTATCTACTATTGGTAATACACGTACTAGTAATTGTACTTGTTTTGCATATATATTGTTTGCGTCTATAGCCATTCTGGAACTGTTATTTTATATTTTTTGTCTAATTTACCTCCTTTAACTATCATCCTGTTTCCGGAACCTAATGTTATTTTATCATGGTCTAATTTGTTTGACCATGCGTAATTATGTCTTTCTGCAAACCACAGAAATAGTCTTTTTACTTTTATGTTTTGGCATTTTTCTAGGAGTTTTTGTAAACTTCTAGGTGATAAAGTTGTTAATCCTTGTATTAGTTGGTCTGCGTGTTCAAAAGTTATTTTTGATGGAACATCTGAAAGTACTTCTAAATAAGCTCTTTCTGGTGTAGCTATAATTAATTTTCTTCCTTCATTATCCCATTCACGTTCTATTGTAAACAACTTATTTTGACTTTCATTGTTTTCATTTTCTAAAAATCCTTTTGTTGTATGTTTTATGAATTTTATATTTATGTCTATCTCTATTAACCAATTAGGTATTTTATCATTACCATATAAATGTATCGTTTTGTTTTCTGAAAAAGAGAGATAGTGTGAAAGACCTTGTATTTCTAAAGCCGATAAACCTCCTAAAACAAAATCTGTTTTTAGTATTGTTTGTAGTGAGTATACTAATGACTGCCAAGTTATTTTACTTGAATTTCTAACATATATGCCTTTACTTATAAGTTGTAACTGATCGCTTTTTACTAAATTGTCTATTGCATGACGACTTAGGTTATTTTCCATTAACCATTTACGTGTTGTTATTAGACCTTCTGGCATAAGGTCGTATAACTCTTTTCTACGTTCTACATTTATAGCCATTGTTTATTATTTAGCTTTTATTGCGGTGATTATCGCCGTTAAAACAAAGGTAAGGTAAATATATTGATTTACAAAGAATATTCTTTAACGGCGTTTATCGCCGTTGTTTACATATAAAGGTAAATTTTTTATTGTTAGCTACAATATGTTACTAATAAAGTTAGTGATAAGAATCTAATTTATTTTTCCTTTTTTCCCAATCAGGCATCATAAGTGTTAGTAAATTGAAAAAGTTTTTATTATGATGCTTATGAATAGTATGACATAGTTCATGCATGATAACATATTCAATACAACGTTTTGGTGTTTGAATTAATTTAGGATTTATAATTAATTTATTTTTAATTGTGCAACTACCCCAACGAGTAGGCATTTCTTGAAAAAAAATATCAACTGGTACTGGATGAAAAACAGTAAAGTTTTTTATTATAGGTTGTGCAATTTCTATAATCTTTTTAATCGCTCTGTCTTTGAACCAAGATTCAAAAATATGCTGAGCATTTTCTTTTTTCTGTACTGATATTTGAAATAAATTTCCTTTGTATGATACTTCGTTTTTATTATCAGTTTCAACAATTATTTTATACTGACGCCCCAAATAATGAATAGAATAGCCGGATTTTATAATAATATCATTTGTGATTGTATCCATTGAAAGAAAATGAGATTTTTGGTTTAAAATCCACATTGCTTTTTTTCTTACAGCCGATTTAATTTTAGCCATTGAAGTTTCTATTGGAGCAGTTACAATAACTGACGCATCTGGTTGAACTTTTATACCTAAAGTTTTTCTATTAGAATATTTTAATTCAAATGAAATATTATGTGAACCAAAATCAATTTGCTCTTTCATTTTATCCTTTGTTTGCAATTGCAATCTCAATAGCATTTTTAGTTAAATTATCAGCCATATCAATTGAAAGATTTAATTCATCCATGAGATAATCACCAAAATCTAATTCAATTTTATTGATAATATCGTTTCGCTTTTCCCAATCAACAACTTCATAATTTGATAAAAGCTTATCAAATACTAATGTAGCTTCTAAATGCTTTCCATTTAAAATTGGCTCTTCTTGAAAAAGATGATAAATAGCAATTTTTCTTTTTTTATCTTGAACTTCTTGTGGTAGTTCATTTCTATTTCCTTTGAGAGCCTGTTCTTTAAGCTCCTTTAATTTTTTTAAAGCTTCGAGTTCAGATATTCTATTGGCACGCATATCTGCAATAGTTTGAGAAATAAGTTCAGATAACTTTTTAAATAAGATTGGGTCAGTATCTATATTAACTGAAATATATTTTGATGTAGCAGCAGCAATTTTCTCTGCTTTTGCTCTGTGTCCAATTAATTTTTCAACTTCTTCTTCAAAAGTCTCGGAATCTAAAATATTTACAGGATCTACTAAACGAATAACTTCTTCAGTAATAACGTGCTGGTCTAATAGTTTTTGAAGTTGTTTTTCATATTGAGAAAAACTAACAGTATCAATATACACACTATTAGCAGCTACTCTTATACCAGCATACTTTTTGAGTTCTTCTTTGTATTTTTTTATCTCGTCGTTTGAGGTATTATCATGAAAATCAATAGTGGCTAAAGCAATTTTAAGGAGTCGAGCAAAAGAGCTGAATTTATTGTAAAATTCTTCTCTAACAGCTTCGTCTGATAAAATACGAATATAAGCTTCAATATCTTGATTGTTTTTTACAGATTTAAAAACACTTACTAAATCAGCATAAACTCTTGGAAGGTTTGCTATTTCATCTTGAATATTGGTCATTGCATCTTGCAGATCGTTAGCTTCAAAAACGTCATTATCACCTGAATACGTTTCCATAGCTTGGTGAAGTTCTTCCATAATACCAGCGTAATCAATAATAAATCCGAAATCTTTTCCAGGATAAACACGGTTTACACGAGCTATTGCTTGTAACAACGTATGTTCTCTAAGTTTACGACATAAATACATTACTATAGTTTGAGGAACATCAAAACCAGTTAATAATTTATCAATAACAATAAGTAACTCAATATTTTCTCCATATTCAAATTGTTGAATTATCATATTATCAATATCGCTACCATATTTAGATTTTAGTAATTCGTAATATTGATTTACTTCTGGAGCTTCTGAACTATGAACATCTTCATTATTTTCTCTAGTATCTGGAGCAGACATAACTACTTCGGTAGTAACTTTTCCAATTAGATCAAATGCTTTTTTGTATTTAACTGCCGTTAATTTATCTTGGCATACTACCATACCTCTGAAACCAGAGTGTATACCTGTATCGTCTTTACCCCAATTACTACTAAAATGTTTACTAATATCTAATGCAGTTTGAAATATGTTTTGATCTGTCTTTGTAATCAAACCCGCTTGACTCATTTTCTTTTTAAGGTCTATTTTATGGTAATCAGGAAGATCTTCCATTACTATATCTACACCTTTATCTAATGCTGTTTTATTAACATCTTGAACAGCCAAACGTCCTTCATATAAAATAGGAACTATTGCTCCATCTGAAACTGCTTCTTTAATTGAATATTCGTCTATTATTCCTCCAAATTTTTGGGCTGTATTTTTTTGTTTTTTCATTAATGGTGTTCCAGTGAAAACAATAAAACATGCATTTGGTAATACTCGTTCCATATTTACATTGAACACACCATGTTGTGTTCTATGTCCTTCATCAATCAAAACAAAAATGTTTGGACTGTGTAATTGATTGTCTGACAAACTATTTACAGCTGCTTCAAATTTGTTTATAATAGTTGTTATAACTAAATCTCCATTACCTTTTAGTAGACTTACCAATTGTTTACCTGAAGCTGCATTAATAACATCTACCTCAACTTTTCTAAGAGTATTTGTAATTTGTCTATCTAAATCAACTCTATCGGTTACAAGAATAATTTGAGGATTTTTTATTGTATCCTGTATTTTACGTGCCAACATAGCCATAGTAAGTGATTTTCCACTTCCTTGAGTGTGCCAAACTACACCACCTTTTCGTTTACCATTTCGAATTGGTTTTATTCTATCGATAATTTTATTGATTGAGAAAAATTGTTGAAAACGAGCTACTTTTTTGATTAAACCTCCTTCAAATAACACGTAATCTTTAATAAAAGAAAGTAAGCGCTCTGGATTTGCAATACCATATAAAATTATGTCTTGCTCTGTTACAGAAACATGTTCATTGTACTTGTCGTAAAAGGCTTTTTCATTTGATGGAGATCTACTATCAGAATTTTTGAAAAAAAGTGAAGTAATAGATTTGTCCGGTGTTCTATTTACTAACTCTTCTATATTCTCCAAATACAATTCTTCTTTTTCTTTCCAAACTGCCCAAAACTCTTCTTTAGTATTTGTGGTTGCGTATTTTGCTTCAAGTAATGAAGTTGCAATTAAAATTTGGCTATATACATATAGATTACGAATTCCATTTTCTTGTTGATTTCTAATGTGTTGCGATATAGCTTGTTTTAAAGG
Source organism: Flavobacterium sp. J27 (assembly GCF_004303025.1). GTDB lineage: Bacteria > Bacteroidota > Bacteroidia > Flavobacteriales > Flavobacteriaceae > Flavobacterium. The sequence continues at coordinate 22,323 of NZ_PJQW01000003.1, read as the reverse complement.
GTCTTTAATAGTTGGACTTTTACATTCTATAACAACGATAGGAATACCATTAATGAAAAGAATAATATCTGGTCGATAGGTGTCCTTACGTCCCATTCTCATTACTGGAAATTCTTCTGTAACGTGAAAATAATTATTTTCTAAATTTTCCCAATCAATAAATTGAATGGTATGACTTTTTTTATCTCCTTCAATTGATTGCTCTACTGCGATACCAAATAATAAAAGGTTATAAATTTGATTGGATGCATGTATTAAACCTTCAGAAAACTGAACATCTTGCAATTTTAGAATGGCTTTTTCAATATTTGAAGGATCAAATTTTGTTGTTTTGCTTCCTAGCTTAACATCGTTTATACTCATTAAACGTTCTCTAAGCACTTGTGTTAAAATTACATTGCTTTCACGGTTGTCTCGTAATTCTAATGCTTCCTTTGGATTTAAATATTTGTAGCCTAAATTGGTTAGCAATTTAAGTGCAGGTAGCTGCGATATGTTATCTTCTGTAAAACCCATTAGATGTAATTTTTTTGTTGTACTTAAATAAATGTTTAATGTTATACCAACCTTACTTTACCAGTAAGTAATTGTTGCATTAACCCTTTTTTTTGTTCTTTTAATTCTTCAAGTTTTTGTTTCTCTAATTGAATTTCTTTTTCTGCTGTTTTTAAAATTTCAGCAATTGCATTTTGCTCTTCAAAAGAAGGAACTTGATATTTAATTTTTGAAAAATCTTTATACTTACAATTTAATGTATCTTCTACTAAACCTTGAGAATTTCTCCAAAATAGATTTGTTAATTTACTCGTTTTAAATAAAATTGAAAAATAATAGGGATTGATATTGTTTTTTGGAACAAGAATAGTATACGCTGGACTCACAATTCCTTCTAAACTACTTAAAGCAGATCTACCTTGCCACATGCGCATTGTGTTATACCCAATATCTCCTGGAACGATTCTTTTATATTTGGATTTATCTGCATTTGAAATATCACGTTTATTAGAATCTGTTTGAGGATATACACCTTCTTGACCTATAGATAATAATGGTAAATTATCTAGCTTGGTTTCGTTACGTTCACTAAATAATGAACCAAGTTTTACTTCTTTCCAATTTTGAGAAAAGCCAGACAACCTTTTCTTACCAGTAAGTAATTGTTGTGTTAGAGCTTTCAATCGATTTTCTTTTATTTCAATAAATTTAACTTGCAAATCAATAGCGTTATCCCAAGTATTTAGACAAGAAGCAATTGTTTTTTGTTCATTAAGTGGTGGAATTAAAAATTTTAATTTTAATAAATCTTTGGTATATATAGCTGCAACACTTGTAGTACCAGTTGCATATCTTCTTAAATTGTTTATAGATATCTCAGAGTTAAATTGATAATTAATATAATCATTATTGTCTATAAATTTTTCTTTAAAATACATTCTCATTAGATTTGAATTGTATATTGCAAAAGGTAATTCACCTTTGTATATAGCAACTTTACCTACTAAATCTAAAGTATTTCGTGTATTAAACAAAAGGTCATTAAATTTTAATATATCATTTTCAGAATATTTAGATTTTTCTGATAAATATTCAATTTTAGTCAAATCAATTTTACCACGACCAATATTACCCATTTTAATTAATGGTATATCTGATACATCTGTTGAATTTTCATAATTTCCGCCTAATGAATAACTTTTTAATATTTCATTAAGATGTTTTACAGACCAATCAGAAGGTATAATGCCTAATTCAGTTTTTTTATATCCATCTTTCATTGCAATTATTTAAAAAATTGAAGATATTTATCCATTTCCGATTTCACTTCTAACAATTCTTTTTCAAGTACATCTATACTTTTTTGAGTTGCGATGATGTCTATTTCTGGTTCTTCTTCAAAAGTATCTACATATCGTGGAATGTTGAGGTTGTAGTCGTTTTCTATTATTTGTTCAATGTTTGCAATAAAAGCAAATTTATCTTCAACAACCCCAGTTTCCATTACTTGGTCATGGAATTGATTAAATACGTCAACAATATGTTGAATGTGATTTTCTCCTAAGATATTTTGGTTTTTTCCTGATAAAAACTCTTTACTAGCATCGATAAACAAGACTTTATTTTTGTTTACTTTTTGCTTGTTAAAAATGATGATAGCTGCAGGAATACCTGTGCCAAAAAATAAATTTGAAGGCAGACCTATTACTGCTTCTATTAGATCTTCGGTTAATACTTCTTTACGAATTTTACCTTCTGAAGCACCTCTAAATAATACACCGTGAGGTACAACAACACCGGCTTTACCAGTAGTATTTAAAGATTCAATCATATGTGAAATAAATGCCCAATCTCCTTTAGATTTAGGAGGTAATCCCCTATGAAAACGATTAAATGGATCTGCTGAAGCATCGTATGCCGAAGCGTGTGTTGGGTCTTTTTCTTTATCCTTTTCATCAACAATACCCCATTTGTCTAATGAAAATGGAGGGTTTGCTACTACAGTATCAAACAACATTAATCTTCCATTATCTAAATGTTTAGGATTTCTAACTGTATCTCCCCAACGAATAATAGCATTATCATAACCGTGTAAGTACATATTCATAACGGCTAAAGCCCAAGTACTTCCATTGGCTTCTTGACCATATAACGAAAAGTTATTATCGCCAACTTGACGACCAGCCTTTATTAATAAAGAACCTGAACCACACGTAGGATCATAAATACGTGAACCAGGTTTCGATTTAGTTAATTTAGCTAGTAATGTTGATACCTCTGCAGGTGTAAAGAATTCGCCTGCTTTCTTTCCAGAATCTGAAGCAAAATTTGCAATTAGAAACTCATAAGCTCCTCCAATTACATCACTATTTTCAAGATTAGTTGATGAAAGGTTTAAGGTTTTGAAGTCGTTTAATAAATTTCTTAAACGGGCTAATTTACCTTTAGCATCACCTAAGTTTGAACTATTAAAATCGATGTTTCTAAAAATGTTTGAACCATCATGGCCACCTAGTTTTTCGCGATTAGCTTCTTCTAGTTCAGCTAATGCATGGTTGATCATTTCACCGATTTTAGGATTACTACGGTTTTCATATAAAAAATCAAAGCTTGATTCTAATGGAACGATAAAACGTTCACGTTCCAATGCTCTTTTTACACGTTCTTGATTGCCTTCGTATTTTACATCATATTCGCTTTTTTTCTCATTATATACATCTGTTACATATTTTAAAAATAACATTGTTAAGATGTAATCTTTGTATTGTGAAGGATCGATTGTACCACGGAAAGTATCACAAGCTTTCCAAACTGTATTGTTAATGTCTTTTTGACTAATTTTAGTACTCATTTTTTATTTTTTTATACGTTAATGCATTAATGTAATTTTCTTCTAAAGAAATTAATTCTTTTTGAATTTTGATTTGTCTCTTTTTTAATTTATCTAGTGCTACAATTTGCTCTTGAATTTCAATTGATGGAATTATAATTTCTAATTCACCTAATTCTTGTTTTGAAATGGAAGGCATAACCTGAGTAGACATTTTGGAATTAAAAACTTTTAAAGTTTCTGGATGATTAAGAAACCATACTAAAAAGTCTGGAACTACTGAATTCTTAGTTAATGTTAAAACTAAAAAAGAGGCACTTGCAATTGTATTCTCGTATTCATTTGTAAACAAATAAGCAAAGAATCGTCTCCCTTTAGCATTGAAAAGTATCTCACCGAATTGTAAATAGTTTTTTTCTATAGAAGATTTATACAAAACATTAGGTTCTATATTATCAACTAAATTATCGTTTTCATCAAAATCGGACGTACCAACCATTCTAACAAATGCCTCAGTTAAGAGTTTTTCATCATTGTTAGCCGTTTTTGAAACAACCATTCCCGATCGAAGTTTAACTATATCTTGTAGTTTAAAAACCTTATTCATTGTTTTTTAGTTATTTATAACCTGCTCTTAACTTTTCTGCTAAGAGCAGGTTAATTTATTAAAAATTATGGGGATGTTCAGGTCCTAGCCAAACTTTATATATTAAAAAGTGTTCATAATATATAACCCATTCTGAAATCCAAGGAATTATATCAACTAAATCAATATATGGTTTGCTATTTAAATCCTTTACAGGATGATAAAGACAAAGTGAACCATCTCCATTAAAGTGTGTTTCAAAACCTTTTTTTAGTTTTTTAGTTTCCACCCAAATTCTATCAAATCTACCCGGAAAGAAAGGTGACCATTCTATTCTAAAGTAATATTTATTTCCATTACGTTCTAAAACACCAGAACCAGATAATAACTTTCCATTTACTTCAAAATTTAACCATTTATAAGCTCTTTCACATTCTATTTTAGTTTTGTATAAAAAACCAGCCCAATATTTTTGGGCTCGTTCTTTAGGACTCAGCATAAAATCCATGTCTACCATTTTGAACACCTGTTGAAGTGTTTATGTTACCACTTGAATCTGTAAATGCATTACCAGATAACAACTTTTCTAATTGAGGATTTCCTTTTAAACGTTCCTCTAATTTTATATAAGTTTGAACATTTTCTTTATAAAAACCATTTCCAAATAAGTCTTTGTAAATAGTTGGGTCAATCTCGTTGTTTAAAAAAGCAAAAACCTTTTTTTCTAAATCTTCAACAAATGAAATAAAACTTTCATAATGTTTAGCTTCCCAAGAATCAGTAAAGTTTTCTCTTTTATTTTTGTCTTCATGATTATCTACGGGATTATAGACAGCAAATTTTTCTTTTCTTAATTTATAACCATCTGATAAATTACGTAGCTTAAGTATTGCGTTTTTTAAAGCATTTTGTATCGAAAGACCACCGTCATGAGATTGTGCTAATAATGTTGTTAAAACAACACTAGAAACAGCTGGTGTTTTTGAGGTGTCTTTATCTTGATAAAATAAATCACGGTATCTTTTTACTATTTGGACTGTACGTTGCAACGGTGTTTTTAAATATACATCAGCGGGTAAATCTTCAGTTTCAATCTTTGCTTCCGTAATTAAATTATAACGTTCTTGAAGTAAGAAGCTATTTTTATTTCTTTCTGCTATTTCTTTAAACCATTCTGCATAACCTTTTGGATTAGTTCTTGACCAAGATAATCTACGCTCGTCTTCAGGAATCATTAATCTACTGTTATTTATTGTAATGATGCATCCTGGTAAAATATCCATATGAAAGTCACTATTGTAATCAATACGAACGCAGCGACTTTTTTTCTTTAGAAGTGGCTTGTAAGTATCGTGGTTACTTAATACGCGATATAAAGCATTATAAATTTCAGATGGTGTATGATTTAAATATGAACTCTCTACATGTAGTACTATATCTAAATCAAATTCTTTACCTGGTAATGGTTTAATGGTTGTGCCAATTAACATAGAACCTTGTGGATAAACTGTTATTTCATATCCTTTAAAAAATTCTTCATCACTTGATAATACATCATTTACTGCTTTGTAAGCCGTTTCCATTTGTTTTTTACGTGTAGCATCTAACTCTAAGTTTGATGCAATGATGGCTAAAAGCTCATCTTTTTTATATTCTTTTTCAGTATATCTTTTCATGTTACTTTTCATTAATTAGGTATTTTGTGTGTGCACCAATTTTAGCAATTTGATCTTCGTTTTCTAAAACTACCAATCTTTCAATTTCACTTATATCTACAATCATAAAACCATCAGCCAACTTACGAGGAATTTCAAGTAGTTTTTTTAACTCTTGCTCTTGCTCTTTTGTAGGAATAAATTCTACAATATCGTATATTAAGACTTCGTGACATTGATGAAAATCACTGTAATTAAAAATCTTCATAACTTTATGAACTTCTCTAAATGTTTTAGAAGAAAAGATGTTTTTATCAAAACCATGATCTTCTACAAGTTCTTCAATGAATTCGCGTTCAAAAGTTGTTTCTCTATTTTTTCTAGATTCAAACCATTTAATTACATCTGTAGTAAATTTACCTTTTACTCGAAAACGTAAATCATCTTTACTGATATCATCTGTTTTAATACCTCTAGAACCACAATCCTCTTTGTAACCCCATTTTTCAAATTCTGAAAAACCATTCAATTTTTTATAAACTCCACCAACTGGTTGTAATTGTTCTTTGATACGATGACCACGAACCAATAAAAATTTTGAAGTGCCTGGAATTTTTATCTTGATAAGATAACTTATAGAAAAACGAACATCTTCGTTTTTGATTTTTGTAAAATTGGATTTTACATACGTTAATATAAAATCTTTGTTATCTAACAACTTCTCTGTTGTTTTTTTTATGATAACTTTACCTGCAGCTAAACCTAATGCTGCTAAAATAGTTTTTGCCATAAGCATTAATTTATTATTTTTAATATTAATTTTTTGCTTAATGGAGTATTTATACCAATGAAAATTGCAAAAAAGCAAATTATGCCTTATATTTGCATTGATTAAAATTAATTGACATATTAATACTCAAATCATAATTGAGGTGACTAGCCTCTTTTTTTACTGTTAAGCTCAGTAGTTTGTTTATTAGTCATTCTATAATTTATAAAAACCAAACGCTACTGCAATAGCATTTGGTTTTTTTTGTTTGTAATTTGATTACAAAGATATTATTTATTTTTTTAAAAAACAAATAAATAATACAGTACAAAGATTACAAAATATAAAATATTACAGATAAATATATATAAATAATTGTTATTTAGCGGTTTATGTTTTTTAAAAAATATTTTTTTTAAATCATCTTTTGTCTTTTGAATTTATTGAAAAAGTAACCAAATTAAACATTGATCTCATTCTTGATCTTAAACGATTACCATATAGATTTTCAATTTCACTTGCTGATAAGTTAGTGGTAATGTGGGTAATGGATTTATTTTGAACGAAATCTTCGTAACGAGAAATGATAATTTCTGCCATAACGTTGAGGTCGTTGCCGTAATGTTTGATGTTTTGTTCTGCTCCTAAATCGTCAAAACAATAACCGGACAATCTTATTTGTGTGTGTTGTTTTTGAGTGTAATGTTGGATGGTTTCAAATCCATTTTTTGCGAATTCGAATGAGATTTCTCTGCATGTTTTTATTTTGTAATCGTTTTTTTGGTAAAAGAATGGTTTGATTAATGAAATGATTGATGTTTTACCACAGCCAATTGGTCCTGATAAAAGGATTCCTTTATTGATGTCAAGATTTAGTTGATTTGCTTTTTCCTGGTCTTGAATGGCATAGGTTATTAATTTGTATATGGTTGGGTAATCTACAGGGTCTAGTTGGAAATATCTTCCATAAATTATTTTACCTTGTTGTTCGATGTAGTTCAAACATTTTTGAAAATCGTAATGTTTAGTATTGTTGCGGATTGTGTATGTATCTTTGATGTGTGGCATAACTTTCTTTTTTAGGTGTTATCTTTCTTTTTTTAGCTCATTGATTCAGTTTTTTTGTATTCGCTGAATCTTTGATTTCTTGATAAAAAAAGAAACAAAAAAATCAAGTCTTGAAACCCTCGTCGGTCAAATTTTGATTTGAATTTGAAATGAAAAGAACTTGCAAACAGAGTTTGCTTCGAACAGCTTTTCATTTTTTTCAAATTCTTCATCTATTTGACGCTCGACTGCGGATTTAAAGGACGGTTTAAAGAGCTTCGTCATAGTTTTTATGATTTGAAACGTGCAATTGGTTTGGGGTTAGATTGTACGTTTTGGAATCAGTTCTAACTGACGAATTTTTATCAAATTTCTTTGCATTGATCATCCAATTTCTTGCAGCAGCTTTCCAATCTTTCATTTTTGTTTTTCCTCCAATTAACCAACCATTACTTTCGTAATAGTTGTAGAATTTTTCTGCTTCATATTCTGGTATGTTTTTTTCAAGGAAATAATTTTTGGTTTCTTCAAATAAAGGCTTTGAAAATTTTGATTCATTTTTTTCTTTTTTAGAATTTTGAGTGTTATCCTTTTTAATGTTTATACTGTTTGTATTGTTTATAATAGGTACATGTTCATTACTTGTTTGGTGCTTGTTTATTACTTGTTCAATAACCTTTTCATTTTTTGATATAGCAGTTAATTTTTTTATTTCTTTTTTTGTCACAGGTTTTGTGTAGAAGTCTAAATTGCATACTTCTAATAATGAGCCTCTGAATGGATTGTAAGATGGTTTGTAAATAATGTAGTCTCTTTCTGCAAGTTCTTTAATACACTTGTGGTAGGTTGCCGTAGAAGCGATTTTACTAATTCTCATTAATTCATCGCGAGAAATGCTAATTGGGTTTTGAAAACGGTTCTGATTCCACAATTGAAATATGGCCATATATAGACTAATATGTGTTGGGTTGAGGTCATAATCGATACTTACCTTTTCGAAGAAACCTGTAAGGTGTTTGATGTAGTTCATTTTACTAGTTGTTAGTGTCTTTCGATGACAGTATTAGTAATTGCTTTTAACTATGTTTTTTTCTTTTCTTTTGGCTTGACCCAAAAGAAACAAAAGGTCAAGGCTTGGATTTTCATCGGTCAATTACAATTTCAAATCCTAAAAGAAAAGAACTCGGACTTTGTCCTCAAACAGCTTTTCTTTTCACGGATTTTTCAATTTATTGACACTCGCTTCCAAATCCTAATGCCGATTATTAATTGGATTATAGTCATTGATTCAGCATTTTGACGATGTCTTCGTATTTGTAGTAAATGATTCCGCCAATACGTTTGTATTTTAAAGTGCCATTTATTCTAAGGTTTTGTAAAGTACCAGGAGAGATTTTGAGTAAGCTTCTTACTTCTGAAGATTTAAGCCATTGTTTTTGAGTGGCATCGTTTGAAGTAGCATTCTTTAGTTCGTTTAAGAGTAAATTTCCAAAATTTAATAAATCTCTTTTAGTGACTACTTGGTGATTTAATAATTCAATGTTATCCGTTTCAGGAAAAAGTGATTTGTGATTTAAATTGTTCATAATGCTATGTTTTGAATTAATTTGAAACAAAACAATAGCTTTTGGAAAATAAAAATTCCCAAGTTGGTACCAACTTGGGAACGATTTTTATAAGATTTGGATAGAAATTGAAGTATTTAATACGAATCCTTTTCGATTTTGTTTTCGAGTTCTGCTTGTAACTGATTTAAGAAACGTGTTGGTTCAGTTTTTCTGTTTTTGATATCGATAAAACTTCTGGTAATGTTGTCGCCTAAATCAATTTGAAAGGCTTTTTCAAAAACGTGTGTTATTTCTTTGATATCTGCTTGACCATTGTCGAATACTTTAGCTTGATGTAATGCATAAATTAATTCAATTAGATCAATCTTTTTTGCTGTCCAATGTAGATTTGAATTAAAGTTTGTGTTTGCAATTGCACAAGATTTGTTGAGGTTATCGATGCAGTTTTCAATGTAAATTGCTAATAATTCATACGCTATTACTTCAGCTAACAAATAGTCATGTGAAGTAGATAATTTAGCATCTTGATTGATAACAACACAATCGTTTAAGAAGAGATCTTTGTACTTTTTTCGAGTAAAATATAGCTCATCAAAATGTATTGATTGGCTTTTTATGTATTTAATAAATTCTCTGTTTTTTCTGTGGAATTGATTAATTGCATTCAATCTTTTTTCAAAGTATTTTACCTTTTTGTTTTTGTCTATTGGCTGGGTAGCAATTAGTAATAAGACTTCTTTATAGAAGATTAGTTTTGCTACTATATTAGGTTTAATTTCCTTAAAAAATATAATCTCATCTTGAATGGAATCAAATACATGGTTTTTTAACCAACTTGAAATTTGTTTAAGTGTTTCTTCAATGAAACTAATAATTTTTTTAGCTTTTTCTATTTCATTTGAATGCGTGTTTAGGATAGTACATAGTTCATTTTCAAAATCTACCAAAGAGTTATTTTTTATAGTTGTAATCATAAAAAGAATAGATTTTAGTTTGTCAAATTAAACTAAAATCTATTTATATAAATGTTGATAAAATCTTAAAATGATTTTATTTTTTCACAATTTTAGTAATTCACTGATTTGCTTGAAGTTTGCAAATTATTACTGAATTTGGATTTTAATACCTGCATATCTTCACTAATTTTCTTATCTAAAATCTTTGCATAATGTTGGGTTGTTTTCAAATTTGTATGCCCTAACATTTTACTTACTGTTTCAATAGGAACTCCATTACTCAGTGTAACTGTAGTCGCAAATGTATGTCTTGCCATGTGGAAAGTAAGGTCTTTTTTAATACCACAAACATTTGCAATTTCTTTTAAGTACGCATTCATTTTTTGATTGGATGGAACAGGGAGGAGGTTACCTTCATTCAAACAAACTGGGTGTTCTGCATATTTATCTAAAATATATTGAGCTGTTGGAAGTAAAGGTATTTTTGAATTCGTGTCTGTTTTTTGACGATTTTTATTAATCCATTTGTCACCATCAATATCCAATACAATATTATTACTTGTAAGTTGTTTAACATCTATATAAGCTAAGCCAGTAAAACAGCTGAAAACAAAAATATCTCTAATTTGCTCTAATCTTTCCGTTACAAATTCTTTGTTCATTATATCTTGAATTTCTTGCTCTGTTAGAAACTCTCTAATTACTTCTTTTACTTTTGATTTGTAATTTGCAAAAGGGTCTTTTGTTAACCATCCATTTGCTAAACAGATATTGATGATTTTATGGAAATTCTTAATGTATTTCACTGCAGTATTATTCGCGCATTTTCTTTCTGTTCTCAGATAGAATTCATATTCGGTAATAAATGCATGATCTATCTTGGCGATATCAATATCTGAAATGTTGTATTTCCATTGTAAAAAAGCTTTGGTATGTTTTAAAGATGTCTCGTATCTCTCCAATGTGCCTGGAGCATATTCTGAACCGACTAATTCTTTAATTTTTCGATTGTGTTCTATGAAGATTGGAATCAATGTTCTTTCTCTTTCTTTTTTGCCTAAGTACTCATTTTTGAAGTTTTCAATATTGATTTGTGTATTACTCATGAATAATCTTTTCTCAACATCGAATACTTTAGATTTTACCATATCTAGTCGGTTATTTATTGAACGAGCTTCTTCTGAATTGCCTTTCATTCTGCCTGCTTCAGCGCTCCATTTTACTTCTTCAACAAATTGTCCGGTACTAATTTCATAACGTTTTCCTTCGATAGTTATGCGTTGATAAATTGGAACTTGTCCATTGGCATTGATTTTTGATTTTCTAATGTAGAAAATCAGAGAGATTTTTGTAGTCATAATGGTAACCTTTAAATTGATAATTAATTTATTTTAATTCTCAATATAGGTCAAGATGTTTACTCATTGAACACCTTATTTTACAAGGGTTTTCAAAAAATTCGGTGCACTTTTTTTGAGCGAAACCTGAGTGCACCGATTGTGCACCTTTTTTTTGATTAAAAATGAATAAATTGGCTAATATATAAAATGAAAAAACCCTTTAAATACTACTATTTAAAGGGTTTTGATTTCGTTTGAGCCTTGCTCAGCGGAGAAAGAGGGATTCGAACCCCCGGACCTGTTACAGTCAACAGTTTTCAAGACTGCCGCATTCGACCACTCTGCCATTTCTCCAGTAAGACTGCATTCATTTCCTGATTGCGAGTGCAAATATAGAAACCTTTTTCGAGTTTCAAAAAGAAAATCTAAAAAAAAATACACTTTTTTTTGAATAAATTTACAACCAATTCATTATCAGTTACTTTAGTATTTTATAACTTTTAAATAACAATTCAAGAAACGTATATAAACAAAAAATCCTACATTTCTGTAGGATTTAATTTCTGTGGGCGATGAGGGGTTCGAACCCCCGACCCCCTCGGTGTAAACGAGGTGCTCTGAACCAGCTGAGCTAATCGCCCCAATAAATCGCAATTATTATTTTGTTCATTAACGAACAGTACCTTATTTACTATAAGGTGTTCATTGAACTTGTTTGCGGGTGCAAATATAAGACAGTTTTTATTATTTGCAAATCTTTTTTATTATTTTTTTATACTATTTCTGCAACCACAAATGTACTTCCTCCTACATAGATAAAATCTTCTAAAGTCGCTTCAACCTTAGCTTTTTCAAAAGCAACTGAAACTGAAACACATACCTCTCCATTTAATCCAAAAGCTTGGGCTTTTTGTTGTAAAATAAAAGCATCCAATCCTCTATCTAAATTCGGCTTACAAAAAAAATATTTTGCTTTTTTAGGAAACAATGGCAATATGGAATCTAAATCTTTATCATTTACAACGCCTAAAACAACATATAAGTTTTTATAGGTTTCTCTTTTAATTTGATTCATCACTATTGATAAACCATGACTATTATGAGCCGTATCACAAACTATTTTAGGTTGCTGTCCTAAAATTTGCCATCTACCCAATAATCCCGTATTTTGAATCACATTTAAAAACCCATTTCGAATATGCTGCTCACTTATATTAAAATGATCTTTTACTACTTTTAACGCTTCCAAAACCCCTTTTTTATTCGCTTTTTGATATTCCCCTAACAAAGCACTAGGTAATTCTTCCCATGCTTCATCTTGTGCAAAATAAAGAGGTGCTGTTTCCAATCTTGCTTTCTCCAAAAAGATTTTTTTAGTTTCAACCACGTATTCACTCACAACCACAGGTACATTCTTTTTTATAATTCCCGCTTTTTCAACAGCAATTGCTTCTAAAGTGTTTCCTAAAAATTGCGTATGATCTAAACCGATGTTAGTAATTACAGAAACCAAAGGCGTAATTACATTGGTAGAATCGAGACGACCGCCCATCCCAACTTCTATGACTGCGACCTCTACTTTTTCTTTCGCAAAATAATCAAAAGCTAAACCAACAGTCATTTCAAAAAAACTGAGTTGGTGTGCTTCGAAAAAAGCTTTATTTTCCGCTACAAAATCGACAACAAACTTTTTTTTGATTTTCTTTCCATTAATTCGAATGCGTTCTCTATAGTCTTTTAAATGAGGCGAGGTATACAAACCTACTTTATAGCCCGCTTCTTGCAATACAGAAGCTAACAATGAAGACGTGGAACCTTTTCCATTGGTTCCAGCCACATGTATAGACTGAAATTGGGTTTCTGGGTTTCCTAGATGATTTACTAATAAAATCGTATTGGATAAATCTTTTTTATAAGCTGTTGCACCTTGTTGTTGAAACATCGGCAACTGTTTAAAAAGCCATTCGGTTGTTTCTTGATACGTCATTTTGAAATTCTGAAGCGAATGATTCGGTGTTTTTGGTTTCCATTTTCCCGCTATACATTACAATCTAGGTAAACCTAGGATTTTCATTTCTATCGGGGCTATTAAAATACAGTTTGGGTTTCTTTGAGTTATTCTCCTAATTTAAAGTTGACTACCACAAAACCAATTTGTGTTTCAGGAGCATTGGCATCGGCTTGCCATTTAAAACTTTTTGCAGTTTCTAATGCAGGATTTACCAAACAAGGATTCGTATTTGTAGTTCCCTGACTTCTTTCGGCTTTAATAACATTTCCGCTTCTATTTACCCAGATTTTAACAACTACTTTCCCTTCTTCGTTACAGTCTTGTTGTCTTTTACTATTTCCAGATAATTTTCTACCAGCTAAACCCCAACCTGTTCCATTTCCTGAACCTGTTCCATTTCCTGAACCATTACCATAAAAGCTATTTGCATAAATACTACCATTTGGATCGCCTTTATCTCCAGGCAAACCATCATCACCATGACCGCCTTGTGCCGTTCCTTCCGATTTTGGACCATTTAAAATACTACTTAAAGCATTATTGGTTTGTTGAGAAGGCTTAGGTGTTTCAACTTTTGGTTTTGGAGTCTCTTTTGGAGTCTCCTTTTTAGGTTTAGGCGTTTCTTTTTTTGGGGTTACTACCACAGGTGCATCTTCATCTTGGGTTAAGATTTCTTCTTCCACCGCTTTTACCGGCTCACTTACTGTAGGCTGTGGAGCCGATTGTATGGGTTCTGTAGGTTGAATTTCTCCTTGACCTACATCGCTAGTTCCAAAATTAATAGCAATACCATTTTCTGGCGGTGGATCCATATAGGTTAACCCTAGAAAAATACATAATAAAAGTAGTATTGCAAAAATTACACTGGTAATTGCAAACGATTTTTTTTCTTCTGGAGTTTCAAGAAATTTCATTTCTCAGCATTTATGTTTTATACGACACTACTTGTATTACTTCCTATTTTCCTAGCCCTGATAGCAGTGGAAATCCTTTTATTTTTTTCTTCAACAAGTCATTTAAAGTAGAAAAAAAATAAAAGATTGCAACGAATAGCAGGAAACAGCTTCAAAAAATTATTTTGGATTCACTGCCACTACCATTTTTATCCCATTTCTATACGCAATATCCATTACGTATACTACTTTTTCATGAGGAACCGATTTTTCGGCACGCAACACTATGGCTTTGTTTTCATTATTTTCTAGGATAGCCAATAATTGATTTTCCAATTGTGTTTCTTCTACCTTATCTTTATCAATAAAAAAAGTTAAATCTTTATCGATACTAACCGAAATATTTTTGTTACTATCGGTTTTTCCTTTCCCTTTTGGTAAAACCAAATCTAAGGCATTCGTAGTAACCATAGTAGAGGTTAGCATAAAAAAGATCAACAACAAAAACACGATGTCTGTCATAGACGACATGTTGAATTCTGTTGAAACTTTATTTTTATTCTTACCTAACTTCATTATACAGGCTCATTTAATAAATCCAAGAAATCTACTGCGTTAGCTTCCATTTGATTCACCACTTTATTCGTTTTTACCACTAAGTGGTTGTAACCAATATAAGCAATAATACCTACAATTAATCCTACTACAGTAGTAGTCATTGCCGTGTAGATACCTTCTGCAAGCGAACCCACTTCAATTTGTCCTCCACCGCTTGCCATTTTATGAAAAGCAAGAATCATACCAACAACTGTTCCTAGGAAACCAATCATTGGGCCTGCACCAGAAATTGTAGCCAACATACTGGTGTTTTTTTCCAGTTTGTACAATTCTAAATTTCCAGCATTCTCAATTGCTGTGTTGATATCTTCAAGTGGTTTTCCAATACGAGAAATTCCTTTTTCGATTAATCGAGCCACTGGAGAATTAGTTTGTGCACAAAGCATTTTTGCCGCATCGATTTTCCCTGTAGTGATATTCATTTTAATATTATTCATAAAACTAGCATCTATTTTACTGGCTTTATTAATTGCCATTAGTCTTTCAAAATAAAGAAACAAAGCAAAGAACAATAAAATGAACAACACTAAAATTATGACTTGACCACCTATTCCTCCACTGGTTAATAATTCCCATATGGAAAGTGTTTTTTCAACAGGTTGATCCTCTAATAAAGCTTCGTTAGCTAAAGCTAAACTATCTACTTGAAGAAATATACTCATACAAATTATTTTATAAACTAATAACGTTAAACTACTCGAAAAATTATATTAGTGTACTACGTTTAAAAGAAAATCTCTAATGAAAACAAATCCAATGGCACCAGCTAAGAAACCTACTAAAGCCAACCAACCAATCTTCTTTAAGTACCAAACAAAATCGATTTTTTCCATTCCCATGGCTACAACTCCAGCAGCTGACCCAATGATTAACATACTTCCACCTGTTCCCGCTGCATAGGCAATAAAATGCCATGCTGGTTCATCAGTACCAATTTGAAACATTCCTATACTTGCAGCAACTAAAGGTACATTATCGATAACAGCTGAACCTCCTCCTAATAATAAAACTACTAAATCAGAAATTTTTGTAGAGGCATGTTCTGTACCTAAATAAGGCACATTATTTTCTAATATTCCAGCAAAATCAAATAACATTCCTAACGACTCCAAAGCTGCAACAGACATTAAAATACCTAAGAAAAACAAGATACTTGGCATTTCAATTTTAGAAAGTGATTTGTGTACTGGACTATGGTGTGACCCTGAATCCTCTCCTGCATCGCTAACTGTAAATTTTCGATTACTTAAAAATTCTGCTACTGCTGCTACAATAGCTAAAGACAACATCATTCCTACGTAAGGAGGTAAATGTGTAATTGTTTTGAATACAGGTACAAATAAAATAGACCCTAAACCTAAATAAAACATCAAACTACTATACTTTGGCGATAAAACTGCACCATCAGATTCAGGTTCAATATGTCCTTTAAAAATTTTCATTCTTGACGCAATGAAAGTTGGCACCGCAAAACATAAAATAGAAGGAATTAGAACATGTTCAATTAATTGAGAAGCAGACACCTTATTAGCAATCCATAACATGGTCGTAGTAACATCTCCAATTGGAGACCAAGCTCCACCAGCATTTGCAGCAATAACTATTAATCCAGCGAACCATAATCTGGTATCTCTTTCTTTAATAATTTTTTGAAGAATAGTGATTAATACAATTGTCGCCGTTAAATTATCAATGATTGCAGATAATACAAAAGCTAAAATAGTAAACAACCATAATAATTTTGATTTACTCTTAGTCTTTATAAAAGATTTAATAGTAGAAAAACCATCGAAATAGTCAATTATTTCAACAATTGTCATCGCTCCCATTAAGAAAACTAAAATTTCAGCAGTTTTCCCCAAGTGATGCAATAATACACCTTCTAAATGATGTGGCTCTTTTCCAATGCCTGGAACTACATCGAAAACTTGCAAGTGATCAACTGCAATTAATGCCCACAGTATAGCCATCATAGCTAAGGCAGGTATTAATTTATCGATTTTTAAAGAATGTTCCATAGCTATAGCTAAATAACCTAGAACAAAAATTACTATCAGTAAAATTTCCATTTTTTATTAAGTTAAATTCGGGTTTTGTTTAGATAAGTTGTTTAAGGGCAATTTCAAATGCACGAGCGCTTATATTTTTCTTATCTGGACTAAGGTCATATACTTTTTGCAATGCTCTTTTTATTACATCTGAAGTATCTGAAAAAATAGCATCATCTGTCATTTGTACTTTTTTCTCCATGAAATAAGCAAAAACTCTCGCCATACCACAGTTAGCGATAAAGTCTGGAACAAGACTCACTTTAGAATCTGTTTCCTCCATGATGGCACCAAAGAAAATTTCTTTATCTGCAAAAGGCACATTCGCTCCACTTGATATCACTTCTAATCCTGAAGCAATCATTTGGTCTACTTGGGATTTAGTTACTAATCTTGAAGCAGCACATGGCGCAAAGATTTGGGCTTCAATAGACCATATTTTTTCATTTATTTCCTCAAAAGGAATCATATTTTGAGCCACTAATTTGTTACCATCTTTATTTAAGAAGAGTAATTTAATTTCTTCAAATGAAAAACCATTTTCATTGATTAATCCACCATCTCTATCAATAATTCCAACTACTTTTGCTCCCATTTCTGCCAGATAAAATGCAGCAGCCGAACCTACATTTCCAAATCCTTGAACAATTGCTTTTTTACCTTTTACATCGCCACCAAAAATGGAATAATAATGTTTTACTGCTTCAGCCACTCCGTAACCAGTAATCATATCCGCTACAGTGTATTTTCGGTTAACATCAGGCGAGAAACTTGGGTTTTCAATTACTTTTATTACTCCTTGTCGCAATTGTCCAATTCTGTTAATTTTATCAGCTTCTGTTGGTTTAAAATGACCATTAAAAACTCCTTCTTGCGGATGCCAAACACCACAATCTTCGGTCATTGGTATTACTTCATGAATTTCATCCACATTTAAATCTCCTCCTGTTCCATAATAATTTTTCAATAAAGGAGAGACAGCTTTATACCATCTTTCTAAAACTCCTTTTTTTCGCGGGTCATTTGGATCGAAATTGATTCCAGATTTTGCACCACCAATTGCAGGTCCAGATACTGAAAACTTAACTTCCATTGTTTTGGCTAAAGAAAGCACTTCATTCATATCTAACCCTTTTCTCATACGAGTTCCACCACCTGCTGCACCACCTCTTAATGAGTTAATAACTGTCCATCCTTCTGCTTCTGTTTCTGGATCTTTCCAATTGAATACTATTTCTGGTTCTTTATTTTCAAATTTTTTAAGTAATTCTTTCATTATGATATTAAAATTGGTAGACAAATTTAAGTTTTTACTTTTTTTTAAAAGGTATTTTTAAAGTAATATTTTCGAAGAGCTTATTATTTAACAATTTATTCACATTATTTTACCTCATTTAAAAATTTACAACAATTTATTTTTATTTTTAGATACCAATTGGTATCTTTGAATATGAGAAAGCCAGAACAAACGAAAGAAAAAATTTTAAGAGAATCTTCTATACTTTTTAACACCAAAGGTTATAAATCTACTTCTATTAGTGATATAACCAATGCAACTGGCTATACTAAAGGGGCGATTTACAGGCATTTTGAAAACAAAGATAATTTAGAAATACAAGCTTACGAGAAGATGATTCGATACATCTTTACCAATTTAAAAACAAAAATTAGGGAAGCAAAAAATACGAAAGACAAACTTTTCATTTTTTTAAATCATTTTGAAAACTATATTATTAATGAAAATTTTGCAGGTGGTTGTCCTTTATTAAATGTTTCTATAGAAGTAGATGACACTAATTACGATTTGAAATACAAAGCCCAAAATACACTTACCGTTTTTAAAGAAACCATTAAAACCATTCTAACAAATGGAAAAAAACACCAACAAGTTCAATTAAATACCGATGAAGCACTAGTAGCTTCTGTCATAATAGCTTCATTAGAAGGAGGTATAATGATGAGCAAGTTAACACAATCCGAAAAAGACATTAAAAATGTGGTTACACATCTTAAAACTTGGATTGAAAAAGACATTTTATTATAAAAAAATTTAAACAAAAAAATACCGATTGGTATCTTAATTATGAGAAAAAAAATCAAAAAAATTATTCAGAAAACTGTAGGCTATTATTTCAATGTATTAGCTTATATAAACCCAAAAACGCTAGAAAAACAAGGGTTTCTATTATTTTGTAACCCGATGGCTAAAACTGTAAAAACACATCAGTTGGAATTTTTAGAGAAAGGTAAAAATGAAATTTTGAATGTTGAAAATGAAAAAATACAAACCTATAAATGGGGAAATGGTAGTAAAAAAATTGTATTTATTCATGGTTGGGCAAGCCACTCGTTTCGATGGAAATCGCACATTGAGAATCTAATAAAAAAGGATTTTACTGTATATGCATTTGATGCTCCCGCTCATGGATTATCTACAGGAAAAATGCTTCATGTCGTCTTATATGGAAAAGCTATCAATCAAATGATACTTCATAACCAAGAAATTGAATATATGGTAAGCCATTCTATTGGTGGTTTTGCAACTACTTATTGGTTAAATCACTATAAAAACAATGCAACTAACATTAAAAAAGTGGTAATTATGGGAGCTCCAGGCGAAGCTAAAGATTTTTTTGATTTTTACCAATCTATTCTTGGCTTATCACAAAAAGCAATTGAAATTATTAGTCGTTCTTTTACAAAAAGACTTGGGCACGAACCGAGTTATTTTTCTGCATCAAAATTTGCAACAGAATTGGAAAAAGATTGCCTGATTATTCATGATAAAGAGGACAAAGATACCAATCCGAATTATTCGATTCAATTGAACAAAAATTGGAACAAAAGTCAATTAATTTTAACCGAAGGATTAGGTCATAATTTAAAAAGTAAAAATTTAGAACAAAAAGTAATCGATTTTATTCTTAATTAACATTTATAAATCACACCTGAACTATGATCGCGAATAGCTCCAGTTACTGAAGCTAATGTATTATTTTCATTTCTTAATTTTAACACGCCAAGAAATCCAAAAATAAGAGCTTCTTTAAATTCAATTAACTGTTTATCGGGAACAACTAAAACTACTTTTGGTAAATAATACTGAATTCTTTCAATTAAAAATTCATTATAGGCACCACCACCCGTAATTAAAATTGTTTTAGTATTACTGCTACAATTGTGTGCTATTTGAAAAGCAATATGTTCTACAAAAGTTCTCAAAATAGTTTCAATTGGTAAACTAAAACTTTCAATAATAGGAAGTACATTATTATGTACAAATTCCATTCCTAAAGATTTTGGAAAAGTTTCTTTGTAAAACGAAATCTGATTTAATTTTTCAAACAAATTACTTTCCAAAAGACCTGATTTAGCAATTTTGCCTTTGTCGTCATATTCTAATCCTAATTGATTCACATAATAATTCAATACAGTATTAACAGGTGAAATATCGTATGCAATTCTTTTTCCATTGTATTCAAAGGAAACATTAGAAAAACCACCCAAATTCAAGCAATAATCATAATTAGAAAACAATAATTGATCTCCAATTGGCACTAAGGGAGCACCTTGACCACCTAAAGCTACATCTTGTACTCTAAAATCACACACTATAGGGTAATTTAATAAACTTCCTAATTTAGGCAAATTGCCAATTTGTAAAGTAAAACCATTCTCTGGCTGATGTAAAATCGTATGTCCATGGCTACAAATTGCATCTATATCAACTAATCTATACTTATTGATAAATTCTAAAATAATAGAAGCTAATAAATCAGTATAGGAATTATTTAAAGAATTTAAATCATCTTCATTAAGATAGAAACCATTTTTTAATATATTAACCCATTCAGAAGAGTAGCTAACCGTTTCTGAAAACAATATTTTAAAAGACCAAGATTCCTTTTTTTCAAAATTGATATAGGCTAAATCCACTCCATCTAGCGAAGTTCCTGACATAACACCTATAACGTTGTAGTTTTCTTTAAACATGGGTTAAAATTACAAATTGTTATTGAAAAATAAGCAATAAATACCTACATTTGGTACGGATTTTAAAAATAATTAAATAGTATTCAATAAAATGGATTTTAAGCTAACCGAAGAACAAATAATGATACAACAGGCTGCAAGAGATTTTGCTCAAACAGAATTATTGCCTGGTGTCATTGAAAGAGATGAACATTCAATTTTCCCAACGGAACAAGTAAAAAAAATGGCAGAACTTGGTTTTCTTGGTATGATGGTTGACCCAAAATACGGAGGAGCTGGTCTTGATAGTATTTCGTATGTTTTAGCAATGGAAGAAATTGCTAAAATTGATGCTTCAGCTGCAGTTATCATGTCTGTAAATAATTCTTTGGTTTGTGCTGGAATTGAAAAATATTGTAGCGAAGAACAAAAACAAAAATATTTAGTACCTCTAGCTAAAGGAGAAGTAATTGGAGCATTTTGTTTGTCTGAACCAGAAGCAGGATCTGATGCTACATCACAAAAAACTACCGCAATTGATAAAGGAGATTATTATTTGTTAAATGGTACAAAAAATTGGATTACCAATGGTGGAACAGCATCTACTTATATTGTTATTGCTCAAACTGATGTAGAAAAAGGACATAAAGGTATTAACGCCTTTTTAGTTGAGAAAGGCTGGGAAGGTTTTTCAATAGGTCCAAAAGAAAAGAAAATGGGAATTAGAGGATCTGACACACATTCATTAATGTTTTCCGATGTTAAAGTACCAAAAGAAAACAGAATTGGAGCTGATGGTTTTGGATTTAATTTTGCGATGGCTGTACTAAATGGTGGTCGTATTGGTATTGCATCACAAGCATTAGGAATTGCTCAAGGTGCTTATGAATTGGCTTTAAAATATGCTCAAGAAAGAGTAGCATTCAAAAAACCTATCATGCAACATCAAGCAATTGCCTTTAAATTAGCAGACATGCATGTTCAAATTACTGCTGCTAGAATGTTATGCTTTAAAGCTGCTTCTGAAAAAGACAATGGTGAGGATATTTCGCATTCTGGAGCTATGGCAAAATTATTTGCGTCAGAAACAGCTATGAATACTACAATTGAAGCGGTACAAATACATGGAGGTAATGGATATGTTAGTGAATATCATGTAGAAAGAATGATGAGAGATGCTAAAATTACTCAAATTTATGAAGGAACATCTGAAATTCAAAGAATTGTTATTTCAAGAGGTTTAACAAAATAAAAAAAATAAACTTAATTTAAAAGAGTTCAATATATACTATTGAACTCTTTTTTTATTAATTTTAGAAAAAAATGTTATTTACAGATTGGCAAAAAGAATTACAACCTCTTATTGATATATATAAAGGTAAAAGACATCCTTTACATTTTCAAAACCCCTACCAACTTGTAATAATGGTTATTCTTGCTGCTCAAGATTCGGATGCGAATATTAATATAATTTCCAAACCTTTCTTTGATGAATATCCCGATTTCAAAAGTCTTTCAAATTCCAATTCTAACAA
>NZ_PJQW01000029.1 GCF_004303025.1 Flavobacterium sp. J27 | reverse complement strand
ATTCGTATAATGTGTTAAGCGGTCTTGATTGTCGTATTGAAAATTCTCCGTCCAGTTAAACAAACTATTGGTTCTTGAAGTCAAATTCCCTCGTTGGGGCTCAAATGTAGTTTGTAAATTTAAAACATCTGAGTATGGACTTGCAACCATTGAAACCTTTGCATTTTGGATATAGCCATAGGTATCATATGTATTTGATAGTGCCAAATTGTTACCATAGTTAGCACTTGTTAACTGTCCTCTTACATTAACTGCATTGGTTTGCCATAAAACATGATTCGAATCACTATCTAACACCTGCCAATGATAACCATTTTTATAAGTATTTCTAAACCATTTTATAGATTGTTTACTATTTGAAGTATTAATCATGTTATAGAATTCACTCTCTGGTCTTCCAAAATCATCATACAACGTTGCTCTTTGGTAAAAAGCAAAAAAGCGATTCTCAGTAGTTCTCCATAAACGCATATAGGTATCATATTCATAACTATATTCGTCATACGTACCATTAATAAAATCTTCAAATTTACTATACTTTAATAGTTTATTTGTAGGATAATAAGTAAAGGTTTCTTTAGAGTTTGTATTTAATCCCTTAATAGTCTTTTCGGTAATTTTACCAAATTCATCGTAGGTCATTCTGGTAACACCATTTGGTGTACTTTCATAATAACTCTCTCCTAAAACATTTTGTTTGTATTCATAAGTTCCTGCTGAAGGGTCTGTTAATTTTGTACGTCTTCCCCATTCATCATATTCCATCTGAACTTTTGACCCACCATAGTCGGACTCTTTTAAATTACCATTTGCATAATATTTAAAATTGATTACCCCTCCATTATCAGAAGAAGATACCACATGTCCGTTTGCATTTTTAGTTGAACTAGTTGTCTTTGTACCATCTGAAGCCGTAACCGTTAAACCTGAATATGTAAGAGTCGTTGTTAAACCAGTAGGTGCTACTGTACTTACTAATCGATTATAATCATCATAAGAAGATACCGTCCATAAAGAAGGTGTACTTATATATGGTTCACTTTCTCTATATTTTCTTCCTTTACTATCGTATTCTACACTTGTATAAGACCAAGTACCATCTATTAATTTGGCTCCCTTTTTCTTAATTCTTCCTAAGGCATCGTTAATCTCTATGCTACTACTTCCATCATCTCCATTTTTAGTAACTATATACTCATTACTTTGTTTAGCGTAACTGATATTTATATTTTTATTTAAATAATCGGTTATTTTAACCACCTTACCCCAATTATCATAAGTTGTCTTACTCGTTAAATCATAAGGTGATTTTACTTCTGTAACCAAACCGTATACTGGGTGATAGGACACATTGGTAGTCACTAAGCCTTCAATATCTTTAGTGGTTTTTACAAAACGCTCTGTAGTATCATAGGTATATTCAACCACTCTAGGTGCGACAAGAGCAACAGGAGCTTGATAACCAGTTGTTCGTATCGTTTTTTTAGTTAAATTACCAACAGCGTTATATTCATAATCTTCTACTAAATAATTATTGCTATCAGCATCACTATTCCCTTTTTTCTTTACTTGAACCAGTTTATTATTAGTATAACTAAAATTTTCTTTAGAAGTAAATAAACCACCATAAGCAGATGTGCTTGTACTCATCTCTAAAGGTCTTCCAATATGGTAATCTGAACCCGTTCCATTTGGGTTATTACCAAAAACTGTTGTTACAACTTTAGTTGCATCTGGATTAGCTGGATTAGTCGTATAATTTTTAGTAGTTACTGTAGTCGGTAATAAATACGTATAATCATAATTATATTCTATTTTATTAGTAACACCAGTAATGTAATCTGTACTTTCTTTATTTATTAAAAACAAATAATAGCTATTATTTTGAGTATATCCTTGATAAGAATTCTTTGAACTATTTACAATACCTAACGGATTACCTGAAGAAACAAATGAAAAAGCACTACCATTATCTACTAACTGATTATAAACTCTCTCTGGTGCTCCTCTCCAATCGTATCTGTTTTCAGTTACTGCCCAAATACGTTTATCTGTTGGGTTTTGATACCATTCACTTCTAGCTGTCTTTTTAAAACCAATACTTCCTAATCCATGTAAATGCATTTGCAATCCATGATACCTAAAATCTTGATATCTGGTAATGCCTTCCGCTGTATTAGTTATCTTCTTTACTAAATAATTTGTAGGTAAACGTTTAATCTCTAAATAAGGATAATTTACACTATTAGAAGAAGAATAAAATTCGT
>NZ_PJQW01000028.1:2474-3059 GCF_004303025.1 Flavobacterium sp. J27 | reverse complement strand
AAATTAGAGATTTTCAATCGTTATGGTAAAGAGGTTTATAGTAAATCGGGATATGAAGATGAGTGGTATGGACAGACAGATAATGGCGATGAGCTTCCAGATGGTACTTACTATTATGTGATAGAGTTTACAGATATGGATTCTAGAACGGGTTGGATTTATATAAACAGACAACAGTAAAACTAAATACACTGCCTTCATTTTCTTATGAAGGCAGTTATAAAACTCAAAAAATAAAATGAAGAAACTATATTTAGTAGCTTTAGGCATATTGTCAATATGTATTGATGCAAATGCACAACAAGACCCACATTATACGCAATACATGTATAATATGAATGTCATCAACCCGGCCTATGCGGGTAGTAAAGAGAATCTAGCGATTGGTTTGTTATATAGAAAGCAATGGATTGAGATAGAAGATGCGCCTACCACAGGAACCTTATCTGGTCATATGCCAGTAGGTAAAAACGTAGGATTAGGATTATCGTTCATTACAGATAAGATTGGTCCTGTAGAAGAAAATAATTTATATGGTGATTTTTCGTATACGTTAAATTTAGGAGAAGAGCACCGTTTAGCCTT
>NZ_PJQW01000028.1:0-2461 GCF_004303025.1 Flavobacterium sp. J27 | reverse complement strand
TGGTATTAAAACAGGATTAACATTTCATAAAGTAGGTTTATTTAGCGATATTGGAAATGGGTTTGTACCACAACCAGGCGATCCTGCTTTTTCACAAGATATCAGTAATACGTATTTTAATATTGGTTCCGGACTTTTTTATTACACCAACAAGTATTATTTAGCTTTTTCTGTGCCTAATATGTTAAAGTCAAAACACTTGGATTTACGTGTAAACAATGACCAAGTAGAATTTGGATCAGAAACGAGTCATTACTTTTTAACAGGAGGTTATGTGTTTGATTTGAACGATAAAATAAAATTCAAACCCTTCTTTATGTTAAAATCGGCTTTTAATATATCGCCTTCATTAGATGTGTCTACTAATTTCTTATTCAATGAGAAATTTGAAATTGGAGCTACCTATAGATTAGATGATAGTTTTGGAGGTATGGTTAATTATGCTATTTCTCCAAATTTACGAATTGGATATGCTTACGATCACATTGTATCAGATTTGAAAGTAACCACTCCTTCTTCTCACGAGATTATCTTGTTATTCGATTTGAATTTCCCGAAGAAAGTCTCTCGTTCACCACGATATTTTTAATTTAAAAGCGATAAAGACATGAAGAAACTATATATAACCTTAAGTTTTGTAATCGCTAGTGGAATGCTAAGTGCACAAAACGCCAAGACCAAGGATGCCGATAAACTATACGATCGATTTGAATATATTGATGCTGCCTCAGCGTATTTAAAATTAACAGAAAAAGGCTATGAGGATAGCTATGTTCAACAACGATTAGCAGATAGTTATTACAATATGTTTAATACTACTGAAGCTATCAAATGGTATGAGAAAGTAGTAGCCTCTAAACCTAAAGATGCAGAGGTATATTACCGCTATGCACAAATGCTAAAAGCGGAAGGAAATTACGAGCAAGCGCAAAAGCAAATGCAAGAATTTGCACAGCTAAAACCAAACGATGAAAGAGCGGTTACTTTTAAGAATAACCCAGACTACCTAACCGAATTAAAATCTAAAAGACCTATTTTTGAGATTAAATCGTCTGCCTTAAGTAGTGCAAAGTCAGATTTTGGAGGTATCATAACAGACGATAATACGATATACTTTACCAGCGCTCGTAATGAAGCTAGAAAAACCTACGGATGGAACGACCAACCGTATTTGGATGTCTACCAAGCTACTTACAATGCCGATGGTACAACTAGCGAAGCTACTTTAGTAGAAAGCGTGAATACCAAATGGCATGATGGTCCTGCAACAGTAACGGCAGATGGTAACACCATGTACATTACTAGCGAGAGTTTTAATGAAAATAAATTTGAAAAATCAGACGATAAGAAATCTAGATTTAGTAGAATGTATTTATATAAAGCTACTAAAAAAGACGGTAAATGGACTGGTTTAACACCACTTCCAATAAACAATATCGAATACTCTTTACGTAACCCAAGCATTAGTCAGGATGGTAAAACATTGTATTTTTCATCGGATATGCCAGGTGGTTTTGGAGGAGAAGATATTTGGAAAGTAAGTGTTAATGGAGACGAATATGGTACACCAGAGAACTTAGGAGATAAAATTAATACGCCAGGAAACGAAAGTTTTCCATCCATTACTAGCGAAAACATATTATACTTCTCTTCGGATACCAAACAAGGTTTTGGAGGGTTTGATATATTTGAAGCAGATTTAAACACCAATGCAGCTCCTATTAATGTAGGAGAGCCTGTAAACACAGCTAAAGATGATTTTGCGTTTAGTTATAATGCTTCTAAAAAAGCAGCTATTTTCTCAAGTAATCGAGAAGGAGGCGTTGACAACCTGTATATGGCAAGCCCAATATGTGGTGTAAATGCTATTGTAGTGGTTAAAAATGCAACGACAAGAAAAGCTATCGAAAGCGCTTTAATTCATGTGCTAGATGATACGAATTCTTTAGTAACAAGCAATTCAAGTGATGGTACAGGAAGACAAAGTTTTGAAATCCAATGTGATAAAGAATACAGCTTTAAAGTATCTAAAGAAGGGTTTGAAGATGGAATTTTTACCATGCCAGCTTCGCCAAACGGTTCTACTATTGTAGAAGCTTATTTAGAGCCTATAAAACCAATTATTACCGAAACAGAAGTTATCTTACAACCAATTTACTTTGAGTTCAACAAAAGCAACATAACGGCACAAGGAGCAGAAGAACTAGACAAGTTAGTAGTGGTAATGAACGAGCATCCTGAGATGGTTATTTTTGCAAAATCACATACCGATAGCAGAGGTAAGGATAAATACAACTTAGACTTATCTGATAGAAGAGCCAAAGCAACAGTACAATATATTATCTCGAAAGGAATTAGTAAAGAGCGAATCTCTGGACAAGGATTTGGAGAAAGCGAACCAAAAGTACCTTGTAAAGAGTGTACCGAAGAAGAACACGCACAAAACAGACGCTCAGAATTC
>NZ_PJQW01000027.1 GCF_004303025.1 Flavobacterium sp. J27 | reverse complement strand
TATCTTTTTAATGAAAAATGTGCTTTAAATACTTTGTTTTGTTGGTTTTCTTGATATTCTACAGTAAACCAATAATCAGTAGATGGCAAGTCTTGTGCATTAAAAGTTCCATCCCAACCAGTTCCTAATGGACTGATTTCTTTGATTAATTTACCGTATCGGTCAAAGATATAAATTTTTGCGTTAGGTTGGTCTCTCAAGGTAAAAATATTCCAATAATCATTATACCCATCTCCGTTCGGTGTAAAGAACTTAGGATAATCTATAATTAAAATCTCTTTTGTTAAGTAAGTACAACCTTTCTCATCTACAACTGTTAACTGATGTGTCCCCGAACTAACGCCTGTAAACACACTAGAACCTTGCAAATCCTGATCATCTAGTTGATATAAATAACTACCATTCCCATCTATTACAGTTATAGTTACTGTAGCATTATCTGTAAAGGCATCTGTTACTGTATATGTAAAATCTGTCGCATTATTAATCTCCGTTACCCCTACTATATTAGAAATATTCTCACAGTTTGTCGTTGTATTTTGTACCAAAACATAATATTCTCCTGCCGCTTCTGCTGCATAAGTACTTTGGGTGGCTCCTGAAATAACATTCCCATTATAATACCATGTAAACTGGTAATTAGATGTATTTGAAATACCAGAATCTAATAAATGGCTTTGGAAGACTAAGCCTGTGGCTAATTCCACACATATAGAACCATCCTCTAAAACAGGATTTGGTAATGGATTTACATAAATCGTAAAATCGGTATAAGCGCCTCTACATCCCGTTGAAGAAACACTCCAAACACGGTATACAACAACTCCTTGTACATCTCCAGTTGTGGTTAAAACATCTGGTATCTCAAAGGGTGCGCTACTAGACGAACCACTATTGGCTCCCGAAACACCACTTACACTCTGAACAATCCATTCTACTGTAGTACCAGCTAAAGTTGGCGTTCCTAACTGAATATCAATAACATCCGATACAGCTTCTCCACTACACATATTCGCATCTGGTGAAGATACCACTGCCCCTGGAATGGCATTTACTGTAATAACACCACTCGTTTCCATTTGACCTGTACAACTTCCTAAAACTGGAGTGATTTCAAAATACAAATCTCCTGATTGGGTAATATCTGATACTGCAACACTCATATCTATGTCACTAGTTGTACTTCCTGAACTTGTTCCTGATGTAATAATAACACCATTTAATATCGCTGTCCAATTGTATGTTACATTCGATAAATTTCCTGATATTGAAACATGGATAGACTCTCCTGAACAAACTGACGTACTCGCTATAGCAATATCTGTAATTACTGGTACTGGAGTAACGGTAACTATATATTGTTCAGCAACTCCATTACAACTACCTCCACTTAATGTAGGGGTAATTTGCATTGTAATATAGCCCACATTCAATGCATTTTGTAGGTTCGCTATTTGATTAATATTCGTCTGATCTCCTGTCTGAACATAAGTCGTATTATCGATATTCGTTATTGTCGCATTCCAAACATAAGTCGTTGTATTATTCAAAGTAACCACAAAATCTGTTGCCGTTCCTGAACAAATAGTACTACTATAACTAACATTCGTTATCGTTGGTGTTGGTGTAATGGTTATCGTTTCACTATCACTTACTGCCTGTGAACAAGATGGTGTGGTAGCTGTAGCTACACTTGTAATACTATATGTGGTATCTACTGTTAAATTAGCCGTGGTATAGTTGGCTGCTCCTGAAGCATCTAATGTTACCGTATAACTTGCCAAACCATCTGTAAACGAAACCGTAGCATTTGGTGTTCCTGTAAACAATAACGTTGTACTTCCATTATTACAAACCGCATTACTTTGAGCATCAATACTTGCTGTTGGTAAAGCAATTACTGAAATCGTAACCGTAGTATTCAACGTAGCACTACAACCTGTCGTCACATTGGCAATTTGAGTTACTGTAAGCGTTTGATTTGTTGTAGCCCCTGTTATAACAACTGTAGCAATTCCAGATCCTGGTATTAAAATAGTATTAGATACTGAATTTAAAGTATAACTTACTTGGGCTCCTGAAGTGCCTGATATAGTAAATACTGCGTCTTGACCCGAACAAATAGCTCCATTACCCGTTAAAGAGGTAAATTGTGGGGTTGGATTTATGGTTACTGTAAAACTATTTTCATCCGTACAATTTGGTGTCGTACCCGTCTCTGCATAAACATAGATTAGTTGGGTTGTGGTAACTGCTGTACCTGCACTTAGCATCGTACCGCTTCCTCCTGATCCTGTATAGTAATTACCTACCGTTAAGGCTGGCAACACATAACTATCACATGCTACTACATCTACTGGAGCATCGGCTACTGGCGTCGTATTTATCGTTACCGTAAAACTATGCTCATCAGTACAATTTGGTGTCGTACCTGACTCTGCGTAAACATAGATTAATTGAGTAGTAGTAACTGTAAAGCCTGCATTTAACATCGTACCTGTTCCGCCTGGACCTGTATAATAATTCCCGTTTGCTAAAGCTGGTAATATATAACTATCACAAACCGTAACATCTGATGGCGCATCGGCTACTGGCGTCGTATTAATCGTTACGGTAAAACTGTTCTCATCAGTACAATTTGGTGTCGTGCCTGTCTCAGCATAAACATAGATTAATTGGGTTGTGGTAACTACAAAACCAGAACTTAACATAGTCCCTGTTCCTGCTGCTCCTGTATAGTAATTACCTACCGTTAAGGCTGGTAATACATAACTATCACATGCTACTACATCTACTGGGGCATCGGCTACTGGGGTAGCATTTACCGTTACCGTAAAACTATGCTCGTCGGTACAATTTGGTGTCGTGCCTGACTCTGCATAAACATAGATTAGTTGGGTTGTGGTAACCACAAATCCTGAATTTAACATCGTGCCTGTTCCACCTGGACCTGTATAATAATTCCCGTTTGCTAAAGCTGGCAATACATAACTATCACAAACCGTAACATCTGATGGCGCATCGGCTACTGGTGTCGTATTGATTGTTACCGTAAAACTATGCTCGTCGGTACAATTTGGTGTCGTGCCTGAC
>NZ_PJQW01000026.1 GCF_004303025.1 Flavobacterium sp. J27 | reverse complement strand
AGGCAGTGTTTTTATAGAAGATCCTAGTGGTAATACTTGGATGATGGATGGAAAAGGAAATATTAGTGTAAATGCGCCTAATGATATTATCATGAATGCTGGTAGAAATATTTCTATTGCTGCTGCTCAAAATATTTATACTTCTTCGGGAATGAATATGGTTGAGCAAGTAGGAATTGATAAATCCACAACAATTGGAATGATGCAGAATACATTTGTAGGAGGAAGTAGCTTGTTAAACGTTGTAGGTGATTTGTTAGAGATTGTCACTGGAAATTTAGAATCAAATACAGAGAAAGATAGAATTACAAATAGTAAAGGGGAGATTATTCAATCTTCTGAGGGTGAAGTAGCAAAACATTCGCAAAAAGAAGTGAAATTAAATAGTACAGAAAAATCTAATCTATTTTAAAATGACTCGTACTAGGCTTGTACAAGGCACAATAACAGAAAAAACTAAGGGTAATGAAGTGTATTTTGCTCAGGGTAATATTGTTGTTAATGCTGGAAAAAAAATAAATATTACATCAAGTGAAGGAGTTAGTTTTGGAGCTCCAGAAAGTCCACCTGAAAGAAAAGAAGAAGATGTAATAAAAAGGGAAATTTATTTAACTTTTGATGATGGAATTCAAGCAGGTACAGCAGAAGTATTGAAAGTACTAAAAGAAACAGGTGTTAAAGCCACATTTTTTTTAACTGGAATTCATTTGTGGTATGCTTTTAAATATTTTAGAGAAACAGCAACAGAAGTTTTAAAAGATATTTATGAAAATCACATTATAGGAAACCATAGTTTTTCCCACGCCAATGATCATTATTCTAGTTTTTATAGAAACGGAGGTGTAAAAATAGATAACAATTCTAATAGGTTAAGTGTTGAAGATGATTTTGAAAAAAATAAAAATCAAATAAATTATTTTTTAGAATTAATAGGGAAAGGGGTTACAAATAATAGTTTCCCTTTTTCCCAATCACAAAATACACCTTTTGCTAGATTTCCAGGAACAAATACATGGTATGTGAATGATAATCTAAAAGATATAAAAAGGACATCAAGAGGTGAAACTTTTACTTTTGGAGTTAAAGATACAGAAGAGGAAGCTACTTTTTTATATAATAAAGGGTATAAAATATTTGGTTGGGATGTAGAATGGGAGATGTCATTTAATTTTCATAATGACTCTTTAGCTTTAGAAGGTAAAAGAATAAGTGAAGGGAATATGGATTTTTCAAATTGGGAAATTTCACATCCTTTTTTTGATATGTACTCTGGAGAAAATATAAATAAAGATAGAGTAAATAAAAACTGGCTAAGTGTTAGAGATGAAATATTAGATTATGCATATAATAATCCCTATACACCCATAGATAATGTAGCTAAAACAGAAGGCAAGGTTGTTGTCTTAATGCATGAAAGAGCATTTAGAAAAGGGAAAAAAACAACAAATGGCACAGTCGATTTAAATGATTTTACAGAAGCCAATAAACTAAAAGATTTAATAGCATATTTTAAAAATATAAAAGCAGAATTTAAAACACTAGATCAATATTAAATGAATAAAATTGTTAAAATAGTTGTGTTTTTTGTGATTACTTTTCTAGTAGTAATGGGCTTTTTAAAAGGGATTAAATATTATTCTATTAAAAAAATCGAATCAAATAAAAGTATTGAAACTTACAAAACAGAAATATTTGAACATAATAAAATTAAATATGAAATCGGGAATATTGGAAAATATCCTTGTTTGAAGATTTTAGCTAATTCTGATAAAGAGTGGAAAGTAATCAATTTGAGAGGGTTAATAAAAGATGCTTTTCCTTCAAATACTTACTACTATGGTTTTAAAGGAGTTGATAATACGGTATGGTTTTACGAATTAGAAACGTGTATTGAATGTGATGGTTCAAATAAATTACATAATATCCATTATAGTCACGATAATGGTAATACTTGGTTTAGAGTTGATCATTCTTATGTTAAACAAAATGCACACATTGAATTTATAAACGATAAAAAAGGATTTATAACGGTCTATATAAATGACTTGTTAAAGAGGTATGAAACGCAAGACGGAGGTTTAAATTGGAGAGAAATCACAGAATAAACAAATCATAAATAAAGAAAACAATCGAGTACTGTAAAAAAAATAGAGCATAGTTTATTATTTTATGTAATGATTTTTTTTAAAAATAATGGAATTAAAATAGGTAATTAGTTGCTTTAAGTTTCAATTTTAAATGAAAAAGAAATACAATATATTAGAATTAAGCGAAAAAGACACTCTGTTTAGTGTCTCAAAAGAACTACAAAAACCAGTAGATGAAATTGCTGGTTTTCATAATATCTTTGCTACTAGTGATTGTGTAATTGGTACTTCTTTTCCAAAAAATCTAAAACAATTATATGTCCCTTCAACCATTAATATCAGGGAAGTTAAAAGAGAGCCTAAAGTAAATTTTAGTTATGGGTCTTTTTTAAATTTAATGCCTACAAATAAAGAAAATTTATACCAAATTGAAAAAGAAATTATACAAGGTACAGTTAGTTACAAATTTAATTTTCAAGTTGGAATTAAGTTAATAAAAAAAACAGGAGATGATTTTATTTTTAGAATTTCTAAATTAAATAAAGAAAAAGATTTAAAAACAGACACTATTTTGTATAATCTTTTAGAAGAATTGGAACAAGTATATTATCCTCTTGAATTGCATATTAGTAAAAGCGGATGTGTTTCAAAAATTAAAAACCATAAGCAAATTCTTCAAAATTGGAAAGAACAAAAGATTGCATTGTATGAAAAATATCAAGGAGATGTGGTTATAAACTATCTAGATTATTATGAAAAAAATATATCTAATAAAGAAGTTCTTGAAAAATTATTAATGAAAGATATCTTTTTTACAGTTTATTTTAATGCTCTTTACGAAAATTACTCAACCGATTATTTTTTCGAAAAGGAATTTGAAATACCCGTGTTTTCAAAATGCAAGCATGTAAATTATCTCGTAAATCAGAAAATAAATCCATACTTGTCAAAAAAAGGAAAGGTTGAAATTGAAATTAAAGGAAAGGCTAAAGATGAAAGAACACAATTAGATTTTGAGTCTAATTTAGACCATTCTTTTTTTATGCCTTCAGGAACTAATCCAGTTGTAACAGGAGATTTAAAAATAAAATATCAATTAAATGCTATAACACATAGTATAGATAGTGTTTTTTTTGAATGTGATTTACAATTAGAAAAATATAAAAAAGTACGATTAACAATATCGTCTTTAAATGAATAATGTAGTGTGTAATAAGTAAAAAATAAGAACATGAGCGATAAACATATACTTGTGCAGGGTGCAACTGTTAAATGTAAGTTTAGTGTGGAGCCAAAGACAGATAAAATAAAAGTGTTATCTCAAAGTAAGCATTATGCTAATGATTCAGATGGTTCGGAAAAACTTATTGCTACAACAAAGGAAGTTGGACAAACTTTAGAAAAAAACACATTTGGGAAATGTAAATTACAACCTACAAGTAGTGATTATTTGCCTTGTAAAGCTGTAATTACACAGTGGACCGATTTTTATCAAAAAGTAACACTTTCAAATAAAGGACAAATCTTAACAGAAGAAAGTAAAGCCACTTGTCCTATTGGTGGTGCAGGATGTATAACTGTCGAAAATCATGGACAAAAAGGAGCTGCTTCTTCACAAGATGTCCAAACCACTGATGATGAAGTTGCAAGTAATTTAAATCCTGCTGCAGATATGGGAGGATTTAAACAAGATGAAAATCAAAAATTAAGTGAAAACGATAAAGAAGCTACAGAAAAAGAAATTACTGCGATACAAATTTCTAGTAAATCTAAGAAAATTACTTATGGGAGTACCTTAGATGTTGTGGTGCAAACCACAGGAATGCAAAATGATTTTGTAGAATTAACGTTATATGAAGATGATGCAAATGGAAGCGGTCATAATTCAATAAACAATAAGAATTTACTACAAACTAAAAAAGTTCAAATAGGAAGTCAAGGAGTAGCAACAACTCAATTTTTATTGCAACCCGATTTTCAAAAAATAGCCAATGCTTATAATGCCTCTGAAGGGAGTCAACATGAGTTTTATGTTGCTGCTTATTACTTAGGTTCTTTAAAAGCAGCTAGTGAAAATGTGAATGTGTCAAATCCAGCACACGTTGAAACCAGAAAAAAAGAAACGACTAAAGTATTAAATGGGGAAAAACCTGTAAAAGAAGAACCCGTTTCTTTCAAAGCTAAGGCGGGTAGCTCAATTCCTGTAAAAGAAAAAGGAATCAGTAAAGTTACTTTAGCAAAAAATGGTTCCAAAAAATTACTCGCTACTGTTTTTTCATCAGGATTAACAGGAAAAACAATTCGATTTAAAGTAATGGAAGAAGATTATTTGTCTCATGATACTTTAGTAGATAAAAAGTTTGTTTTAAATTCTGATGCCCATAAAATTGATGTTTTTTTAGACAGGATACCACAAAGTTTGGGAGGTGGCTATTGGTCTGAAGGTGACTTTCAAGAATTATTTGTAGATGTTCAAGTAGAAGACACCCAATCACATATCCTAAGTGAAACGATTGACGTAGATATTTCTTCTTTTAAAGTTGAGGTCGCTGAAAATAAAACAGTAACCGTTATCGATTCTGAAGAAGATGTATTAGCGGCTTATTTCGCTAAAAAAGAATATATAGAAAAAACTACTGAAGATGGTGGGGCATATACCTATACTTTTGGAGGTACCAAAGCCAACAATAAAACAAGTACTACTGCAGAAAAAGAAGCAGTAGCTCAAGCCATTTTAACCAAAGGAAAAGTAAACGATAAATTAAAAGCTGAAAAAAAGTATACTACAAAAGAAGCAATTGTGGAAAGTTTAACAGCTTCGGAATATGGTAGAGATACCGAAAGCAATAAGACGGTTGAACTTAAAACGTTTAAATTAGGCCCTAAATTTATCCGCATTAATAGCGCTCCATTAGAAGCAAAAGTATATTTAGTGGTTGAAACAGGAAGTTTAAACGGAAAATCTGTGAAGGTGTCAATCAAAGAAAAAGATGGTATCATTAAAGGTTCTGCAGACTCCATTTTACCAGTCATACAAATTACGGAACAACAAATGGATGACGATTCAGCTTCAGGAGAAGGTACTGAAAAATCAGAATTTACGGCAACTGTTGAAAATGGCATAGCAAAAATTCCGATACAACTACGACCAAAATCAGATGAAGATTTTGAGCAATGGAAAGAGAAAATTACAAAAGGTAAAAAAGAAGGTGATTATACGTATACTTTTAGCAATACTAACGGTACCACAATAACTGAAGAAAATAAAGCAAGATTAGCTGGAATAATTTTAACCAATGCAAAAGAAGGAAAATTAGGCAATCCAAAAATAGAAAATGGGAAAACGGCTTATCAAAATGAAATTGAAAATGCGTTAGAAATTAAAACATACAATAAAGGCGATACAATCACTTTTCCAACCTATAAAAAAGAACCGGAAATGCTTTGGTTAGATGTTTCTTGTAGCGGAAATAAGAAAGAGCATCATAAAGAGTTTTTGAAAAAAGAAGGATCTTATTTTGTAATAGGCGGTGGTTCATGCTGTTTGGTTGATTCTGAATTCTTTTTTAAACAGTATCAAACTGAATTTGGTGAAACATTAACAAATGATAATAAAGAAAGTCTGAAAAAAATGTTTAAATCAACAGCAGAATATTATTCCAATGAAAAAAGGAAATGTAATTTAAAACATATTGCATATATGTTAGCAACATCTAAGTTAGAAACTGCAAATACATTCAACCCAATAAATGAATATGGAGGAAATACTTATTTTGAACAAATGTATGATCCAATATTAGGAAAAAATGAAAAAAGGAGAAATTTATCCATAGCAAACGGAAATACGACTCAAGGAGATGGTGTAAAGTATCATGGAAGAGGATTTGTTCAATTAACATGGAAAGATAATTATCAAAAAATGAAAGATAAATTTAATGTTGATTTAATAAATAATCCAGAAAAAGCATTGGAACATGAATTAGCGATGAAGATAATGATTTTTGGTATGGAAGATGGAACTTTTACGGGTAAAAAATTGGCAGATTACATAAATGATAATAAAACGGATTATTTAAATGCAAGAAGAATAATTAACGGCACGGATAGGGCTTCAGATATTAAAGAATATGCAGAAAAAATAGAAAAATGTTTGAAAATAGAATGTAGTTGTGATGGAGCAGACAGTTCATCAAGCAATGTAAATATTCATTTTGTAGGGCAATCAGCACATGAAAATGCAGTATCACAGAGCTCTAGGCAGATATTACAAACTGTTGGTGAAGCTTCAAATAATTTAGATATATACATTACGAGTACAGCAAGAACACCACATGATCAAGCAAGAATTATGTATGATAATTGTCAAGCTGACTTACAAGAGCAAAGAGAAACTTACAGAGCGCCTGGACAAAGAGTAATCGATGTATATGAATCAAATCAAGAAAAAGAAAGAAGTGTTGTAATCAGTCTTATGGAAGCGAAAATAAATGAATTAGGTCCGTCTACAGTCTCATTGCATTGTGCAGATTCTAATACAATAAACGTGTTTGATATTTCTATCAGAAGGCTTACTAATCCAGCTGATTTTTTAACAGAAATTCAAAGCAGAACAGAAGTATCTAGAGTTTTAACAGAAAATGGTGTTTATCATGTTGAAATACCACAATAAAATAATTATTTTAATGAAACAAATATCAATCATTATAGTTTTTTATTTATCAATTTTTATAACTATAACTTCTTGTAAAGGACAAGAAAAAGAAAATCTTAATAAAGATAAAGTTGCTACTGATCAACATACAATCACTGAAAGTGGTGTGTATTATTATAAGCCTAATCTTAAGAAAATAGATTCTCTTAAAAAGACTTTAGGAGAAGATAATTTTTACACCATTGCAGATGATAATAATGCCTATTTTTCTGAAATACTTCAGAAATTAGGTGATAAGATGATAAAAATAAAAGCAAATTATATTTATTTTGCTAATGAAGATGTTTCTATTGATTTAGATACATTAAATGATAATTGGGGAATTATAGAATATGTTAAGGGAGAAAAACCTAAGATATTTTCCTTTGTAGACTACAATCTGATTTTAAATGAAAAGGTTAGCAGTAATAATTCAATTCAAAATGACACTTCAATTCGAATTGATAATACTTCTTTGTATGTAGGCCAAAAGGAATACAAAGGGTTTGTAATTAATGAAATGGCTGTAAATACATATTTAAAAACTGAGGGTTTTAACATATTTTATTTAATTTATGATTATACAGCATCTTCTATTAAAAGACAAGTTGCTTATAAATACTATTATGATAAAGAAGTTTATCTCATTTATAAAGAAAGCATAAGTTTTGGTAAAGAAGGAACAAAGTCTTACCGTATTTATTTTCAAGATTATAAATTAAATAACACCAATTTTGAAAAACTAGAAGCAATAAATTTTGATGAAAAATTATTATTTTCTTCTAACACTTCGGCCGCTCAAACCGCAATTGTTAACTTTAATGGAAAGACAATAGGAAGTATTTCTTATTCTATCACAAATCAAGAATTGTTTACCAGTTTTCCTATAGTTGAAAATTTAGAAAAAGTGACTGAGAATTTCAAAATTTCAAGTGTAGAAGACTTTAACAATATTGCATATAATTATGAACAATTAGGAAATTATAGTGACGCAATATTTATATTAGAAAAAATTATAAAACAATATCCTAATAGAATTGTTGCATTTTTAAATTTAGGCGATGCTCAATGGCAAATTGAAAAAAATGAAGAAGCAAAACAATCGTATTTAAAATATATCGATTTGATGAAAAAAAACAATAAAAATTTGGATAAAATACCAGTAAAAGTTTATGAAAGAATAAAGTAGACTTTTTGTCAATAATAAAAAAGAATATGATTAAATATGTCCAATTTTTTTGTTAATAATTACATTTCTTTCATGTAAAGAAATTAAAGAAAAAAAAGAAACTAATAATTCTGAAATTCAGTCAGTAGAAGAACAAGATATAACAAATGATGCAATAATAATTAAAAAAATCAAAAACATTTTATATTTTATACCTAAAAGAAAATGCTAAAGATAAAGTGGATTTTGTTTATTTGGCTGATTTAAAGAATAAATATCTAACTAATAATCTTTTGGATAAATTAGTGGAAATGAATTTGGATTATGATCCTTTTGTGAATGCACAAGATTATAATGTAAATTGGATTGCTAATTTAGAAATAAAAAAAGAAAAATGTATATTTAGTAAATATTAATGATAATGGAAATACTACTACTATTTCCTTATTAATAGATGTTGACAATGGTAGTTTTAAGATTGATGATATTATTAATTTGCCTGTAACTTTAAGTAATTATAGTGGTTCTTTAGAATTTTATGGAAAAAAAATAGTTGGAACATGGAAAAAGGATTGTAATGAAAAAACGTCAGCGTTAATTGTATTAGATTCATTACATGGTTATTTGGATATTTATCAAAACGATGATTATGCAAGAGTTGCTATAGATTTTGATAAAAATAAAATTAAATATGGTGTTCTTACAGGAATAACAAGACATAATAATTTTATTCAATGGTCAGATATATCAAACGATAGTCTTATATGCGAGATTATAAAATAGCTAAGAATAAAGTTGATATTACTATGTTTTTTGAAGGTGGTGAAACAACTATTATATTAGAACAAAAAAAAAGATGTTTTAAGAACCATTATTCATAGTGCCGATTAATAAGTTAAAAAATAATAAATGTGGTTGTAAAAAACGGTTTTAAAATTAAAATAAATATCTTAGTATTGTTAAGTTTTACCATGCTATTTTCCTGTAAAAAGAAAATAGAAAGTAAGCCTAAGAACATTTTAGATATAACGGTTTTACAGAGTCAAATTCCAAAAGAATATGTAATAAAAAAGATTGATACTTTTAATTTAGATAATGATAGTATAAGGGATTATATTATTACTGCTCATGATGAAAATAATTCTTTAACACATGAATATTGGTTCAAAAATAAAAAACTAATTACAACATTACAGTATCCTATATTTGATATAAATTTTAAATGGATTGTTAATATTGATGACGATGAGACAAAGGAGATTATCAGAGCGCAAGGTTTTGAAGATGGTATAGATTATGTTATATACGACATATATGACAATAAGCAAATTCCACTTTTGTATTTTAATCCAGCGGTTATAGACGAAAAGTATTCCAATAAAATATTTTGGGGCTATCCATGGGATATAAAACAACTCATTCAAAACGATGAAGGGCAACTTTTAGTTTCTTTATCTAACAATTATGAAAGAGATGGAGTGTTTACCAAACCGAATGAACAGTTGGAATTACCTTTTGTTTATTTTAAAGGGAAAACAACACAACCTGATATGGTATTGCATAATCTAAAACCATCAGAAGAGTTACGTTTTCCAGATTTGTTAAAGAGAGTTCGTTCATTAAAAGCTTCAGATAAATTATTAGCTATTCATGAATTTTTAAAAGATATTAATGAAGATGGGATTGAAGATAAAATAGTTGTCTACAAAAATCAAACATTACAAAATAAATATGATCAAGAACACTTTCAATTACCTATAAAAGTCTTTAAAGGTACAAAAAATGGTTTTCAAATTTGGAAAGAAAATGACAGTTTAATTTATAGTAATGCTAATAATTGTGTGGCTGAAGGATTTAATAATATTGTTGTAAAAGGAAAATATTTTACAATTGAAGCACAAACCTGTTATGATTATAATATTTTAGTAAGTGGATATATAACATTTAAGGTGTCTGGAAATGATATATATTTGCATAAATATGGAGAAGAATATTTTGATAAAGCGAATCATGAAAATGAAATACCAGCTAAAAACAAGGATGTAAGTGATTTTGGAGAAATTAAGTTTGAAAATTTAATTGAGAAAAAATTATATCAAATTATAAACTAAGTAGTAACTAAGTTGTAATGAAAAAGAGTAATATATATAGTGTTCTGTTCTTATTAACTCTATTCAGTTGTAAAGAAAATAATTCTCAGATTAAAATAGATACTCAGTCAATTGATTCTCATACAAATAATATTCCTAATATCTCTATAGAAAAAAAATGAGTTTTTAAAAAAATAATGTAACAATTTGTTGAAGTAAATGCTTTCTCAAAAAAGATATTTATAAAAAACAGTAAAAAACAATCAAAGTATTTTTTGGCGGATTTACTTTGAAAGAATTAAAATAAACAAATAAAAGAATAACGTATAAGAAAATAAACGTTATAAGAATGTTACCTGAATTATTTTTTGTTTAAATGATATTGAAAACAAGAATATAAGGGGGATTTTTCTTATATTTACGTTTACACAAACAAAAACAAACAAATATATCATGGCAATAAGTACAAAAATCAGCATTCATATTGCAGGTGAGTCACTTACGCGATTTTCAAAATTAGTAATCCATCAGAAAGTTCACACGCACCATACTTTTTCTATTTTGCAACCTT
>NZ_PJQW01000025.1 GCF_004303025.1 Flavobacterium sp. J27 | reverse complement strand
CCAATATATATCCCCATTTTAATATCTTTTACATTTTCAAAAAAAACGATAATGATTGATATTATTGTAGCGTTTATTCTAATCATAATTGCGGCCTTT
Organism: Flavobacterium sp. J27; assembly: GCF_004303025.1. Lineage (GTDB taxonomy): Bacteria > Bacteroidota > Bacteroidia > Flavobacteriales > Flavobacteriaceae > Flavobacterium. The sequence continues at coordinate 13,292 of NZ_PJQW01000025.1, read as the reverse complement.
CTGTCAATCATATTAAAAGAATTGATAACCATTTTATTTTGGTTCCTTAAAAACGTTTGCAGCGACTTACGTGGTTCTTTTTTTGTTTCGAACAATTCTTTATTTGATTTTTCTGGCTCCATATTTTACGAATAAATTAGAATTCCGCTTGTATTTGTTTCCTAGGTAATAAAAAATAGGCTGTTGGAACTAAAACAAATATTGCTGAAGAGATGTAAATACTTAAATAACTTAAAGGTATTGCTAAAGCAAATAAAACAGTGGCAATAATATTCATTTTTCGAGTATCGTTAATGCGTTTATTTCCTGATAACTTTATAGCTATTTCGTCTAATAAAAAATAAAAAAACGTTGCTGATCCTAATACAATTGCAAACAAGATATGGCTTTTATTATCAAAAAAAGCTTTGTCAATAGTTCTTGTTGCTAATGGAATTAAAGAAGTAGAGAATAAAAGCAAAAAATTAAGCCATAAAGTTGTATGATCTACAGATTTTACATGTTTAAAAATATTGTGATGATTAATCCAAAGAATTGCTATAAAAGTATAACTTATAATATAAATACCAATTTGTATAATAAACTCATTAATTCCTTCATTATTAAAATTAGGTAATTCTATTTCTAATGCCATTATGGTTATAATGATAGCCATCACGGCATCAGTAATTGCTTCAAAACGTTCTTTTTTCATTTAATTATTTATTGTTTTATTTTTAAAGATACCAAATTTTCTAATGGCACAGTTAAGATAAGATAAAATTGATGCCTTGGCAATAGTCCTATATCGTTCTTTTGCAATTTTTCTATGGTATGTTGTGCAATTGCTCCACTAGCTCCTAATATGAGTACTTTTTTTCATTTTTTTTCTAATATTATAAAAAGCCGAAGCATAACTTCGGCTTTATGATTAATACTTTTCTATTTCATATGCGAATCCAAGAAAGCCAATACTTTCTCTGGAGTTCTTCCAAAATAGTTATACCCATCTTTGAAACGATGTGTTGTCCCTTCAATCCAGTGTAAGTGTTTTTCCTTACTTGGAATCGTATCAAAAGTAGCTTGTGCATCATCTGGATTTTCTACCCATGCATCATCTCTAACTTGCCACATTAATAAAGGCATTTTGATGTTTTTTGTGTAAAGCTTTGGATCCATTTCATCTCGCGTAAATCCGCCAGCTCTAACCAACTCGAAATCTAATAAATCTAAGTATTCATTTACACCCAATAATTTTGAGAAGGCATTATAAATAGAACGCATAGAAGGTACTAACGGGCTACACATACAAACCACGTTTTCAAATAAGTCCGGTCTTTTATCAATCGCAACGTATTGAGAGCATCCACCCATACATTGACTATAAAGTGCCACTTTCATTTTACCTAATCGAGGGTGTGCATCAACATATTTTTTTACACCTACACAATCTCTCCATTCTAATAGACCAATACCACACATTCCGTCATTTGCAGTTCCACTTTGACCGTGATTACGAATATCATAAGCTAAAACATTATAACCTGCATCAGTTAAGTGTTTCATTTGTATTACAAAGTCTATTTCAACAGGTTCAAAACCGCTCCAGGGCTCTCCCATATGTCCCTGAAAACCTGCTCTACTCATAGGTAGCGCGTGATTGAAAATAACCAGTTTATCACTTTCTCCTCCTTTAGCAGGAATATACCAACCACTTAAAGGCACACCATCATCGGCTTGAAAAAATATATCTTCCCATCCTTTCATCCCATAATCATCTGGCGTTTTATGCAATAAACTTCTCCATTCTCTTTTGCAGACTTTTACCATGCCCATAATTTTAGTATAATCTTCCTCTGAAATACGGTTCATTTGGTCGACAGCATTTTCCATCATTTCTTTTGACATTCTTGCTGTGCTTGTTGGCTGATTTTCAATACCAGCTAAATTTATTTGATGTTCCATTTTTAATGTTTTTAGTTATTGGATAAAAAAGCCTAACTAGAATTCACTTAGGCTTTTTTGAAATTTTGATTACGCTTCTACTAATTCTGCAACACCTAGATGTTCTTTAAAGAAAGGTGCTAATTGAGCAACAGCCTCATCTAAGTATTGAGGGATGTCATATAATTTCATGTGGTTTGCTCCTTCAACGATATACATTTGTTTGTTTTCTGAAGCAGCACGATTCATTAAATCGTCGCTCATCCATTTTGATTCAGCTACACTTCCTGCAACAACGAATAATGGTTGTGTTAAATAAATTTCGGCCATGTTGAAAGCGTCATAAGTAACTAATTGAGTTAAACTTCTAGCAGTTCCATAACCAGGAGAAGTTGAGCATTGTGCTCTATCAGTATGGTAATATTCCCATGCTTCTTTTAAATCGGTATAAGGAGTGTCAGCTTCATTTAATGGAGCCATTGGCATTTGAACGACAGCACCACCATTAGCTTCAATTGTACGAGCTTGTGCTCCAAATTGTAATGATCCCATTGCGTCTTTCATATCTTGGTCGCCTAACCAACCTTTACTAATCATATGACCAATATTAACAGCACTTACTGTTCCTACTGCTTTGATACGTTTGTCATTGATGGCAGCATTAACAGTATAACCACCACCTGCACATATTCCCCATGCTCCAATTCGTTCATTATCTACATAAGGTAATGTTGTTAAGTAATCTACTGCAGAGCTAATATCCTCAGTTCTGATATAAGGATTTTCTAATTGGCGTGGTTCGCCACCACTTTCACCTTGGTAAGAAGCATCGGTAACTAAAGTAATAAAACCGTGTTCTGAAAATTTTCTTCCATAAATACCAGCAGTTTGTTCTTTAACTCCACCTCCAGGGTGCGTAATAACGATTGCAGGGTATTGTTTGTTCTGATCGAAGTCATTCGGTAAATCCAAATAAGCAGACATTGTAATTCCGTTATTTGTGTTTCTGTAAGAAATTTTTTGTTGTGACATGATATTTAATTTTATGATTAATAAATTATTTCTACACCAAAATTATTTCAAATTCTTACCATCGATTAGTACCATTTACTTTTCAAAAGGAAACATTTTACAGATGTTGTTTTTTTTAACTGTTTTTTAACTGTTTTGCTTCATTTTGAACTGTTTAGGTGTTAGTTGTGTTTGTTTTTTAAAAAATTTTGCAAAGTAGTTTGGGTAATCAAAGCCTAATTCAAAAGCAATTTCGGTACTACTCAAATTTGTTTCTTTAAGTAATGATTTTGCTTTTTCTGCAACATGTTCATGTATTGTTTCAATTGTAGATTTATGGGTGTAAGCTTTAATCACATCTCCTAAGTAATTTGGAGTTAAACGCATTTTTTCAGCAAAATAATGAACCGTAGGAATGCCATTTATTGAATTATTATAATAATCTTTCAATAATTGCTGAAATTGGCTAACAATAGGGCTATAAACTTTTGTGTCAGTTTTAAATTGTCTTTTATAATAGGATTCAACCATATTTAAAATAAGGTTAATAGAAGCTAAAAGCACATTGTAGTTTTCTAAATTATTTTGATAGTTTTTAATTAAAAAATGATACATGTTGATTACCTCTGTTTCTTCTTCTTTAGTTAAAAACAAGGCTTCATGATAGCCATACTCTAAATAACTTTGGAATAAATAGCGGTGCTTTTCGATTAATTTTTTTGATATATGAAGATAATATCCTTCAAATTTATCCTCTAAATCCCAATCATATATTGTTCCAGGATTATTAAAAAATACTGCTGTTATAGGCTTTGGATTTGTAGGGTCATAATCAGGCAGGTCTGGGTTAATATAATTTGTTTTAAAAGAAACTCTATAAAAATCGATAGCGATTCCTTTCGATTTTAAAAGTGTATCGGTTGGGTATATACCCACGTCTATATCCTCATTTAATGGTTTGTGTAAACCAATATATTCATTAAAAGTTATAAAATCTTTGAATGTGTTCATTTAAAGCTCTGATATTTAAAATGTAAGAAACTCTACACAAAGTGTAAATACAACATTAAATTACTTAAATAAGTAGAACTTAAATTTACAAAAGGATTCTTTTTTTTAATGAAACAAATTACTTCAAAAAAAGATAAATATTACTTATTTCTAAATTGTTTGGGTGTTAATCCTGTTTTACTTTTAAAAAAGCGTGTAAAATAGTTCGAATATTCAAAACCAAGATCCCAAGCAATATTTTTAACCGTTGCATTCGTTTTAATAAGTTTAAATTTTGCTTCTTTAATGATGTAATCATGAATATGATTTAAAGCAGATTGCCCAGTGTGTTTTTTGATGATATCACCTAAATAATTTGCCGATAGTTTTAATTCATTGGCAAAATGATTGACTGACGGAATTTCAATTAATTTGAGGTTAGTCTGTTTATTTTGGTAATAATTATTTAATGATTGTTGAAACTTTACCGTTATAAAATTATAATTACTTGTTTTTTGATTAAAATGTTTGTCGTAAAGTTTTTCTACCCAGTTAAATAAAACTAAGGAATAGGCTAGAAGTATTTCATTTGATTCTGGGTTAGTTTTATAATGGATTAGCATTTTTTTAAAGATATGTTCAATTTCTTCCTCTTCTTCTTGCTCTAGAAACAAAGGTTCATGTTGACCAAAATCCATTAGTTTTTTAAAAATGTGTTTATTATTGTTAATTATTTCTTTTGAAAACTGAATGTAGTACCCTTCAAAACGTTTTTCAATATGCCAGGAAATACTATCTTTTGGACTGCTGTAAAACAATGCACTAACGTTTTTCTTATTTAATTTTTTTAAAGGGTGATCTTTAGGAAAGTGCAGACGTTGTTTAATAGAAATTCTATGGAAATCTAAACTTACTTCTTCAGACTGCATTAAATATTGATTGCCATAATTTCCTACATCTATATGCTCGTTACGTGGTGCTTCTGTACCAAAATAAGAATTGAAATCTGTAAAATTTTTAAATACACGCATTTTAAAGGTTAATTATGCAATGAGATGCACTAAGATACATATAAAAATTGGGTTATTTTTTATGCTTCTAACCATTTTGAGCGGTAAAGTATATACAGGAAGGTATAATTCTAAATCTCTTTCAAAAAAAACTTTTTCTTTTTTGGTTGGCAATATCCTTAAATTCAAGCATGGATTGAAAATCCACTCTATCGAGAGTAATAAATTTAAACACTTTTCTGTAATTCCAATTCAGGCATTTCATCATAGGTTCTACCATTTAAAATTCTACCAGCAGCTTTTTTATTTCCCCCCCCATTGTTTACATTTTAACAAATAAATTCTTTTACTTTGTTCCTGTTTGTTTCTTGTTTTAAGAATTAAGTACTTTTATAGTATTATTAATTTAAAATAGTTGTATTATGAAAAAAATGGAGTTTTTTCAATTTCAAAAGTTAACTAACAAACAATTGAAAACAGTTAAAGGCGGTGAAGATTCTCCAGTGGATGAATCTTTAAACGAGGACGGAACACCAAGAACCAAAGACGGTACGATTGTTCCTCCAAGAAATTAAAAACCTATGAAAGAAAGATCATTTGGAATAAAAAAGAACCCTCGTTTAAATCACTTTAAATGAGGTCAATATTTTTATTTATTTAGAAAATTTAGCTTTTTGGAGAGGTTGTGCAACAGCTACTGCTGTTAGCAAACGTAATTATTTTACTTTCCTACGTTCAATTTCCTGACGGTTATCCCAAAATGATACAATTTCGATCCTATTTCCATTTATTTCATAGAAAATAAGATAGACTTTCATAGAAATTACACGAGTAAATTTGTTGGAAGTTAATCTTCCTATTAATTCTGATTTTGAAAGTGTATTTAATAAATCTTCTACTTCATCTATTAGTTTCAGACTGTATGTTTCACTACCATTTCTTTCAACGTAGTATTCTAAAATATTTGCAAATTGAAGTTTTGCAATTTCTGACCAAATTATTTCTTTTTCAGCCATTTTCGCATTTCTGAAATTACTTCTTCGTTGTTTTGAAATTTTCCTTCTTTAATTTCATTTCTACCCGTTTCAATAGATGATTGTTGGTTTGTAGATATTTGATACAAAGCTTGTTCTGACGAATCAAATATTGTTTGAAGCGCATTTAGAAAATTCAAATCTTCAGAATCTTTTATTCTAGAAATTAAATTCTTTTTTATTTGTGCAGTCATATCCATAGCATACAATTTTTATTAATTCAAAAATAAAGATTTATTTTCAAATTTCTTTACGTTCTGTTGAGAAATTATGTTTGCTAACGTTTTGCAGCTACCCGAAGGGCGGGACTTTTACCACAAAACTTGATTTGAAAAACTAATGTTTGATTAACCACTAAACTGTCTGCGGAGCACGAAACCCCGCCTATTGCAAATGTGCTGTTAGCAGTAGGTTTTCTTCGGTCTTTTGTCAAAATTCGTCCGTCTGTCATTTTACTTTTTTGTCAATGCAGAATAAATGAAGTAAATAATTACACCAACTACAACTATGGCAAAACCAATTGTCATGATGTTTACAAAAATATACTCAACCCACGCTAATAAAGGTAGAAGGAAAAAAGCACCGACTGCCATAATTATTATTCCAAAGCAACCAATATTTGTAGAGGCATCGTCTGTCTTAGATGTGTCTTTTTTGCTCCACATAAAAATGTAGGCAATAAGAAACCCTACAATTAATAATGGTATAGCAATTTTAAGAGATTCAGCAATTTCGTCTCCGTCTGCAAGTCCAATTGCTTCATAACTTCTTTCTGTCCCGCCACGTTGTGCAAAACAAATTATACTTGTTAGCATTGTCAATACCGTTGTAAATAGTTTCTTCATCTCTATTTTTTATTGTTGTCGCCCGATTTAAGCACAAAGAATACGATTACACCTCCAATTAACACAACCCAAAATAGTCCACTTCCACCACCTCCATGATGATGATACTCGCCAGTCTTATGGTTGTAATGTCCACCACTTTTGTCTGTTCGTAAATGCAGATGAACAAATTAGTAATGTCAAAATTATTGTCGTTATGTGCCGTCGTCTCATAAACTTACTGCTAACGTTTTGCCGCTTTGCGAAGTGGCAGCTTTAGAAGCACTTACTCTCAATTTAGTGCTGATGCTCATTTGAAAACCGAATGTTCAATTTAGTACTGAACCCGCCATTTTGCCAAACTGTTGTTAGGCACAGTTTATTTTTTTAATAATTTTAAATTACGTTCAGTTATTCCGCCTCGGTCTGTGAAAGTTTCTAAACTGTATGTTAAACCACAACCTCCCTCGCATTCAATTTCTTGATTTTCTAAAAGGGAATTTACTGAATTACATTTTGCACATTCAATATGGAGTGTACCACACCAATCACATTCACCTGAATTTACCTTTGTAAAAATGGCATTTGGATTTGTCTTTTCGAACTCATTTACTAAATCTGATTCATTATAAATATGAACTTGATTTCCCATTCCATTTCTATCACCATCACAAGCCATACATCTAATTGAATCATCGAAATATTCATCATCTTCGAAAAAGTCAATTGTAAAATAAAAAGATTCTAATAATTCTCCATTTTCGACTTCAATAGAATCATAATTATGAATACCAACTGGATATTCCCATAACTCAAAAGTTACTGTAATGTCATTACCACAGTCACATTCAAAATCAATAATTGCTTCGTATTGATTTTCCGCACCCATGCTTCTTTCTGATGAACCAATACAATCAAAATCTAAATCTAATTCAGATTTATGAAATTGATGTATTTTATTGCAATTATTACACTTAATTTTTAAAAAATCTTTGTATTTATCTTTTTCGTTTAAAAATTGATATAAGTTTTGGATTGTTTCTTCTTTGAATTCAGCACTTAAAAAATTATTAGCATTAAATAGAAATTGTGGTAAATTATACATCCAAAAGTCTACAGAAGAATGGTCCTTTATTTCTTTAATTAATTCTTCCCTAGGAGAAAGTATTCTGTCTTCTGTTGCTTTCTTGTCTAAATAACACCAGTCTTCATCTTTTTTTATGTCGTTAGTGATAAATAAAATTGGTAACTGTTCAGACTTAGAAAATTCTAATATTTGTTTCCATAATATTAAATCGCCAAATATTTGTGTTCCCTTTTTTTCATTATTATAAAAATCTCCGTAGCCAGGAGGAATTTTATAATCATATCTATGTTTACCTTCTAAAGAAATTTCAATTATCTCATTAAAGCTATATTCTCTGCCCACTTTAAAATTGGCTTCTAAAGCTTTCAAAACATCATCGTTATTTTCACATTCGGAGATTTCTTTTTCAACAGTTTCAATTTGTTTCAATATTTTTTCTTGAAACGAATTTATTTGTTTTGAAAAATTTTCAACTTCACTTTTAAAAGTATTAATTTCTGATTGGTCGATATGCGGATGCTTGTCATCTTTATGAGTTTCTCTTGCTACTTCTTCTAATCGTTTACCAATATCGTTTGAAAAGACTTCTTTGAATTTCTTGATTTTAGATTTTAATGGTTCGTATTTTTCTTTAATTGGCTTTTTAATTATTGCTTCTCTGTTTTTAAGATATTCATATTCAACTTGAAATGGCATCCAAAGTCTGTTATTCAATTTTTGAAAAACTTCAGAATAGATTTTTTCACGTGTTGATTTAGGTAAAAAATAGAAATCTAATATTGCTGAGGAATCAAATACAAAAATTGCTTCTTTCCACAATTTTGCTTCTTTCTCATCAGACAATTTATATGGATTTATATTAGCTTTATTCATTCTTTTTTTCGTCGGTTTTTAGTTAAATTGAGCCTAACGTTCCAGCGCTTGGCGAGGTTGCGAGCTTCGGAACCGATTATTTTCAATTAAAGATAAAATTTCTTGCGAAATGTAAACGTGAATTTACTACAAAATTCGCAATCGTGCCAAACGCTTGTTGTGCACTGGCTTTTATATTTCAGAAAGTTCTTTTCTAATTTCCAAAGTAAGTTTTTCTTTCAATTGATTAGTCTGGGTTGCGAGATTTTCAAGAGTGATTTTTTGAGAATCTAATTTATCGAGATTTTGTGAAATAATTGACTCTGCTAAATCTTTCATCATTTTAGTAGAAACATCAAAAGAAAGTTGTGAAACTTCGTCTATTTCGGTCATTAATTTTAAAACTTCTTCTCCTGCTATTATTTTTAATGCATTTGTTTCGTTTTTGAATTTTATATATTTTTCTTGAGATTTAAACATTAACTTTTGCATTGAATTTGAAAACTCTGATGCTGCTTTTGAAGCTTTTTCTACATCATTTGCATTTGGAATGTAATCAGAATTAAACTTTGCTAATGCTGGTAGGAATTCCTCTTGAGCTTCAGCATTCCCATTTTGAGATAATTCATCAAGTAAATTGAAATATTTCATATACGCGTTACTTTTAGTCTCGTATTGAATTTTTCGCTTAGTGTTGTCTAAATTGTGTTTAGATGTTACCTTTTCTCTTTTTTCAGTTATTTCCTCTGTGTCTTCAATTGCTGCTTTATTTTTACCTTTTTCATTAAAATATGAAGTAAAGTAACCGAGTATAAAACCCCCAATAATTGATAAGAATATTTCCATTTGATAAATTAAGTTACTTTTTTTTTTAAGCTTGTGCACAACTCGTTTATAGGTCTGATTATGTCAGACCAATACAACTACAATCAGTTAGATAGGTCTGATAAATAAGTCCTCTTTCTTTTTTACTTCCTTTCAAATCTAGCCTATTTTATTTAACCATGCAATACGTATAAATACGTATTTTTACCTGTTTTTTTTTACGTATTTATACGTAAAAATTGGTAAAACAGCCCTTTTTATTAAAACTCAAATAGATTTCTCTGGTAAGTCTTTTTTAGAATCGTCTATCGATTGCTTAATGTCGTTTCTTAGCGTAATATGGTGTATTTCTTTTACCATTTTAAACAACATTTCTTCGTTACTATTTTCTGAATTACTTTTCTCTAAACGTTCTACTTTCTCTTTGTAAAAAGCAATTAAATCGTCTCTAAGTTGTAATTCTTTTGCAAAGTTTTCATTGTTACCAGCAGCAGCGTTTAACGTAGCGTTTTTTACGTTTTTACCACCATTAGTTTCTTCCAGTGAAGTATTTATAAAAGCATCAATTGTGATATCAAAGTAATCACATATTTTTTGGATGGTTTCAATTTTAGGTTGTGCCTTCTTGGAAATATAAGTATTAATCGTGCCTCTTTTTAAGTCGAATATTGAGCCTAATTCGTCTTGAGAACCTCTCATTTTAGCAACTAAATAAGAAATATTTTCAGAAATATAATTTTTCATGTAAAAAATACGATTTTTAAAATTCTGATTTTCAATTACTTAAAAATATTGACGTATTTTTTTTTGATATTTTAATCGTAAAAAATGCGATACATCAAAAAATATACGTAATATTGTCGTATCAAAATACGAAAAAATAATGACTGTAGCAGAATATCAAAAGATGAGGAACGAGAAAATAAAATCTCGATATGAGGAAGTAAAAAAAATTACTGGAAGAGGGAATAAGGCTCTTTCAGTAACTGCTACGGAGTTTGGCTTAAGTACTCATGCAATAGATAAAATTATTTATCCAAGAACCAAAACTAAAACTGTGCCAAACGAGGAAGAAGTAGAAATAAATAATATAAATGATAAACACAACCCATAAAAAAAGAGCATGCTAAGCACACTCTTTTAATAGAGTTAAACTGCGTTACCTGTTTTGTAAGAATCGATTATTCTTTTGTATTGAATTAACGACAAGCAATGTAACGCTGGGTTGTGTTTTTTAAAAACTAAATAAAATGATAAATGTTTCAAAAAGATATAAAATGCTTAATAAAAAAAGCATTTTAAGAAATGATTTTGAGAATGAGATTATAATTTCAATCTTTTTAAATCAATTCAAAAAACTTCAATTGTCATACAAGCAAATCATTAATGTTGTTAATGAATGCAATTTTGAAATGTATTTGCGAAATTATTTAGTAACACATATTCATATCATCAAGAAGATGGAAGAATCTCCAAGTTTATTAAGTTTACAAAACTTGCAGTATATCCATCAACAATCGCTTGGCAAATATATAAGTCAATTGGATTTTGATATACTTCCATATGCTCAGCTATTTGCATATGAAGTTCCGTCCTAAGTGAATTTAATAAATCATTAAAAGTTATTAAATCATCGTAAGATAATGTGTTGTTTTCCTCAGTATATGAGGTTGAAATTTTAAGATAAAACGTGATTTTGTTGTAGATGTTTTCACAATCAAAAAGGAATGAATACTGATTTTTCATAAAATAAAAGCCCTTATAGGCGCGGTTAAATGGTTAAAAAATGTTTGAAATCGTAATCGTTAATTACAAGTATAAGGGCTGTTTTAAGAATAGAAATAAAAATGAAGCAAGCTAAAAGCTTAACAATATTGATTTAATGCTATATAAACACAACCCAAAAGAGTAGGCATAGCAAACTCTCTAATCCGTTTTTTAAAAGGTTCTCAATGGCCCAACAAAGATTTTTTGCAGCTTCTCTTCGCTCAGAAACGGTTTTGTGATTATTTATTCCAGCATAAATAGGAGTCTGTCTTTCTAGTTTACCTGTAGTAGGGTTTCTGAAAGAATAGTAAACATACCAGCGTTTCGATAAATCGCCTTTTGCATCGTATATTTTTGGTTTACTAAATGACTTCAAACCGTATGCGTTTTCGTATGCATTTGTTAAAATTAGCTTAGTTAAAGACATAAAAAAAGCGGTTTCAAATTTCTTCAAAGCCGCATAAAATCTAATGTTTTTAAGTATTTAATTTCCGTAGCGAAGACGGGAGTTGAACCCGTGACCTCAGGGTTATGAATTACCCAAAATCATTAATTTTCGCAGTTTTTTATATGAAATTATAAAAAACGTATACTAAATCGTATACTATTTTATATACCGTTTAGGATTGAATTATTACACAAATATAGTTTATTTTTTTCTTGATAATTTAGAAGAAGTCAGAAACTAAAATTTTAACAAAAACTATAGTTTTCCTATAACTAAAGTTAAACTTAAAATAATCCTATTTTTTCAAAAATGAGCAGATTATTTTTGTCGTAGAAAAAATAAAAGTCTTTTAACCAACCTTTTATCGTTTTTTATACTCTATTAGTAGTATAAAATCCACAGCTACGTATTTATACGTAGTAAAAAGGCTGAAAAATACGTATTTATACGTATTGACCAGCGTAGGTAATTAGACCTAAATTTGTTCTCGAGTAAAAATTATATGCTATTCTTATGATAAAAAAATCCTCATTCTATGGGTTTGCCTTTCTCTTGGCAACCTGTGCTTCCTATGCCCAAGACATTCTTTGGGAAAAATCCTACGGAGGCAAACATGCCGAATTTTTGTATGATGCGATTCCTACCCCAGATTATGGATTTATTCTGGCAGGAAGCTCTATTTCTGGTAAAAACGGCAATAAAGAAGACCACAACAAAGGTGATTTAGATTATTGGCTTTGGAAAATGGACGAAAAAGGAAACCTAGACTGGCAAAAGAGCTTTGGTGGCAACCAAGTCGATTTGTTGCAAAGTATTGCCATTACCAGTGATGGTGGTTTTATATTAGGCGGTACTTCTGCTTCTAATAAAGGGATTGATAAACTAGAAGACAGCAAAGGTCAGGAAGACTTTTGGGTGATTAAACTCAATGCCAAAGGTCAGGAAATCTGGCAAAAAACCATGGGCGGTAGCAGTATGGAAAAACTACTAAGTATTGCTCAAACCAAAGACGGTGGCTACATTTTAGGGGGAACATCAAGATCAAATACATCTGAGAACGCTGAAAATGATAAGTATACTAAAAACGAAGATTCTAGAGGGAATTTAGATTTTTGGATTGTAAAACTCAAAGCTGATGGGAGTATGCAATGGCAAAAAACCATTGGCGGACAATATGTAGACGAATTAAAAAGTGTTTCTCAAACCCAAGATGGAGGTTATATTTTGGGTGGTTATTCTAATTCGCCTGTTTCTGGAGATAAAACCGAAGCGAATTACGGTTTAGGTGATTATTGGATAGTTAAACTTGATGAAACAGGAACTATCGAATGGCAACGCACTTTAGGAGGTGATAAAGACGATAACTTATTTACCTTATTACAAACCAAAGATGGAGGTTTTATCGTGGGTGGAAATTCTAATTCTGGAGCTACCAATTCCAAATCCAAAACCAATCAAAATGGAACTGATTTTTGGGTGGTAAAACTAGACAAAATAGGAAGTATCGATTGGCAACAAACC
>NZ_PJQW01000024.1 GCF_004303025.1 Flavobacterium sp. J27 | reverse complement strand
TTATTGGTTTACTGTAGAATATCAAGAAAACCAACAAAACAAAGTATTTAAAGCACATTTTTCATTAAAAAGATAATTCTCGATGGATTTTAAAAAAAGTTACCTACTATTTATTGTGTTTATTTTAGCACAGCTGTCTAATGCCCAAGAAGGAATAGCCGTTTATTCAGATTACTTATCAGATAACTATTATTTAATACACCCTTCAATGGCCGGAGCGGCTAATTGTGGAAAGATTCGTTTAACTGGTCGCCAACAATGGTTTGGACAAGAAGATGCGCCCTCTCTTCAAACATTAAGTTTTAATACTTCTGTAGATGAAGATGGAAAATCTGGTATTGGTGCTATAATTTTTAATGATAAAAATGGATATCATTCTCAAAGAGGAGCTAAGTTAACTTATGCTCATCATTTACGGTTTTCAAGAGGAACTACCGATTTAAATCAGTTGTCATTTGGATTGAGCGCTGCTTTTATTCAAAGTCAGTTAGATGAAACCAGTTTTACAAACCAGGCTTTTGATCCATTTATATTTGGTGGAGTTTATCAAAAAGATTCTTATTTTAATGTAGATTTAGGAGCTTCATATCATTTCTTAGATTTTTTTACTCATGTAACAGTTAAAAACTTTTTAGCAAATAGAAGAGAAATATATACAGAAGGGATTGAATCAGATAATTTAAGAAAGTTTTTATGGAGTGCAGGTGCAGTATTTGGAGATGAAGATAGATTGCTTTGGGAGCCTTCTTTTATGTTTCAATACACACAAGAAACTACCGAAAAAGCAATCGATTTGAACTTGAAAGTTTATAAAGGAATGGATTTTGGAAGAGTATGGGGAGGACTTTCTTATAGAAGAAGTTTTGACGGAGCTGAATATTTAGACGGGAATGCAATTGGAGAACAAAAATTGCAATATATAACACCAATTTTAGGAGTAAATTATAAGCAATTTATGTTCGCTTATACTTATTCTCATATTATTGGAGATATTAAGTTTGATAATGGAGGTTTTCACCAAATTACTTTAGGTATAGATATTTTCTGTAAAGCTAAAGAATGGAGCTGTAATTGTCCAGCTGTTAATTAATACAAGAAACGTAAATACAATATTTGTCCCGATTTTTTCGGGACATTTTTATATAAACTAATTATGATTATTAAAGAAGTTAGAGGGAAATTTCCTCAAATACCAGAAGATTGTTATGTAGCAGAAAATGCAACTATTGTAGGAGAGGTAACATTTGGTAAAAAGTGTAGTGTATGGTTTAATGCGGTTATAAGAGGAGACGTAAACAGCATTGAAATAGGCGATAAAGTAAATATACAAGATGGTGCAGTAATTCATTGTACTTATTTAAAGCATCCAACGAAGATAGGGAATAATGTTTCTATTGGACATAATGCCATTGTGCACGGATGTGAAATTAAAGATAATGTTCTAATTGGTATGGGGGCAATTATAATGGATAATTGCGTTGTAAATAGCAATTCTATTATTGGTGCTGGTTCTGTAGTTACTCAAAATACAGTCGTTGAATCTGGAGCGATATATGCGGGTATTCCTGCGAAAAAGGTAAAAGATATTAATGCGAGTAATTTTGCTGGCGAAATAGAACGTATATCTAATAATTATGTAATGTATTCTAGTTGGTTTAAAGAGGAAGAATAAAAATTTAGAAGTCTTTCTCAAAAACAGCTAAATTATGGTCTAAAATAGCTTCTAAAACATGAGGGTTGGCATTGGTGTAAAACTTTTGCCAACTTTTTTCTTTAGACGTATTATTGATTTTTAAATCTTCAAGGATTTTTTTTGTTTGCTTCGCTACGGCTTCACCTGAATCAATAATTTTAATGTTTTCAGGTATAATCTTTTTTATTTGAGGAATTAAATAAGGGTAATGACTACATCCTAATACGAGATAATCAATATTTTGATCTATCATGGGCTTGAGATAGCTTTCTAATAATTCTTGCATTTCAGCGGAATTAATATCTCCATTCTCTATGAGTTGAACTAAACCATGACCAATTTGTTCCACGATTTTAACATTACTATATAATGCTGTTTTTTCGTGAAATAAATCACTATTTAAAGTTCCTTTAGTTGCAAGAATACCTATTGTTTGGGTTTTTGATTGATTCGCTGCAGGTTTTATAGCTGGTTCAATGCCAATAAAAGGGACGTTGTATTTTTTACGTAATTCTTTAATAGCGTTTGTGGTAGCAGTGTTACAAGCAACAACAATAATTTTTGCATTTTTATTTAAAAGATATTCGGTGTTCTTAAAAGATAGCTCAATTATTTCTTCTTTAGATTTTAGACCATATGGCGCATTTTTACTATCTGCTAAATAAATAGTATTTTCATTTGGAAGCAAAGAATGAATTTCTTTCCATATGGAAGTTCCTCCAATGCCTGAATCAAAAAGTCCTATTGGGTGTGTGTTACTCATAAAACAAATGTAAAAAAAAACTGTTCAAATTAGTCAAAATTTGAACAGTTAAAATCTTTTTGTTTTAAATATTATTCTCGAAATATTAGAAACCTAATTCTTTTTTAACATCAGCAAGAATGTTTGGACCGTTAGCAACTAATAACCCGCTTCCTTCTGTTGCATCTAATACATAATCATAACCTTTTGCAGTTGCCACTTTTTTGATAGCAGTTTGTGCTTTTTCCATAATTGGTTTTAATAGATCAAGCTCTTTTTGTTGTAATTGTTTGCTAGCGCTTTGTTGAAATTCTTGGATACGTTGTCCCATTCCTTGCATTTCTTTAGAACGTGTTTCATTTAAAGCTTCACCAGCTGTAGGAGCTTCTTGCTCATATTTTTGCAATTTAGTTTGATACTCCTGTACCATACCTTTATATTCTTTGTCGTAAGTATCTTGAATGGTTTTTAATTGCGATTGAGCAGCTTTCATTTCTGGCATATTCGTCATTAATTCTTTAACGTCAATATGAGCCATTTTCGATTGCGCAGATACTTGAGCCGTAATAAAAAGTACTATTGCAATAGCTAAAGTTTTTACTTGTTTCATTTTTCTATTTTAAATTAATTTTAGGTTATTATTTATCATCTTCACTAGATTCTTTTTCAATTTCTGTGCCATTTTTTTCAGCTTCTAATTTTTTTCTTTTTTCAATAGCTGCTTTTTTTCTTTCTTCTATGATTTTTTCTCTAGCTGCTTTTCTTTCTTCCATTAGTTTATCTCTAGCTGCTTTTTTCTCATCGAGTATTTTCTGTCTTTCAGCTAAAGCAGGGTTTTCATCTTGAAGATCTTCTTTTGCTTCTTTAGCCTCTTGCGCTTTCTGTTCTTTTTTTGATAATTGCTCTCTTTTTTCTGAACGCATAATTGCACGAACTACTAAGTCACTAATATCATGTCTTTTGTCTGCAAAAAGAATGGTTAAGTCTGATGATTTATCTAAAATGAAATCATATCTTTTTTGTTCTGCTATATCTTGTATTGCAGTAAATACTTGATCTTGAATAGGTTTAACTAATAATGATTTTTGAATAATTAAATCACCTCTTGCTCCAAAACGTTTTTCTTGATAATCAAAAAGTTCTTTTTCTTTAAGATTGATTTCTTCTTCTCTCTCTTCAATTAATTCTTTTGTTAAAAGTACACGCTCAGTTGCTAAGCTTTCTTTTAACTTATTAATTTCATTTTTCTTAAGTTCAATATCTTCTTTCCATCTTGAGGCTTTCTGTTCTAATTGTGCTTTTGCTTCAGCGTAATCGGGTGCCTTTTCTAAGATATATTCCATGTCTATATATCCAATCCTTACACTTGCAGATTGTGAAAAACCAGTTATAAAAATGAATAATGATGTTATTAATAAAATTTTTTTCATTTGTTGTTTATTTTTAGTTCTTAATTTTCAGGTAAAACACTTGAAAAACCGTCCGAAAGATAAGAAATGTTTTTATAAGTTATGGTTTCACTCTTCAATTTTAAACTAAACGTAAAAAATACTAAAATTGTTGTCCAATAATGAAATGAGTTTGCCATCCACTTTTTACAGTCTGACCAGGAATAGGGTCAAATCCATGAGCAAAATCGATACCTAGTAAACCAAAAGCAGGCATGAATACTCTTAAACCAAATCCAGCTGAACGTTGCATACTGAATGGATTGTAGTCTTTGAAATCATTAAATGCTGCACCAGCTTCTAAAAATGTTAAACCATAAATACTTGCGGCTTGCTTTAAGGTAATTGGGTATCTTAATTCTAATGAAAACTTATTGTAGATAGTAGCACCAACTTGTGCGTTTGTTGCTGGATCTACTGGAGATAATGAATTGTTTGGATATCCTCTTAATTGAATTACTTCTCTTCCATCTAAAGAGAAATTGGCTAATCCATCTCCACCTAAATAAAAACGTTCAAATGGTACTAATCCACGATCTTGGTTGTATGCTCCCATAAAACCAAATTCTCCTAAAGAACGCAATACTAATTTGTCATACAATCTAGTGTACCAATCTGCTTTAAATTTTATCTTATAATATTCTAACCAATTGAATCTTTTTTGGTCATATTTACCTTGGTCTAAATCTGCATTGGAAGCTGTGGCTTTAATATATCCTCCATATATTGATGAATAGCGAACATAGTCTCCTTCACTTACGGTTTCTCCAGTATCTGTATTGGTTACTGCCTGAATCCCACTAGTAGAAGTATATCTCAATTTATATTCTTCTGAATTCTTTAAACCAGCATAGTCAATTCCATTGAATAATGAATACGGAGGTGTAAATTTACCTGTTACACTAAATTCAGAACCATATGTTGGATAAATTGGATTTAATCCTTTACTATTTCTACTTAAGCCTATGGTATAAGTTATGTTTCTTGAAGCTCCATTACCGAAAGTAAATAATCCAGTATTATAATTATTTAAATCGTAGTATTGGAACGAAACACTTTGTGATAATACAAAGAAATCATCAGGAACGGTTAATTGTTTTGCCATACCGACAGATAACGATGTAATGTTAAAACTTTGATCTCTAGTAACGTCTCTAGTGCTATAATTATATAAAAATTGTTTACTGTGAGAAATTGATGTTGAGAAGCTTACTGGTTTTTTTCCACCAAACCATGGCTCTGAGAAAGATAAGCTATATGTTTGGAAATAAGAACTTCCTTGTAAACGTAAAGACATTTTCTGTCCATCACCCATTGGTAAAGGTTTGTAAGCATCTTTTTTAAATATATTTCTTGCCGAAAAATTATTGAAAGATAAACCTAGTGTACCAATGAAACCACCACCACCATAACCACCTTGTAATTCAATTTGGCTTGCTCCTTTTTCTACAACATTATATTCTATGTCAACAGTTCCTGCTTGAGCATCAACATTTTTGAAATCGGGACGAATAGATTCTGGGTCGAAGAAACCAAGCTGACCTATTTCTCTTACTGAACGTACTACATCTTCTTTGCTGTATTTGTTTCCAGGTTTAGTTCTTAATTCTCTATAAATTACATGGTCGTTAGTCTTGTCGTTTCCAACAACTGAAATTTTATTAAAATAAGCTAAAGGTCCTTCGGTAATTCTTATTTCAAAATCTATAGTGTCATTGTATGTTTTTACTTCTACTGGGTTAATACTAGAAAATAAATAACCACTATTTTGATATAAGTTAGTTAAGTCATCTGCGTCTGGTTTTGTATTATCAGCTATTCTTTTTTGTAATAATACGCCATTATATACTTCTCCTTTTTTGATTCCTAAAATTCTGGCTAACTGTTGGTCAGTGTATACGGTGTTTCCTAAGTATCTGATGTTTCCGAAATAATACTTTCTACCTTCTTCTAGGTTTACTTTAATGTCAATTAGGTTTTTCTTTTTGTCGTAAGTAACAGAATCAGAAAGCACCCTTGCATCTCTAAAACCTCGTTCTTTGTATTTGTCAATAAGAGTAACTAAATCTTCTTTGTATTTTTCTTTAATATATTTTGAAGCTTTAAATATTCGGATTGGATTTTTTTGTTTGGTGTTTTTAAATGCTTTTCTCAGTTTTGCGTCAGATAATTGAGTATTGCCTTCAAAATCAATACTTTTAACTTTAACTTTATCTCCTTTGTCGATATTAACAAGCATTTTTACTTCTGTTTCTGTAGAATCAGGAGTAGTAGAAATAAATACTTTGGTGTTGTAAAAACCATCTTTTTTGTATTTATTTTCTATGTAGTTTTTAGTGGTTGTTATTAAATTTTCATTAACAACTTTACCTTTTTTAAGGTCAATTTCTTTTATTAAATCTTCTGCTTTTCCTTTCTTAATACCTTGGATTTTTACATCTGAAAGCTTTGGAGATTCAATTAAATTAAGTTCTAAAAAGATGCTATCTCCTTTAATTTCATTTACATAAAAATTTACGTCGCTAAACAATCCTAATTTCCATAATTTTTTGATTGCAGCACTAATATCTTCTCCAGGTACAAGTATTTTTTGGCCTTTTTCAAGTCCAGAAAATGTAACCACAGTTTGTTCACTGTATTTACTTTTTCCAGTTACTTCAACTCCTCCTAATATGTATTCTTTACCGTTTTCTAATTTTGTTTCCTGAGCAACTAATTTAGTACTATTACCTATAATTACTATGGTAAAAAGCAATTGTAAACCTTTTTTTAACATTTTTTTCTTATGAAATTTGTTCACTTGTTTTTCCAAACCTTCTTTCTCTACTTTGATAACTTATTATTGCGTTATACAAATCTTCTTCACCGAAATCTGGCCATAATATATCTGTGAAATAAAATTCTGCATATGCAATCTGCCAAAGTAAGAAATTACTTATTCTGTGTTCACCACTGGTGCGAATTACTAAATCTACATCTGGCAAATTATGCGTGTAAAGATGCTCATTAATAATTGATTCGTCAATAGTGTTAGTGGAAATTATATTATTTTTAACTTTATCTGAAATTTTTTTAACAGCTTGTATAAGTTCTTCTCTCGCACCATAACTGAGTGCTAAAGTTAACGTCATTCTAGTGTTTTCAGAAGTTTTTTGAATGACTTCATTTAATTCTTTTTGAACTTTTGAGGGTAAATTTGTTAAATTTCCTATGGCGTTCAAACGGATATTATTTTCTGTTAAAGTCTTTAATTCTTTCTTTAAAGAGGAAATTAAAAGCTTCATTAAAGTGTCTACTTCTAGTTTTGGTCTGTTCCAATTTTCAGTAGAAAAAGCATATAAGGTTAAATTTTTGATTCCTAATTTTGCACAGCTTTCTACTGTTTTTTTAACTGATTTAGTTCCGCTTTCATGTCCTAGTGTTCTTAATAGACCCTTTTGTTTTGCCCATCTACCATTGCCATCCATAATAATGGCTAAGTGTTCAGGTAATTTAGTGGTGTCTATTTTTTCTCTTATACTCATAATTAATTAGCGCAAAAACAAGGATTTTGTCCAAATGTGTAAGTTAATGTTATTCCAGAAAATACATACCAATCGTTACTGTTTAGATTTCCAAAACGAAGAGATTCAAAATTGTTATTTTTTGGATTACTACCATCTAAATTATCGGTAAAGGTGTATCTAAAACCTACTTCAGCACCTAAAACAAAATTTCTATATAGTCTGGTTTTAATTCCCACAATCATGGGTATTGCAAATTGACTATGTCTGTAATCTAATTCTTCAGTTTTATCTAGAATGTAATTTTCATTATATATAAAATAGCTTAATCCACTAGATACATATGGAGTAAAGGCTTTTTCTGAATCATGTAAATTGAATTCGAAAAAATTAAACTCCAAACCTAAAGTAAAATCGTGTATGCTATTTTTAAAACTTTTATCTCTTAAATATCTGCTAGGAACATCACTATCTCTATCAGCAGCAGCTATTTTTGAATAGGTATATGATAAACGATAAGAGTGTCTTGTACTTCGATTCCATTTGTAAATAAAACCAAAAGCAAGTTTATTAGGTGAAATATAATCAGTAGGACCAACATCACCGATGTAGTTTGAGCCTCCTAAAAAAACACCTAGTTCATTTATTTGAGCCGTTATAGCAGTGGTACTCAATAACAAGAATATGTAAACAAAAAACTTTCTCATTTTTAAAAATAGTTTGCAAATATAATAATATAGATTTCTTTACCGCATTTAATTAGAAATTTTATTCCTAATTTATCAGTAATGTATAAACGCAAAAAAAAAGTAAAAGTTATGTTTGAGGTATTAATTTCTTCTGTCTTCTCCCCAAAGTAGTTTTTTTCTTATGGTTTTTAAAAATCCTTCTTCGTTAAAAGCAACCATATTTATCTCGAATGGGGTCTTGACAATTTTTAATAATGTTTCGTTTGTTACCGATGTTATTCTAGAATCTAATGAAACTAAATATTGCTCTTCTCTACCAGAAACTTTTAAAGTAATTTCTGTATCATCTGGAATTACAAGGGGTCTTGCATTTAGATTATGGGGAGCGATAGGGGTTATTACTAAGCTGTTTACATTTGGAATTAATACAGGCCCACCGCAACTTAATGAGTACCCTGTGGAACCTGTTGGCGTAGCAATTATTAATCCGTCTGCCCAATAGGATGTTAGGTATTCTCCATTTAAATAGGTCTCAATGGTTATCATTGAAGTAGTGTCTTTTCTGGAAACAGTTACTTCATTTAAAGCAAAATTCAAGTCGACTAAATCTGGGTTTTTAGGAGTGCAAGATAAACTCAATAAGCTTCTTTTTGATAAAGTATATTCTTTGGCTAAAATTTTATAAATAAAAGGCTCAATATTTTTGATTTGTACTGTAGCTAAAAAACCTAATCTTCCAGCATTTATACCTACAATCGGTATCTGTTTGTCTCTAACATAAGTTACCGCTCTTAAAATTGTACCATCTCCACCAATGCTTATTAGAATATCAATGTCTTTTTCTAGCTCTTCATGAGAAGAATAAGTGCTGCATTTTTCTTTTAAAGGAGTTTTGATATCACCGTGAAATTTTTTTTCAATTATAACAGTAACTTGGTTGTCTAATAAAGTGTGTACTACTTTTTCTACAATTTCTTCTGTGTCTGATTGATAATACTGACCGAATATTGCAATTTTCATATGCAGTTTAAATTGGTTTAATAGAAAAAAACTAAATATTTAGATATTTGTCTAAATAATCGGAACGGTCTTTTAAATTTTTCAAATAAGAATCTTCTTGATGTTCAGAAATGATTTCGTATTCATATCTTCTAAAAGTTTGTATAATTTCGTTTAACGAACTTTGACTTATTTTTAAAGTAAGTTCAACAAAATTAGTTTCTGTTTTTGAAATAAAAAGACCTAATAATTTAGCATTGTTACTTTCTACTATTTGAGCTACCTGACTCATAGAGAATCCAGATATTTCTTTTCTAATCACTAAAATGCCACCTTCTTCTCTTAAAAAAGGAGTTTCATGAAAGAATTTTATAACATCATCTAATTCATAATAACCTATATATTTGTTTTGAGAATTTAAAACAGGAACTATATTAGATTCGTTTTTAGCAAATTCTTCTAAAACATCTAACCATGTCATTTCTGAACGAACATAAAAACGATCAAATTCATAACGGCATTCCCCAATCGTTTTATGGCTCGGGTAAATATCTGCATCTTCTTTAGAAATACAACCTATATATACATTTTCTTCGGTTACAGGGAAATGAGTATAGTTGTAATCTGCAAATAGGTCTTGTGCTTCGGCAATACTTTCTTTGCTTTTAAGAGGCTTAATTTCTACATTTAAAAAATCAGTCAATGAGTTATTCATTCTAAACATTATAATTTTACTGCAAATTAATCAAAAATTGATTATTAAAGCTATTTATACTTTGTATTTTTGTAAAGTTAATAAAAAAGAATATGACAAAGTTATCAGTAAATATTAATAAAATAGCAACGTTAAGAAATTCAAGAGGAGGAAATGTTCCCAATTTAATTAAAGTTGCCAAAGATTTACAACAATTTGGAGCTCAAGGTATCACAATTCATCCACGTCCAGATGAGAGACATATTAAATATCAGGATGCCTTAGATTTAAAACCAATTGTTTACACGGAATATAATATTGAAGGAAATCCAATTAAAAAATTTATGGATTTAGTATTGGAAATTAAGCCAACACAAGTAACATTAGTGCCCGATGCAGATGATGCGATTACTTCAAATGCAGGTTGGGATACCATAAAACATAAAGATTTTTTAATTGATATTATTGCCGAATGTAAAAGACATGATATACGAACATCCATTTTTGTAGATCCAGTAATACAAATGGTTGAAGGGGCGAAAGAAACGGGGACCGATAGAATAGAATTATATACTGAAGAATTTGCAAAACAATACGAATTAGGTAATGAGAAAGGAATTCAGTCTTATATAACTGCTGCCATAAAAGCAAATGAATTAGGTTTAGGTATTAATGCGGGTCATGATTTAAGTTTAGAAAATATAAAGTTTTTTAAAGAAAATATTCCTAACTTGTTGGAAGTTTCTATAGGGCATGCGTTGATTTCCGAATCTATCTACTTAGGAATAGAGAATGTAGTAAATATGTATCTTCAAAAATTAAAATAATGATTTTTTCAAAAATAGAAGGTCAGGGAAAACCTTTTCTAATTGTTCATGGGTTTTTAGGAATGTCTGATAATTGGAAAACATTAGGCGCTCAGTTTGCTGAAAATGGATATGAAGTCCATTTACTCGATATGAGAAACCATGGCAGAAGTTTTCATACAGATGCATTTAATTATAATTTAATGGTGAATGATGTTCAGGAATACTGTAAATTTAAAAATTTAGAGGAAATTGTATTATTAGGACATTCTATGGGTGGGAAAATCGCCATGCAATTTGCATGTCAATTTCCTAATTTGGTTTCAAAACTAATAATAGCCGATATTGGACCTAAGTTTTATGCGCCTCATCATCAAAGTATTCTCGAAGGATTAAATGCTGTTGACTTTTCTTTAAAACCTAGCCGAAGTGATGTGGATGCTATTTTATTAAAACACATTACTGATTTTGGAACAAGACAGTTTTTGTTAAAAAATTTACATTGGGTAGAACAAGGTCAGTTAGGTTTTCGTTTTAATTTGAAGAGTTTGACTAAAAATATAGAAGAAATAGGAAAAGAATTACCAGCAGGTTTAACATTTGAAAAAGAAACACTTTTTTTAAGAGGGGCTCAATCTAATTATATAGAAGATCAAGATTTTGAAACCATAAATATTTTGTTTCCTAAAAATGAAATTGTTACTATTTCCAATGCAGGACACTGGTTACATGCCGAAAATCCTAAAGATTTTTATAATGCAGTAATGAATTTTTTACAATAGAAAGTAAATTTATTATGAATGCATAATATTTTAAGGTAAAAAATTGTAAATTCCATATTTTATTATAATTTTGGTATATAGATATTAATAAATTCAAGAAAAACTAACACATTTTAACATTATGAGAAAATTACTTTCTTTAACATTAATGGCTTTAGCAAGCTCTACTGCTTTTGCAGGTGGTTATAGGGTGAGTATTCAAGGTCAGAAACAATTGGCTATGGGACATACAGGTGTTGCTGTAGTAAATAGTGCTGAGACAGCTTTTTTTAATCCAGCGGGGATGGCTTTCTTAGATAAAAAATTTAATTTATCTGTTGGGGCTAGTGGATTATTTGCAAAAGTAAGATTTCAAGAAAACACGTTTAATACTACTGCTTCTTCGGATAATTTTGGTACTCCTTTTAATGCTTATGCAACTTATAAGTTAACAGATTGGTTAACGGCAGGTTTAGCGGTATATACTCCTTATGGAAGTGCTGTGGATTGGGATCAAAACTGGCAAGGTGCTTATTTAGTTAATAATATAGACTTAAAAGCCATTTTTGTGCAACCAACAGTTTCGATTAGAGTAGGAGAGCATTTTAGTGTGGGTGGTGGACCAATTTATGCTACAGGTTCGGTTACTTTTAATAGAAATTTATACGCTTCTAATACTACTTTTCAGGTTAATGGAGATCCAACAGACTTAACAATTGAAGCGAAAGGTATCTCTGCTTGGGGATATAATATTGGGATGATGTTCAATCCAACAGATAAAATTCGATTAGGATTAAATTACCGTTCAGAAATAATGATGGAAGCTAGAGGTGGTGATGCAACATTCAACGATGTTCCAGCATTTGCTCAAACTACATTAACAAATACAACTTTTGATGCAGATTTACCATTACCAGCAGAAGTTACTGCAGGGTTTTCTATTCAAGTAACAGATAAATGGTTGTTTGCATTCGATTTTAATCATACTATGTGGAGTGCTTATAAGAGTTTAGATGTAAGTTTTAATAATGGTTTGCCAACGTCGGTAAACCCAAGAAATTATAAAGATGCTTCAACGTATCGTTTTGGTACTCAGTATAAAGCAAATGATAAGTTTACTTTTAGAGCTGGATATTATTTTGATGAAAGTCCAGTACAAGATGGATATTTTGCACCTGAAACACCACGTAATGATTCCAATGCATTTACAGGAGGTTTAACCTATCAAATTAATGACAAATTTGGAATTGATGCATCATTCTTATACATTCATTTTGATGAAATTGATAATTCTTACGATCACAATCCAAATGGACAATTCAAAGGAACGTATAAATCAGTTGTGTTCTCTCCAGGTGTTGGTATAACTTACGGTTTTTAATAAAAAAATATAGAAAATGAAAAATAAATTTATATACTTAGCTGTTTTAGCTGCTGGTTTTGCTTCTTGTGAACCAGAATTCGATAATCCAGTATCAACAGATGATTATTCTGCTGGAGAAGCTGATTTTTCTACTTATGTAGCGATTGGAAATTCATTAACTGCGGGTTATATGGATGGAACTGTTTATAAATCTGGTCAAGCAAACTCTTTTCCTAATTTGTTAGCGAAACAATTCTCTGTTGTTGGAGGAGGAGCGTTTACACAACCTTCTTATGATGATGATATAAACAATTATGGAGGATTAACATTAGGAGGAGTTCCAATTGCTTCAACAAGATTAGTAATTGATGCGGCTGAAGGGAGACCAGAAAATATAACTGGAAATTCAAGTATTGAAGTGTCAAATTTACAAGCTACTGCCTATAATAATATGGGAATACCAGGGGCAAAATCTTTTCATTTAGGGGTTGCTGGTTATGGAAATCTTGCTGGTGTTGCTTTAGGTCAGGCTAATCCTTACTTTGTACGTCATGCTACTTCTCCAACGGCTACTGTTTTAGGTGATGCGATGTCGAAAAATCCAACTTTCTTTACGAACTGGATTGGTAATAATGATGTTTTGTCTTATTCAACTAATGGAGGAGCTGCTTCTTCAACTAATGTTTATGATAACACTCCTGCTGCTGATCATAATAATACAAGTAATTTAGATCCGACTACTTATGGGGGGAACGATATTACAAATTCAAATGTATTTGAGAGTGTATATAGTACTTTAATAAATACACTTACATCTGGAGGAGCAAAAGGAGTTGTGGCTACTATTCCAAATGTAACTTCAATTCCTTATTTTACAACTGTTCCTTATGCTCCTTTAACAGCACAAGGTCTTGGAAAAGCTTTAACGCCTCCAGGATCAGATGTAGCCACTCAAATTGCTGCAGGCACAACAGCAATGGCACAATTAAATGCTCAATTGTATGCTTTGTTAGATGGTGTATTTACTGCTGGTGGCGAGCCTGATAGAGTAAATGTTTTGGATCCTAATACAGCGAATCCAGTTTTAATTTATGATGTTGATGCTGCTGATAGATCGGCTCAGATTTCTGGTTATTTACAATCAGTATTAAGTTATCCTGCTGCTACAGCTAATGCTTTTGGTGCTATATTTGGTAAAGCAAGACAGACTACTTCTGAGGATTTAATCGTACTTCCTGCTTCATCTTTTATAGGGTCAACTAATGTTAATGCGCCAGTTGACATTAATAAAAATGGTATTTCTTATCCATTAGGAAATAGATGGGTTTTATCTCCACAAGAACAAGCTAAAGTTAAAGCAGCAACCGATGCTTATAATTCAACAATAAAAGCAATAGCACTAGATAAAGATTTAGCTGTAGCTGATATGAACGCTATTTTAAATCAGTTGGTTAGTGGTTTAAGAGCAGATAACGGTACAATTTACACGGCAAATTATTTTGGTAGTGGTACAACAGAATTTAAAGTGTTATTCTCTTTAGATGGTGTACATCCAAATGCAAGAGGTTATTCTGTAATAGCAAATGAAATTATTAAAGTAATTAATTCCCATTACAAGTCTAAATTGCCATTACTAAACCCTAATAATTACCCTGGAATTCATATTGTTCCAATGAATTAAAATATAATGTAGTTAAGGAAAATACCCGCTCACATGCACTAAATTTTTTCTTAATGTTTTTTTTTAAAAGAGCTTGATTATAAAATAATCAAGCTCTTTTTTATTAAGAAATAAGAACTATTTTTGCACATCTTTAAACAAATGTCAAATTATGAAACTAGCTATTACTTTTTGGCTGCTATTTACTTCTTATTTAGGATTTAGTCAAAACTATGAGAACACAATCTCTTTTAGTTATGACAATGCTGGAAATCAAGTGAGAAGGGAGTTGAGTTTTTTTATTCCAAGACCTATTGGAGAAGAAGAGCCCTCATTTAAAAATAGTTCTGAAATTAAATAGGATGAATTATTAAAATTTTTTCCTGAGGATATCATTTCTTATTATCCAAACCCTGTTGAAGAAGAACTATTTCTAAAATGGGAATTGATTGACAACAATCAAGTAAAAAAAATTGAAGTTTATTCTTTTTCTGGACAACTGATGAAAGTAATCTCTACTTTAGAAAAGCAGACTACTACTACTATTTCATTTCAAGAATATCCATCAGGAACCTATACTGTTTTACTATTATATTCTAACGGAGAATCACAATCAATTACTATTATCAAACCATAATTTATGAGGAAGTTTTTACTATTTGCTCTTTTACTTATTAGTATAGGTTCTTATTCACAGACGAATAATTATCAAGATACACAAGGGAAATTTGAGGTTTCAGAAAATGGTCAAGCCATTTATACCTTACCCATTGCATTGCCTCCCAGTATAGGAGATGTTGGACCTACAATTAATTTAATCTATGCCAGCGGGCAGTTGGGCGGAATTGCAGGACAAGGATGGAGTATCAATTCTATTTCAGCTATTAGTAGAATTTCAACCCGAAAAGATCTAGATGGGTATGTTGACGGAGTGGATTTTGATGCCAATGATAAGTTAGCCTTAGACGGACAAAGATTGCAATTGGTTTCTGGAAATTATTGGGAAGACGGTTCTGTATACAAAACAGAGATATTATCCAATTCAAAAATAGAATTGTTTGGTTCAGGAACATCCATTTATTTTATTGTTACAAATCCCGACGGTTCTCGTTCCTGGTATGGAAACTATGGAGGTATGTATGCCGTAGATTTAACTGCTTTTTACATTGTTCGTTTCGAAGATGTAAATGGAAATTTTATCACCTATCATTATAGCAAACCATTTAATAAAGGGTTGTGTATAAGTGAAATAAAGTTTAGTGCCAATGTAAATGGTTTACAAACACCATTAAATAGTCTACAATTTAACTATAAATTAGCAAAGAGAGCTGAATATGCTTACATTAAAGGGGTTAAACATGAAAAAGCAGAATTATTAGATAATATCCAAGTTAAAACGAATAATGAGTTATTTAGAAAATATCAACTAACACACATTGTTGATCCACAACTTGGATATGAACGAGTTTCACAGATTCAAGAGTTTAATGGAGCATTAGAGCCTGCTAACCCAGTGATTTTCGAATACGATACGACAACAACTCTGATTAATGGTTCAGAGTATTTAACAAATTATAGTAATAATTTGAATTTTAGTGATATAATACTCTCTGGAGATTTTGATGAAGATGGTAATTTAGACTTTGTTACTGAAAATAAACTTTATAAAAAGTTATTTCAAAACTCAACAGGGACAACAATTAATTTGCCTTTTACAATTAATAAAGATAATAGTTTTGTAGCTACTACATTATCGGATAATAAATTAAATCAATTTCAATCAATTGTAAAGCATGAGGGTACATCTTTTAAAATTTATAATCTTGTAAATAGTAGTATTCAATTATCATATGAAAAGCCATTTAATTTTCCTTTTCATATGAATTGTTTTTATCCAGCTATGCCTCCATGCGATAATATAAAGAATAAATTTTTAGAAGGTGATTTTAATGGAGATGGAGTTTCTGAAGTTATAATGTATTCTGTATGTGAAAGAGAGGATGAAATTACGATAATGAATTCTGTAGAATGTGATTTTTTTTATTGGATTGATTTAAATCCTAATATTTCTAGTGAAGTTGCCAATTTGTTTACAAGTGAAAATGCTCCTGGAGCAGTTATTTTGAATAATTCAGATTGGTTAAGAGGTATAAGGTATGTTTCTGACTTTAACGGAGATGGTAAATCGGAAATATTTGTTGTGAATAGATATAGTAATGACTATAAAATAATTGGTTTTAAACAGTTAGCTCAAAATCCTTGGGTAGAATTAGAAATTTTAGGAGAAGGGAATTTGGATGAATATTCATTTACGAAACAACTTCTGTTAGGAGATTATAATGGTGACGGGAAAACAGATATTATGCTCCCTGATACGGAAGGAGGTCCAAATCAATCGCTTTGGCATATATATTATAGTAATCCTAAGCCAACTGGAGGTTCTTTTTTTGAAAAAGAATCACATAATATTGTAGAATATTGGCCAAATACGGGTAGTTATTATGATACACAAGTTCATTTTAGTAAATACTATGCTTTAGATACCAATGGTGATGGTAAATCAGATTTAGTTAGAATTTGGAGAAATTATTATGAACCTAGTTGGACAATTAATGATCACGATACTCAATGGAAAGTTACTACTTATGTTAATAATATTGGGAATACTCAATTAACAAATAAATTTACTTTAGATTATCTTTCTCCATGTTATAATACTGGAATTGGTCAAAACTGTAATCATGATAGTGATTCTCCTGATTTGCCTATACCAATAGTTTCAAACTACAGATTCAAAGGTTTGTCTAAAGAACTTATAATGGTTAGAAATCATTATAATCAAGTTACCTATATTGATTTTAAAAAAGAAGTTACGAAAGACGCTCGAATTACAAAAGTTACTTCTTCCGGAGGAAACCTTGTTAATGAAGTAGAATATGCTACCATGGAATCGAGTAGTTCAAATAATGGTTTAGGCAATTTAAACGAATTTTATTCTTCTTCTAATAGTGTAAATTATCCTTATTTAGAGATTAAACGTTTACCTACAAATTATTTAG
>NZ_PJQW01000023.1 GCF_004303025.1 Flavobacterium sp. J27 | reverse complement strand
CGGAAGAAGCCTGCAAACACAAACCCTAACAGGCGACCGAACGATTCCTTTTGAAGTAAGCAGCCTACCACAAGGGATTTACTTGGTTGAAATAAAAACCAACACCGAAAAAGGAAGCGTAAAAGTGATTAAAAAATAAGTAAAACATGAAAAAGTATATTTCAATAATTTTATTAATGACTAAAATAGGGTATAGTCAAGATAATTTACCCATTGTACAAACTCCAGTTCCTCCATCAAGTTGGGACTTCGTTAAGTTTGGGAATGTTCCTGTAAATGAATATAGAGGTTTAGCAAATATAAGTATTCCAATACAAGAAATTAATTCAAATAAAGTTAATATACCAATAAAATTGGACTATTATTCCGGAGGAATTAGAGTTGATGAAGAGGCAAGTGTGGTCGGTTTGGGTTGGAGCATGAATCTACCAACGATAGTTCAAAATGTAAAGGATTTAAATGATTATAATGCATGGCATCAGAAATTGCCTCCTTATCAGGGAAATCCTGCCATACCTACTCTAGAAATTTACACCAATCCTTCATTAGGTGGAGCATATAACGTTAACATAAATCAGTACATGGGAGTAAACAGTGTGCAAAATATTCCTTATTATGCTAATGTCACAAATGGGATATTGGTTGACCAAACAGGATATTATAATACAGATTTTGAATATTTACAAATGATTCATGAAGGAGTAGTAGATAGCGAACCCGATATTTTTTCTTTAAATTTGAATGGAGATGAAATTAAATTCTCAAGGACTAATTCGCAAAATGATGTATTAGATTCTCAGAATCAACCAATACTCCCTTTGCAAATAATAAATGGGAAGACCGAATACAAAGTTGAAGTAATTCTTAATCCAATGCCTAACACACCACCATTTTTAAAAATTAATGGTATTAAAGTAATTGATCCGAATGGAAATAATTATTATTTTAATAAGTTAGAGATTATTAATCCTGGAGGTATAATTAATTATAAACTTACAAAAATTGAAACAAATAATAATAAAGTTATAAATTTCAACTATTTTGAAACCACAGTTTTAGGACTTAATAAAGTTGAACTAACTCATTTAAAGAAACAAGGAGGGAGTTATTCAGAAGGTGCTAATTTTCAATGTAAAGGATTTGATTCTTTTGAAAATCAATATTTTAATGGTTCTCCTGATCAAGAAATTTCAATAGGAATAGGAGACAATATCAATTCTTCTTCAACAAATCATATTAGTCAAAACTATTGTTTCCTTTCATCCATTGTCATGGAAAATAAAACATTATTGTTTGAATATAGTGACAGATTAGATTATTTCGGGATGAAAAAATTAGATAAGATAACTGTTAAAAATATAAAAGATGAGGTAATAGATAGTTATTTGTTCTCATATGATTATTTTGATAGTACTTTCGATAACTCTCCCAGATATAATATTCTTAATACCTCAAATTCTCAAGCTAATAGTAATAAAGAAGATAGAGCATCGAAAAGATTAAAATTAGTTTCTTTAACAGAGATGGGTAATAATCCATATGTTTTTGAATATAATAATGTCGAATTACCAAAAAAAAACAGTTATTCTACTGATTATTGGGGCTTTTATAATGGAAGCAATAATACTAATTTTAAGCCAAATTTAGCAGTTTTAGGTTACCCAAACATTTCACAAACCACAGTTAATAATCACAACAGCAATTTATTTTATTGTAAAGCAAGTAGTTTAGAAAAAATTATTTATCCCACAAAAGGTTACAGTTTGTTTACTTACGAATTAAATGAATTTGATAATCTATTGTATGGTGTTGAAAATAATCCAAATATTCCAGCAATAAATACTGGAGCTGGTTTAAGAATTAAATCAATTGAAAATTTTGATTATAATGCCACATTAATCTCAAAAAAGACATTTAATTATTTTGGAGGTAAAGCTATTTTTAAAAAAGTATTAGTTAATTCGGGTAGTTTTGAAAATTTTGCTTGTAATTCATATTCGGAAACTTTTAATACTAGAAGTACCCAAATTATTGTTTCAAATTTAAATAATTTTATCAATAATAATTCCATGATTTATGGTGATTATATTGGCTACGATAGCATAAAAATATATGATGGAATTGATAATGGTTATATTGAAAAAAAATATTACAATAATGAATATGGACTTATTTATTCCTACAGTAGTTTATTCAATGGTACAGATTATTTTGACAAGAATAGCTCTTTTATGAATGGTACTTTGTTAAATGAAATAATTTACGATAATCTAAATAATATAATTTTAAAAAAAGAATTTCAATATACTCCAAGAACTTCAATTTTAAATTACGGGATGAATAAAAAAAGTAATGGATATAGAATTTGTGTATCAGATGATGGTTGGGGTGGTACAAGCCCTAATTTTTGTGATCAAGCCATACTGAATCCTAGAGTATTACTAACTTTTTATCCTATTTCTTTTAAAACTATTGATATATCAAAAGAAATTATAACAGAATTTTTTGGAAACAAATCAAAAACGATTATAAAAAACTTTTCTTACAATTCGAAAAATTTATTATCAAATATTAAAACTTTTGAAACGAGTGTTTTGTCAACACCATTGTCTGAAGAATCATTTACATATACATTCAATCATCCAAATCTAATATCATTATCAAATTTACATAATTCAAACAATATTTTAGATCTTCCAGCCATAATAACGGAGAAAGAAAATGATGTTTTAAAATCTGAAACCCAATATACTTATGATGATTATCTTCTAAATACTAGACCTAAAGAAATAAATATTTTTTATGATTTTCAAAACAATTCTAATAAGAAACTTGTTTATGACTTATATGATGATAAAGATAATGTGCTTCAATATCACCAAGAACATAATATAAATGTTAGTGTTATTTGGGGTTACAACAAAACCCTACCCGTAGCAAAAATTGAAAATGCGACATATTCTAGTATTTCTTCTTCTTTAATTCAAGCGATACAAGATGCTTCAAATACAGGTACAGAAGCTCAGTTACTTATTGCATTGGAAAATTTAAGAAATGCATTACCAGATGCAATGGTAATAACTTATACGCATAAACCTTTGGTAGGAGTTTCTACAATGGTAGATGCAAAAGGCAATAAGTTTACATATCATTATGATACAAATAACAGATTGCAGTTTGTAAAAGATAAAAATGGTAATGTTTTAAGTGAAAATGAGTATCATTATAAAGATTAAGGTAAGATGAATAAAAATTATAGAAAGAATAGTCAAATGAAAAGTATTTTACCTTTTTCATTTTTAAATAGTCAGTTGAGAATTACGATTAATGTATTTTTTGTTGTAATTAGTTTGCTTTTTTCGTTGCTTTCTTTTTCCCAAAGTCAAGATAGAAATTATATAAAAACAATCAAATACAAAAAAGAAACCACTCAAAATACGCTAGATCCTGCTAATCCTACAGATGCAGTACTTCAAGTTCAGTATTTTGATGGTTTGGGTAGACCAGTTCAGCAAGTTGCTTATAAACAATCTGGAGAAGGAAATGATATTATCATTCCAACGGAGTATGATGGTTTTGGAAGACAAGCAAAAGATTTTTTACCTTACGTACGATCGAGTTCGACTTTAGATTTTGATTCCAGTGCATTAACTAGTCAGTCGAATTACTATTCAAGTAGCACGAATCCCAATTTTGAAACGACTAATTTTCCATTTAGTGAAAAAATATATGATGGTTCTCCATTAAATCGGGTGATGAGACAGTCCGCTCCTGGAGCATCTTGGGCTATAGATAGTGGTCATGAGGTAAAATACGATTACGATTTAAATTCAGAGAGTGACGAAGTATTTCGTTTTAAAGTTACAAAGAATGGTATCAATTATACTTTAGAGTGTATAGGATATTATAATCCAAATACAATATATAAAAATAGTGTAAAAAATGAAAATTGGCAAGCGTTAGATGGTGTAAATAATACTACTGAGGAGTATGTTGATAATTTAGATAGAACTGTTCTTAAAAGAAGTTTTAATAACGGACAAAAGTTTGATACTTACTATATATATGATGCTATTGGTGATTTAATTTATGTAGTTCCACCTTTGGCTTCAGATAATGTAGCTAATGTTCAAGCAAATCAAACACCTTATACTTTTTCTCAATCTATAAATTTTTCAGAATTTTTAATTGATTCATCTGGTAATCCAGTTACATCAGGAGGTGGTGGTATGACGATTCAAATCCAGAATAGTACTATTAGTTTAAATTTATCAGCTGGTTTAGGAGTGCAATCTACATTTGATTTAACAAAGCAGTTTGAAATAAATGCTATAGCACCTATCCCTGACATGATTTTAGGTTACTTTGACGTTAATTATAATGGGAATCATCAATTTATTGTAAAAATTGAGAATAATAAACTTTTTTTTGAAGATTATGATGTTAATAACCCACAGACTTATTTTACATCTCTTCCTGGAATATCTCAAAATTTAAGTAAACCCTTAGATTCTAATATTTTTGGTGGAGTAACAACATATTCTTACACACTTAATTTTTCAGAAATTGAAAATTTAGGTTATCAATATAAATATGATACGCGTAATCGTATTATAGAGAAAAAATTGCCTGGTAAGGATTGGGAATACATTATTTATGATAGATTAGATCGTCCAGTAGCTATTGGACCAGCTTTTACACCTTATGGAGGAACTACTTTAGGTTGGATGATTACAGAATATGATGTTTTTGGCAGAGTTACACAAACTGGTTGGAAACAAATGGCTGTTTCTTCCACAGATAGAGCAACTTATCAAGATAATATTAATTCAGGGAGTAATCCATTTACTTTAGCTGTTGATGATCTTATTTTAACAAAAAACTATTACGATTCGTATACGTATCCAGGAGCTCCTTCACTTCCAACTGACGTTGAAGGACAAGCTTTAGCAACAGACGTAAAAGGATTGTTGACAGGTTCTTGGGTTAAAGTAATGGATGCTACAAATCCCAACGCAGCAGAAATAGGATATAGTTTATATGATGTACAATATCGTCCAGTAAGAAGCTATGTTTCTAATTATCTGGGAGGTTATACCCAAATTGATAATAAGCTCGATTGGGCAGGTAAAACACTATACACAATTACTATTAATAAACATGATAGTAATAGTGCAAATATTTTTACAGTTAGGGATAATTATACTTATACGGATCAAGACCGTTTAAGCCTTCATACCCAACAAGTAAATGGTGGGGTAGAACAGTTAATTGTAAAAAACACCTATGATGAATTAGGGCAACTGGTGAGTAAAAATGTTGGAGGTACAGATACAACAGGAAATACGGCTTTACAAATTGTTGACTATACTTATAATATTAGAGGTTGGTTAAAAGATATTAACGATGTAAATAATTTAGGTAGTGATTTATTTGCTTTTAAGATTAGATATAATGATGCAGAAGAAGCTACTCCTTTATTTAATGGCAATATAGCAGAGACTTTTTGGAAGACATCGAGTGATAATAAATTAAGAAAATACAATTATTCTTACGATCATTTAAATAGGTTATTAGATGCTAAATACGAAAGAGTAGGAGAGACGACCCCTTTAAATGCCTACCGAGAAACCATAAATTATGACAAAAATGGTAATATTAAAGATTTAATTAGATATGGGGTTATAGATGATACTAATTATACCATTCCTATGGATGATTTGATTTATCAGTATGATATCAATAATAAAAACCAATTGATGCGTGTAGATGATAACACAAATTCACCAGAAGGTTTTGTGGACGGAAATACGAGTGGAGATGATTATGAGTATGATGGTTATGGTAATCTTACAAGAGATAAAAATAAGCATATTCAATCCATTACTTATAACCATTATAATTTGCCTACTCATATTTTATTTGAAGATGGGAATGAAATTTCCTATCTTTATAGTGCAACCGGTCAGAAGATAAGTAAAAAAGTAACAGAAAATAGTGTAGTAGCTACTACAGAATATTTATTAGGAGGTTTTCAGTATTTAGAAGGATTGTTACAGTTTTTTCCACATGCAGAAGGATATGTAAAGTATCACATTCCTGAGGCATGTTCTACTTGTAGAGTAAGTCCCACTTTCAAATATGTTTTTAACTATACGGATCATTTAGGAAACATAAGATTAAGTTATTCTGATATAGATGGAAATGGTTTTCTTGGAATGGAACACACAACTGTTTGTTTTACAAGTCCAAAGAGTGGAGTGTTAATTTGTAATGATTATTTTGTAAGCCCTATTTTAGAAGAAAGTCATTATTATCCTTTTGGGTTGAAACATCAAGGTTATAACACAGATAATGCACAACCAAATTATAAGTATAAGTATAACGGAAAAGAACTGCAAGATGAGTTGGGACTTAATGTTACAGCGATGGACTTTAGGCAATATGACCCAGTTATTGGTAGATTTCATTCTATGGATAGGTTTTCTGAGTTATTTCAAAATATAACCCCTTATAGATTCGCATTTAATAATCCCGCTTTATGGGCTGACCCAACAGGTTTTATTGAAGAAGAGCCAAAATATTTTGCTGGTTGGGTAAGACAAGGGAAAGGTGATCCTTTTTGGGATCCAAATGTAAATAATGCTCAAGATGTTCTAAAACTTTATGGAGAAGGATTTGAATACATTTCAGATTATAGTGTTGTAATATATAAAAATGGAACTCAAGAAAAATTACTTCCTGATGGAACTAGAGGAATTATAAATAATACTGAAGAAAATGTTAATAAGGAAGATAAAGTAGATTATTTTGGACTTATTATAAGTGCAATTGGAAATGTGAGTAGTGGGGTCTCAGAATATTCAATGTATAGAGTTGCAAATGAATTTAAAACAAATAATACACTATGGAGTTTTCAAAAATTAACAGCATCTCAGCAAACTTGGAGAATTAATGCTGCATTAGGCGTTAAAGGACAAGCACTTTTAGGCAAACATGGAACAAAAATATTAAAATATTCAAAAGTTACTGGAATAGTAGGTACTGTAGTTGGTGTTGGTTATTCTGGATATAAAATTTATAATGGTACTGCAACAAATTTAGATTATGTAGATGCAGGTGTTGGAGTAGCGTCTTTAGGAGCAGCAATTTTTTTAGCAAGTAATCCTGTAGGATGGGCTATTGGAGCTGGAGCAGCAATTTATTTTACAGGTAGATTAGTTTATGACTTAATTGAAGAAGCAAATGATTAGTTTTATTATGAAAATATATTTTTCAGTATGGACAGATGCAATTAATTATGAAAGAATTAAAAATGGAGGCGAAAGTCATTGGAAAATTTTTACATTATTGTATATGTCATTACTTATGGCTATAAACATTATTTCATTCACTAGTGCAATTCTATATTTTACTAGCTATGATTTAGGTTTAATAGTTATGAGTTTAATTGATAAATTTTTGAATAATAAAGGGTTGTCTAATATAGTGTGGTTTTTTATTATAGGTTTTTTTCCATGTCTATCGATTAATTATTTTTGTGTTTTTCATAAAAAAAGATACAATTATATTCTTGAAAAGTATAAATTTAAAAACGGTAGGTTACTTTTGATTTACTTTTTTTTGACATTTATAGTTTTGATTATTTTTAGTTTGCTTAATAAAATTCGATAATGGGTAAAACTCAGCTGCGCAAAGTGTCCTCACTTTGAGTTACAAATAAAAACAAAAACCACTCTTACAAAAGGAGTGGTTTTTTCTAAGAAATACTAAAATTTCCTACATTTACAATGCAATAGGGCAAAAGTAACTAAAGTAGTGACCCGATAGCGCGGATTTGCAATCATAAGTGTTCGAAACCTAATCAGATTTCATAATTTCAGTTATTTTATCTGGATTTCATCCGCATTTTAGAACAATGTCTTTCATGATTAGTATTTCCAATTCGTTTGCAAATTTTAATTTTGGAATTTTATAACCTTTCAAATTGTTTAATTTTTTATAAACTGTTAATAGTATTGTTATTATTAATGTCATATACATTATTTCTTTGATACCATTACTATTTCTAGATAGTAAATGACTAAAATTTAAATTTTGTTTGATAAATTTAAAAAACACTTCGATTTCCCATCTTTGCTTATAAATTTCTACTATTTCTTTAGAGCTTAGAGCCTTACTATTACTTAAGAAATAAAATAATTCACCACTTTCTTTTTCTTTGGCAATAATTAAGCGCAAAAAAGTTTGTTTTTTTTTACTCCTTTTATCAAATAACCTTACTTCTAAATCTTGTTCAATGATTAATCTTTCTGTTTCCTTTTCTATAATTTCGAAATTACTTATCGTTTCAAAACGAGTATAATTATTAAGTCTTGTTACAAAAGTTAGCTCTTTTTTGCTAAACTCATCAAATGTAGATTTTGCTTGAAGTCCTCTGTCAAAAACTAAAATATTATCAGTACTTAGTGGACATTCTTTTATTAATTCTTTCAATGCAAAATCTTCTGATACAAATGCTTGTTCTGTAAAAATTTTGGAGTGAATCGGAACATTAGAGAATGCCATACTGAATTTTATAAATCTTTTATCACCTTGTTTGTTAATCTGCATTCCATCTTTTAATAATTTTGAAGAAATAGCAATTAAAGTAGAATCGAAGGAAATTATATTGTGTTCTTTTCTTCAAGTATTTCTTCTGATATTTTTTAAACAACTATTGAAAATTGCTTCAAAATAATCAGAATTTATAGCTACTAATCGATCTCTTATGGAATTATACTTTACACTCTCAAAATTTTTATTTGCAATGCTTTTAAAAGCTAATGAATGATAGAATTCTTCCATTACTCTTAAACTATTATACTTTACATTTAGCATTGAAAACAACAAAAGTTGAAACATTGTCTGCCCATATAACTTTTTTACTTGATAATCAACTTTATATTCTATTGATAATCTTTCTAATTCTTCTTTAGGTATATAATTTAACACTTTTGAAACTTGCATGGTTTCTTGTAAAATTACTAAATTTAAGGTTTCGAACACTTATGATTTACAATCCGTGCCCTCAAAGTAGCTAAAAATAAACCACTCTTGTAAAAGGAGTAGTTTTTTATATTTCAAATCCGTAAATAGAAGTCATAAAAAAAGCCGAACGATTGTTCAGCTTTTGTTGTGCGGGTAAAAGGACTCTTATTCTACCAGCAACAAAACCCAATTATTTGTGTATCAACCTTTTAAAGTTCGTTAAACTTATTAAAAACAATGCTTTTTGACTGTAATTTGACTGTGGTCAAAACGCTAAATTCCCTTTAAAAACAAGCCTTAACAAACATTCGTAAGTCAAAAAGCATTGTTTTTAATAACAAAAACTGTAAAATCGTAGATTTTACACCTTATTTCTTATTCCGCTCCAGCGGAATAACTAAAACCGTGAGAGCTTTGCTCGAACTCCTTATTTCTTCTTATTTCTTAGCTTGCAAAATCCCTTTTGCAAGCTTTTTTCTTTTCCCTACCCCTTTTATTATTATTCTTATAATATTTTTGTATTATTTGTATTATAATATGTTAAGTATAGTAAAATAAGGCTATAAGACAATAATACAAAAAAAATACAAAAAAAATAAAATACAAAAAAAATGTATTTTAAATAAATTAGGCACAAAAAAAAGGCTTAATTGCCTTTTTAATGTTTTATAATATTATAATGTTAAACTGCTACTGGTGCTGGTACTGGGTAATATTGAGCGACTAAATTATTTATGTCGTTTAAAATTCTTACTCCGTCGGTATAATTTATTTTGTTTATCCTGTTCATTGAATCCTCGGTTAGAAAACCATCATACCTAGATTGCCTAGAATGTTTATAAACTTTGTGTAATTTAGTGCTTAGATTTTGATCTATCGTTTTAATATTATCGATATTATCTTTATGACTTTTATGAATTGTAAAGTTTTTAGTCAATAAAACGCAATAACATTTATGCAAAGCAGTATAAAACTGTATTGTAACTTTCCAATCGAAATACTCATTAGGATAGTCATTGTTTATGCAATAAAGAAAAGTTTCATTATGTATTGCTTTGTTTTCGTAAACTTTAGGCATTAAGTTCTAATTTTTCGGTATTAAACAAATCTTTTTCCATGTCTTCTTCAAGAAAACAGAAATTTACCTCTAAATAATTTTGTAAGTGTCCTGTAAAATAGTCGAACTCTAAATTTTCAAGGTTATCCTTAATTTTCTCGTTTTTAGTAGAAATAAAAAATGTTAAATCACGGTCATTTGCAGCTGCATAATGAATAAAATTAAAATGATCTTTTAAAGATGTAAAAGCCTCTACAAAACTTTTAAAAACAATTTTAAAAATATGAGGTTGAGCCATATTTTGCATTTCAATAAATGTATCTAGCATAGGTTTTTCAATTGTAGCTTCTAACTGGGTAAATGTTTCATTTTTTTCTCCAATAGCATCAAACAAACCTACACTATTTTCAATATCATCGCCTAATCTATGTAAAGCTTTGGCTAGTTCATTAAAAAAGTGTGCATTTTCGAAAGAATTGTTTTTTTCTTCTGATATGTCCGTTTTAGGAATCATAAAAAGCGAATTGATTTGATTTTAAGTAACTGCAAATTAACGAAAAAAAACGACATAAAAACGAAATAGTTTGTTTTTTTCATTTCTTTAACGTAATACAATATTTTTTATTTTCTGTTGCAACAAAACATATAAATTTGTTGCTTTCTTTAGTTTTAAAACTGGTAACCTATTCTTATACCTATTCTTGGTTGCCAGTTGTTAACATTTACATTGTCTATATCTCCTTTGCCTTTTATTTGCCATTGCCATTGAATACCTGCAAACGGG
The DNA here is from genome assembly GCF_004303025.1 of Flavobacterium sp. J27. Lineage (GTDB taxonomy): Bacteria > Bacteroidota > Bacteroidia > Flavobacteriales > Flavobacteriaceae > Flavobacterium. The sequence goes on along the minus strand of NZ_PJQW01000023.1, from coordinate 12,746 downwards.
TCAATTACAAAATTTTTTGCTTTTATTTTGTAGCCAATTTCAGGGCTAAATAAAGAGAAGTAAGAAAATGTACCCTCAAATTTTCCAAATAAAAAATTCTCATCAAATTTTAAATTACCATAACTGAAAAAATTACCAACGTAAAAGTTTTTATTGGTTTTATCATTATTAATATAGGTTCTTAAACCTGATTCAATTACAAATCCTGTTCCAGTAACTTTGAGATTGTCTACTTTGTAATCATAATTATTTATACCTAAATTGATAACATGCGAAACAAACTGTTTATTGTTTTCTTTTAGTCTACCTCTTTCAAGGCTTAAACCTACTTGTGTAAAATTACCTCCTGTATAATAAGCAGAAAGTGTTGTTGGGTTTTTTTGCCCAAAAGAGAAAGAACAAGCTAAAACTAAAAGAGATACTAATTTCCTCATAATGCTGTAAATTAATGTTTAATTAGCAAACATACAATTACTATTTTTTTGTTGCAATACGTATTTATACTGATTTTTCACTACGTATAAATACGTACTTTGCAATACCTTGTACGTATTTATACGGATATAATTTTAACTTTATTTACAGTTTTTCTGTAATCATTTTAACAAATTAATTTGTAATATTTGACTTGTAAATAATTGCATTAACCAAAATAGTTAATATGTTGTTAATAAGTAAGTTACGTGGTTAAAGAAAGCGTTTTTTAAAATCGGTAAATTTGATTTTTTAATATAAATTCTTAACCATGAAAAAAACTTCATTTTTACTTATTGTAGCATTACTATTATTACTAGCATCTTGTACAGCTGATGAAATTAATACCAACAACAATGTTCAAACGGACGAGGTTGACGTCGACCCGTCAAAAGTTAAACCGCCAACTGGGGGTTAATGTTGCAATTGGTGCACTTATCATTGTAACACCTTTTCTATTTTATTCCTATACACGTTTTCCAGAGGTAAAAGTTTGGGAAACGTCTTTTTTTACTTTTGAATCTCACTATTATGGGTCAGTAAAAACATTTGTATGGGTATTTCTTCAAAAGTTTATTTTTATATACCTTATGCTAATTTGGTTTTTTACGTGTCGTGAGTGGTGGAAAAACGCTATTCTAGTGCCAGTAGGCATGTTGGTTTATCAAATTATTACTTTACTAAACGACGAAATATTTTTAAAAGACGAATTAAAAGAATTAATTGTTATAATGCCTTTTGTATTTCTAGTTTGCCTATCGCTTTTTTACATTGGTAGAAAAATTGCGTTTTATGCAAAAGCATTCGATTTAAAAGAAGAGATTGAAAGAAAAATAAAAGAAGTAGAAAAGGAGGTAAGGAATGACAATTGAATTATTACTTAATAGATATGAAAAAATATTGCTCGAAAAGGACGAAGTAAAACAATTAAAACAGTTAAAAAAACTTCATTCAGATATTTTATATTTTATTCTGCAAGACGAAATAATTGCAACTCAAAAACAACAAAGCGTAGACCTACTTACTAGGATTGCTTTTTCTATTAATTAATTTTTCCTTTTCTTCAACTTTAGAACCTACTTTACTAAGAAGTTTTACAGCTTCTTTAAAATCTTCAACCTTTTTTATTCTTTCTTTTAACTCCTGTATCAGTTCGTAAATTGGTTGAGATTCTTTTTCTAGTTTCTCAATTATTGTCTTTTGAAACTCAATATGATCTTTTTGTAGTTTTATTTGTTCCTCTAGTAATTGTATGTGTTTAACTAACGTAATTGCGTTTTTCTCTCCATACGTTGCAACAGGTTCTTCAACTTTATTAATACTTATTTCTTCAGTACTTAATAGCATTTGTCCTTTTCCTGTTAATAACCAGTAAGGATTTATTTCGGGAAATACTTCAACGATTTTCGATAAAATATCCCCTCTAAGATTAGATTTTTGTTTAATTGCCTTGTCAATTGTACTCCTTATACCCAATTTTTTTTCAAAATTAAATATTGTAATCCCTTTATAATCAATGAATTGTAATAAATGTTCCAATTTTTGTTGTATTTTTGTTTGAAATTCGTTGTATATTTAGAAAACTATTGTATATTTGTTACATCAAAACGAATTAATTGCGCCACAATTACGAATTGATATAAGCAACGAATATACGAATAATTACTATATATAGTATTACGTTTTTTTTATTCGCCTATACCTTTTCAATAGTTGTGCCAGTTTCAACAAATACCGCTAAAAATGGCAACAAATTGCAACAATTTCATTTCAGATATACTAGAGCGAAAATTTACTGCATCTAGCTATTTAACCAAATTATTTAAAACCAAAGGGTTAAGCGTTAATTTCTTTAATCGCTTATATAATTTCAGTTTAAAACCCTTTGGTTCTTTTTTTAACAATTGTTGCAACAATTTAAAATTTTAAAATATGAAAATTTATTGGATAGACCTCTTTTGCGGTGCTGGTGGCACTTCTACAGGAATACAATTTTCAAACACAAATTCTACAGTTTTAGCTTGTGTTAATCACGATGTTAATGCAATTGCATCACATGAGTTAAACCATCCTAAAACAATTCACTTTACAGAGGATATAAGGGATTTTAGAGTAGTTGAAAAATTAAAGGTTATTGTTGATGAAGTAAGGCAAAAAGAACCAACTGCAATTATAAATTTATGGGCATCGCTTGAATGTACCAATTTTTCAAAGGCTAAAGGTGGTCAATCTAGGGATGCAGATAGCAGAACATTAGCCGAACATATGTTTATGTATTTAAAGGCTATTTCTCCCGACTATTTTTATGTTGAAAATGTTCGCGAATTTATGTCTTGGGGGCCGCTTGATAAAATGGGTAAACCTATTTCAAAAGAAAATGGCAAAGATTATGAAAAATGGGTTAATAGGGTTATTTCTTATGATTACTATTACGATTATAAGTTATTTAATGCTGCCGATTTTGGTGCGTATCAATCTCGTGAAAGGCTTTTTATACAATTCGCTAAAAATGATTTGCCAATCTCCTGGCCAAAACAAACTCATGTAAAAGAAAATAAACTAAAAAAGACAGCTGGTTTAAAAAGATGGAAACCAGTTAAAGAAGTGTTGCAACTTGAAAATGAGGGCGAAAGTATTTTTAATAGAAAGAAAAATCTATCTGAAAACACGCTAAAACGCATTTACGCTGGACTATTAAAGTTTGTTGCAAATGGAGAAAATACATTTACTAAACGATACAATGGAGGCAAAGTTAACCCTGAACAAAAGGTTAATAGCTTAAATAAACCAATGGGTACAATTTTAACTAATTGTACTCATGCAATTGTCAAATCGGTATTTATAAAAAAATATTTCTCGGGTCGTCCTATGGGTAAAGTAATATCTATAAATGAACCAGCAGGAACAATCACAACAGTTGGAGGTCAAGCAATAGTTTCAGCTGCTCATTTATCTACATACTACAAAAATTTTGGTTTGCATAGTATTGAAAATCCCTCTCCGACAATAACAACAAAAGATCGAGTTACAAAAATAGATGTAAACTTTTTAGACGAGCAATACGGTAAAGGTTCTGCTAGATCAATTGATTTGCCAGCAGGAGCAATTACTACAGTACCAAAATTCAATTTTGTAAAAATTAAAGCTGCTAATTATATACTAAATCCATCTTGGGGCGGTAATAATTCCAGTATAGAAAAACCATGTTGCACTATTGTTGCAAGGCAAGATAAAGCACCTTTATACTTGGTTAAAATAAATGAAGAACCTTGCTTTTTAATGGAAATTCAAAACTTCTTTAACTCTCACGATTATACTTTTTTAGAAGATTTAGAAAACAACACTTTTGGTCCACATTTAGAAAAGTCTATCCGTGTAAAGATTGTTGAATTTATGTTTCTACATGGTATAAGTGATATTAAAATGAGAATGTTAAATATAGATGAATTGAAGCAAATACAAGGTTTTCCTAAAGACTACAAATTAATAGGTACTAAAACGCAACAAAAAAAATATATAGGTAACGCAGTTGAAGTAGGACAAGCTACAGTAATAGTTGAAAGTAATTACAATGCGCTTTTAAGTCAAATTTCAGCTTAAAATCATAAAACATGAAAACAAGAGAAGAAGAAGCAAAAGAAAATAGCTTAATTATTGAAGAGTACACAGAATTTGTTAAACAAATGAACCAACTTTTCTTTCTAAAACCTGAGGATAAATTTTTAATAGGTTCAAATTTATTTCTCGCTAAAAAACAAAATGAATTAACAGAAGAAATGAGAGAAGCAAATCGATTAAAAAAAATAATTGCAGAAAACATGCCAAAATTTTAGCTATGTATAACACAACTTTAAAAGTCGAAAATCTTAATCAAATAACCCCAGCTTTAATTAAGAAAGCCATTCTGTTAACAAAAGGAATAGGTATAACGAGTAAAGCCCTTTTAGGTTCTTCGGGTGATACAATTATTTTGTTTAGTAGACAAAGTTACGCTTTTGATATTTCAAGACCCTCACAAATAAGTGTAAGACTTTACAATAAAGATGTAGAGTTATTAATTACAAATAGAGACGGCGATTTCCTTTTTTACGGTAGATATTCTTATCAATTGGGAATTGATTTTATAGCATCAGAATATTTTAGGATTTTCAAGAAAATAGGAAAAAGGAATATTCTACAAAATGAAGTTTATAAAAAGAACATCAAAGAAATTGCAACAAATGAGTAAGCTTAGAACACTTCAAATATGCCTTACTGATATTCCCGAAGATAAAATAATTAAACACGAAAACGGTAAGCAATACGCAATGTTTAAAACATACGATTACGACACTACAAACGATCGAGACGAAGATTTTTCAATATCAATGCTTCTAACTGAAGAAGAACAAAAAAAGAAGCAACAAGGCGAAACTATAAAGCAAACTTTTGTAGGTAGTGGAAAAATTTGGAAATAATAAAAAATAAAAATTATGGCAGAAAAAAAATTAATCAGAGTTTATTGCGCTCCTTCAGATTCATACGAGTTTAAAGACATTAATACGGGTAAATTTTATAACTCTTTTGGTCAAGAACTTAGGAATCCTGAAGAATATAATGATAGTGAAGAGGGGTATACGCCTTTTGGAGATGAGTAAACAAAAAAACTGTAAAATATGAAAAAACTAATAGGATTAAATTTTGAATTCTTTACCGATGAATCGGAAGATATTGCAACAAAGCTTACTGGAGAAGTAATAGGGTATTATAAAACAACTTTAGGAGGTATGAAAGTTATTCTTACGCAAAAAGGTAAAGATTTGGTTTATGTAGTACCAGTTTCAAAACTGCATAAAAAAGTAAGAATCTTAAACACAAATAGACCATGATAACAGAAAGCGAAAAAGACATAATAGTACAAATTTTAGGAAAACACCCTAGCAGAGTTATTATACCTGTTTTAAATGAAAAACAGGTTTTTAATAAGAAAGGAGAAAGCTACTCGCCAAAGAGCATTCAAAATATTTTAAACGGTATTACAGAAAATCATACTGTAGAAAAAGAAATACTAGAAATAGTTGAAACAAAAAAAGCTGAAAAGAACAGTTTAAAAAACTTTAAAAAACAAGTGCTATCTAACTAAAAAAACTTTAACCATGCAAATAGATTCTATCCAATCAATAAAAGCTTTTGCAAAGTATTTCGATTTAATGAATATCTCTATAGATATTTCCCCTATAATTTATCAACCAGCAAAAAACAGGTTGCAACAAAATTTAAAAGAGTGCGAAGCTATTTTAATGAACGAAGTGGCAAAAGATGTAGAAGTAAACGACCCTGTAATAGTTAGTTAATGGCATCCACTTCAACATACAAATTTACAACTGAAGAACTTTTTTCTAACACCAATGGCGGTTTAGATATTATTTTCAAATATCTACCGCAATCTATTGGCTGTGAAAACGATAAAAAGAAATTCAAATACAGAGAAACTGAAAAAACGCCTAGTTGTGTTTTGTCGAAAAAAGAGGGTATTTGGTTTGTTGTAGATTTTGGAGGGAAAAGTTATTCTGCGGTATCTGTTGTTATGGATTTAATAGGTTTAGAGTTTAGAGATGCGTTGCAACACTTATATGCTGAATTTAACCTATCCGAAAACAACACTTTTTTTAAAGCCACAGTAGAAGTTAAAGAGAATACAAAAAAAGATAAAGACTATTTTTCTATTAAGTTTAAAGAGAAGTACGAAAACTTAAACGTTGTAGGTCGTTTTCTTACTACAGAAACTGCCAAAGAGTATAATTTTTATGAAGTGGAGTATTACGAAAAAGTAATTACTAAAAAAGATACTGGAAAACTAGCCTTAATTAAAGTAATTGCAAACGAAACTTATCCAATATTCGCTTACACTCCAAATCCTAAAGAGTGGGTAAAACTTTACTGCCCTAGAGATAAAAAATACAAGCATTCTTATTTAGGTACAAAACCTGAAAGATACGTTCACGGGTTAGATCGTTTTCTTAAAAAATGTCAGGCTTTAGAAAATAAGATTGAAAAGGAAGAGGAAAAAATAGCTAAAGCAAGAGAAAAGGGAGAAGAAAGAAGCCTTGTACTTGTTAATCAATTACGTAAAGATTTAGAACAACAAAAAGTATTTATTGCTACGGGCGGTTCAGACGGATTGAATATTGCGAGTATAGGCAATTCTTTTAAAGCATATTACAATGTAATTTGGTTTAATTCTGAAAGTGAGCAAATAACCTATTCAGAGTTGCAACAAATAAAACAATACACAAAAAAAATATACAACATACCCGATATAGATAAGTCGGGCAAAAAATACGGTTACGATGTTGCAAAATCCTTTTGGACGCTAAAAAGTATTTGGCTGCCAGCAGATAGAATGACTGCAAACGGAAAAGACTTTCGTAACTGGCTAGACTATTATAAAAACGCTGATATAACAACAATTACAAACCAGTTTGAAAATTTAATTGCAGGAGCGTTGCAATGCAAGTTTTTTGACTGTAAAATAGCAAAAAACGGTTCGGCAACTTATAAAATTAACTTATCAAACCTGCATTACTTTTTAAACGTTCATAATTTCTATTCTTACAAAATAGAACATAAACATATAGATGTTGCCAGCGAAGAACAATTAATTTTCATACGCATAGAGGGAAATATCGTGTATAAGGTAATGCCTAGAGAAATAAGACGTTTTTGTTTAGCTTATGTAAAAGAAAAAGGGCAACCGCTAGATGTGGCAAACATGATACTATCAACACCTTATTTCAACGAAAATCATTTATTAGGCTTAGAGGATATTAAGTTAAATTTTCAGTCGTTTGATGCCAATACACAGTATTTCTTTTTTGCTAATCAAGTAGCAAAAATTACACCTGAAGAAGTGGAGCTAAAAAAACATGGAGATTTTGAAAACCATGCTTGGAGCAAACAAATAATAAAACACACAATTTTTAAAGAAGATAAATTCTTTAAACACTATAAAGACGGCTTAAATAATGATAGAATTGAGATTTTAAGAAAAGATTGTCAGTTTATGAACTATTTAATGAACGCCTCTCGTGTGTACTGGAAAAAGGAACTAGAGGACAGTTTTCAAAATGAAGTGGAAGCAGAAAAATACCATAATGAGAATAGGTTTAATTTAAACGGAAAAAACTTAACTGAAGAAGAACAAATAATACAAGAAAAACACTTTTTAAACAAGTGCTTTTCATTAGGCTACCTATTACACAGATACAAGCAAGAAGATTTTGCAAAGTGTTTATATGTAATGGACGACACACCAAAAGAAAGTGACGAAGACGCTAACGGTAGGACTGGAAAAAGTGTAATGTTAAGAGGGATAGATAAGCTGCTTCAAAATCGTTTTTTAATAGACGGTAAAAACAAAAGCATTACACAAGACAGACATATTTTTCATGGATTGCAAGACACAAGCGAATATATACAAATCGATGATGCTGATAAGTACTTGGATTTTAAATTTTTCTATACAAAAATTACAAACTCTATAATTGTGAATCCTAAAAATTCGCAACCCTATGAGATACCTTTTGATATTGCGCCAAAAATAGTTTACATCACTAACTATGGAATGCCAAATATGACTGGTTCAGATTTTGGACGAATATTATTTGTTTCATTTTCAGATTATTACCATGCTAAAACAGAGCATTACCAGCAAGAAAGAAGAATTTCATACGATTTTGGAGGTAAAAACCTGTTTCAAGACTGGGATAAAAAGCAATGGAATATTTTTTACAATTTCATGTTGCAATGTTGCCAATTGTACTTACAACATAGAGGAAATGAATTTCAAGCACCACAGGACAATATTACAATTAATAACCTGCGTGCTAGTATGGGAGATAATTTTGAAGAGTGGGCAAATTCTTATTTCCACGAAGAAAACTTAAATGTAAACATAATAAGAGAAGATTTAATGCAAGAATACTCAAGGTTTGTAGGTGGTAAAACTTCTAAATCTGCAAAAGGGTTTAAAACTTCATTGTTATCATTCTGTAAAATTAACGGCTATACTCTTAATCCAAAAGAAATGCAAAAAAAAGATGGTCGTATCAAAATAAATGTTTTAAACGAAAAGACAAACAAAACAACAACCAAAGAATGTTTTTTCATTAAAACTAAAGACGCAGTTATAAAATTCAATACGCCTGAAGAAGAAAAAGAACCTGAAACAGATTTGTTTACAAAAGAGAAGCACCCAAATGATGATTTACCCCTTTAATAGTAACAATTATGGAAAGACACGTATTAATCAGTTTAAGAATTGCAACAAAAGATGATTTCTTTGAAGCAAACGATACAAGGAAAATAAACATTCCTTACTTCTATAAAAACAGTCTAGGAGTAATTGAAACGAAAGTCTATTACTTCAATGAAAACACCGACATAGATACGTTTCGATCGTGTTATGCGCATTCTCAAATTTATGTTTTTAACGATGTAACGCAAGTGCGTGCTTCTGTTAACTGTATCGATTGGGATTTAGTGGAAACGGAATTAGAATACGAGTTGAACCAGTTGCAACAAATTAAAAAAGAAAGCTTAGATATGAAAGGGAAAGTTTTTTCAGAAGCAATTGAACATTTAAACAAAAACAAATGGACTGGGGTTCCAAATCAAGCTATCCCTTATTGTTCTGATTATTTAAAAACTAGAGTATCACATCATTTTGCAAAAAACATTTTTCAAACTACAAACTATATTAAGGCAATTGGATACAGAAAAGAAGATATGCCAAAAAGAATTACTCTAGCAGAGTTAAAAGAAGATAAAAATAGAATTGCTCCAAACATTACAGATTTTGAAACACCAATTGGTCAAAATGAATTGAACCTATTCTTTGAACAAGAACCTTTTAAACTTCACTTACATTCTTCATTAGGTAATTGTGAGTTATGCTGGAAAAAATCTGATAAAACCTTGATTGAAAGTATTCAATATGGTACAAGATTTATTGACTGGCATCGTGATGAAGAAACAAAATACGGCAATCGATTCTTTAGAGAAAATAAGTCAATTGATGATTTAGTAGCGCTGGCAGAAAGTGGTATTCAATTGAATTTATTAAATGAGTTTAACGGAGATCGTTGCGTTTGCAATTTTTAGTAACCAATAAATAATTATAAAATGAGTAGAAATGAATTACAAAGCTACAGAGTAGCAAAAGCAAAAGTAAAGGACAATGAAAAAAGAGCCTTAGAACTAGCGATTAAAAAAACGGGTTTGTCAGATCGTTTTTTAAAATCAAACCACACCAAAAAAGAATTTGTGTTTCAACAAATTCGCTAATTAACCAATTTAAAAAACTGTTGCAATGGATAATTCAAATTTAAAACCAATTCCTTTTACAGCTTCTAAAGCTTTAATAAGAAAAATGTACAATTACGTAGCAGATAAAGATCTTGTAATTTTTTTTAAAAACGTAATTAAGGAAACAAACGCCAGCAATCCTTTTTCAAAACGATCTATACTATGCAAAACATTAACACATTTAGAATGGGCAAAACTGGTAAAAGCTTATGGTAAGCCAAAAGGATATTATATAACGCCTGAATTTGAAGAAACGTTGCAACAGTTACAACTAGAAAAAGAGATAATTAGTACAAAAGAAATTCTTCATAAGACAACAAAATGCATTACAGAAATTAGAGAAGACATAATTGTATTACAAAAAGACACTTCTTTAACCAAAATAACAATTGATATAGAAAGACAAAAAATCATTAATAGAGTGTGTTTTAAATACAATTTACAAACTTCTTATATCGAAAGAATAATAGGTTTTAATCAAAACAAGAACAATGAGACCAGCGAAGAAATCTGACAACCCAATTAACGCAGAAATCAATAAAAATTTTGTGATTCGGGTTTTGGTTAATCCAAATCAAAACCCTACTAAAAACACAAAGTTAACTTCTGCAAACAAGCTTTCCGTTTATTTATTTGACGAAAAATTCGGAAATAGTAACGATGAACTTAAATCTAAGCTTTTTAACAAGGTTTTAGAGGGTGGGAAAGACAAATACGTCTTTTTAATAAGAAACCGCCTTAAAATTGAATTTTGTGCAAAATAACTTTTTGAATTAAAATAAGGCTTTTTAAGAGGTTTTCAACAGTTTTTATACTCTTAGTTGTTTTTTAAAAAATAACGCCTTAAAACAAAAAATCACTAAAAATAACTTTATCTAATTATGAAAAAATTCGCAAAAAATAATAACAAAATTATAGTCTTTTTCGCTTCTGTGCCTTTTCTTTTTATTGGTTTATTTTTTAAAGAAACAACATTGATCTATTGTATACAGGCTTTGCTTTTATCGTTTCAAATTTTTTGTCTGTGCTTAATTGTTAAATATAATTTATAAATGGAAATACTTAATCAATTGTTATCAGGAATTATAATTGGATTTTTTGTTGCAAAAATTTTCAATTTCATAAACAATTACAAATCGCATCAAATAGCTAAAAAAAGAGATTTAGAAAAGTTGATGTTAGAAATAACTTTAGAAAGACACAAAAGAAGAATTGAACTAAAACAATATTATAATGTTCTTTTTTTAGTTGCAACAATTGCTTTAATCAAAGCGAGTAAAAATAAACAAGGTTCTAAGGAAGAAAATAAAAATAATAATTAAATAAATCAATTATGAGAAATCCAAAACTAACAAACAAAAAAAAGGGAGCAAATCCAAACGCTAAATGTATTCTAAAAATTTTTGGTAAAACAGAAATAAAAGCAAGAATAACAGATGAAAACATTGAAGACTACAATCGATTAATACCTGCTATTAAGTACGGCTTTTACATTCAAAAGGATTCAAATCTTAAATTAAAAATAGGGGATTATGTTACATTTGATATGGTTAGCGAAATGCAGTTTTTTGATAAAGATTTAAACCCAAAATCTTTTAGTAATCAAAAATTTAGATACTCTTTGTCTGAAGATCAAACCCAAGTTTTAGAACTTGAATTAGAACCAACACAGTATCATTATCGAATCATCAAAACACAAGAAGAGTTAGCAATGGCTAAAATGTTTGATATTACCTCTAAAATTAATAATGTAGTTGTTGAAGATAGACAAAAAATAGGGTGGGATATTTTAACAATGAAAGCTTTTAGAGAAAATTACGAACTATGTGAATAGATTATTTTAAATATAATTTAAAGAAATGAAAAATAATTCAGAAAAACCAAATACAGCCACTTGCGACAATAATGTGTTAGAAAATCGGTTTTCTCACACTTTAGAAAACTGCTTATTTGCAAAACAAGAATTAATGAATAAAGGTTTTAAAGAAAATTATTTTTATTTAGCTGATGAAGATTATTTAGAGATTGGTTATTTAGTTGGAGAACCAATGATTAAAACAGATGATGATTTCTGTAAATCGGCTCACGAATTATGGAAAGAATCTCAATGGAGTGAAGAAGATGATAACAATATGTTAGATTACTATATTGAAAACGGTTTACTTTAAACTGCTTACTATTAGTACTCAAAATGAAATAACTAAACATTACAAAAATTATGAATTTTAAACAACGAATTATTGATGAATTAAAATTAACACCTATCCAAGCTGATACTATGTTAAAAGACTATATAGAAGTTTGCGAAAAACTTGCTAAAGAATACCATGCCTTGCAATTGAAACAAGGTGTTGTTAGTGGCAGTTTTGTTGCTTATCAGACGTTTTGATAGAAGCAGTAAACGAAATGTTGAAAGCGGATAGGTCAATCGTAAAATATGGATTTATCAAAATCTCGCTTGACGAAGAATATAAGTGTAGTAATGCTGATTTGGCTAAATACAAAATCGAATATAAATACCCGTTGCACCTTATTCATCTTGGACTGGATTTGCATAGGGCAGAATTGAAATTGAGTGATGAATTAAAGCGTAAGTGGTACTTACGATAGATTTTTGGTTTAATAGGACAAGAGATTAAAAAAACTAAAAGCATATCAAAATATTTTGTAAGTTTGTAATGCAATCCTGTTTTTGAACAATCAAAGACAAATTTTATTTACAATAAGGAAACCATCCAAGGTATTTACCTAAGAGGTAGCAGTTTCAACCGAAAGGCTGTATTTCGTTTTCATTAACGGGATTGCAACCCTAAAGGTGGTTTCCGCTTATAAAAAATTATCTTATGCAATCCGATGATTTTAAAAGAGAAAATCCAATGAGTGAAATTTGGATGAAAAATTACAAGATTTTAGAGGAAAGTATTAGT
>NZ_PJQW01000022.1 GCF_004303025.1 Flavobacterium sp. J27 | reverse complement strand
AAAACCAGTGAAGCTAGCTTCACTGGTTTTAATTAATTTATTGTAAAACTTGTCAATCTATTTTAGGACGACTCAGATAAAGTGAATTGAATATTACGCTTTTCCTGCAGCAATTAAGTTTAAGGCAGAACCAGCTTTAAACCATTCAATTTGACCTTCATTATAAGTATGATTTGCTAAAATTACATCTTTAGAACCATCTGCATGAACAAATTCTAGTGTTAATGGTTTTCCTGGCGCAAATTCAGTTAAATCTAAGAAGTTGATAGTGTCATCTTCCTGAATTTTATCATAATCCGCTTCATTAGCAAATGTTAATCCTAACATACCTTGTTTTTTAAGGTTTGTTTCGTGAATACGAGCAAAAGATTTAACCAATACCGCTTTAACACCTAAGAAACGTGGTTCCATAGCAGCGTGCTCACGAGAAGAACCTTCTCCATAATTATGATCTCCCACAACAATAGAAGGAACACCAGCTGCTTTATAAGCTCTTTGCACGGCAGGAACAGCGTCATAACCACCAGACAATTGGTTTTTAACTTTGTTTGTCTCTTGATTAAATGCATTTACTGCACCAATTAACATATTATTAGAAATATTATCTAAATGTCCACGGAAACGTAACCAAGGTCCTGCCATTGAAATATGATCGGTTGTACATTTTCCGAATGCTTTAATTAACAATTTAGCACCTGTAATATTTTGACCATCCCATGGTGTGAATGGTGCTAATAATTGTAAACGTTCAGAAGTAGGGGCTACTACCACTTCTACATTAGAACCGTCTTTAGCAGGAGCTTGAAAACCAGCATCTTCTACATCAAAACCTTTATTTGGTAATTCATCCCCTTTTGGAGGGTTTAATTTTACTTCCTCTCCTTTATCATTTAATAATGTATCGGTTAAAGGATTGAAATCTAATCTTCCTGAAATTGCTAAAGCAGCAACCATTTCTGGAGAAGTTACAAAAGCATGTGTATTTGGGTTTCCATCAGCACGTTTAGAGAAGTTTCTATTAAACGAGTGAACAATTGTATTTTTTTCTTCTTTATCTGCGCCTTCTCTATCCCATTGTCCAATACATGGTCCACAAGCATTGGTAAATACTTTAGTTCCCATTTTCTCGAAAGTTGAGATAATACCATCTCTCTCGATAGTATAACGAATTTGTTCAGAACCTGGGTTGATACCAAATTCTGCTTTTGGAGAAATACCATGAGCTACAGCTTGTTCTACGATTGAAGCAGCACGTGTCATGTCTTCATAAGAAGAATTGGTACAAGAACCTATTAATCCCCATTCCACTTTTACTGGCCAACCGTTAGCTGCCGCTTCTTCTTTCATTTTTGAAACAGGAGTTCCTCTATCTGGCGTAAATGGTCCATTAATGTGGGGTTCTAATTCTGACAAGTTGATTTCAATTAATTGATCGAAGTATTGTGCTGGATCTGCATATACTTCTTTATCAGCTGTTAAATATGCCGCAACTTTGTCAGCCGCTTTAACTACGTCTTGACGATCTGTAGCATTTAAGTAACGACGCATCGAATCATCATACCCAAAAGTAGAAGTTGTAGCTCCAATTTCTGCTCCCATATTACAGATAGTACCTTTACCCGTACATGACATCGATTCAGCACCTTCACCAAAATATTCAACAATAGCACCAGTTCCTCCTTTTACAGTAAGAATATCTGCTACTTTAAGAATAACATCTTTAGGAGCTGTCCAACCGTTTAATTTACCTGTTAATTTTACTCCAATTAATTTTGGAAATTTTAATTCCCAAGACATTCCAGCCATTACATCTACTGCGTCAGCTCCACCAACACCAATTGCCAACATACCTAATCCTCCTGCATTTACAGTATGAGAATCGGTACCAATCATCATTCCTCCTGGGAAAGCATAATTTTCTAAAACAATTTGATGAATAATTCCTGAACCTGGTTTCCAAAAACCAATTCCGTATTTATTAGAAACTGAAGATAAAAAATCGAAAACTTCACTAGATTGTGATTTAGCACGAGACAAATCTGCCTCTGCCCCAACCTTTGCCTGAATTAAGTGATCACAGTGAACTGTTGTAGGAACTGCAACGTTTTTTTTACCTGCATGCATGAATTGTAATAAGGCCATTTGTGCAGTCGCATCTTGACAAGCTACTCTATCTGGTGCAAAATCAACATAATCTTTTCCTCTTGTGTATGCTTGTGTAGGTGTTTTTTCCCACAAATGCGAATATAAAATTTTCTCAGATAATGTAAGTGGACGACCCACAAGCTCACGTGCTTTATCTACACGTTCTGCCATAGTAGCGTACACTTTTTCAATCATTTCAATATCAAAAGCCATACTATTATAATATTTTTTTGTTAGTTTTTAAAAGTGACACAAATTTAGTGAATCTTAACGAGATTTAAAAATTTTTAATAAAACCTTAATTTATACTAAATATTATTTCTAATTACGCATTTTTAATGATGAAAATTCAAAAAAAATAATTTTTTACAGTATTTTTTACTAAATTCTTAATTTAAGAAACAAAAATTATCAAATCATCAAAATTACTAAAACGTTATCGCACACTATTTAAGTAAAAAATAAGAATTCTTACTAGGAATAAAGTTATAATTCTGAAATAGAAATTATTTTTCTCTCAAATACATCATTGGTTTTTCATAAAAACGATACAAAATATAAGATAGTCCAGTAGTAATGAAAAGATAACTTATCACTATAATAAACTTTGGCACAAAAAATGAAACATTTATTAATACACTTTTTACGAGTACTGCAATAATACTATAATGTAGCAAATACATACTATAGGAAATTTTACTGATAAATTGTATCACATTTGTAAATAGAACATTCGCTTTTTTCCAGTATATAAAAACAGGCAAACATAATGCAAAAGTAAAACTCGAAAAAGTAAAATAAAACACTCGAAAATAAAGAGGTTTAGTGTGTATATCAAAACCGTATACATTGAAAACAATAAATTGTAAAAAAAATAAGTGTACCGCTATAATAAAAAAATATACACTATATCTTTTTAAATAGGCACTATAAAAATAATGTACCCAAGCAATAACAAAACCAGTGATAATAGCATCTACTCGATAGACAACGATGGATTTAATATTTAAATTCCATACCTCCATATCATTAATCGTACTATTTAAATAATATATATATCGTAAAATAGTGAACACTAAAAGCAACCCAATACTCAACCACAAAAAAAGAAGTTTTCTATTCCATTTTACAAATTTTGCAACGAAAAATAAGAGCAAAGGTGAAAGTATATAAGTAAACTCTTCCACTGATAAACTCCATGATTCAGTAAAAATTACTATATGATAACTAGAAAAATTTTGAAGAAAGAAAACATACCTCCACCAGCCTTCCATTGGGTAACCAAAATAGAGTGCTAATCCAATATTTAAGAATAAAACTAAATAATAGGCAGGCAAGGTTCGAAACCATCTTCTTTTCAAAAAAACTAGTACTTCTTCTTTGGAAAAACTACTCGTAAGAAACATTTTTAATAAAATAGTACCTATAAGAAAACCACTCAACACAAAAAACAATTCAACACCAGCAAAGCCAGCCAAACCACTTAATGCTATAAGAGATGGATGAGTTGCATCAACAAGGTAATAGAGATGAGAAAACAAAACCAAGATAATTGCAGTAGCTCTAACAACATCTAAACCAAATATTCTTTGATTATTATGTAGTTCTTTATTCATTTATTCTATTTTTGTCTTTATTGTTTTAACATGATTACAAAATCAAAGATATACAAATATTTAGCCTTTACATTTATCTTTTCAAGTGTTTTTGGAATAGTCGTGTATTCTTTTTTATCAAATAGACATCAAGCTATTATAAAAACCAAACTACTTTACACTTTTGGATTAGTAGATAATGAATGGAAAATCGAAAAGCAAAATCAAGAATACAAAATGGTTTCTCCTACTTTTCTTATTGATGGTATTTATAAATCTATGGAAGGACCAAAATCGTCACGATATATACAATTGAGTCAGGACGATGATTTGCTTTGGATTACAGGATTTGAAGTAGAAGCTATAGATGCTAAAACGAATGCCTCTATTTCCAAAGATTTCATTTGTCACATGAATGTAGACATCAACGATATTAATTATTATACGAATTGGCACTTAGAAAATCGCATTGGCAAACAATATCCTCGTTTAACTTCTTTGTCCAATGGCTTTGAAAAATATAGTTATCCTGAAGGTTTTGGTATACCAATTAAAGGAAATGACTACCTATACATTACTTCTCAAGCACTCAATCATAATTACACTTCTATATTTAAAAAAATTAAACATGAAGTAACCATCACCTATCAAAAATATGATGGTTCTCAAAAACCTTTATTAAGCAAGACTGTTTTTATTCAACTACCGTATAATAAAAACAATCCTTTTGAAGAATCATTAAATGCTGGTAGCAACCAATGCATTCCAGTAGAAACTAAGAATCATAGTTATATGGATAAAGAAGGGAATATGCTTTCAGGACATTGGGTTGTTCCCAAAGGAAAAAACAGCTATCATAGTAACATCAATGAGCAATTAGATTTAAGGGACAGTTTACGTTTACATTTTGCTGCTATTCATGTGCATCCTTTTGCTACATCCATTGCATTATATGACAAAAAAGAGAACAAAGTCCTTTTTAAAAGTGCTATTTCAAACTATAAAGATAAAACGGGTTTAATTGAAGTAACTCCTTTTAGTTCTAAAGAAGGAATTTGGCTTTATAAAAACCATGATTATGAATTACGTTTAGAAGTAAATAACACTTCAGAAACGAATCAGGATATGATGGGCAGTATGTTTTTGTTTTTTTACGATCAGGAATTGGATGAAAAAATTAAACAATAAGTTTTACAGTATTGACTAACTATTTTTTAAATTTATTTGCATTTGTAAAACTAAAAAATGCTCCAATTATAAAAATACAACCCATTGCAGTTAAAAGCCAAGTAAGACCCTCTGTAGTAACACCAAATATAATAAAAACTAATCCAAAACCTAAATAAATAAAAGCTGCCTTCTGATGGTTCTTAGATGCAAAATTTTTGATAAGACTACTAATTTCTACATTCATTTTAGAATTAATTTCAATTTGTTCGGTTTTTGTACGAATTACTTCCCAATCAGCATATTCTGGTTCTGAATAAACAAATTTCCCTGTTTTAAAATCGGAACATCTATTTTCCTGTGCATAATTTACGATAATAAAAAGGAGAAGTAATAGTAGTATGTTTTTTTCATAAAATAGTTTTCATTTAGCTAATCTAATCTAAATTTTGTAATTCTCTAAAGTAGAAAACCCTTTTTATCAAATTTTATTAGAACATTTTAAGCTTCAAAAGCGATAGGTGCAGCCAAACAGCTATCTGGGATAGCAAATGCATCTACCAAAGCTACAGCATGAGGACGTATTTCCCAACACAATTGGTTTACCATTTTTCGAATTGCTTTTGTTTTTATAGCTTCCATATAGCCTTCTTCAAGATACCAAGCTTTATTTTTTTCAATTTGAGACAAGGCATACAATTGTAGTAAATTTTGTAAGACCTTTTTAATAGGTTCGTCCTTAATTTTATCAACCACTTGTTGAAACTGCTCTAAAAACACTCTTTCCAAATAAGCTTGTGCCACTTCAATCATGTGATGCTGTACCACATTAAAAGCATCATAAGGTTCTAACCCGTCATCTATTACCTTTTTTATTCGCTTTGCAGCGGATGCCAAAACGCTTTTTTCTCTGTATTGAAAAGCCTGCAAATGAAATTCAAAATCTAATAAATGGGTGGCATCTGTAGTTCTAGTAACGATAGGGTTTTTCTCTGAAATAACAGTTTTAGCATTCTCATAAACATAATTAATAATACCTAACGAACCCATTTCGCCAAATGTTTTTCTAAACTCAGATAAGCGACTTTTAGCCACTAATTGCATTAACACAGTATTATCTCCTTCAAAAGTAGTATAAATTTCAGTATCATTTTTTAAAGCATCTATTCGGTTTACAGACAAATACCCTTTTCCTCCACAAGCTTCTCTACATTCTTGTAAAATATCTCGCGCGCTCCATGTAACATACGCTTTCATTCCAGCTGCTAAAGCTTCTATTTCCTGCATATCTTCTTCAGTTCTGTCTAAAAAACGAGTCGTTAAATACTGCAATCCAAAATGGGAAGCATATATTTTTGCTACATGAGGCAACAGTCTTCGTTGATGTATGCGATAATTTAAAATAGGTACTTCTGATCCTCCATCAGGTCCAAATTGGCGTCGTTGATCTCCATATTTAATAGCAATGGTTAATCCAGATTTTGCAGCTGCCATGGCAGATCTAGGAATTCCTATTCGCCCACCAACCAAAGTACCTAACATGGTAAAGAAACGTCTGTTATCACTTGGTATTGGGCTTTCAAACGCACCCTCTTCATTAATTGAAGCAAATCGATCGAGCATATCTTCTTTTGGGATAACTACATCATCAAATTGCAATGTTCCATTATCAACCCCGTTTAGTCCCATTTTTTTACCACAATCGCCTATAGTCACCCCTTTCATTGGGTTTCCTTCTTTATCACGAATAGGCACTACAAAAGCGTTAACCCCATAATCGTGATTATCTATAATTAGCTTGGCAAATACAGTAGCCATTTGCCCATGTACAGCCGCATTGCCAATATACTCTTTTTGCGCTTTTGGATGTGGTGTATGAATACTAAATGTTTTGTTTTTATGATTATAGGTGGCCGTTGTTTCCAGTCCTTTTACATTGGAACCATGATGCGTTTCAGTCATAGCAAAACAACCCGGTAATTTTAAGTTACCAATATCTTTAAGATATTTTTCATGGTGTTTTTGGGTTCCCAAAGAATAGACACTCATGCCCCACAAACCAAATTGCACACCAAATTTAATTACCAGGCTTAAATCGTGATAACTAAGGGTTTCCATAATAGCAAAATAGGAAGCAATGTCATCTCCTCCTCCATATTCTTTTGGATAGGCTTTATTTCCAAAATTTTCTTTGGCAAGCATTTGACACCATTCATATACTTTTGTTCTATACTGATTACTATCTGTTTTTTCAAAAAAAGCAAATTCTGGTCGAGAAATAACCGTTTTTACTTTATTAATTATACCTACTTGATCACCATCTAAAAGACTTGTTAATTTAGCCACATCAAATTTTGAAACAGATATACTTTGCGATGTAATTGTATTGGATTGATTTTTAAATGTACTTACAATTTCTTCTCCCAAAAACCCTAAATCACTCTCTAGTTTTAAAAATGGAATTTGCAAGGAAACAATTTCTGCATCATTTTTTGAAAGTAGTTTAGCAACATCAAAGCTAGAAGTTACAGAAGGATTGTTAGTAATACAATTTTGAATTACTTCTTTCCAAGTGTTTATTGTTTCTCTTTTAGGTGGACGAGAAGGATCTATTTGAGTGAATAGGTATTCTTTTTCTTCTTTGTTTAACCAATTTTGTTCTTTAATAAAAGTAGTAAGTGTTTGAAATTCTTTTTGGGTTAAAAGATCATCTGACCAAACTAAATACAAAAAAGGAACAAAAGCTTGAAGTTTAGCATTACCCATAAGTAAAAGAATTAGAGGATTGTGTTTATTTATTTTACAAACTCTAATTTACTAAAAATATGACCTAGTATTTTGTAATTTATGATAATATATTGTTAAAGATTTCTTCTTAGCAAAGGCGCTTTTAATAATTTCCAATTGCATTGTAGAAACTTTAAAGTTATTTTTTAAAACAATTTCTTGATAATTTCTTCATCTGAAATTCCTTCGGCATCTGCTTTGTAATTTTTCACAATACGATGACGTAAAATTCCAGTTGCAACAGCTTGAACATCTTCAATATCTGGAGAAAATTTTCCTTTTAATGCTGCTTGTGTTTTAGCTGCTAATATCAAATTTTGAGATGCTCTTGGTCCTGCTCCCCAATCGATATATGTTTTTACATAATCGTTTGTAAGAGGATTATCGGGTCTAGTTTTGCTAACCAAAGTTACTGCATATTCAATTACATTATCTGGCACAGGTATTTTTCGAATCACATTTTGAAAATGAATAATTTCTTCCGCAGTAAACAACGGGCTAACAGTTGGTTTAAAATCGGAAGTTGTTGCTTTGACCACATTTACTTCTTCTTCAAAGGTTGGATATTCTAATTTTATAGCAAACATAAAACGGTCTAATTGGGCTTCTGGCAGAGGATAAGTTCCTTCTTGCTCAATAGGATTTTGGGTTGCTAATACAAAATATGGTAAATTTAATTTATAATTATGCCCTGCAACAGTTACAGCTCTTTCCTGCATAGCTTCTAACAAAGCAGCTTGTGTTTTTGGAGGTGTACGATTAATTTCATCGGCTAAAATGATATTAGAAAACACAGGTCCTTTAATAAATTTAAACTGACGGTTTTCATCTAAAATTTCACTTCCTAATATATCTGAAGGCATTAAATCTGGAGTAAACTGAATACGTTTAAAGTCTAACCCTAATACTTGAGAAATAGTATTTACCATTAAAGTTTTTGCTAAACCTGGAACTCCTATTAATAAGGCATGTCCTCCAGCAAAAATACTCAATACGATTTGGTTAATTACTTCATCTTGTCCTACAATTATTTTGGCTATCTCTTGTTTTAATGCTTTTTGTTTTTCTACCAATTGTTGAATGGTTGCTACATCTGACATATTATATGGTGCTATTTAAATATTCTATTTTTATGGTTACTAAAGTAAGAAAAAATACTTACAAAAACAGAAGCATTTTACTATTTAGACTTAACCGTGTGGTTGATTTTTTTTTACTTTACATTTTAGCATTTAGTTTCTTTAAAAGTTGAAACGATAAAAGCGAATGGCAGGAAACACAAACAAATTTTGACCTAACCACTCGCTTTCTGTAAAAAAAATTAAGTAAACTCTTTATTGCTTTAACCAGTTATTAGTAAACTCACAATTTTTATAATCTTGGCTAATTTTTATATAGGTTTCAGCGATTTTCTCTTCTGTCCATTTACCAATGGTCTTAATTTGCTTATCTCTTAAAGCTAATTCTTTAATTTTTAAATAATCCTTTGCAAAATCGGCTCTGTGTTCTTCAGTTCTATTATTAACTGTAATAATTTTATAAAACTTTCCTGTTCCTTGTTGACCATCACTTAAAATCGGTTGTGAAATATCACCATCTTTAAGACTTGAAATTTGACCGTATAAAGCAGGATCCATTTTTGTTAATTCAAATCGAGGCTCTAATGTTCTAGGGTTTAACAGTACACCTCCATTATTGCGGGTTTCTTTTTCATCTGAAGAAGATTTAGCGGCATCAGAAAAAGAAATTTCTTTGTTGATAATTTTGGTACGAATTTGTTCAATTTTTTCTTTAGCTTCTTTTATCGCTTCTGGAGTCTGTTTTGGAGAAATTAAAACATGTCTTAGTTCTATATCCTGTCCTTTAATTTTCTCAACCATAATAATATGATATCCGTAAATCGTTTCAAAAGGTTCAGATATTTCTCCTTCACCTAAAGAAAAAGCAACATCTTTAAACTCTTTTAAAAAATTAGTTTTACGGTTTATTTTATAAAACCCTCCATTTGGACTTGATGCCTCATCCTCAGAAAATAAGACAGCCTTACTAAAGAAACTAGATCCTTCTATAACTTCTTGGCGAATTTGCTTCAATTTATCGATTACTTTTTGCTTCTCTTCTTCAGAAACAACTGGTTTTACTACAATTTGTGCTACTTCTACTTCTGCGCCAAAAGTAGGTATCTCATCTTCTGGAATTGATTTAAAAAAGTTGCGTACTTCTTCTGGTGTAATTTCAACACCATCTACAATTTTTTTCTGCATTTGAGACGTTAGCTTATTATTTTTAATAATATCAAAAAAATAAGAACGAAACTCATCTATATTTTTTTTACGGTAAAAAGCAATCACTTTATCTAAAGAACCAACTTGCTCAACCATGGCATCTATTTGTTGATCCATATAGCTATTTACTTCTTCATCGGAAACAATAATACTATCTTGTATTGCTTGATGGGCATATAATTTATCTTCTAATTGTTTTCCAAAGAGCTCACAACGTGTAATCTCTTTTGTATCTACTCCTTGCGCCTTTAATTGAATATATTCTAAATCGATATCAGAATCCAAAATAACATAATCCCCTACAACACCTACCACACCATCAACTTTTTCTTTAGGAGCTTGAGCAAAAACACCTGTAATTGAAACCAGAAAAAGTGCTAGTAGCGATTTTTTATTTATACACTTCATATTTTTTATTTTTGATTGCATCATTTGTTATTTCCTTTTCTATTGTCTTTATTAATTCTAATTTTCGATTATTAATAATCACCTGTTTTATGGTTGGTCGTAAAAATTGTAACGGTGTAGCACTATCTTTTGGCAAAACTTTATTTACTTTTACTAACCAAACTGTTGTGGAATCTGGATATTGATAATTTATACCGTCCACAAGATATTTTTCTTTATTCTCGAGATTTATAAACGGAATTTTTTGAAATACCTGATTTATATCTACCCAAATGGAATCATTAAAAGCGTAACTTTTAAACTGAATGGATAAATCTTCTAAATAGTTAATATCTTTTGCAGCAAAGGAAGTAAACTTTGCTTTAATATTTTCAAACTTTGGATTTTCTTTAACTAAATTAATATAACGTAGTTTTACTAATTCTGTTGGATTTTTGAAAAATTGCTTGTTTTTTTCATAATATTCTTTGATTTGATCTTCTGTTACGATGGTATCAATTTTTTTAAAAACCAATTGTTCCAAATAACCTTTAGTATATAAATCAATTTTATATTGATTAATTAGTGCTTCATACTCTTCCGTCTTTTCTTGAGAAAGATTTATTTCTGCTCCGTTAAATAATAATTTTTGTGTAGCCCAACGATCTAAATACGTTTCAACAATGGCAATACTATCGAGTTTAGAAGTTCCTTTGGGCACTAGATTTTGGATGTCTTTTTGGTAAAGAAAATCATCTCCCACTCGAGCCACTGCCAAAGGTTCTTTTGGCTTCCTGAAATAATCACATGAAGTCGTTAAAACAATAAGTAAGATGATTTGAAAAAATCTCATTATTTATTTAGCTGTTTTTTTATTTTGTTAAATACGGTTTGATCCACTTTAACACTAAATTCTTTCTTTAACTCGTCTACCCAATTATTTTCTAAAAATTGCTGGTAATCATTAATTAATTTTCCTTTACATTCGGCAATAGCTTTTGGTTCAGCTGGTTTTACTTCATTTACCAATGCTGTAAAATAATATTCCCCTTTAGAAATAATTCCTGTAACTCCTTTCTTTTCAACTTGAAACTCTGGAAGCACGTCATAATCTTCTTCATAAACACCAGATTTAATCATAACGTTTATTTTGTCGTCTTTATTGAGTTTTTCTTTAATATATTCTAAAGTTTTACCACTTTTTAAATAAGATTGTGCTTTTTTAATGATTTTATTATCTGTTGAAGAAAGTAAATCTACATTTAATCTTTTCTTCCACATATAGTTATTTTTGTGGTTTTCATAGAATTTTTGTAGACCTAAAGTATCTGTTTTTGCTTTTACCCAGATTTCTTTTTCCATTAAATCAAATAGCAATAATCCATCTCTATACTCATCCATTACATATTTAAACTCTGGGAATTCTTTTTCCAAATTATTATCATAGTAGGCAATTACTTTTTCGTCTAAATATTTCTGAAAAATTTCTTCAACTAATTTAGCAATAGGTCTTGTTTTAGCAGCTACTTTTTGTTGGGTAACCAAATAATTAATAAAATCTTTAGCTACTAATTTTTCATCTGAATTAATTACGGCTACTGAAGCATCAAAACCACTTAAGTTTTCAGGAGCATTCCAAGATTGATTATAGTAATCATTAGTAACAATACCTTTTATTTTTGCTAGTAACTTTTCATCAACCGAAATTGGGTATTTGTTCCGAGCTTTTTTTGCCAATGAATTTGTTATAATTAAAGACCTTTCGTCTCTTCTAATTTTATTTTCCAAATCATAACGCATTTCGTCTAAACTTGGAACTGGATGTTTATCTATAAGTTTTGCAATATGCCAACCAAATTTTGATTCAAATGGTTCAGAAATTTGGTTTTTGTCTTGTAATGAAAAAGCAACATTTTCAAATTCTACTGAGGTAAGTTGACCAGCAGAAAAACGTTGTAATACACCTCCATTTACAGCACTTGTTTTATCTTCAGAAAACTGTTTTGCTAAAGATTCAAAATTTTCTCCTTGTTGAATTTTTTTATAGATATCTTCTATCGTTTGTTTTGCTTTTTGTTGTGCAGCTGCGTCCTCGTTATTTGGCTTTAAGATCATAATATGAGCCACGGTAACCTCACCTCTATTTTCTCTTTTGTCGGTCACTTTAATGATATGGTATCCAAAACGTGTTCTTATTGGATTTGATATTTTTCCTACTGAAGTGGAAAAAGCTGCTTTTTCAAAAGGATATACCATTTTAAAAGCTGTAAAATAGCCTAAATCGCCTTTATTTTCTTTAGCTGAAGGGTCTTCAGAATATTTTGCTGCTACTGCTTCAAATCCTTCATTGCCTTCTGCTCTTGCTTTCAGGTTCATAATGGCATTATACGCTTTTAAAGTATCTGCTGGAGATGCATTCTCGGAAATTTGCACTAAAATATGAGAGGCCCTGATTTCATTTTTTGTTCGATCATAAGCTTCTTCTATTAATACATTAGTTACTTTAGAATCGTTTAAATAGTTTTTAGCTAACTGCGTTCTATAAGATTGCAATTCGTTTTGGTATTTTGCTTCATTTTGAAGACCTAGTTTGTTTGCCTTTTGAACTTTTAACTTATACCCTAAGAAAAGTTCTAAATATTTATCTAAATCTTTTTGAGAATCATCTTTTACTAAATCTAAGTTTTTATTATAAACTCTTGTAAATTCATCTGTGTAAAAAGGTTGGTTATCAATTGTAAATAATACTTCTTTTTCTTGAGCTTGTAAAAATAATGAAGCATAAAAGCAAATTAAAACCAATGCTATGTTTCTCATATGATGTGTGTTTTTTATTTCTAACCCACAAAAATAATAATTCAAATGTATATAGCAACTATATAAAGACCTATTAACAAAAAATTATTAACAAAAAAGTAGCTACTGAAAAGAATGCAAAAAGAAAGATCTATAACATATTAATCTAATTCTAAATTATTCACTTGTAGACAAACATCTATTTATTTTTTTAAAAATCAAAGTAAAGAAGTGACATAAAATCTACATTCTTTATATTCAATTGATTTCCCTAATAAAATATTAAATCAGGTTTTCCAAAAGGTTATATATTTGCAAAAAATATCAAAAATGAGTTTTAAAGACGAAATAAAGAAAAGAAGAACCTTTGGAATTATATCTCATCCAGATGCTGGAAAAACAACTTTAACTGAAAAGTTATTACTTTTTGGTGGTGCAATTCAAGAAGCTGGTGCTGTAAAAAGCAATAAAATAAAAAAAGGAGCTACTTCAGACTTTATGGAAATTGAACGTCAAAGAGGAATTTCTGTTGCTACTTCTGTATTAGCCTTCAATTATAGAGACAAAAAAATTAATATTCTAGATACGCCAGGACATAAAGATTTTGCAGAAGATACTTTCAGAACTTTAACTGCTGTTGACAGCGTTATTGTTGTTATTGATGTTGCCAAAGGAGTTGAGGAACAAACGGAGAAACTAGTAGAAGTTTGTCGTATGAGAAATATTCCAATGATCGTTTTTATCAATAAATTAGACCGAGAAGGAAAAGACGCATTTGATTTAATGGATGAAGTAGAGCAAAAATTAAAATTAAGAGTTACTCCGTTGAGTTATCCCATTGGTATGGGTTATGATTTTCAAGGAATTTATAACATTTGGGAAAAAAACATCAATTTATTTGAAGGAGATAGCCGAAAAAATATAGAAGAAACAATTGCATTTTCAGATATAGAGAACAAAGAGTTAGAAAAAATTATAGGTGAAAAACCAGCACAAAAATTACGTGAAGAATTAGAACTTATAAGCGAAGTATATCCAGATTTTAATGAATCAGAGTATTTAGAAGGCGAATTACAACCTGTATTTTTTGGTTCAGCTTTAAATAATTTTGGTGTAAGAGAACTTCTCGATTGTTTTATTGATATTGCTCCAACTCCTAGAGCAAAAGAATCTGATACTCGATTAGTTGCTCCAGATGAAGAAAAATTTAGTGGATTTGTTTTTAAAATCCATGCAAATATGGATCCAAAACACCGTGATCGTTTGGCCTTTGTAAAAATCGTATCGGGTACCTTTGAAAAGAATAAGCCTTATTTACATGTTAGACAAGGGAAAAACATTAAATTTTCTAGTCCAAATGCTTTTTTTGCTGAAAAAAAAGAAATTGTTGATATCTCTTATGCAGGAGATATTGTAGGACTTCACGATACAGGAAATTTTAAAATTGGAGATACTTTAACAGAGGGTGAAAAAATGAATTTTAAAGGGATTCCTAGTTTTTCTCCTGAGCATTTTAGATATATAAATAATGCCGACCCTTTAAAATCCAAACAATTGGAAAAAGGGATCGACCAGTTAATGGATGAAGGTGTAGCTCAATTATTCACCTTAGAAATGAATGGAAGAAAAGTTATTGGTACTGTAGGTGCACTTCAATACGAAGTTATTCAATATCGTTTAGAACACGAATATGGTGCTAAATGCAATTATGAGAATTTCCCAGCACATAAAGCTTGTTGGGTAAGACCAAAAGATCCAAAAAATGAAGAATTTCAAGAGTTCAGACGTGTGAAGCAAAAATTTTTAGGACATGATAAATATGGACAATTAGTATTTTTAGCAGACAGTGAATTCTCTATTCAAATGACCAAACAGAAATATCCATCGGTAGAATTATTTTTCACTTCAGATTTTCGTATTACATAATTTTTTAATATTATTGCAATAAATTGAATCGTATTCAACAATACTGCTAATAAATTAACCTTTTACAAAATGAAATCGAAATTTTTTACAGCTTTTTTAACGCTACTTATGTGTCTGTATGGGTTTGTAGGGTTTGCACAAGTAGATCCTCCTGCTGACGATGATCCGCCATCTGCTCCAATAAATTCAAAATTAATATGGCTTGGTACTGCTGGAGTTTTATTTGCGATATTTTTTTTCAAAAGGAAATTTAAAAACATAGAACATATTTAAAAATAAAAAAGTTGCTTAAAAGCAACTTTTTTATTTTTTTAGTATTTATAACTTTACTATCTATTTCTTTTTTGCTCTCTAGCTAACAAAGTATTTTTTAATAACATGGCAATTGTCATTGGACCTACACCACCAGGAACAGGAGTAATATAAGATGCTTTTTTAGAAACATTTTCAAAATCAACATCACCAGTAATCTTGTATCCTTTTTCAGTTGTTTCATCTGGAACCCTTGTAATTCCTACATCTATAATCACGGCATCATCTTTAATCATTTCTGCTTTTAGATAGTTGGGAACTCCTAAAGCAGTTATAATAATATCTGCTTGACTGGTAATTTGATTTATATTTTTAGTATGACTATGTGTTAAAGTAACTGTTGAATTTCCAGGAAATCCTTTTCTCCCCATTAGAATACTCATTGGTCTTCCCACAATATGACTTCTACCTATTACAACAGTATGCTTCCCTTTTGTTTCTACATTATATCGTTCTAATAATTCTAAAATTCCAAAAGGAGTTGCTGGAATAAAAGTAGTCATATCTAAAGCCATTTTTCCAAAATTTTCTGGATGAAATCCATCTACATCTTTACTTGGATCGATAGCTAAAATAATTTTTTGAGTATCTATTTGTTTTGGCAACGGCAATTGAACAATAAACCCATCGATATTATCATCTTCATTTAATTCTTTTATCTTCTTTAAAAGTTCAGTCTCAGAAGTTGTACTTGGCATTTTAATTAAAGTAGATTCAAAACCAACTCTTTCACAAGACTTTACTTTGCTTCCAACATAAGTTAAACTGGCTCCATCATTACCTACAATTATAGCAGCCAAATGAGGCACTTTCTCTCCATTTTCTTTCATTTTTAAGACTTCTGCTGCTATCTCATTTTTAATATCATCAGAAACCTTCTTACCGTCTAATAAATTCATTTTGTTGTTGTTAGTAGTTATTTTATATAAAAAAGAAGACGCGAATATTCGCGTCTTTATATTATCTCATTCCTTTCATACCGCCCATCATCTTCATAAGATTTTTACCGCCACCACCTTGCATCATTTTCATCATCTTACTCATTTGATCAAATTGTTTCATCAATTGATTTACTTCTTCAATTTTTCTTCCAGAACCTTTTGCTATTCTTGTTTTACGTTTTACATCAATAAGTGATGGTTTACTTCTCTCAGCAGGAGTCATAGACTGTATAATAGCTTCTATATGTTTGAACGCATCATCTTCTATTTCAACATCTTTTAAGGCTTTTCCTGCTCCAGGAATCATACCTACAAGATCTTTCATGCTTCCCATTTTTTTAATTTGCTGAATTTGAGATAAGAAATCATCGAATCCAAATTCATTCTTCGCAATTTTTTTCTGTAATTTTCTAGCTTCTTCTTCATCATATTGCTCTTGAGCTCTCTCAACTAAGGAAACAACGTCTCCCATACCCAAGATCCTATCTGCCATACGTGAAGGATAGAAAATATCGATAGCATCCATTTTTTCACCAGTACCAATAAATTTAATTGGTTTATTCACTACCGATTTAATTGAAATAGCCGCACCACCTCTGGTATCTCCATCTAATTTTGTAAGGATTACCCCATCAAAGTTTAATCTATCATTAAAGGCTTTAGCAGTATTTACAGCATCTTGACCAGTCATTGCATCGACAACGAATAATGTTTCATGAGGTTGAATTGCCTTGTGTACATTAGCAATTTCAGTCATCATCTCCTCATCAACTGCTAAACGTCCCGCTGTATCGACAATTACAACATTAAACCCATTTGACTTAGCATGTTTAATCGCGTTTTGAGCAATTTCAACAGGATTTTTGTTCTCTGGCTCTGAGTATACTTCAACTCCAATTTGTTCACCTACTACATGCAACTGATTAATTGCTGCAGGTCTATAAATATCACAAGCAACTAATAATGGTTTTTTATTCTTTTTTGTCTTTAAAAAATTAGCTAATTTTCCTGAAAAAGTGGTTTTACCTGAACCTTGTAAACCAGACATTAAAATCACAGAAGGAGTACCTGATAAATTGATACCTGCAACATCGCCCCCCATCAACTCAGTTAACTCATCTTTTACAATTTTAACCAGTAATTGACCTGGTTGTAATGTAGTTAATACATTCTCACCTATTGCTTTTTCTTTTACTTTAGTAGTAAAATCTTTGGCAATTTTAAAATTAACATCCGCATCTAAAAGCGCTCTTCTTACCTCTTTTAAAGTATCAGCTACATTTACATCGGTTATTTTACCGTGTCCTTTTAATATATGAAACGCTTTATCTAATTTATCAGTTAAATTATTAAACATAATGGTTTTGATTTTAATAAGTGGCAAATATAAGATAAAGTGTAAAAGTTTCAAAGTGAGAAGATAACTTGTTATAATAAAAAAACCAGTCTTTAAACAAGACTGGTTCATGGAATTGGGGCAACTAATAAAAAACCAAATTTTAATTCTTCAAAAATGTTAAATAATCTTTTTCATTGCTTAATCCACTATTATCAACTAATTTTAATACTGTTGCAGAGTAAGTAATAATATCCCAATCATCATTTAATTCACTAGAAAACAATACTGGAGAGTTAAATGATATATTAAAATGCAAACTATTCGAATTATTATTTGTTACTGACCATGTTCCTGTGTAGGTATTACTTCCATTGGTAGCTGTAACCACATTCGAACTTCCAAAAGTAAATGTATATCCTTCAAAACTAGAAGTTTCGTCTGTTCCTGAATCCTCATAAAAAGTAATCTTCCAAGTACCCTGACTCACTGTGTTAATTACAGGACTAGGATCTGCTTTATCTGAAGAACTACTCTCGTCTTTGGTACAAGATGTAATTACATTTAACAATAAAAATACGAACAATAAGTAACTTAATTTTTCCTTTTTCATTTTTTGAGTTTTTTAATTATCAACTATTTAATTTTTGGTTAAATATAGATAATTATTTCCTCCATTTCCTTCTCCTACTAATCTCATTTTTACTAATGTTTCTGAATATTCAATAACTTTCCATTTTTCTTCTAATCGAATTAAAGAATTGCCCTCTAATTCAATTTCTAGTTTCCTTTCACTTCCAGATGCATTTATTGTCCATACGCCATTAACCACAGTTCCATTTCCTACAACCTGCATTGTTTCATTTGGAAAAAACGTTATCTCATAAGCTACAAAATCATTGGTTTGCACTAAATTATTTTTAAAGAAATAAGAAACCCTCCAAGTTCCATCTGTAATTACGGAAGCTAACGTAATATTACTAGTAGCATTACACTCTTCTATCGCTTCTTCTAAAGCATTTTCTAATTGTGCATTAGAATGAATAATAACCGTTTGACTGTTCGAATTTACTACCGAAATAGGATAATTAATGGCAATGTAAATGGTTTCATCTATATCATCTAGAAAATTATAAAAATCGATATCATTTTGAAATGTTACTGTTGTAGCTAATTGATTTGTACTGTCAAATGTATTTAAGACTATAGGATAATGAAACGATATACATTCAATCTCATTAAATTCATCTTCGCCATCTTCACAACCTTCTAAAACATCTTCCAAAGCATCAGAATCAACAATTACCTGTGTGTCAAAGTTTTGAAATTGTATTGTAATAGGAAATATAAAATTCACAATATCGTCATCTGTTGAAAAAGCATCAATTGCATCTTGTACCAATTGATAATCTGCTGCGCTACTAACTGTAATTTGTTGACTATTAACAATAATGGTTACTGGTAATTGCACTGCAAAACAACTAGAACTATCTAAAACATTGTCTAAAGAAGTTGGGTTTTGAACAACCCTTTCCACTAATTGAAACAAAGGTGCATTAGACGTTAAAGTACTTCTAGAATCAACTTCTATGTCATTTTCTTCATTTTGACAAGAAAACGTTAAAAAGAAAATAGAGCTTAATAATATGCTGTTAAAAATTTTCATAAATATCAAATATGAATCACTAATTTTTTAATATAATGTATACAAATTATAAACAAGTAACAAAATTAATCCCCAAATCATGGTTTGAATAATTCTATAATTTATCTTCTTTTCTTCAAAAGTCTTTTTCTCTGTTTGCATACTCGTATTATAAAAATTTAGTTTGTTTCGTTTATTTTCATAAATTTGCTTCTATAGACAAAACAGTTATTTTCAATTTTACCCTACCTGTTTTTTTATATTTTTTTAATGGAAGAGAAAAACATTTGTGAAGAGAAAAATTTTACTGCTTTTTTTAGATTAAATGCAAAAGCATTACGAAATTACATTTTATATAAATTTGGCAATGAAGAATTAGCAGAAGACATCACACAAGAAGCTTTTGTAAAGTTATGGCAAAATTGCAAAGATGTACCAATTGAAAAAGCAAAAGCTTATATCTATCGAGTAGCAAATAATGCTTCTTTGAATGTAATTTCTCATCAAAAAGTAGTATTAGAATATTCAAAAAATAACCATACAAAGGACACAGACAATGAAAGTCCAGATTATATTCTTGAAGAAGAAGAATTTAAAAAGAAATTATTACAAGCCATAAACAATATTAACGAGACACAACGCGTTGCTTTTTTAATGCATCGTATTGATGGAAAAAAATATGCTGAAATAGCAGAAGAACTAAATATAAGTATTAAGGCTGTAGAAAAAAGAATCCACTTAGCTTTAGTACAAATAAAAAAAGAGATTACTAATTTTAAGTAGGGTAAAGCCTTATTTATTTGTTTATAATTAAAGAGCACCTAAAATGGAAGAAAAATATACACTTGCTAAATGGATGAATGATGAATTATCCGAACAAGAGTTACATGACCTGAAAGAAAGTCATGATTTTTCTTTATATGAAAAAATTAGAACACATTCTGCAGAATTAAAGACCAAAGATTTTGACGAAGAAAACATGCTAAACAAAGTGTTAGTAAGCAAAGATGATTCCTCTAAAGTTATTCAAATGGCTCAAAACTGGTTTTTCAGAATTGTAGCATTAATTCTTGTTTCTTTAGGTATTTTTATGTTTTACCAAGAAAATAATTTGGTAACTGAAATGGCAAAAAATGGCAAAAAATCTGTATTTGTTTTACCAGACAACTCTGAAATTACTTTAAATTCTGGTTCTGAAATAAAGTATAAAAAAGAAAACTGGGACAACAACAGAATCTTGCATCTCGATGGAGAAGCATATTTTAAAGTGGCTAAAGGAAAAAAATTTGATGTTAATACAAGCTTAGGCAAGGTAACTGTTTTAGGAACTCAATTTAATGTTAAAACAAGAAATAAGCGTTTTGACGTAATTTGCTTTGAAGGAAGTGTACAAGTAAATCAAAACAACGAAATTATCATTCTAAAACAAGGTGATAAAGTTTCATTTGAAAACAATGAAATTATTATTAAATCAAAAACTACAGAAACTTTTCCTAGCTGGTTAAGAAATGAAATAGTATTTGAAAAAGAACAATTAAAAAACATTATAGAAGAAATTGAACGTCAATACAATATTTCTATAAAGTATAATTCTAAATTTGGAAACCAACTCTTTACAGGAAAAGTCCCAAACAACAATTTGGATGTAGCTTTGGAAATTATTGCCTCGACCTATCAATTACAACCGATAAAAATTTCTGCCTTTCAATATGAATTGAAGAAAAGGAATGAAATTTAATCTTTTATTTTCATACTTATTTTTTATTGCCTTTGTTCTGAACCCTTTTGCTCAGGATAAAGGCAATGTTATTGAATTAAAAATAATTCTATCTAATATAGAAAAACAGCATCTTGTAACTTTTAATTATCTTGAAACCGACATTAGTTCTTTTAAAATGATTCCTCCTACAAAAGAAGTAACTTTAAAAAACAAATTACAATATGTTTCACAAAATAGTAATTTACAATTTCATTTTGCAACCGAAAACTATATTGCTATAATCGCAAACCACGACATTAAAATTTGTGGCTATTTAATTGATGCTGAAACCAATGAAAAAATTGAAAATGCATCGGTACATTTTAACCACAGCGATACTTTTGCCCTTTCTGATCAAAAGGGTTATTTCGAACTAACTTATAATTCTTCAAATACAATTGAAGTGAGCCATTTAGGCTATAAAAAAATGTACCTAGAACCTCTTGAGCTAAAAAAAAATGATTGCTCACAATGGCTCTTAGAACCAAATTCTAATCAATTAAAAGAAGTTATTGCACAAGTATATTTAACCAAAGGAATAAGTAAAAATAGTGATGGTTCGTTTGAAATTCAACCTAAAAAATTCTCTATTTTACCTGGTTTAACCGAACCAGACGTTTTTCAAACAATGCAACAATTACCTGGCATTAACAGTATAGATCAAACCATTTCTAATATTAATGTAAGAGGTGGTTCTCATGATCAAAATTTATTTTTATGGAATGAAATAAGACTATTTCAAACAGGTCATTTTTATGGACTTATTTCAATTTTAAATCCAAATTTACCGAATAAAATAAAAATTATTAAAAACGGAAGTTCTGCATTTTATGGAGAAAGTGTTTCTAGTACCATTTCTATTACAACTCAAACAACTAATCATACGGGTGCTATTGGCCTTAATTTAATTAATATTGATTTTAATAAAAGTTTTTCCCTTTCAAAAAAGGCTTCTCTAACTATTAGTGGCAGAAGATCTTATACCGATTTTTTACGTTCCCCTACATACAATAATTATTTTGAGCGTATTTTTCAGAATACAGTGGTTTCTTCTGTTAAAGACAATCAAAATATTGATTTTACAACAGATGCTAATTTTTACTTTTACGATACTTCAATTCAATTTGACCAAAAAATAAACGAAAAAAACAAACTACAAATAAACTTTATTACAATTTCTAATCAACTGAATTTTAATCAGTCTAAAATTGAAAACAATAATGCAATTACCAAAAATAGTTCGTTAGACCAACAATCTTTTGGAGGAAGTCTTTTATTTAAACGAAATTGGAATACTAAAAACAATTCTTTAGTTACCATTTATGCTTCAAATTACAAAGTAGATTCTAGAAATGAATCTATTAATGGTAATCAAATATTTACACAAGAAAACACTGTTTTAGATACAGGTTTTCATGTAGAACACCATACTATTTTAAATCCTTTTTTCACATTTAAAAATGGATATCAATTTCATGAGATTGGAATTCGCAATACAGACCAAATTAATTCTCCTTCATTTTTTAGAAATACAAAAGAAGTACTACACAATCATGCACTTATTTCTGAACTTGAATATTTTTCTAAAAACAAAAAATTAGAAAGTAGTTTTGGAATTAGAAACAACTTTATTACACCTTTTAACTCTTTTATTTTAGAACCAAGATTCCGTTTTAATTACCAATTATCAAATTTATTCTCAACTCAAATATTAGCAGAAAAAAAACACCAAACAACTACTCAAATCATAGACTTACAACAAGATTTTTTAGGCGTAGAAAAAAGAAGATGGATTTTAGTGAATAATCAAGACATCCCTATAATTAAAAGCGATCAAGTTGCAGTAGGTTTTACTTTTAAGAAACAAAATTGGCTGTTTTCAGTAGATAATTTTTATAAAAAAGTAACTGGTATTACAACAAAAAGTCAGGGTTTTCAAAACCAATTAGAATTTGAAAATAGAATTGGCAATTACACAACAATAGGTTCAGAATTATTAATTCAAAAACAAATTAATGATTTTACGTCTTGGATTAGTTATACTATATCGCAAAACACTTATGATTTCAAAATGTTTAACCCCGAAAAATTTCCTAATAATTTTGATATTCAACACAATGTAAGTTTCGGAATTGTATACCATTTTGATGCTTTTAAAATTGCTTTCGGAAGTAGATGGTTTACTGGTAGACCTACTACATTTCCTTTAAACAACACCATACAAGACAACACAATTACATATCAAAATCCAAATTCTGACCGCTTACCAAATTTCTTCCAAACCAATATTTCTGCTGGCTACACTTTCTCTTTTAGCGAAAAAAAACAATTACAAGTAGGTGCGTCTATTCAAAATTTATTCAACAATCAAAATATTTTAAATCAGTATTTTAGGATTAACACAAATACTAATTCGATTGAAAAAGTAAATACGTATGCACTTAAAATTACCCCAAATATCTACTTAAGATATTCTTTTTAAAAAGAAATGTAATCAAATTACAATTCAATATTTAGTTTTTGTACCAAAATGATATAATAGATTGAAACATTTCTACTTTTTATGAGACTAATTAAACAAACTTATAAATCACAAATTATGATTTTAACCACCACTCCATCAATTGAAGATTATAAAATAATTGAATATTTAGGTATCGTATCTGGAATAGCAGTAAATATGCAAAAAATGAAAATGACATTTAACATGCAAAAATATTATGAAGGCATTAGTGACAGTATCGCAGAAGTGAAAGAAAAAGCTTTTTCTCAATTAAAAGAAAATGCTGAAAAATTAAACGCTAATGCAGTAGTAGGGATAAATGTTGACATGGAATTAACAGCAAGTAATTATGTAACTGTTACCATAACTGGGACTGCCGTATATATTGCAAAAAAATAAATCTTTGAATTATTTACTATAAACAATAAAAAATGCCGCTTTAATACAACGGCATTTTTTATTTTCAAATATTTACTCTTTAATTTTGAATACTTTCCTAAGTATATCTTCCATTAAACACCATTTTGTAATCGAAGATTGTAACAAATTAGCTCCTACAAAAAGGGTAAACCATAACCAATTATGGCTCACATACATCGCTAACAGAACACTAAGTAGTATCAATGTTCCTGCAATAGCTCTTATTAATCTATTTATCATAATGTGTTTTTTTAATTATTTTTTTTCCATTTTTTTCTCTCGGTGATATAATAGATCAACGGTACAACAAGCAATGTTAGTAAAGTAGAAACTATAGCTCCTGCAACTAACGAAATGGCTAATCCTTGAAAGATAGGGTCAAACAAAATAATCGAAGCGCCAATTACTACTGCACCTGTAGTTAATAAAATAGGTGTCGTACGCACGGCTCCTGCTTCAATAATAGCTTGTTTTATTGGGATACCATCATTTAAACGTATTTCAATAAAATCAATTAATAATACCGAATTTCGTACCATAACTCCAGCCAATGCAATCATACCTATAAAGGAAGTAGCCGTAAAGAAAGCGCCTAATAACCAATGTCCTAAAACAATACCTACTAAAGATAATGGAATAGCTACCATCATCACTATAGGAGTTTTAAAATTTTGGAACCAACCTACAATAAGCATATAAATGATAATAATTACCACTAAAAAAGCGGCTCCTAAATCACGAAAAACTTCTAACGTAATTTGCCATTCTCCATCCCATTTTACCGTAAAATTACTTTCATCTGAAGGTTGATCTATATACAATTCATCCACTTTATATCCTGAAGGCAATTGCATTTGTTGTAATTTTTCATTCATTCCTAGGATAGCGTAAACTGGACTTTCTAAAACGCCAGCCATATCTGCCAAAACGTACACCACTCTTTTCTGATCTTTACGATAAATCGTGTTTTGTAAAGTATCTGTTTTTACTTTTACCAAATCGCTTACAGGTATTACATTTCCTTGATTGCCTTTAATTTTTAAGTTTTCAATATCCTGAAGTGAGGTTTTATCAGCATCTGCCAAAGACAAAACGATACCTACAGGATTATTTGAACGTTCATCATATAAATTAGATACTGGTATTTCTCTTAACAAATAGGTTAAATTCCCTACCACTTGCTGTGGAGCAATCCCATTTAGCATGGCTTTTTCTCTATCAATTTCCAATTTATATTCTACTTGAGGAGCTTCAACCATCCAATCGGTATCCACTACATCCGAAGTGGTTTCTAAAATTCTCTTAACTTGATGGGCAACTTTAATTTGCTCCTCATAATTCGGACCATACACCTCAGCTACCAAAGTAGATAAAACTGGAGGACCTGGTGGCACTTCTACAATTTTTACATTGGCTCCATATTTTTTAGCAATTTTTTGGATTTGTGGACGCACAAGTTTGGCAATATCATGACTTTGCAAATCTCGATCCTCTTTATGCAACAAGTTCACTTGAATATCTGCCATATTACTTCCACCCCTCATATCATAATGTCTTACCAAACCATTAAATGTAATAGGTGCTGACGCTCCAATATAATTTTGATAATTCACTACCTCAGGAATCGTGGTAAGATATTGTGCAATTTCTTTAGTAACTACTGCTGTTCTTTCTAAAGTTGTTCCTTCTGGCATATCGATGACTACTTGGAATTCATTTTTATTATCGAAAGGCAACATTTTTACAGCAACCGATTTGGTAAAGAACATCACTACAGAACCTAATAACAGCAAAATAGTAATTCCAAACATCAGATTTCTTTTTACAGAACTATCTAATAAGGGTTGTTCCAATTTCTTATAGATTTTAAAAATCCAACTAGTTTCTAAACCTTGTTCGTCTTTGTGCTCCTGTTCGTCTTTCTCCTGAAGCAAATGATATCCTAAATAAGGTGTTACCGTTAAAGCAACAAATAAGGACAATAACATGGCTATTGAAGCGCCAATTGGCATCGGACTCATATAAGGCCCCATCATTCCAGATACAAATGCCATAGGTAAAATGGCAGCAATAACGGTAAAAGTTGCTAAAATGGTTGGATTACCTACTTCATTTATGGCATAAATGGCAGCTTGTTTAAAAGGCAAACGCTTCATTTTAAAATGCCTATGCATGTTTTCTGCAATAATAATACTATCATCTACAACAATTCCTACTACAAAAACCAATGCAAAAAGCGTAATTCTATTTAAAGTGTATCCTAATAAATAATAACTAAACAAAGTAAGAGCAAAGGTTAAAGGCACCGAAAAGAAAACGACTAAACCTCCTCGCCACCCCATGGCTAGCATAACTAAAATAGTAACTGCTATAATGGCTACTCCTAAATGCAATAGCAATTCTCCCACTTTATGAGACGCTGTTTCTCCATAATTGCGAGACACTTCTACATGAACATCTGTAGGAATTAAATTCTTTCTTAAAGTTTCCACTTTGCTCAGAATTTTATCTGCAATTTGCATGGCATCTGCTCCTTTTACTTTAGCAACAGAAATGGTAACCGCAGGATATTCTGATTTAAATTGATTGTAATTCTCATTGGCTTTTCCGTAACCAAAAGACACGTAATTTTTAGGAGTTTGCGGTCCGTCTTGAATGATAGCAACTTGTTTTAAATACACGGGTTTATTTTGGTTTACACCAATAACTAAATTTTCAACATCTTCAGAAGTCGTTAAAAATTGCCCTGTAGTCACTAAATATTCGGTGTCGTTTTGAACAAAATTTCCAGATTGTGCACTGCCATTATTGGCTTGAATCATTTGCATAATGCTCAAAGCATCCACATTATTTTCAGCCATTTTATCTTTATCCAACACAACTTTTAATTCTCGTGTTCTACCTCCAATTTCTTTGGTAATGGCTACATCTTTTACTTTTTCTATTTCCGAAGTAACTTCTTCCGCAATTTGACGCAATTGAAAATCACTATAATTTTCGCTCCAAAGCGTTAACCCTAACATCGGAACATCGTCTATCGAACGTGTTTTAACCATAGGTTGATACACACCTTGAGGAAACATATCGCGGTGTTTCATCAATTCGTCATATAACTTCACATAAGAATCTTCACTGTTTTCTCCTACGTAAAATTGTACAACTATCATTGCCTGACCGTTCATGGCCATACTATGAATATGCTCTACTCCTTTGATATTTCCAA
This sequence comes from Flavobacterium sp. J27, assembly GCF_004303025.1. Lineage (GTDB taxonomy): Bacteria > Bacteroidota > Bacteroidia > Flavobacteriales > Flavobacteriaceae > Flavobacterium. The sequence goes on along the minus strand of NZ_PJQW01000022.1, from coordinate 3,228 downwards.
TGATTTTTTCCAAAGGTTTAATTACCCTACTTTCCACTTCTTTAGGGCTAGCACCTGGATAACCCACCATGATGTCTGCCATGGGAACATTGATTTGTGGTTCTTCTTCTCTAGGAATTAAGAACGAACTGTATGAGCCAATTATCATTAAAGCTACCATTAATAAAATGGTTAGTTTCGAATTAATGAAAAAATGGGCTATTTTTCCTGATATACCTTCTTGCATTTTTTTAAGTTTAAAAGTTAGACTTCTCGCCTCTCGACTGCGCTCGAGGTGACAGCTTGAAGTGACAAAACTGTGACGGATTACTTTATACTCACTTTTGCTCCATTATACAACTTCCCTTCTGTAGCCACGATATAAGGTTCATTAGCTGACAATCCTGACAATACTTCCACCTCATTTCCATATTTTTTTCCTATACGTAACCAACGTAAGATGGCAATATCATTATCGCCTAAAGTATACACTCCTGTCAATTGTCCTTCTCTAATCAAAGCCGATTCAGGAACCAAAACAGTAGTGGTTTCATTAGCGATTTGTTGCTTTTCTATTGGAAATTGTACATTTACAAACATGCCCGACAAAATTTTAGCATCGGTTTTTTCTAAATCTATTTTTACTAAATATTGTCCGCCCGTATTTCTAGCTGACAAACTCACTTCACTAACTGTTCCGTTTACTGTGGTTCCTAACGACTTTACCAACACTTTTACTTGCATCCCATTAGTAATAGAAGTAATATCATTTTCAGAAACCATAGCAGTAACTTGTAGTTTTTGAGCACCTTCTATACTGATCAAAGGCATCCCTGGATTAGCCATATCGCCTTCTTTCACAAAAGAATTGGTAATTATTCCACTAAAAGGAGCTGTAATATTTGCATAAGCAAATTGGGCATTTATCTCGTTGCGCATTTGTTTCGCTGCTTCTAAACCAGCTTTTGCCATTTCATAACGAGCGGTCATATCATCTAATTCTTTTTGAGAAGCACTTTGTTGCGCAAACAAATTGGTAAAACGCTCATAATCTTTCTTAGCATTGTTATAAGCAGCTGTAGCTTGAATAATAGAAGCATCTACTTGTGCTTTTTTAGCTTGCAAATCGGTGTTGTTAATACTAACTAACAATTGTCCTGCTTTTACTTTCTGTCCTACTTTAACAGGTACTTTGATTACAAATCCCATCATTCTAGTACTCAAGTTCGCACTATTTTCAGATTCAATTTTTCCACTTGCTGCCACATAGGTTTGTGTTGCAGTACTGGTTTTCCCATAGACCATCACTTTGATTGGAGAGGAAGTATCAGTGCTATTCTTGGTTTCACTTCCACAAGACATTGTGACAAGTGTTACGATTATAATTAAAGTTATTTTTTTCATATTTTATTAGTATAGGTGGTCTGTTGACGGTTATTTACTTTCTGTTATCTCTTCACGTCACTTCGAGTGCGAAGCGTATCGAGAAGTTTTACTTTATATTTTTTGTTCTCGATACATTTTTTATTGCATTGCATTTCATAAAAAACACTCGAACTGACGGATTTATTTCATTAAAAATTGTAAATATTCTTTGGTGAAATTATATTCAAAAACAGCTTGCAATACTTCCAATTCTTTCTGAGCCATTTGTGTTTCTGCTGCGAGTAAATCGGTTGTTTTTTCTAAACCTTGTGCAAAACGATTTTGACGAATGCGAAAAACTTCCTGAGATTGTTCATAAGCCAATTGGCTTAATTGCAGTTTATTTTCAGCATCCAATAATTGACGATTGGTTTTAGTAATTTCTAAAAGGCTTTGTTTTTTGTAGTGTTCGGTTTCAATTTTGGCTTTATTAAAATCGGCTTTTGCTTTTTGGGTTTTCCCAATATTTTTGTAGCCATCAAATACATCCCAAGACAATTGCGCTCCAATCAAATAGCCTTTCGCTTGAGTTCCTAAGAATTGGCTATCGTATAATTGATAATTTCCAAACGCATTTAAACGTGGTAAAAAACCATACTTAGAAGATTGAAACATTTTTTTATAGGCTTCGGTTGATTTTTCCATGGCTTGAATATCTTTCCTATTGGTATTCAAATCCACCTCAACAACTTCAAAGGTTACTTCATTTGCTAAAGATTCTGCTGGCACATATACTTTTCCATTGGTATCTTCATTTAAAAGAAAAGCCAAATAATCGGATGCATTTTGCACATTGCTTTTGGCATATTGCAATTGGTTTGTTATTTCGTTTACACGAACTTGTACATTTAACACATCAGTTTTTTGTAGCATGCCGTTGTTAAAATAATTTTCTACTAATTTCAGATTTCCTTTTGCGGTTTCATTGGCTTTTTCTAAAACTGTAACTGCTTTGTAAGCCAATTGTAGTTGCATGTAAGCTTTAGAAACTTCTAAGATCACATATTCTTTGGTTCGTTCCGTTTGCAATTGAAAAGCATCCATTTTGGCTTTTGCCGCTTGTCTTCCAAACAATCCATCTACATTAATTAAAGGTTGTTTGACTTCAATAACAGTCGCAAAATTTTGAGTTTGATCGGGATTATTTAACAAAGCAGGATTAAAATCAGCTTGGGTTAAGATTTCCTGATTTAATTTCGAACCAAATGCCATTAACGGATTGGTGGTAACCATACCTGTATAAGACACATTTACATTCGGAAAAAACAAAGCATTCGATTGACGATAATCGGCTTTGGTAGATTCGTAAGATGCTTCAGCAGCTTGCACTTGTAAATTTTTCTCAGAAGCTTTTTGTAGTATTTCTTCTTTTGAAATTGAGATAGTTTCTTGGCTAAAAACTCCTGCTGTAAAAAAGAGTACGCCTGTAAAAAGGTTCCATTTTATGTTCTTCATTGCTATTTTGTTCTTAATTTCTAAAACAAAAGTACAATGGCAAAATGGCCCAATTGGTAACCAAAGTTACACAGACTTGTAACTAAAGTTACATAATTATTTTAGTTCCACTTAAGGTTTAATGAATAAGCTGAAGTTAATTTGGTTGAAACGTAATTTGATTCGTAATAAGCAAAACTTAATTTGGTTGAAACATAACTTAATTAGTAATAAGCAAAACTTAATTTGGTTTAAACATAACTTAATTAGCAATAAGCAAAACTTAATTTGGTTCAAACAAAACTTAATTAGCAATAAGCATAACTTAATTTGGCTCAAACAAAACTTAATTAGTAATAAGCATAATTTGATTTGTACCTAATTTTAATA